>NZ_JBXWOK010000002.1:0-403877 GCF_059610845.1 Ruegeria sp. CDSC021
CGGACGCGATCAATTCGATCTCGTCGCGCTGACGGCCCAGCTCGGACGTGATCGAGCCGAACAGCTCTGGGTCGCGCGCTGAGAGAGACTGGGTGAAAAAACCTTGTGTGCGTTGCGGGGCGTTCACTTTGAAACCTCCAAAAAAGGGTTAGCCGGTCCAGCCAAGGCCAGCGGAAATAGCGTTCATGGATTGCAGCAGGGGAACAGGAACCGATCCTGCCTGAGGTTCGGATCGAGCTTGTCGCAGCAATTCGACCTGCAGCGCGTGAATGCGGGCCAGTTCAGCCCGTTTGCGATCAAACCGCTCGCACAGGCGAGGGAAACGGTGTCCGATAGTTTGTCCTCCCGTCAGAAATTGCACTGCACTGCAGGCGCTATCGTATTCCGCTTTGATTGACTGAAAGACGATTTGTCGGGTGTTCTCATCGTGCACTAGTTCGCCGTATTGTGCGGCGATGCCCATATCCGCTTGATAGAGCGATTTCTCCATCTCATCGACGGCAAGGCGGAACAGCCGGGAGTGCTGAAACATATCCTGCAGCACTTCATCACCGCGCGCGCCACGAAATTTGCGGAAGCTGGCCATTGCGGCCCCGAAACCATACCAGCCCGTGATCAGGTGGCGGTTCTGCGACCAGGCAAAAACCCATGGAATGGCGCGCAGATCATCCAGACTGGCCGCGCCAAAGCGACGTGCCGGACGAGATCCTATTTTCAGGCGGGCTAATTCCTCGACCGGGCTGGCCTGCTGGAAATAGTCCAGAAAGCCTGGCATCTTCAAAAGCGAGACATAGGTTGTCTGTGACAGTTCCGACAGAGCATCCAGCGCGTCGTCGAACTCGGGCCGTGCCAGGGTTTCGCCGGGATTGGCGGTATGACGCAACGTGCTTGAGAGGAGCAGTTCCAGATGGGCCGCGGCTGTTCCGCGGTTGGCGTATCTGGTCGAAACAACTTCGCCCTGTTCAGTTACGCGCAAGCGCCCGGAAATTGTTCCGCTGGGCTGCGCAGCAATCGCCCGCCCAGTGGGAGCGCCGCCCCGACTGACTGAGCCGCCGCGTCCATGGAAAAACGTGACCTTGAAACCTTGCGAAGCCAGTGCCGTCACGATGCGACGTTGGGCGCGCTCCAGCTCCCATGTTGAGCAGAAATACCCGCCATCCTTGCCGCTGTCCGAATACCCCAGCATCACTTCGATTTCATTTCCATCGGTTTTGAGGCTGCGGCGGGCAAGCGGTACTGCCAAAACGTCCAGCAGGATCGCAGGGGCATTGCGAAGATCTGCAATCGTTTCGAATAATGGCACCACCGAGATATCCAGTGTCTCGGACCCGAAACCGGAATAGCGGGCCAGCAGGTACACACCGAGAATATCATCGGCAGACCGGGTCATGGACAGGATAAATGGCCCAATTGCCTTAGGGTCCGGCCCCGAGCGAACACTATGAACAAGCGATAAGAGCGCCAGCATTTCCTGCGCCTGATCGCTCAGCGCCTCGCGGTTTTGATAGGGCAGGTTTTGATCTGCCAGCTCTGATCGCAGACGGGTAGACCAGTCGGGCGTGCCATATTCCGGTGCATGTCCGGATTGTGACCAAAGTTCCGTCAGAACGTCATTCGTGACGGTTGAATTCTGACGAATATCCAGGGTTGTGGTTCGGAACCCGAAAACCATAGCGGCACGGCACAGCGGACGGATATGCCTCTGTGCCAGGACGTCGGCGTTGACCGCGCATAAAGCCGCATCAAGTGCCCCAAGATCGCTTACGAATTGTGAGATGTGATCATAGCCGCCATCGGTCAGCCGATAGCGAATGGCATTGAGAGCCTGCCGGAACGGTTCGTTTCGATTGCGATCGTCGTCCGGAGTCCGGTCGATAATTTCTTGTACACGTGCACGGTTTGACTCAGGAAGCGGCAATATGAGCGCGCTGATGCTCAACCGGCTTGCAGCTTGATCGATGGCCTGACGATAAAGATCCTGAACCGTTTCACGGCCGCGTTGCAGGGCCAGTGCGGTCATCTCGGTTGTGACATTCGGATTGCCATCTCGGTCGCCGCCAATCCAGCTGTGAAAGCGAATGTTGGGTGTTTTGGCTAGAGTCTGACCCAACACATGCAGGCAGGCCTGATCGAACCGATCCATGACCTGCGGGACGGCGTCAAAGATTGCATCCCGGAAGAATTGCAACCCCCACTCGATCTCGTCGCGCAGGCTTGGGCGCGACAGGCGAAGTTCGCCTGTCAGCCACAAAAGATCAATCTCGCCTTCCAGACCATTCAGCAATTCGGTGCGTTCGGTCGGGGTCCATCGTTGCACTTCAAGACTGACAAGATTGCGGTAGATCCGCCGGTGAATTTCCAAAACGGTGACCCGTTTGGCCTCGGTCGGGTGCGCGGTCAGGGTGGGACCGGCGCATAGGTCAGCCGTCAGTTTTTTTGTCTGGCTGTCCGTTAATTGCAGTTCAGACAACACCTCGGCAAACCCGCCTTCGACCGCTTCCGCGCCGCTTAGGGTCTCGGTCAGGCGCCGGTCCCGAACATGGGCGTTTTCATCAATGATGCGTAACAGTTGGAACCAGATCGATAGGGCTTGCAGATACGGCGTTGCCTCGAGCCCTGTAGGGATGGGTTGCAACGGCATGGCCTCGGCCCATGTCGCCACATGCGGCGCCCGCTTCGACAGAATATTCCGCCACAACGCCCGCAGTTCCGAGCGCAATTCCTCGGCATAGCCCGAAGGGTCCGGGATGGACGGAATATTGCGGGCCAGCGATTGCATCAGATCACCTGGTCCCGCGGGGTGCGACCTGCGAAGAAGTCGGCCAGATTGTCGAGTACGCGAAAGCCCATGGCCTCGCGCGATTCTTTTGTGGCGCTACCCAGATGGGGTAGCATCACCAGGTTGTCGCATTGCAACAGATCCGGGCTAATGCGAGGTTCGCCATCGAACACGTCCAAAGCAGCCCCACCGATCGTGTCGAACATCAGCGACTGCACAAGTGCGTGCTCATCCACGACCTCACCGCGCGCAGTGTTGATCAGGAAGGCGTTGGGCTTCATCAGATCCATTCTGCGCCCGTTGATCAGGTGCCGGTTTGCGGCCCCACCCGGGCAGTGCAGCGAGACGAAGTCGCAGTGCGGCAGCAGATCGTCTACGGTATCGACCTGAGTTGCGTTGAACTGTTTCAATACCTCGGACGAGACAGTGCTGCGGTTCTGGACAAGAATTTTCATGCCAAACCCATGGTGCGCGCGACGGGCCATTTCCTGACCGATGCGGCCAAAACCGATGATGCCCAGAGTCTTGCCGCTGACCTTGGTGCCGACCAGATGGGTCGGACGCCAGCCGGTCCAGCCGCCCGCGCGCAGCTCACGTTCGCCTTGGCCGGCGCGGCGGGCTACCATCAGCAGCAATGTCATGGCCAGATCAGCCGTGCATTCGGACAGGACATCAGGCGTATTGGTTACGGTCATACCAAGGCTGCGCGCAGCGGGTTCACAGATATGGCTGTAACCAACTCCATAATTGGCGAGGATTTTGGTTTGCGCCGCAGATACGTCCAGCGCCTCGGCGCTGAGCGTGTCGGTGACCGTAGGCAGAACCGCGTCATAGCGTTTCAACGCATCGCGGATCTCGGCAGGGGACAATGGTTTGTCCCCGATGTTGAGTACGGTGTTGTAGTTTTCGGCCAGTTGCGCCTCGACGGCGGCGGGCCAGCGACGGGTGACAAGGACCGAAGGTTTGACCATCACGCAGCCTCTCCCATGACGCGGGCGATGGTCTCGCCAATTACCGCAGGGTTTTCAGCAACAGTCACACCCGCCGCCGATAGGATTTCGACCTTTTCCGAGGCGCTTTCGCCAAATGCCGAGATGATAGCCCCGGCATGACCCATGGTCCTGCCTTTAGGTGCGGTCAGACCGGCGACATAGGCCACGACGGGTTTGGTGACGTGGTCTCGGATATACTCGGCCGCCTCGGCTTCCTGAGGGCCGCCGATTTCGCCGATCATGGCGATGACCTCGGTGTCCTCATCCTGTTCGAACCGCTCAAGGATATCGCGGAATGACGAGCCGTTGATCGGGTCGCCACCGATACCGACGCTGGTTGAGACGCCAATGCCACGCTCCTTCAGCTGCGCCGCGGCTTCATAGCCCAGCGTGCCCGAACGACCGATGATTCCGACATTGCCCGGCAGGTAGATATGGCCCGGCATAATCCCCAGCAGGGCCTTGCCAGGACTGATGGTTCCAGCACAGTTCGGGCCGGTCAGCACCATGCGATTGTCCTTGGGATAGCGATACATATAGCGTTTGACGCGGATCATGTCCTGCGCCGGGATGCCGTCGGTTATGCAAACGCAATAACGGATACCGGCATCTGCGGCCTCCATGATCGAATCCGCCGCAAACGGGGGCGGCACGAAGACAAGGCTGGCCTCTGCGCCGGTGGCCGTGACCGCCTGTTTGACAGTGTCGAAGACAGGCACGCCTTCTACGATTTCGCCGCCCTTGCCAGGGACGACACCGCCAACAACATTGGTGCCGTATTCCAACATATCCTTGGTGTGAAAGCGCGCCATACGTCCAGTGATGCCCTGAACAATAACGCGGGTGTCGCGGTCCAGAAGAATGCTCATTACACAGCCCTCATCTTGGTGTTTTGGGTCAAATCGTTTTGCCATGCACCAACGGCGCGTTCGGCAGCTTCCATCAATGTTGTTGCACGAATAATCGGCAGACCGGACTTGGCGAGTATTTTCTGACCTTCTTCAACATTCGTCCCGGCAAGGCGCACGATGACTGGGATGTCGATATCCAGTTCCTTCAGAGCCTGCACGACGCCTTCGGCAACCCAGTCGCAGCGGTTGATGCCGGCGAAAATGTTGACCAGAACCGCTTGGACGTTCTTGTCGGACAGTACCAATCGGAAAGCTTTGGCAACACGTTCTGGTGACGCGCCGCCTCCGATATCGAGGAAGTTTGCAGGCTCTCCCCCGGCCAGCTTGATCGTGTCCATCGTCGCCATGGCCAAACCGGCACCATTCACGATGCAGCCGATATTGCCGTCCAGCCCGACATAAGACAGGCCACGATCCGCCGCGCGGCTTTCACGGGGGTCTTCCTGGCTTTTGTCGCGAAGCTCCGCGACCTGCGGGTGGCGGAACAAGGCGTTGTCGTCAAAGCTCATCTTGGCGTCCAGCGCCAACACTCGATCGTCGCCGGTGATGACGAGCGGATTGATTTCAACCATAGTCGCGTCCAGCTTGTTGAAAGCGGCGTAACACCCTTGGAGGGTGCGGACCATGTTTTGGATCAGACGGGGCTCCAGTCCCAGATTGAAGGCAATCTCGCGCGCCTGAAACTCCTGCAGACCTACCGCAGGTTCGACGATGGAGCGGACAATGCTTTCAGGGCGTTTTGCGGAAATATCCTCGATCTCCATTCCGCCCTCGGACGAGGCGACGATCATCACGCGTTGGCTTGTGCGGTCGAGCACAAAACCCAGATAGATTTCCCGATCGATCGGAACGGCAGATTCGACGTAGACGCGATAGATGCCTTTGCCATCGGGTCCGGTCTGATGCGTCACCAGCTTGCGGCCAAACATCTCCTCACAGGCTGCGTATATTTCGCTTTCCGAATTGCACAGCTTTACGCCCCCAGCTTTGCCGCGGCCACCTGCGTGAACCTGAGCCTTTACAATCCACTTGTCGCCGCCCAGCTCACGTGCACGATAGGCAGCTTGCTCGGGGCTGTAGGCCAAGGCCCCCGAAGGGACTTCGACGCCGAAATTCGAAAGAAGTTCTTTCGCCTGATATTCGTGGATATCCATCTGCATTTCCTCCCGTTTATGCAGCGATAGATGTGCCGTAGCGGCTTTCCAGAAGCGCTTCGATCGCTTCGAGATTCACCGAACCACCCATCTCGCGGATTGCTTCGGCAAACAAATGCACGATGCGGCCGATCGACTGATGATTCAGTTGGTTCAGGATGCCGATGCGGACCTGAACAGGTGCGCTGAGGGTTGGCCAGATGCCAAAGCCCCGGGCCCGGCAATTCTGCACCAGCTCCATTTCGCGGCCTGCAAGTTCAGCGGGCAGGTTCAGCACCACAAGGCTGGACATGTCCGAGGTGACCTCGCAGCCCATCGCAATGACGGCATCGCGCAGCACGGCCTCGTGCGTTTTGTAGGCATGCGCGCGCTTCGCTAGCCCCTCCTGCAGGGTCAGGCGTAACGATTCATGAAAGGCCGCGACGGCATAGCCCGAATGTGTTCGGTGATATGTGCCTTTTTCAACATCCTGGCCATCGACGATGCCCCAGTGGCGGGCCTCGAAAATGGGATTGTGAACATAGCTGTAGGCACCCGTTGCTTTCAGGTTGTCGATATATGCGTCGGTAAAACTGACGGGAGCATAGGTAAGCGGCAAGCAGCACAGGCCCTTTTGCGGACAAGAGGCCCAGCCCGCGATGCCCGGATAATCATCAACCCGGAAATCTTCGACACCCAAAGACGAAACGGCGTCGATCAGACCCATTGCACCATGGTGCTCGCAGGCATCCGAGAAACCGCGCAAATCATTGATGCGTCCTGATCCCGTTTCCCAATGTGCCATAAACGCCCATTTGGGCTTGTGTTCAGCCAGTGCGGCTTCGACCATGTCACCGGTCACCGACTGACCATGCGGCACGTCGATGATCGTGACACTGGCGGCCTGCGGATCCAAGGGGTTGGCAGCATGTTCGTCCGGTGTCGCTGCCTTGATCCGAAGGGTCAGTGTATCGATGCCCGAAAAGGTCCCGTTGTTGAACGCAACAACCTTGTCACCGGGCATGACAGCCGAGAACATGGTGTCCAAAGCGCTCCAACCAGTGCCTGCGACCGCAAAGGTGTATATGTTCGTGGTGCCCCAGATTTCGCGCAGCATGTGCTTGCATTCGATCATGCCGCGCAAAACGTCGCCCTGCATGTGATCCGCAACTCCGGCGCTGGAAAAGGCTTGTAGAACGCGCGCGTCTGTATTGCCCGGCCCGGGGCCTGCGGCCAGCGTCTCGGGGATTTCGAGCGTTGGATAAATCTGGAAAGTCATTGCGATCCTCCTTGATCGTTGGGGTGGTCAACCACGCCCAGACATCTCGTTGTGGATCAGGAAAGCCTTGCTTGCGTCATCGCGCAACGTAACTTACTACTGCTTTAGGACTTCTAATGGGATGGGGAAAAACCTACCCGTATTGGCAAGAATACCGAAGTATACCAAGTTTTGCCCTATACGAATGGGTAGTTTCTTGAGGATTTGGATGTAAAATCAATGACAGAGCCTTCACAACTACCGATTGACGTCATGCTTGCCGACAACAATCCGCTGGTCTTATCGGCCATGTCGGAGATTTTTGAACGTGATCCGCGATTCTCTTTGGTTGCCACATCGGCGACAGCTGAAGGGTTCCTGGGCGCGGTCATGAGAGTTCCGGTCCAGGTGTGTGTGATTTCCTGGAGCTTGCCTGTTCTTGGCGCGGCCAAATTGATCGAGGTTTTGCGAGAACAGGAAGGCGCGCCCCGTTTTGTCATTTACGGCGATGATGTCGGAGATGTTCCGCGCCTTGCAATGCAGGCAGGAGCTGCGGGGTTCTCATCCCGGTCTGGTGAAGTTGAAGCGTTGCTGGAAACCTGCGCGGACGTGGCTGCTGGCAAGATGGTGTTTCCGTTCATCGATGTCCGCCAGATGCAACAGAATCCGATCCACAGCCTGTCGCGGAAAGAGCGCGCGATTCTGGAAGCTCTAGCCAAGGGCATGTCCAACCGCGAGTTGTCCAAAGAGCTTCAGATATCGACCAATACCGTGAAATTTCACCTGTCAAACATTTACGAAAAACTATCGGTTAAGAATAGGACGCAGGCCATCGCGTATTACTATTCGTCTAATGCGGCCTCACATTAGATAGATTTGCCCAAATGCTCCAATGGTGTGGTCATTCTGTTGGTCGCGTGATCGGCCTTTCTTAGGAACCCGTGGGGAATTGGGTGGCGGTTTCGTGAAAGCTCTGATCGACGGCGACGGTCGCAATGCAAACCTGAACCTGTTCTTCGATAGCTCTGCGCGCGAAAGAGGTCACGGCTGTGTCCGACGCGAAGGCATCGTAGATTACAGTTGGTTGAGCTTCGAAACTATATCGAGTTGGAAACAGAAACACGTCAATCTCATCATATAATTGCTGCTTTTTTCGCCATATAGCGGGCTGTCCCATCTGATCTCGTCTTTGGCGACGGCGGCTTTGATCGAGGTCAGGTCTTGCTCCAGTGGGCCGGTCCGGCCAGGATCATTTCGACTTCAACCCCGAGAGAGTGCAGAGATCCGGCTGTTTCAAGAAAATCGTACAGCCCTTTCTCGCGGGACAGGTTGCTTAGAAGCCCGACCCCGCAAATGCCCAGGAGACCGCAGGCTGGTCTGTGTTTGGGGGCGAAAAACGCGTTTTCGGTGACGTGCCATTTTTGATTGCTTCGGTAAGCGTGTGGGCGCCAAACAAGGTCAGAATAGTCGGAACATAGGCCATAATGGCGTCTGTTTCACGATGAGCACCCAACATGGTCAGCTCGGTGCAGTAAGGTGCTGATCCAGTTTCTTCAGGCCAGAAGTAAGGAGCCAAGTTCAGGATGGATGATTTGGCTTTAGCAATATGGTTCCCCAACTTCCGCGCCTGCTTCAGGGCGGTTCTATGGGGTTCACATGCTCGCTTGAAAGTTGCAATGGCTCTGGGTCCGCTAGGCCAGATTTTGTCCTTCACGGGCGTGATGACTGAACAACAGCTTGTTTGATTGGACATCGGACAGAAAATCCGCAGTGCGCCCAGACAGCGCGCGATAAAAGGACAGAAGACCGGGTTCGATTTCTTTGGCAATGTCGATGCAGTTTTGGCGCAGCTCATCGGTGCGCTCCAGCGGTTCACGCGCACGTATGGCCGACAAAAGTTGAGCATGCGCATCGCGTAAGTTCTGGAATGCCTCGCTGTCGAGCATGTCCTGATCGCCAATCAATATGTAAACGGGCTCCAGGTTCTTTTTTCCTTTCAGGTCCACAAACCCAGCTTCCAACATCGCCAACTCTTGTTTGCCTAGAATGTAAACTGAATTCGAAACCAGGATGTCATAGTCGACATGTCGGCAGCTTTGTTCGATCCTGGCGGCGACGTTCACCACATCTCCGATCACAGTATAATTGAACCGCCGCCGCGACCCGATATTGCCCACACAGGCCTGTCCTGTCGCGCAGCCAGTGGCCAGCGCAATGGGTGGCCGTTCGCGCATGATTTCGGACCTATTGAACTGTGCCAATGCACCGCGCATCATCAAGGCTGCCCGTGCAGCGCGACAGGGATGATTTTCGACCGGAAGCGGAGCGTTCCAGAACGCCATGACTGCGTCGCCGATGAATTTGTCGATTGTGCCTCGCTCGTGCAAAATCTGATCTCCGACCTGTGAAAACAGCTCATTCAGAATGGCGACGAGCTCCGTGGCCGAAACCGACTCGGATAACGGGGTAAATCCACGGATGTCGGCGAACATGACGGTGATCTCTTGTGTTTCTCCACCAAGGACCAACTGATGGTCCGAGCCTTCCATTTCATCCAAAATTTCAGGAGCGACATAGTGAGAAAAAATCTTTCGGATCGCTCTTTTCTCTCGCTCGGTCGAAATGAATAGATATCCGGCCAACAGCCCGAAATTCGCCATCCCACCAGCAAGTGGGAAGGTTGCGTCAAATAATACGAGTTGATTTTGAAAGGCCATCCAGCTGATCAGCACAACAACGGCTGCAGATACGCCACCCGCAATGAAGGATGCGACCGCACCAAAGCTGGACATGACGGCGACGACCACTAACCCCAGTAAGACGAATGAGACCAACTCAAGCGCAGCGGTCACATCGGATCGGCTGAGCATTTCGCCCGTTAGGACTTGTTCAAGTAACTGCGCGTGGATCGAGACGCCGGGCACGGATTCTCCGAGCGAGGTCTGGTGCATATCAAACAGACCCGCCGCAGAGGTGCCAACAAGAATAATCTGGTTTTCGATCCGGGACCGCAGCGCAGGATCATCCGGATTCGTCATAACGTCATTGGCAGAAACATACAGTTCAGGCCGGTCTCGCCTGTACCGGATCCAGACTTCGCCGTTCTGAGTTGTTGGCAATCGAAAATCGCCCAGTTCAAGCGCCAGCATGACACCGGATTCATCGGACGCGCCCTCGGCGAAAAGGACTGTTTCCCCCAAGGCCACCCTAAGGGCCTCAATTCCCAGGCTTGGCAGGGCGCCATCCGGTCCCCCCCAAAGTACCGGGACCCGGCGGACCACACCGGTCCCACCAAGTGGTGAGACATTCACGCCCCCAATGCCTGTTGCATCTGAATAAAGTGGCGGAGCAGGAGGAGTCCAATGCGGAACCTGGACTAGCCCTGAGGTCGGAGACTCACCGATCTCGATGATCCCCGCCTTGGATATGACGGGCTGACCATCATCGGCCACACGGGCCGCTACACCCAGAACAACCGGCCATTTGGCGATTTCGGCTCCGAAAAAAACATCGTTGTCCAGGTTTTGGGCGTCTTCATCGACCGAGAGCACCTCGGCCAACGCAGGGTCTTCCAATAATCGAGCAGGCGAATAGCGGTCGGGTTCGACAAACAGCATGTCAAAAGCGATGACCGCAGCTCCATTTTGGCCGAGGTTTTCAACCATCTGAGCCATAAGATTGCGCGGCCACGGCCATTGCCCCCAGTTGGCTAGTGACTGTTCGTCTATGTCGACAACACGGATAGGCAGGTCGGGGGTGTAATCGCGTGGGGCCATGCGCTGAAGGATGTCGAAATATATCAGCCGAGTCATGCGCACGGGAAACGGATCTATGACCCTGACAAAGCATCCAAACAGGATCAGGCACAAACCCACAAGGCGAAAACCCCTGCGGCGAGTGCTCCGTTCTTTCGACTTAACCGTCACGGTTGCCTCCGAAGACAGTGGTCGCTTTCACTGCCCGACATTACCGATTACCCATATCAGCCGATGCTCAGTTAACAGGTCTATTCGGTTTCGTATCCGGCGCTGCACCGCCTTCTATACTGGGCGCCTCGACGGGTGCAGATGCTACCGAAGCCTTCACCGCTTGCCGCTGCGGGGGCGCTGGGCGGGGCTCGGGAGCGTCGGATTTTTCGATGGGCTGCACTGGTGCAGATTCTCCGGCGCAGCCTTCGATATTCACGCGCAGCGGACTCAGAAGCCGTTCCTGAGACTGAATGAACGGAAATCCATTTTTAACTGCTTCGTCGTACTGTGCCTGATCGGCCGGGCGGCCCACCTTGCCTTTTTGACTGGTGGCAAACAGGCTGCATTGACGTCCAGTTGATCTGCAGCCGCCTTTCAGGCCGCACATCTGCACGGTGCCTTCCAGCACCAGCATCGAGCTTTGGGTGCCAGGCACAACCCACATGTCGAATATGGTCCCACGCACAGCCATTGTCGCAGTGGGGGTCTGGATGGAATAGGCACGTTTTCTGCTGTTGCCCGAGATGAAACGAAAGCTTCCACCCAAGGCCTGAACGGCAAAATTCTTGGCCTTCTTCTTGTTTCGCAACATGGTCACATCCAGCGCCATCTTTGCATTAGGCCCTATCGCGATCTTCGTTTCGTCAACAAAGATCAGCTGAACTACCCCTCTGCTGTCTGTGGATATGGAATCACCCGAGGCAACTTCCATGCCTTCAAGCAGTGGCCGGGAATTCCCGGCTCGGGTAATTTCTGCGCCTTGTTTGACGCTTACGACAGTACCAATGTTGGCCAGGATCTGCGACGGCAGTATCAAAACACAACAGGAAACACACAACACTCTTAACCAGACCAAACTAATTATCCCTTCCCCAAGGTTATTCCAGAGCGCAATGCGCCCGCTGCCCGGTCTGTGCCTCGTGGAATTTATTTCTTTGTATTATTTGTAAAAAATCTAAGCAAATATGCCTTAATGCCTATGTGTTTGGCAAGTTTTCTATGAAGCTGGAGAAAATTCCCACCTAATTGGACTGACCCGGCGCTTCGGAAACTCTCTGTTTGTACATTGCCGGTGTCTCGGACAGGGCCCTTTTCAATTCAGTGTTTCGTTGGGCCGTCGCTCGCTTTCCCAGCCGATGTCTCTTGGGTCTGATCGCCTTATGGAAGGCCCGGCAGACACGCATTGCGGGTGACGTTTCGCGGCTGCCTTTGATCAAGCCCGAAAGCCATAGACATCATGGATTTGACTTTTTGAAGATTTTTTCACGAGGTCCCTTGTATTTCTTGGCGCTTATCGAATACACCGGCCAGCGGAGACGTGGCCGAGTGGTCGAAGGCGCTCCCCTGCTAAGGGAGTAGGCCCGGAAGGGTCTCGAGGGTTCGAATCCCTTCGTCTCCGCCACCAAATCTTCATATGATGTTTTTTGTGATGGCTTACACGTTTTGAAGGCTTTACCCGCCACATCCGCCAAGAAATAACGTGATCGGAAGGTCGGGTGTTCCGTTTCCAGCACTCAATGACCCGGCCCTTCGAAATCCTCGCGGGACGCGGTAGGTTCGAAGCTTGCTCTCGTGATCGACCATTGGTGCCTGGATTGTCGGCAAATCCGCTAAAACCACCGAAATCGGTACCGTTGGTGTTGCAAGAGCCGGCACTACCGGGGTGTTTCTGAATTCGGATGACTGTTCGGTATGAGGCTGCTGGCGCTCGAAAGGTTGACCACCGGTAAAGTTGATTCAGCGGACAGGTCCAATTTGCCGATTTGACTGCCTTGGAACAGACTGCGGATTATCCGCTCAACTCCAAACTGGCCAATGGAAAACTCTGCAGAATTCTACCGGTCCATTCCTTTGGGACGGCGCAAAGAGCTGTGGACAGACCGTCAGCTAAGGCTGCATTGGGTGCGGAAACGGAAACAGTGTGGTTGCTTGGGCTTGGGCCGAATGGGTTCAGGATATGGCCGTGGTCGCCCGGCAAGAGTGTGCCTGCAACCGATGATGTGGCTACTGAGCGTTCTCGCAAAGTGATCTTCTTGAGGACTTGATTATTGTGACCAGCAAGGCCGACCCGCCAGTCTTGCCCGTCACCTCGCTGACCCATTGCCGCGATTTCTCCCATGTTAACCAGAACATCGCGTAAGCCAAAGGACCGTAACAGCGCCGCAATGCGATCGGTGATTGCGCCTTGTGCGATACCGTTCAATGTCAAGGCTGAGACACCGGGCTCCGGCAGCTGGATCGCATCAGCGTCATATCGGACTCGGTGCCAGCCGACAGTTTCTTGGGCGGCAGTCAATTCAGATGCGCTGGCGCGCGCGGCCATCGCCCTCCAGACGGGTTGTATTGTGGGGTCAAAAGCCCCGTCTGATGCACTGTGAAGGGTCGAACACAGGCTCAGTACATTCAACAGTTCGGGGGCTGGTTGCTGCAGCAATCCGCTTCGGTTCAGCTCTGAAATCTGTGATCGCGATCGGTACAGACTAAAGATATCTTCCAGCCGGTTCAGTTCAGCCTCGATTGATGACAGCAGGGGCGCCGCCTCTGCCTCAGAAAGGCCAACAAGGTCAAGGCTAGCCCTGGCCCCCAGCGCGATGCCACGCCAATGCGCGACTGGTGCGCCAGATGCGACCGCCGGTAGCGCGGCGCATGCCGCAGACATGATCAGAAAACGACGTCGGGACAAACGGCTCATGCTGGTGTCTCCAGTTTCAGGTCCAGATCGACGGGGCCAAGCACTTCGGCGTCGGGTATGTCAGTCAGGGGCAAAGCGGACCCTCCGTACAGGATGATGAAGCTGTCCGCGTCGGTCGGGTCTGCAAAGGGCACGACCTCGCGCGCGCCCATGCCGCCGGCGACATTGGCCCCGACGACGAAAGTCGCACCTTCGGCATTGATCCAGTTGGATTGACCTGGTTGATGCCAGCTTGGGGCGGTTCCCATATCGCTGACATAGATTGCAACAATGGCTGCCTCGCGTTCGGGGCTTTTGAGATAGGCAACCATGTCGCGAACCTGCGCAAAAAACAGTGGTGTGGGATAGCCGTCGAGGTGAATCTGTCCTTTGGGACCACCATGTTCAGCAATATTCATCTGGCAAAAAAAGCTGAGTGCGTCTGGCGTCAGATCGACCGGGTCAGGCGCGGCAATCTGTTCTTCCTTACAGGCAGTCAGGGCGAGTAGAGCAATCAGGAAAAGACGCTTCATGGCTCGACCCTTCGGAACGCGAGCCGGGCAAGTGCAAGGCCTAGCAGGGGCCAGATCAGCAAAGACAACGGGGCGGCCCAGACGGGCAGAGCCTGCGCTGCGCCGGTCATGCCGGATGCCATCGCGACGCCCTCGGTTGCGGCGATATTCCACAGACGGAAAGCGTCGGCCGGGTTGGCCACCATCACCCATGGAAAGACGGATTGAGTGAAGGTGCCGCCCTTGTCCATGACGACGGCCCCCAACAGGCCCAGATCATAGAGGACGACAAAAACCAGCCAGAGCCCGGCCGACAGACCTGCTGCCGCCGTGGCCCCCTTTGCCAGGGCGGACAGCAAGTATCCCAGTGCGAGAAACACGGCGCCCAGCACGATCGAAGTGAGGATAAGACGGACCAGAGCCAACAGGCTTTCTGGACCGGCGCCACCGAACCATGCTGCCACCGCGCCAGCTGTGCCAAAACCGATGGTCATCGCAAAGGCAAGCGCCGACAAATGGGCGGTGAATTTTCCCAACAGGATTTCTCCGCGCCCGGCGGGATAGGACAAGAGCAGCGATAAGCTGCCCCGATCCACATCGCCTGCGATGGCGTCAAAGGCAATCATCAATGCCAGTAGGGGGGCAAGATAGACCGACAGCGTCGTCATCGAGGCAACCGAGACAGTCAGCATATCAACGCCAAGCGTGCCTGTGGGTGCACTGCCTGCAAAGGTAAGTGCCAGCGCGAATAACACCATGATCAGTGTTGCCATCAGCAGCCAGCGGTTGCGGCGCAGGATCAACATTTCAGTGCGGGTGATGGCGAGGAAGCGGGTCATGGCCTCTTCTCCTGTGCATAGTAGCGATAGAGATCTTCCAGCTTGGGAGGTGTCACTTCCACATCTGCCACCGCATCGCCCAAGCCGGCGATCCGGCGCAGGGCCTCCATCTTGTCGTCGACGGTGCAGAGCAACTCAACGGACGCGCCATTGATCCGGCTGCCGCCCAGTTTGGCGGCCAAGGCGTCAGGGTTAGAGCTGGCGCGCACCTTCAGGCGGATTGGCAGACCCGCCAGCGCCGAAAGGTTGTTTAACGTGTCATCGGCCACCATCCGGCCCCCGCGCATGATTGCGATCCGGTCTGTGCGGGCCTCGACCTCAGTCAGGGCATGCGATGCGATCAGGACGGCGGTGCCTTTTGCGGCCAGTTCGTCGATGATGGCGTACAGATCCTGCCGAGAAATCGGGTCCAGTCCGCTCGTCGGCTCGTCCAGCAATGCCACTTTCGGCTGGCCCAGCAGCACTTGCGCCAATCCCAGACGTTGCCGCATCCCCTTGGAGTAGGTCCCGATCCGTCGGTCCAGCGCGTCGCTGAGGCCAACACGTTCCAGCAGGCCGGGCACATCGGCCTTGGATCCCGAGAGCTGCGCGAACAGAGTCAGCTGTTCCCGGCCCGTAAGCGCCGGGTGGAAGGACACCGCTTCGGGCAAATACGCCGTATCCCGTCGCGCCTGCGCACTGCCAGGAGTGGCGTTTCCGATCCGAATGGCTCCGCCCTCAATCGGGATCAGGCCAAGGATGGATTTGATCAGGGTCGATTTGCCGGCGCCGTTATGGCCCAGTAGCGCCACGCGCTGACCAGGGGCAAGAGACAGGGTGATGTCGTCAAGAACGCGGGTTTTGCCTCGGTCCTTACAGACGTTGTTTATCGTTAGGGCCTTATCCGTCATGAGGCACCTTTTTCATAGCTGAGGGTTCAGGGGCTCGCATCAATGGATTGCTGTCCATCACACCCCCCGGCAATAGTGCCGGGAAGGCTGATTGCGACCAGCGCACCAGCTGCACGGCAGGGGAGCCGAGCAGCAGCTTGGCTGCGGGTTGGGTCCACAGCACATGGTCCATCGAGTCATTGGGGCGATAAGGGGCATCAGCGACGCCGTTGCCATCCACATCATAGGCGGCGAAATCGGACCAGTAATTGCCGCGCCCGTCTTCAGACCACTCGACCCACTTGGTCGAAACGTATTTCACCTGAGTCCGGTTTCCGACAAAGGCGTTGCCGACGATACGGTTACGTTCTGACCCAGCAGTGAAGTGAATGCCGATGCCGCAACCCTCGAACCAGTTGTCGGTGAATTCGTTCTTGTTCGAGTTATACAGGAAGGTGCATTTCTCCTTTGCACCCTTAACGACGTTCCCGGAAATCACGCTCTTGTTGGCGTAGTTCAGCATCACACCATGTTCGCGATCATCAATCGACACATTGCCGGTGACTTTGACATTGGTCGTGAACATCACCGCATAGCCCAGATCATTGCCGATCGAGACGTTATCGCTGACCACCGAGTCGTCGGCATACATGTAGTGCACCGCGAACCGCAGGTCGCGGAACAGGTTTCCAGTAAAGGTGTTCTTCTTGGACGAGTTCACAAAGATCCCATCGCGCCCGTACCGGATATCATTGTCTTCGACCCGCGCACCCGGTGCGTTCCAGACATAGACGCCGTTGCCGCGGTCATTCATCCGCTTGTCCTGACGCCCTTCGATCCGGTTGCCGCGCACGACGCTGTCCTTGGCGCCGTGGATGTCGATGCCATAGAGATTGCCCAGCAACACATTGCCTTCGATCACCGGCGCATGGGCCGTTTTGACCAGCTGAATGCCACTGTCGATCCCATCATGGCTCGAGCCCGAACCAATCACTGTCAGACCGCGTACGGTCACGCCCGGTCCGGTCACGGTGATGACGCTGCCGACGCCTTGTCCGTCAATGGTGGCCTGCCCCTGCCCGTCAATAATGACGGGCCGGTCCAGAACCAATGTCTCAGAGTAGACACCGGGGCTCAGGCGAAGGGTGTCTCCATCCGCCGCCTGCGCCAGTGTTTCATTGATGGCCCCCGCCCGGTTGGGCACATCCCAATCCGCCGCCCAAAGGGGCGAGCCGAGCAGGAGCGGTATGAGCAGGGGCCAACGCATGAGTTATGCCCCCGCCGGTTCGACCAGCATCCGGCCGCGCATTTCCATGTGCAGCGCGTGACAGAACCACTGACAATAGAACCAGTGCACGCCCGGGCGGTCGGCGGTGAAGGTGACCGATGCGGTTGCCATCGGAGCCACTTCCATCGCGATGCCGTAGTTGCCCAGGCAGAAGCCGTGGGTCACATCGTCCACGTCATCCAGGTTGGTGATGTAAACCGTCACCTCGTCGCCCTGTTTGACGGTGAACTTCTCAAGGCTGAAGGTCGGGGCCTGCGAAGTCATGTAGACCCGCACCTTGTTGCCGTCCCGGATTGGTTCCTCAGCACCATCTTCCAGATCGATGCCATCGGCCTCAGCCTGTTTGCGGGCGTCCTCCCAGGTGATGTCGTTACGGTCCCAGACGTTGACCGGGTTGACGATGTCAGCGCGCACCATGATCGAGTCATGCGGCTCGGCAAAGGTCGGCCCGTCGTGAACCACCTTCATCTCGTTGGTTGAGATATCGATCAGCTGCTCGTTCTCAGGCTTAAGCGGACCCGTGTTCAAGAACCTGTCTTTCGAGAACTTGTTCATCGAAATCAGCCACTTACCATCAGCCTCCTTGGTTTCACCCATGGTGGTCGAGTTATGGCCCGGCTGATAATGCACATCGACTTTCGAGATGATCGGGTCAACATCGGCGCCGCCGTAAGCCTCGATTGCCTTGTCGAGGTTCCACTTCACGATCTGACTGTCCAGGAATAGCGTGGTGAACGCGTTGCCCTGGCCGTCATAAGCAGTGTGAAGCGGGCCAAGACCCAGCTGCGGCTCACCCACGATGCAGGACCGTGGATCGGCATCACTTTCGAACAGAGCGTCCAGTTTGGTGACGTCCATGATCGATACGGTCGGAGACAGCTTACCGTTGATGCAGACATGCTTGCCGTCAGGCGCAGTGTTGATGCCGTGCGGCGAGTTCGGGATCGGGATGTAACGGGTGTACTTCTTGTTCTGACCCTTACGGCCGTCCAGAACCTTGACGCCTTTCAGCTCCTGATAGTCACCTGCTTCGATACCTGCTTCGATTTCGGCGAGGTTGAAGACAACAACATGGTCCATCTCGTTCTCGGTCATCTCGGCCAGGTTCATACCCATTTCCGAGTTGTACGAGGTCGAATAGGCGTATTTGCCCTGATAGTCGCAGTCGGTGTTGTCGAGGTTACCCGACACGATCACCTGCCATGCCACTTCCATAGTGTCGCCGTCCAGCGCGGTGAAGATGTTCACGTATTGCGACGGATCGTCCAGCACAGTGCCGTCATTGACCAATGGAGTTTCATCTTCGCCATTGGCAAAAACATAACCAGTGCGCGGGAATTTCTGCGGACGCAGACCATGGATCGCCTTGGCGTTCGGGATTTCGGTGATCTTGTCGCACTTCATTACGTCGCAGCGTACGCGAGCAACGCGCGTGTTGGCCTTGTCGTTCATGAACAGGTAACGGCCATCGTAGGTGCCGTCGGTGAACGACATATGCGGGTGGTGCAGGTCACCGTTATCGTAGGTTTTCATGCCGCGCTTGGCGAGGAATTCCTTAGTTTCCGGCAGCAGGCCATCGGTCATGATCTTTAGCGATTCATTGGTCTGACCCCAACCGGTGGCCGAACAGCGGTTGAACACCGGCACCCGCATCAGCTCGCGCATGGACGGGAAGCCCAGAATGCGCAGCTCACCGGTCTGACCCGAGGACCAGAAGCCGTAGTATTCGTCCAACTCACCAGGTTCGAGATTGGCTTTGGCCGCGGCGCTGGCCTGTTTTGCGGTCATCAGGGTTGATCCCAGACCGGTTCCGGCCAGCACGGCACCGGTGGCGGTTGCCCCCAGCATACCGCGGCGTGTGACGGTTAGTTTGTTGTCATGTTCCGACATGATCGTTCCTCCTTTTAGGAAACGGTTTTCGGTTTGGCGTTTGGATGGTTCGCCGGTGGTTGTCCGAGTGGGGTCTTGAGATCGACCGACCCAGTCTTGGCCCGCCGTTTCAGTTGACGGATAACGACGGGACATTTGTCCTCGGACTGGTAGAGCACCTGACAATGCAAGCAGGTGACGCACTCGTTCGGATTGATCTCACCTGTGGGGTGGATCGCCTGAACGGGGCATTCATTGGCACAGGTCTGACAGGGGGTGCCGCAGTCCTTGTAACGGCGTAGCCAGTCGAACATGCGCATGCGGGCCGGGATCGCCAGTGCTCCGCCCAACGGGCAGAGATAGCGGCAGTAGAACCGCTCAACGAACAGGCCGATCCCCAACAGGGCCAGCGCAAAAACCACAAACGGCCAGTCGCGCATGAATTTCAGAATGATCGCGGTCTTGAAAGGCTCGATCTCGGCATACTTCTCGGCCAGCGGGATGGAGACAAAGCTGAGGCCGAAGAGACCCAAGAAGATCATGTATTTCGCGGGCCACAGCCGTTCATTCAGGCCCCAGGGCAGGGTCCATTGCGGCACGCGAAAAGCCCGCGCGATCTTGTTGGTCAGTTCTTGCAGCGCGCCAAATGGGCACAGCCAGCCGCAATAGGCACCGCGTCCCCAGAACAACAGGGCGGCTGCCACGGCGAACCATTGGATGAACACCAGCGGGTCCAGTAGGAAGGCATCCCATGAGAAACCTGTGCGCAAACTGCCCGCCAGCGCCATCAGGTTCACCACGCTCAACTGGGCATTCGCGTACCAGCCGATGAAGAACAGGGTCATTGTCAAATAGCCGATGCGGAACCAGTAAAAGACCCGCGCGTTCATCGTGGCATGGAACTGGAAAAAGAAGGTCGCCGTCAGTATCAGCAGCATGACGCCCAGACCGGCAATCTCGACTGTGCGATCCTTCCAGATACGTTTCCAAAGAGCGGCTTTGGCAGCAGCTTCACCTGTGGCGTCATCCACAACGGTGGGGGCTACGACTGGCAACAGGTACTGCTCAGGCAGTTTGTAGCCCAAATCGAAGGTCAGGAATGTCTTTTCAACCGCACCGACGGCGCGTTGCACCAACAGTTGCAGGCGGAAGGGTTCGGCCGGATCAAACTCTGCCTCAGCGGGGATTTTGAAGATATCCAGCTCCGTGAAACTGGGCGCATCGGCGGCCGCAACTCTGCCCAGACGCTCTTGCTGTTTATCAAAGAAGCGTACCGAATTATCACCTTGAATCAGCTGAATACGGTCGAAAATTCCGCCACGTACATAGCCTGACCCCTTGAAGCTATAGGCGCCACGACCCAGCACCAGGATGGCTTGCTCGCCCTCGCCCAGCCACTCGGTCAGGTTTTGATACTCGGCCTCGCCCAGCAGCGACTTGCCGATCGACGGGACTGAAACCAACGCCAGATGCATATCGATGAAGGTGTCGTCGGGCGCGCCCCGTTCACGGCGCCTGATGGCGCGCTGGTCGCCGGTGGCCTCGAACGCAGCGTTGACCTGACCGACATCCAGTGTCAGGCGTCGGACCGAGCCGTCACCCGAAAGCGTTGTCCAGTCATAAGTGGTGTCTTGTGCCATATCGACTTCGCGCTTCGGCCCGTCGGCCTGCAGCGGTGACAAGCCACCCAGCCCCAGCGCCCGCGCTACCTTGATGCCGCCACGCACGAGACTATCGTCGATCACCATGATTGTGACAGTCGCGCCCGAGATAATGTCGAGGTCATGGCCCTCACCGCCTGTTTCAGCCTCAACCCTAAGGTCCAGTCCGGCATAGCCTTCGGTCAGTTCGACCATACGCGTGTTCGGAATCCCGATCAGTACGATGGGTTCCGAATGCTTGACCAGCTTAACGCCAGTAAGCACCGCATCATTGTCGATCGCTGCAACGACGTGAATGGGTTTGCCGGAATAGCCTGTGGTGCCCACGAAATCCGAGGTCAGAAAGGCCCAGGCAATCGTTTTGCCCCCTTTCAGGATCGGCGCAACCGGAATGTCTTTTCTGATCGGGCCAAATGCCTCGGCGCCGGGGATCAGGTCCGCGGGCTCAAGTTCTGGCAGAAAGCTGGCAAGGCTGTCGGCATGTGCGCTGATCGCCATCAGGCAGGACAGAAAAAAGGCCAGCAGGAAATGGATTGCGCGACTTACGACCACGGCACACCTCCGATGATTGGGGTGGACGCCATGGACGCGCGCGGGGCGCGTTCGGTTTTAGATTCTGGTGCAGGGGGAGGACCCCGGGTTTCTGGCCACAGCCGGTCAGAGCCATTTAGCTCGAAGGACCTGTTGTTTTGGCAAGAAAAGAATTGAACCCTTCCCCGTTGCGTCACTTCCAGCGGCATGGGCAGAGGTGCGGTACCGGTCACGGCGCACAGCGCGCAATCGGCGCATTTGGGGCAAGGTGCGGTCGGGTCTGCATCGCCTTTTTCAAGATCAACCTCGACCCAGACCGCGCCGCCCTCCGAGCAGATCTCAACCCACATGCTTTGCCCGGGACTCGCCAGCGCCGGGCTAAGCAGCTGCAAAAGCAGAAGGATTATACCTGCCACCGCACAAGCTGCGCGGGACGCGCAAACAGCTGAAATGTGCAAAGGATTTTGGGCGGGCATGGAGAATCCAACTCGGTGATCTTTCCCAAGTCCTAAGAGATTCCCGAAAGCAGATACTTGACTTCGGTTAGGCCTTTGGAGAATCCGACCTAGCCGTCTGCTTCGTCCATCAAACTGCGTACCCAGCGCCCTGCAAACCAGCAGGCAGGTACACCCAATGGGATTGACCACAGGATGGCGGTGACAGGCTCAATCACTCCGAATCCGGCGCTGTTGGCGATCAGGCCAGCCAGAAAAAGGTTTATGGCCACGGTCAGCGCAGACGCTGGATACAGCAATATGGCCAGTTTCCACACCGGCCATTTGCCCTCAGTGGCTGGTTCCTTCCGAGAAGGTGATTTTGTTCCAGACATTGTACTTTCCCGAAGGTTTGCGCATCGGCAGACGGCGGAACTCTTCCAGTGTTTTTGCATCATAGATGATCACCGCGCCGTCATCTTCCCAGATCGAAACCAACGCATGGCTTCCGTCCTTGGTGAATTCCACATGGGCCACGGTTTTGCCCGGCGCTGGGCGCAGGGTCCGTACGATCTCAAGGGTTTGCTTGTCGATCACATGCATCACATCCTTGTTGGGCCCAAAGAAAACATCGGCCCAGACATATGGCGAGTTTTCATGGCTGCGCATGAAAAACCCCGGCCCTTCGGTCTTGATCCGCTTGACCGTTTCCCATGTCTCCATGTCGATCACCGAGACGGTGCCATCAGTCAGGTGCGGTGTTGCCATCACAGTTGTATCGCCGCGCCGCCAGGTAATCCCGGAACCCAGATGCGGCATGCCGGGCAGATCCAGGTCAGCCACTTTTTGGCCAATGACCAGATCAATCACCTGACCGCCGTTCCCGTCGCGAGATGCGCCCATGACGTATTCATAAGTCTGGTCGAAAAAGAAATCGTCCAGATAGTCGGGCGTAGTGATCTTGCGTACTGGGAAAGGGTTAGGGTTCTTGAACTGCCCTTCGATACGAAAATCGTGTCCCAACCCGGATTGGGGTGGATTGGCGCCATAGAAGACCTCCCAAATCTCTGGCACATCCTTCAAGGCCAGCACAAAGCTTTCCCGTGGCGGAGCTTGATAAACGGCTGAAACGCGGCTGGGATTACCTTTCCTGCTTTTAATCTCGATGACTTTTGCCACCGAAAGATCCCGGGTGGACAAAAGGGTCAGGCTGTTGGGTAGGTAATTCGCCACCGCCAGCCATTTGCCATCGCCTGACATGGCAATGTTGCGGCTGTTTAGTCCCGCCCGCACGCGACCCACCTGTTGCAACGCCCAGATGTCATATTTCTGGACCCAGCCA
The DNA here is from genome assembly GCF_059610845.1 of Ruegeria sp. CDSC021. NCBI lineage: Bacteria > Pseudomonadati > Pseudomonadota > Alphaproteobacteria > Rhodobacterales > Roseobacteraceae > Ruegeria > Ruegeria sp. CDSC021. The sequence goes on from NZ_JBXWOK010000002.1 coordinate 23,058, forward strand.
TCGCGGGACATGATGAACACGTAACGTCCATCGGGGCTGAACTTTGGGCCGCCATGAACGGCAAAAGGAGTTTCAAATCTGTCCAAAACCTCAAATGTGTCACCGTCCAGAACGCTGACATTGTGGTCTCCGGTTTCCACCACCAACGTGATGTTCATCGGATCACTGGACCAGACGGGCGCATCGATCTCGATATAGTCTGCGTCCAGCGTTCGGCTGGCCATGATGTCCGCCTCGGCCCAGTCCGGGGCGGTCTCGAGCGGGGATTTCAGCCAACCTGCCAACTCCTCGATCTGCAGGGCGTTCAGATAATGCGCAAAGGCTGGCATCTGGGTGGCGGTGCGCCCTTCGGCGATCACGGCGGCGACCCGCGGGCCGCGCATGCGTTTTAGCGTTTCGGGTATCAAGGCCGGACCAACACCGCCCAGCCGGGTGTCACCGTGGCAGGACGCACAATGTTCGGCATAGTCGGACTGGGCGTCGGCCCATGCGGCGCTGGTCAGCAGAAGCGCGCACAGTGTTCCAAGCGTCCGAGCCCTAAAAGAACTGATGCGCCGGATCATGGCTTTTCCCCCGGAAAGGTGTGACCTGCAGGCGTTTGCCCACTTTTTCCACGCCAATTTCATCGTTTGACAGGTAACAGGCCGGGTCCTCGGCCCAGGGATCGCCCGTCAGTTGCAGGGCCCGGATGCGCGTGTTGCCACCGCAAACATCCCTGAGCTGACAAACTCCACAGCGCCCTTTCAGCGGACGTGGGCGAGTGCGCAGCATGGCCAGCATCTTGTCGTCCCCGGTCCACAACTCGGAAAACGGCGTCGTTTTCACATTCCCGACCGTGTAATCTGACCAGTAGGTGTCGGGATGGACCCGACCAAGATTGTCGATATTGGCCACCCCCAACCCGCTGGAGTTCCCGCCCCAGGCCGCCAAATGCGCACGTATATGCGAGGTCTTTTCGGCATCAAAATGCGTCCTGACCCAGTTCAGAAAATATCCGGCGTCGGCATCGTTATTGCCGGTGACGATATCCAGCGGGCGCCCGCCCGAGGCTGCCTCCCACGCACGGTCCAATAACAGATCCAGACCTTTGCGCGTGCGCAGATGCTCGGCATCCTCGCCCCTGTTCTTGTCGCCGCGACCGGCGTAAACCAGATGAGACAGGTAGAATTTGTCGACCCCCTCATCATCACACAACTGCAGGAGATCGGGCAGATGGTGCTGTGTGCCCTCGGTCAAACAAAATCGCAAACCGACCTTGATGCCGCGTTTCTTGCACTCGCGCACGCCGCGCAGGGCATCTGAAAAGGCGCCCTCGACACCTCGGAACCAGTCGTTTGTGGCCCCGATCCCGTCAAGTGATATGCCGACATAGTTAAAGCCGACATCAGCGATCATATCAGCGGTTTCATCGTAAATCCGCGTGCCATTCGTCGACAACGCCAGCATCGGCACCAACTTGCGCGCCTGGTTGGCGATATCAAAGAAATCGAACCGATCCAGCGGTTCCCCCCCCGAGAGGATCAGGGCCGGGACGCGAAATTGGCCGAGATCCTCAAGGGTTACCATGGCTTGCTCGTGGCTGAGCTCACCCGGGAACGCGACATCCGCCGAAACAGTATAGCAATGGCGGCATTTCAGGTTGCAGCGCCGGGTCAGATTCCAGATGACCACCGGCTTAACCGGGCCGGGGCGGCGCTTGCGCACGGGGGTCGGGGTGACCAGTTGCTGCATGTATTCAGTCAGGCGGAACATGGCGTTTGGCCTTTCGGTTTCAGGCGCAGCCCGGTCTTTTTCAGGATGCGCGTTGAATACAGGATGTCCTTGCCCCGGCAGGCACTGCCCAGAATACCGGCAATCTCGGCCCGTTTTTCTTCGACTTCACCCCTGTCTTTGCCATGGACCATGGCGAACAGGTTGTAAGGCCAGTCGGGCAGGGCACGTGGACGTTCATAGCAATGGGTGACAAAAGGCAGACCGCCAATATGTGCCCCCAAATCAGCGATTTGACTGTCATCGACGTCCCAGACTGTCATGCCGTTCGAAGTCATGCCCAGTTTGTAGTGGTTCGGGGCTGCGGCGATACGACGTATAACGCCGCGCGCCTTAAGTTCTGCGAGGCGATACAGCAGCGCTTGTTCGTCCATCCCAAGGCTTTCAGCGACCCGAGCGTAGGGCGAAGGCACCAGGGGCAATCCGCCCTGCAGAACCTCGATAATCAGTCTGTCTTTTGCGTCGATCATGCCGCCACCCGGAAGCCGATGAAGAATTCCTGCAACTTGGGAAATCTGAGAACTTCGATCCCCGTCTCTTGTTCGATCGCATCGGCGCAGGCCTCAATCCCTTGGGGCGTTTCGGTGGCCAACACGAACCACATGTTCAGCCGGTGCGTACGTTCATAATTATGGGCAACTTCGGGATGCGCATTGACTTTGGTCAGGACGGATTCAAATGCCTCTGTCGGTATGGCCATGGCACATAGGCAAAAAGCCCCGCCCATCGCGGCCGCGTCAAAGAACGGGCCAAAGCGCGTGATGACCCGGTCATCCTTCATCCGTGATAAGCGAACCAACAGATCCTGTTCCGAAATCCCCAGTTCTTGGGCCACCATCGCATAGGGTTGTGAGGTCAGAGGTAAGTCGTCCTGCATTCGGTTCAGGATTGCCCGATCAGTTTCGTCCAGGGTCATGCCGCCGTCTCCTTGGGTTGGATCAGCGCGCCGGTCTGTTTGAAACAGCGCGTCGAAAACAACACCTTGTGCTGCGCGCCAAACAGCTCAGGCAATGCCGCAGCCCCGGCCAGGACGTTTCGCGCTTCGCTGCGCGAGCGGGCGTGGATCATGGAATACAGGCGGTAGGGCCAGATGTTTTCAACGGGTCGACGCTCATAACACAGTGTCACGCCAGGGTATTTTGCCAGCGCAGGTCCGGCACGATCGACCTGATCAGTTGGCATATCCCAGACCACCATCGCATTGGCCGACCAGCCCAGTGCCCGGTGTCTTACGATCACGCCAAGTCGCGAGACGATTCCAGCCTCATGTAAGATCCGGATCCGCGTCATGGCGTCCTCTGGTTTACGGTCCAAAGAGGTGGCCAGTGCTGCGTAAGGTTCGCAAACCAGCGGTAAGCCGGAACTAAGCGCCTGCATCAACGAGCGATCACCCTTTTGCAAAACGGAACAGTCCACCTTGCGCGGTGCCGGTACGTTGCGTTGCTTGCCTGTCATTCGAAAGCCCAAATCAACATTGAACGGCCGAACCAGACGCAAGTCCAAAACCTGCAAACCGGTTTGCAGGCCAATCCGGGCCAGAGTGGCGTCCACATGCGCACGATCAGGGCCGGTCGCTACAAACCAGAGGTTCCATTTGTCCTCGCGTTGATAATTGTGGTTCACACCGGGCTCTGCGTCGATCAGGGCGGCAATGTCCTCCAGATGCTCCTCGGGTGTGGCCACCGCGGCCAGAGTACTGGCCGTCACCGCGCCCGGAGTGATAGTGGCCCCGACCCGGGTGATCCGGCCGGTCGAACGCATTCGCGCCAGACGGTTCAGCACTTCAGCTTCGTCCAGCCCCAGCGCCTTGGCCACTGGCTGAAACGGGCGGTCGATAATCGGAAATTCGCGCTGAAAATCGTCCAGCAGGCGACGGTCGATCGGGTCAGTGATATGTTGCATGGGTTACAACCCTGTCCTGTGCGCGCGGGCGGTGAAAAAGATACCCGAGGGGCTGTCCGCCGCGATCTCGCGCAGCTTTTCAAAGCTATGCGTGTCGTAGACCACGACCTTGTTGGCGTCGCGGACACTGATCCAGACCTCATGCCCGCGTGCCGTGAACTCCATATGCAGGACGGCAGGGCCCGGAGAGAATTCGTGGATGACCTGTTTGCTGACGCTGTCGATGACCTGAATTGTATCGTTCAATGGATGGGCAAAATTCACCCAGACCTGTCGCCCGTCCGGGCGCGCCATGGCAAAGACCGGCTGACCATGGGTTTGGGTGCGGCCTGTTTCTGTCAAGGTTTCGGCGTCAATCCACAGAACCTCATGGTGGCCGACCGCGGGCAGGACAAATTCGCGATCCGTCAGTGCCCAGCCCTCAAGATGAGGCATCTTGTATACCGGCATCTCTTCCTGTCCGCGCCCATAGCCCGGCAGCACGCGGATCGGTTTTGGATTGTCTGCCCATAGGTCCAGTGCGGTCAGCCCGTCCTCACCAAACAGACCGGTGATATAAGTGCGACCATTGGCGGTGATCAGCGCGTCATAGGGGTTCTTACCCATATCGGTGATCTTTGTGATCTCGGGCGCGCCATTTGCGAAATCAGCAATCCAGGTCTCGCCCGTGTCCCACATGGAAAACACGAACCGACGGCCCGGCGCATCGACAAGACCTATGGTTTTGCTGTCGGTGGGGATGTCGGCAACCAGTTCCAGCGTATCCGCGTCGAACACGCGTACGCCACCCGGCTCATAGTTTGACACCGCAACCAGTTGGCCGTCATCCGAAATCGCGCCGCCAATGGCATTGCCAGCCTGCACGACCCGATTTGCAATCTGACGGGTCACTATATCAACCTTGGTCAGCCCGCCATCGCGGCCAAAAACATAGGCAAAGCGTTCGTCGGGTGAATAGACTAGGGAGGCGTGGGACAGATCGCCCAACCCTTCGATCCGTGCCAATGCGGCCCGGTCCGACTGGTCCACCAATAAGACCGACCCTTTTGCCCGTTCGATCACAAGGCCCAGATCTCCGGTGGCGGTGGGGTCTGCATTGGCAGGTGTCATCATCATTAGGGCAACGATGCCAAGGGCAAGTTGTTTCATTTTGCCTCCTGTTCCAGCAGGTATCGGGCGATCCATTCGGCCTCTTCTTCGCTGATCAGGGGGCGCCAGGGGGGCATAGCCGTGTCGGGGATGCCGTCCAGTATGACCCCCGTCAGGACGTCCGCCTCGTAATGTTCCAGAGTTTCCGGTCGCAGATCAGGACCAAGCCCGCCTTTCAGGGACAATCCGTGGCACGAGCCGCAATCCTGGTGGACCAACCGTTTCAGGGCGGTTGGGTCGATGGCGTCAGCGGCCAGAGCGGAAGTGGCAACCAGAACGACGGCAGTCAGAACAGTATGCGCGGCCCAGCCCGGCTGCTTGCGGTCCATATGCGCCAGGCTACCCATGCGCCCGCTCCAAAATCTCGGTCAGGGCCTGATTGGCATAAAGCGAAACGACCTTTCCGATAATGAATAAGGTAGGAGCCTTCAGATCCGCCTTGCGCGCATCCGCGGCAATCTGGTCCAGTCGGGATACAAGGCGGCGTTCAGAGGCACTGGTGGCCTGCCCAACAGCCAGGACCGGGGTGGATCCGGGTAGGTTCTCGGTCATCAAGCCGATGGCGATCTGGCCGATATTGGCCACGCCCATATAGACGACCAGCGTCGTATCCGGGTCCGCCAGTCGTTTCCAATCCAGATCAAGAACTTTGTCGGACTGCCTGTGCCCGGTGACATATTGAACCGAGGTCGCCAGTCCGCGATGGGTCAGGGGCACGCCGGTCGAACAGGATGCGCCTTGTGCCGCCGTGATGCCCGGTGCGTATTCGACCGTAACACCGTGTGCCATCAGAAAAGCGGCCTCTTCCGAGCCGCGACCAAAGATCATCGGATCCCCGCCTTTCAGCCGGGCCACAACGTGACCTGCGCGTGCGTGTTCCAGCAGGATTTCGTTGATGCGATCCTGAGGAACAGTGTGGCACTTGGGGGCCTTGCCGACGGCGATCAGCCGCGCGCCCTCGGTGTGCATGGCCAGAATTTCATCCGAAACAAGGCGGTCATAGACCACCACGTCCGCCTCCTGCAGCATACGCAGGGCGCGCATGGTGATCAGTTCGGGATCACCAGGGCCGGCACCAATCAGAAAAACCTTACCGCTCATGTGCAAACTCGCTTGTTCTGAATGTCTTCGGAACCCGGTGTTTTGGTCGTTTCCATGCGCGAATATGGGACGTTGCTGGGGGAACCGGGCGTGTCATGGAAACAAGTTGGCGCACAGGTAAACCGACCTCCTTGACTTAAGTTAAGGAGCACGGGAATTGCGCCCGCGCATCTTTCAGCCTGCCGCTTATCAGGGCTCTACGGTGACCATTCCGAACATGTTCTGTGTCTCCCAATGTGGTCCGCACAGGTAATCCTGGGCGCCGGGAACAAGAAATGTCAGATCAACAAATTCCTCGGGGAACAGGCGGTCACTCTCGGCTTTGCTGCCATCTTTCAGCAGGACGCTATGGCTGGTGCGTTTGTCTACGTTCACCCAACGCACTGTGGTCCCCGCTTTGACCGTCAGTTGGGCTGGGCAGAAATTGTATTTGTACATCAGCACAACCTCTGCATCTTCCACATCTGAAGACGGCTGACCGAACAGATCCACGTAGCGGGTTTCTGCCTCAGCGCAGATCTCAGCTGTGTCTTCGTCAGCGGCCACCGCAGGTGACGCCAAAGCCAGAAATGCAGGAAGAAGTAGGCGGATCTGCATCGTCCAAGTCTCCATACCAAATACATTGGGGCCGGTTTACCCGGCCCCATCAGTCATTGTCCGACCACGTTGATATTGGCACTGTCGTCGTCCAGCGCGAAGCTTGTGTTCAGCGTCACGTGGTGGAATCGTGCCGCGGCAAAGTCATCGTGGATTGCAAAGCCGACCGTATAGGTCTTGCCCGGTTCCAATGGCACATCACCTGGTGCGCCCGAGTTTAAGGGCCGCGAGAACGTGACGGTCCAAATACCACCCGACAAGTTGGCCGAGGCGGCGATTTCGCCATCATTGACTATGCGTTGTTCCAGTAGATAGCCGTTGCTGGCGCTGCCATCGGCATAGACGCGCATCAGATCCAGATAGGTGCCGTCATCCAGATATTGCGCGATCTGCGCTTCGGCCTGCAATTTGTCCCAGCCACCCAGAGCTTTCCCACGCCGGCCTTTGACTTCGACCTCGGTGCGGCTTTCGCTGATATATTTGGTCACAGTGTCCTGAGCGGCCAGGCGGCCTGCAACATCGCCATTGGCGACAATCGCATCTGCACCCGGATCAAACGGCATATAGGTGTTGTCCGCGTGGCACGAGGCCCAGCAGCCCACCTGATCCCCCATTTCGATCCCGGTTCCGGTGATCATCATGGCGACCTTGATCTGGTTGTCCGGGTCCATCTTCCCGCCATCCACAAATGGTGCAGGATTGTGACCTGCATCCGGCCATTGCAGGCGGACATAGAGGTTTTCGGCATTATGGGCCGCCTGAACAGTTGCGTCGATCACACCACGTTTTCCAGGGATCGGGGTTGGTTCCAGCTCGCCGCCTGCGACGATCTTGTTTCCAATCATGTCCAATTCCTTGGCATGACAAGTCGAACATTGGTCGCCACCTTTTGTCAGTGGCCGGGCGCCGCCGTGGAACTTGCCATTCTGAACCCATTCAAACGAAGCCTGACCGGGATAAAACAGCTTCAGATCCGCGCTTGCGATGCTGGTCCAGTCGATATCGCCTCCGACATCGCTGCCACCGCCTGCCGGGGCTGTGGATTCTTCACCGCTTAATTTGGCGCGTTCTTCGGCGAGTGCAGCGTCCACAGCGGCTGCGATCCGGGCTTGCACCGCCTCTTGTTGTGCTGTCTTGGCCGATTTTTCGGCTTCGGCCTCAGCCGCCTCCTTGGCTTCTACACGGTCGAGACTGGCCAGGTATTCTGGCGGAATTGCACGGATGAAATCAGGATTCGGGGCTTCAATCTGTTCCAGATATTCATCTGTGGCCCTGTCGCGGATGTTCGAATGCGCAATCCCTTTGTGGCAGTCGATACAGGTCTGGCCTGTCTCCATTGCGTTCAAATGTTGCTGGCGCGCGCGGGGGCGCTGGAACTCGGGCATCATCGATTCAAAGTCGTGGCAGTTGCGGCACTCGCGCGAATCTGTAGCCTTCATCCTTTCCCATTCATTCATCGCCAGATGGATACGCTTAGCTTCGAACTTCTCGGGTGTACTGATCGAGCCAACCACCTTGCCATACAGTTCTTTGGACGCCTTGATCTTGCGGATCATCTTGTGGGTCCAGTCCTTGGGTACGTGACAGTCGGAACAGACCGCCCCGACCCCCGATCGGTTCACATCGTGGATGGTCCCGGTGTATTCTTCATAGACGAAATCGCGCATCTCATGGCACGAGATACAGAACTCTTTGGTGTTGGTGGCTTCCATGGCGGTGTTGAACCCACCCCAAAAGACGATCCCGGCGGCAAATGCAGCGGCAATACCGGCCACAGGCATTCCCCACAGGAAATACCGACGCCAGATCGGTGGTTTCTTATCTGGATCGGAGGTCATGTCCGGGCTCCGTTTTGGCTGTGTTGTCTGGCGCGGCGTGTCAGGCCTGCGCATTCGGCTGATGGATGAAACAAGGACAGGGCGGGCGAGGGGCCCGCCCTGCTCCGAGTTGATCGAAACCCGTCAGGTGACGTGGTTCGACCGGTTGTAGACGTTGAACTTGCCGGTCGGGGCGTACAGCCCTTCGATGCGACCGATCTCTTCCAATGTCTTGGCGTCAAAGATCACGATCTGACCGTTGGGTTCTTTTGAATCCGACAGGTTCCACTTGGACACCCAGACCTCGGTTCCATCCGCGTTGAATTCAAAGTGAACAGCGGCGCTGCCTTCGTCTTCGGTGATCTGGATGGTTTTCACGATCTCGCCGGTCTCTTTCGAGATGACCTGCACAGATTGCTGCACTTCCGGTTCCGGGTGTTTGGTCTGGTCAGCCCAGATATAGTCCGATTCCGGATGTGTACGGACGAACAGGCCCGGGCCGTCTGTTTCCACTTCGTAGCAGATCTTCCAGGCATCATCGGGGCGGTTCTCGGGGTCGTTGCCCCAGACCGTCACTGTGCCGACACCAAGGTGGGTTGTGCCAGCTACCGGCCCGCAATTCGGGTCAATCCAGTTAGCGCCCGGACCGGGATGCGGCAACGCGGCCGTGTCGATCATCGCCTCAAGCTTGTGGGTCTCGGTATCTACAACCACCATCTTGTTCGATGCGTTTGCAGCGATCTGGAAATACCGGCCCGTCGGATCGAAGAACCCGTCATGCAGGAACTTGGCGCTGTCGATTTTGTCGATCCGCAGATTGTCTAGATCAGTATAATCTACTTGCCACAGTTGCCCCAGCTCTTTGACGGCAACGATCCAGGTTGGCTCATTCGGAGTTGTGTAGATAGCGGCCACGCGAGCCTCTTCCACATAGTCCCCGTCCACGTTCACGCCGCGGGTCGATACAACCTTGACCGGCTCCATCGTCTGGGCGTCAACGATTGCAAAGTGCGGCGGCCAGTAGCCCCCGCCGATGACATATTTACCGTCACCGGAAACGGCTACGTCGCGCGCGTCATACGCGATCTTGACTTCGGAAACCAACATCTTGTCCGGCGTCTGCCAGAGGTCGATCTTGGTCATCTTGCCGTCGCGGCCCATGGTGTACCAGAAGCGACCGGGCTGTTCCGGCTCTTCCAGCGAATGGTGTTCGGATGCTTTCAGAACGTGCACCGCATAGCCGGTCGGAATATGTGTCAGCACCTCTTTGGTGTCGCCATCGATAACAGCGACTTTGCCGACGTCGCGCTCGATAACAACAAAGAAGTTTTCCCAGTTGCGACCATGCATCGGCTCGGTTGGGTAGTCCTCTTCTTCAACATATACCTTGCGGGTCGCCATCATCTGGTCCAGCGACATTTCAGGTGGTTTGGGCGGCTCCATCATGATGTAAGTCGCCATGTCTTTGATTTCCTGCTCGGACATGATGTCCGAGAAGTTGTTCATCCCGCCTTCGGTGCCCCAGGCGATGATCTTCTCAAGCCGCTCTTGCCCAAGCGCAAGTGTGCCGCCTTCGGTCACGGCGCCGTCAGCTGCGGTTTTCTTCCAATGCGGTTCAAGATTCTTGCCAGTGGCGCCTTTACGCAAGACACCGTGGCACCCCGCGCATTGTTCAAAGTAAAGTTGTTTGGACGCTTCAAACGCTTCTTCGTTCAAAGTTGGCTCTTCGGCGAAAGCTGGTGCAGCGACACTGCCCAGCAACATCGCCAAACCGACCCCGAAGACGCGGCCCGTTTTGGTATAGCTGATTCCAAGTGACATGATCACTCTCCATTTGCTGGTGAGGCGGTCCAAGCGTGGGGCATCGCGCAAGGGTGCTCCTTGACGAAAGTCAACACCAGCCGCGCAATTCAGGTGGCGGGCAGGGAAAAACGTCAATTTTCCGGCTGGGAAAATCTGTATCTTTGGCACACTTTTTCGGCCGGTTTGATTTTTGTTAAGTCGCGCAGCCGGGCGGCTTGCTAGGGCTTGGAAAACACCAAGGAGAGCAGCCATGCCCGCAATCATCACCCGCGTGTTTGGTGAAGGGTTTCGTGTATTCTTTCTGTCCGCCGGCCTCTATGGCCTCTTTGTCGGAGTGGTTTGGGGGCTGTGGCTGACGGTGCCATATGCAGTGCCGGATTATGGCATGGCCCCGCCCATGTGGCACGCGCATGAGATGATCTTCGGCTATGCAACAGCCGCGCTGGGCGGGTTCTTTCTGACCGCAGTGCCAAATTGGACCGGCGCACCAGATGCGCGTGCGCAGTTCATAACGTTGGCCGCCGGATTGTGGTTGGCTGGTCGGATGGCGATGTGGTTTTCGGGGATGCTGCCTGCGGCGCTTGTGGCGGTGGTCGACCTGGCCTTTGTACCGATTCTGGCGGTCAAGATTGCAACCCAGCTCATCCGGAAGCCGAAACCTCAGAACATGCTCTTTCTGCTGTTGCTCAGCTTTATCTGGATTGCTGATCTGTTCACGCATCTTGAATGGACCGGGATGACGGATGACACATTGCATACCGGGCTGCGCGCGGGGTTGCTGGCGCTCTGCGCGATGATTGCCATTCTTGGCGGACGGATCACCCCGGCCTTTACCCGAAACGCCATGAGACGCGCGGGCGTTCCCGAGGCGAACTGGCCAATATCTGTGCCAATTCTGGACAAATCAGCGATGGCGGTTGCCCTGACCCTGCCACCAATCGTTCTGGTGCTGGGGTCAGGTGCTGTGGCTGGATCGATAGCGCTGGTTCTAGGGGTGGCACAGGTTTCGCGCATGGCCCGCTGGCGCGCGGGCTGGGCTGCGCGGGAGCCGATCTTATTGGCACTGTATCTTGGGCTTGCAATGCTGGCGCTGGGACTGATCCTCTGGGGGCTGTCAGTGCTGGGTTTCGGAAACGAGATCGCTGCCCTTCACATCCTGGGCATCGGATGCGTCGGGGGCATGACCCTGGCGGTCATGAGCCGCGCCGCGCTTGGCCACAGTGGTCGCGCGCTGGTGGCACCCGGCCCAATGGCGGTGGCCTATGGTCTGATGGCGGTGGCGGCCCTGTCGCGGTGGATTGGTGCAGATCTGAATGCAGGTTACATGGTTGCGATGCTGCTGTCGGACGGGTTGTGGGTCAGCGCCTTTGCGCTTTTCCTGATCGCGATGTGGCCGGCGCTGACGGGTCCGAAGGTGCAACGGTCAGCGTGATTTCATTTCCTTTTGCAAGTCTTGACTTTCGTTAAGGATATACCATGCCCATCCCGTCATTTTGGCCAGACTAGCTAATCTGCGCAAAGGAGAGCGCAATGCGAGAAGTCATGACCAAGAGCATGGCACGCAATATATTCTATGGCGGGTCACTGTTCTTTATCCTCATCTTTCTGGCTCTGTCGGCCCATTCTCACTGGTATATCGTGAACTCTGAGAACGCAGCAAAGCTCGATGAAAGTGTTATCAGGGGCAAGCACGTCTGGGAAAAACACGCCTGCATCAACTGTCATACCATCCTTGGCGAAGGTGCATACTTTGCACCCGAGGTTGGCAATGTGATGACACGTTGGGGCGTGCTGGACGACCCGGAATCGGCCTTTGAAGCCCTCAAAGGCTGGATGGAGGCGCAGCCGACAGACATTCCCGGTCGTCGTCAGATGCCCAATTTCAACCTCAGCGACGAAGACATCCGTGATCTGACCAACTTTTTGATCTGGACGGACAATATCGACGCTCAGGACTGGCCGCCCAACGAGGCGGGCTGAGAAGGGAACGGAGCAATGAAATACGAATCCCAAAAAATCGCCTATGCCTACTTTGCGGTGGCAATGGCCCTATTCGCGATACAGGTTCTGGGCGGCCTTCTGGCCGGCTTTATCTATGTATCACCCAATTTCCTGAGCGAGCTTTTGCCGTTCAACATCGTGCGGATGCTGCACACCAACTCGCTGATCGTGTGGCTGATCCTCGGGTTCTTTGGTGCGGCCTATTTTCTGATCCCGGAAGAGGCCGAGCGTGAGATCCATTCGCCCATGCTGGCCTATCTGCAGCTGATCATTCTGGTGGTCGGTACACTGGGCGTGGTCTTGACCTATACGTTCAACCTGTTTGAAGGCAACTGGCTGCTGGGTAAAGAAGGGCGCGAGTTCCTTGAGCAACCGAAATGGGTCAAGGCCGGCATCGTCGTGGCCGCACTGATCTTCCTGTACAACGTGTCGATGACCGTTCTGAAGGGCAAGAAGACCGCGATCACCAACATCTTGTTGCTAGGTCTTTGGGGTTTGGCGCTGCTGTTCCTGTTTGCCTTCTACAACCCGGGAAACCTGTCCTTGGACAAGCAATACTGGTGGTATGTTGTCCACCTGTGGGTCGAAGGTGTCTGGGAACTGATCATGGCCTCGATCCTGGCCTATCTGATGCTGAAGCTGACTGGGGTAGACCGTGAGGTTGTCGAGAAATGGCTCTATGTCATTGTCGCCGCCGCGTTGTTTTCGGGTATCCTTGGTACAGGTCACCATTACTATTGGATAGGCACACCAGGGTACTGGCAGTGGATCGGCTCGATCTTCTCAAGCCTCGAAGTGATCCCCTTCTTTGCGATGATGGCCTTTGCCTTTGTGATGGTCTGGAAGGGCCGTCGGGACCACCCGAACAAAGCGGCGCTGCTGTGGTCGCTGGGCTGTGCCACATTGGCCTTCTTCGGTGCCGGTGTCTGGGGCTTCCTGCACACTCTGCACGGGGTGAACTACTATACCCACGGTACGCAGATCACTGCGGCTCACGGACACCTGGCGTTCTATGGTGCGTATGTCTGCCTCAACCTGGCAATCTTCAGCTATGCAATGCCGATCCTGAAGAACCGCGATCCTTATAATCAGGTTCTGAACATGGGCAGCTTCTGGCTGATGTCCAGCGGTATGGTTTTCATGACCTTTGTGCTGACCTTTGCTGGAACAGTGCAGACGCACATGCAGCGGGTGGTCGGAGACTACTTCATGGATGTGCAGGATCAGGTCGCAATCTTCTATTGGATGCGCCTTGGCTCTGGCATCGTCGTGGTCTTGGGTGCGCTGCTGTTCATCTACTCGATCTGGGTTCCCCGGAAAGAGATCATTGAATCCGGCGCGGCCGAAACCCCAGCGGAGTGATGGATATGGATGGCTCCATGAAACTGAGAACGGGGGCGGCTGACGCCCCCTTCTACCTGCCACAGGGTGATGAATGTGATGTGTTCGCTGCTGCCTATACCAACAACCTGCCGGTCCTGCTGAAAGGCCCGACAGGTTGCGGCAAGACCCGGTTTGTGGCGCATATGGCCGCCAGCCTTGGCCGCCCGCTTTACACAGTGGCCTGTCACGATGACCTTGCCGCTTCGGACCTGATCGGGCGCTACCTGCTGAAAGGCGGGGAAACGATCTGGGTCGATGGGCCACTGACCCGCGCGGTGCGCGAAGGCGCGATCTGCTATCTGGATGAAGTGGTCGAGGCGCGCAAGGACGTGACCGTCGTGCTGCACCCGCTGACTGACGACAGGCGCATTCTGCCGATCGACCGCACCGGTGAGGAGCTTGTGGCCGCGCCCGGTTTCATGCTGGTCGCCTCATATAACCCGGGATATCAGAATATCCTGAAAACCTTGAAACCCTCGACCCGGCAGCGGTTCATCTCACTGGAGTTCGACTTTCCGTCGCCCGAGATGGAGGCAAAGGTCGTCGCTAACGAAAGCGGGCTGGCGCTGGAACGCTGCAAGCCGCTGATCCGCTTGGCAGGTAAACTGCGCGGGCTCAGGGGGCAGGATCTTGAAGAGGGCGTTTCCACCCGTCTGGTCGTCTATGCCGCCACGCTGATCGCGCAGGGCATGTCCACCGACCGCGCGATCCTTGCCGCCATGATAGAACCTCTGACAGATGACGAGGACATCAAACGCGGGCTCCTCGATCTTGTCACGGCTGTCTTTGGGTGAGGCCGGCCGATGGTCAGGATCGATTTTGAGCCATGGGAACCCGAAGAAACGATCGGGAAACTGTGGCACTCCCTTGCCAGCCGTCTCGATGCACCCCAGGTGCATGTTGGAGCCGCGGTCGACCTTTCTGAGGTCGCGGGGCGGCTGGCAGTCCTTTTTCGCGGGCTTGGGGGCAGCCCGGGCGTTGAATTGCGCCCGGTCTCGCCCGAGGTTTCACACTATCGCCTAAGCTGGCGCCGTCGGTTGGGTACCGAAGTTGAACTGATGCCGCGCGCTTCGTTCGATGGCGAAGTGCTGCGCCTCCCGGACCGTCTGGCGGTGTTTCCCGCGCGCGAGGCGAACGGAGCGCTGTATGTTTGGCTGGCCGCCGCAGCGGCCCATGCGGGAACCCGGATCGTCGAAGGTGATCCGTTGCGCGCCGATCTGCACGCGCTGAGCGCCGCACAAACGATGGTTAATGCAACCTTGGACAACGCCCCCGGCTTGCGACCGCTTTACACCGAGCTTTGCAAAGGTGTTCTGCATGACCGCAACAAATCCGGCCTCCCGCCTGTGGAAACAGCGGTTGAAGAACTGATCCGCCATCGGCTGGGCGACCCTGCGCCTTTATCCCCGAAGGCCAGGCAATTCATGTCATTTGACGATGACCCGACTGCCCCACGCGGATATCAACATTTCCGCCCTGTCCCTCTTTGGCCGGAATTACGCGCTGTTGGTTTTTCAGAGCATAACAATGCCGAAAACCCCGATACCGAAGGCCCGCCCGAGGAATCGGGTGAGAAAACCCACCGTGCCCGGCGGCGCAAATCCGACCAGGCTGAACGCAGTGACAGTTTTATCCTTCATAAATTCGAGGCGATCCTCAGCTGGGCCGAGTTTCTGAACATCAACCGTCGCATTGATGACGATGATCCCGACAATGCCAAAAAGGCCGCCGATGATCAGGATGAGATCGGTTTGGGCCAGATTTCCAAGGCGCCACCGACCAAGCTGAAATTGCATCTGGACCTGGCACCCGAGGATGTGAATCGCGAACGTCTGTCGGGCCGTATTCTCTATCCGGAATGGGACGTGCGCACCGGGCAATACCTGCCCGATCACGTCAACGTTCTAACCTCGGACGCCGATATTCGTGATGATGCCGCCGAGTTTGGAAAAGACCCAGCCACCGCCCGCCGTATCCGCGCCGTCAAACGCCAGTTCGAAGCGCTGCGCCCGGGCCGCGTGATGACCCGAGGCCATCTGGACGGCGATCAACTGGACATAGAAGCCGCCGTTCGGGCGCAGGTTGACCGCTGTGCAAACGGTGAAGGTACCGAACGCATCTGGCAACAATCCCGCCCCGAGGCACGCGATCTGGCGGTATCTATCCTGCTGGATGTCAGCCGCTCGACCGAAAGTGCCGTGACTGGCCGCGCCGTGATCGACATCGAACGCGAGGCGCTGGCAGCGCTGGCCTGGGGCCTGAACGCCTGTGGTGACGATTTCGCCATTCACGCCTTCAGTTCACTGAAACGACAGCGGGTCTATGTGCAACGCTGCAAACGGTTTGATGAGGTGATGGGCAGCCAGGTTGAACAGCGCATCGCATCGTTACGCCCGGGGCACTATACAAGGCTGGGTGCCGCGATCCGCCATTGCTCGGCCGATCTGGCCACCCAAACGCGTAAGCGCCGGTTGTTACTGGTGATCACCGATGGCAAACCCAATGATCTTGACCACTACGAAGGCCGCCACGGAATCGAAGACACCCACATGGCCGTGCGCGAGGCGCGCCGAGCCGGGCAATCGGTCTTTGGCGTCACCATCGACAAGACAGGTAAAAGCTGGTTCCCGCGGATGTTCGGGCAGGGCGGCTTTGCCGTCATCCCGGACCCGCATCGCCTGACTATGGCGCTGCCGCAAATCTACCGCCAACTGGTTGGCGCATGAGCGAAGCGTCCCTTATCGACGAGTTGCCCGGCGAATTACTGATGTGGGTTCTGATCATTTCGGAACTGCTGGTCTTTGGTGCGGGCCTGATCGCTTTCATGGGCGTGCGCCTGACCGATCCGGCGGGCTTTGCCGAGGCGCAATCGCATCTGCACCGCACCGGAGCCGCGCTGAACACTGCGGTTCTGGTCACCTCTGGCTATCTGGCCGCGCAAGCCTTGCATTGGCGGCAGATTGCGCGTCGGACTGCTGCCCGCCTGGCGCTAATCGCAGCCGCCGCGCTGGGCGTTGTATTCCTGATCATCAAAGGCGTGGAATACGCGGACAAGGCTGCACAAGGAATTACCTACGAGACCCATCCGTTCTTCCTGTTCTACTATCTGCTCACCGGCTTCCACGCGGCACATGTGTTGGCTGGGGTTGTTATCCTGCTGCTGGTCGCCTGGCGGGACAATCCCCGCATCATCGAGGCCGGCGCCCAGTTTTGGCACATGGTCGATCTCGTCTGGATCATGCTGTTCCCCGTGATCTACTTGTTGGGATGACGGGCATGACCCAAACCTCATCGGATCCAAAAAGCTCCCGCTGGATGCTCCCAAACCCGCTCACCCGCGCATGGCTCAGCCTGTTGGTTCTGAGCACCGCTTCGGCCCTGCTGACGATACTCCCCCTGTCCTCACCGGTGTTGAGCGCAGGCATTTTGATCCTGGCCCTGTCCAAAGCCCGCATTATCCTTGCACGATATCTGGACCTGACGCACAGCCCGGCCTGGCTGAGCGGTTTCACCATGGTACTGACCGGATTTGCGATGGTGATCTTCGGCCTCTCACTGTTTTGACATGAAAAAAGCCGCCCCCGTGGGGCGGCAGTTCTCCAAGTGCGGGGACGCCTCAGTTATTGTGCGGCCATCGGCATTCGCGCGATCTGACACCGTTGCCACAGGGCCGATAAGGCACCGACCAGATGGTCGATATCTTCGTTCGTATGAACCGGAGAGGGGGTAATTCTCAGGCGTTCGGTGCCTTTGGGAACGGTCGGATAGTTGATCGGCTGAATATAGATCCCGAATTCTTCCAGCAGCGTATCCGAGATGAATTTGCATTTCACCGGGTCACCTACCATCACCGGGATGATGTGGCTGGGATTGGGCAAATGCGGGATGCCTTCGGCGTCCAGTTTGGCGCGCACCTGCGCAACGCGGGTTTTCTGCAGATCGCGCTCGGTATTGGATTGCTTGAGGTGTCGGATCGATGCGGCAGCGCCAGCTGCTATTGCGGGTGGGAGGGCGGTGGTAAATATGAACCCGCTGGCAAAGCTGCGGACAAAGTCACACAAGGCAGCGGATGCCGCGATGTAACCACCAACCACGCCGAAGGCCTTGCCCAGCGTCCCTTCTATGACGGTCAGGCGATCCATCAACCCTTCGCGTTCGGCGATGCCACCACCGCGCGAGCCATAAAGGCCAACGGCGTGGACCTCGTCCAGATAGGTCATCGCACCATATCTATCCGCCAGGTCGCAAATCTCTTTGATCGGAGCGATATCCCCATCCATCGAATAGACAGATTCGAAGGCGATCATCTTGGGCGCATCTGAATCGGCTGCGGCCAGCTTTGCCTCGAGGTCCGCCAGATCATTGTGCTTCCAGATCACTTTTTGTGCCCGCGAATGGCGGATGCCTTCAATCATGGAGGCATGGTTCAAAGCGTCCGAGAATACGATCAGACTTGGGATCTTCGCAGCCAGCGTCCCAAGTGCCGCCCAGTTCGACACATAGCCAGAGGTGAACAGAAGGGCGGCTTCTTTCCCGTGGAGGTCGGCCAGTTCCTGTTCCAGCAAAACGTGGTCATGTGTCGTGCCCGAGATATTGCGTGTGCCCCCTGCGCCCGCGCCGCAACGGTCGAGTGCATCGTGCATTGCCCCGACTACGTCAGGATGCTGGCCCATTCCCAGATAGTCGTTGGAACACCAAATTCGTACGTCGCGCTGTAAAGCGCCGTCCGTCTGGCGAGCATTCGGGAACGCGCCACAGCGGCGCTGTAGATCAATGAAGATGCGGTAGTTGCCTTCGTCGCGCAGATGCTCAAGGCTTTCGCCAAAAAAACGCTCGTAGTCCATCTCGAACACTCCTGGGAATACTGGCTTTCCAGCAAGACTATGTGCCGGACCCGCTACGCAACATGACAAATGTCAAGCCGCAGAAAGGAAAGGCTGGCTTGGAAGCCGAAGGTTTGGCATAGCCTTGAGAGGACGGACGTACTGATCGGGTACGCAACTAGAAAAGAGGGGAAAGCTTCGTGGCGCATGAGGCACTAAAAGCGATCGCCAAGCAGTCACTATTGCTCAAAAGCTTTCCCGAGCATCATATCGACACGCTGTTAAGCCACGCGATTTGGCGGAAATATGATCGCGGAGAGACGATTTTTCTACAGGAAGAAAAAGCCCAGGCCATTCATGTGGTTCTGTCGGGCTGGGTAAAGCTGTTTCGCATGTCCCCTACCGGTGCCGAAGCAGTTGTCAGCGTTTTCACCCGCGGCGAAAGCTTTGGCGAGGCGGTCGCCTTGCGTAACGTTCCCTATCCGGTTTCGGCCGAGGCAGTTTCGGCCTGTGAGATCATGCACATTCCAAGTCCGGTCCTTTTGTCCCTTATGCGAGAGGACCCGGAAATTGGGGTGTCAATTCTGGCAGCTACCTTTACCCATCTGCATTCTCTGGTCGCCCAGCTTGAGCAGCTTAAGGCCCAGACCGGCGCACAGCGGGTGGCAGAATTTCTTCTGACTCTCTGCGAAGCCGAGATGGGGGACTGTGTTGTCGAGCTGCCCTATGACAAGATGTTGATTGCCGGGCGCCTGGGCATGAAGCCCGAAAGCCTGAGCCGCGCCTTTTCCCGGCTAAAGCCGTTTGGCGTTAAAATTGACCGGACACATGCCCTGCTCTCGGACATTCAAGTACTGCGAGACTATGCAGAAAGTGACCCCTCCGAAAAGTGACCGAATTTATTGGCCGGTGTTTGCCGGGTGCGCCAAAGAGCCCCGAGAACGTGCTTCTTTATTCAGGCTAGGACATGCGCATCGATCCCGTGAACACGATTCCCTGTTTCCGGATAAGGGCCTTGTGCAACGTCAGGTAATCCAGAACTTCAAAACAAGCTGGTTTTGGTGCTTGCTGGGTCCATGCAGCTGACGTGATATGCCGTCAAGTTCCAGTCGGCATCTTCCGTCTGTTCTTAGGGTCGAAATCGAATGGGAAACTCTAACCTTTAGGGGCTTCTACGATGTCAAAAATCCGTTCAACGACTATCTAATTGGAACCGGCATTCTGACAGAGTTGATTACCGCTTTCCTGTCGATAGTCATTTTTTTTTGCGGCTTCGGCGGAGGAAGATTGTCTCAACATCTTTGCCCACATGCGGGATGTTTTGCTTACGGTTCTAGAGTTGACCGAAGCTGAGCGGCTGCCTGAAACCAACACCTTTATCCAGCATAGTTTTGGCGGATCCAAATTTGCAGCACGCGATGATAAGCATGTGAGCACCGGATACGAACAGCATGTTGCAAAGGCTTATATGCAGGGACCCGTGTTTACCACCGGGTCAGTGCATCTTCGTCTTCGTCCTTGGCCGAAACCCACTCCGCACCAGCGGTGGTGATTTCTTTCTTCCAGAAGGGGGCGCGGGATTTTAGGTAGTCCATCAGATATTCGGCCGCCTCGAACGCATCCTTGCGATGCGGTGCGGCAGTGGCCACCATCATGATCCGATCCCCCGGAGCGAGCCTGCCATGCCGATGGATCACCAGCACATTGCCCAGCGACCAGCGGTCTATTGCTTCTTGCGCAATCTGGGTCAAGGCCCGTTCAGTCATGCCCGGATAATGCTCAATCTCCATCACGTCCAAATCGCCCGTGGCCAGATCACGCACAACACCGGTAAAGGTCACGATTGCGCCATTTGCAGCATCGCCCGCCGCAAAGTCATTTGCCTCGGTACCTAGGTCAAACGGGTCTTCCTGCACCACGATGCGCATGACCTCAGCCACCTGTCATTGGTGGGAAAAAGGCAACCTCACGAACGCCCGCCAACGGGGCGTCAAAATCCGACAATTCCTGATCCAGCGCAACACGTAAGGCCGACAGATCCGCAAAGGCCGCTGCATAGCGATCCTCGCGCGCGCTAAGTTCTGCGACCAGATCGGATACGGTGGCCGCCTCGGTTTCAACCCGTTCTTTCGGCAGTCCGATCCGTTCGCGGACCCATGCGAAATACAGCACATCCATCCCTTAGTTCTCCTTCAGGTGTGGCATGGCTTTACGTAGGTAGTCATAGCCGGTGATCAATGTCAGCGCTGCTGCGATCCACAGCAGCCACAGGCCGATCCGACTGGACCAGAACATCCCTTCAAGATGCCAGCGCAGGCCGTTCAGGTCGTCTTCCTGCCCGGTCAGAATCTGGTCGATCAGCGTTGGGTCCATGCCGAAGCTGGCCATCACAAAGTAATGCTCGAAGATGCCCTGTGAAAACAAGACGGCTATCGCCACCATCTGAGCCGTGGTTTTCCATTTGGCAAGTTTGGTAACTTTCAGCGTTCCAGCCGTATCACCCAGATATTCGCGCAGGCCTGACACAAAGACCTCTCGAAACAGGATCACAGTGGCAGGCAGGACCAGCCACGGCGTCCAGTGTTCGGCCGAATACCCGACCAAGATCATCAGCGCGATCACCACCATCGCCTTATCGGCAATCGGGTCCAGCATGGCGCCAATTTTTGTTTCCTGCTTCCACGCTCGTGCCAGATAGCCATCGAACCAGTCGGTTAAGGCGGCTGTCAGAAACAGGATCAACGCGAACCAGTCGGCATAGGGCCGGGTGAAATACAAAAACATCACGGCCAGCCCCGGGGCTGCCAGCAGACGCAGGACGGTCAGAATATTGGGCAGGTTCCACTTCATGCAGCGGACCCTACATCGCTAAAATCCAACAGAAAAGATAGACAGTCAAAAAACCGTACTTGTCCCCTGAACTTGGTCAAAGCGCCGCAGGCAGCGCGTGGTGCGTCCATGCCCCTTGGAGTTTGTTCTATTTGCGGTCAGGTTCACCGCACGTATCCGGGACAGAAGGCACCTCATGACAGCTCATATACAAACCGATGCCCGGTCAAATCTGACCGGCAGCCTGTGGATGATCGCCGCAATGGCGGGGTTTGCGCTGGAAGACGCGCTGTTGAAAGCGGCTTCGGGTGCCGTACCGATCTGGCAGGTGATGGTTCTGTTCGGGGTGGGTGGGGCGCTGGTCTTTGCGGCGGTTGCACTGGCGCGCGGCACGCAACTTTTTCAGCCGGATGTCCTGTCGCGCCCGATGAAAGTGCGCGTGCTCTTCGAGGTATTCGGACGGTTATTCTATGTCTTAGCCATTGTGCTGACGCCTTTGTCTTCAGCTACTGTGATTTTGCAGGCCACTCCGTTGGTCGTTGTCGCTGGCGCTGCGCTGATCTTTGGTGAAACAGTTGGCTGGCGACGGTGGAGCGCGATTCTGATCGGTCTGATTGGCGTTGTAGTCATCCTGCAACCGACCGGAGACAGCTTTTCGGCGCTGTCCATTCTGGCGGTGCTGGGCATGTTGGGCTTTGCCGGTCGCGATCTGGCCAGCCGCGCGGCCCCGGCGACACTGGGGACCGAGGTTTTGGGCTTTTACGGCTTCCTCAGCATCATCGTTGCCGGTTTGGCCTATCGCCTGTGGGAGGACGTGCCAATCGTCCCGCTCGATCTGTACAACGGTCTGTTTCTGACCGGTGCGGTGCTTATGGGTGTGATGGCCTATGCCTCGCTTATGAAGGCGATGCGGATTGGAGAGGTCTCGGCCGTGACGCCGTTCCGCTATACGCGTCTGCTGTTCGGTATCGGTCTGGGCGTGTTCCTGTTCGGCGAGCAACTAGACCAGACCATGTGGATCGGCAGCGCGCTGATTGTGGCCTCGGGGCTGTACATCCTGTGGCGCGGGCGGCGGGCCTAGCCCTTGTCGTGGAAGAAATCATAGACTTTTTGCGCCAAGCCGGCCGAAATCCCCTCGACCGCTTTCAGATCGGCCAGGTTGGCCCGGCCAACTGCTTTGGCGCTGCCGAAATGAGCCAACAGGGCACGTTTGCGCGCGGCCCCTACGCCGGGGATTTCATCCAGCGGTGTGGCCCCCACGGCCTTGGCACGCTTGGCTCGATGTGTGCCGATGGCAAACCGGTGGGCCTCGTCTCTTAGGCGCTGAATGAAATAGAGCACCGGGTCGTTGCGTTTCAGCGCAAAGGGCCTTTGGCCGGTGCGGTGAAATTCTTCCTTACCATGGTCGCGGTCAACGCCTTTGGCGACACCGATCATGGGGATCTCCTCGACCCCGTGCTGCGCCATAATCTCATGGACGGCGCTCACTTGCCCGGCGCCACCGTCAATCAGCAGCAGATCGGGCCACATTCCCTTGTCACGGTCGGGGTCTTCTTTTTGCAGGCGGGTAAAGCGGCGGGTCAGCACCTCTTTCATCATGCCAAAGTCGTCACCGGGGGTCAGGTCATCTCCACGAATGTTGAACTTGCGATAGGCATTTTTCATGAAACCTTCGGGGCCGGCCACGATCATGCCGCCCACGGCATTTGTTCCTTGAATATGGGAGTTGTCGTAGACTTCGATCCGGTTTGGCGGGGCATCCAGATTAAATGCCTCGGCGATCCCGCGCAACAGTTTGGCCTGCGTGGCACTTTCCGACATCCGCCGGGCCAGGGATTCACGCGCGTTGCGTATGGCCCCTGCGACAAGTTCTTGTTTCTCACCACGCTGGGGCACAAGGATTTCTACCTTGCGACCGGCTTTTTCGGTCAGCGCCTCTTGCATCAGATCGGCGTTTTCAATGGCATCTGACAGGATCAACTGACGGGGTGGTTCCTTGTTGTCGTAGAACTGACCCAGAAACGCCTCCATCACCTCGGCGGCTGACACATCTGCCCCGACGCGGGGATAGAAGTCCTTGTTGCCCCAGTTCTGGTTGGCGCGGATGAAGAACACCTGAACGCAAGCCTGCCCACTGTCCATATACAGGCCGATCACATCCGCCTCGGCCACACCGCGCGGGTTAATGCCTTGCGAGGTCTGCACCTGCGTCAGCGCCCGGATACGATCGCGCAGGCCAGCGGCGCGTTCAAACTCCATCGCCTCAGACGCGGCCATCATCTGTTCGGCCAGCTCCTCTTGCACTTTGGTCGACCGGCCTGACAGGAATCGTTCCGCATCCTTGACGCTTTCACGGTAATCCCGATCCGAGATCAACCCGACACAAGGCCCAGAACACCGCTTGATCTGATAGAGCAGGCAGGGACGGGTGCGGCTTTCGAACATCGAGTCAGAACAGTTGCGCAGCAGGAAGGCCTTTTGCAGCTGGTTCAGGGTTCGGTTCACGGCACCCGCGCTGGCGAAGGGGCCGAAATACGCGCCCTTTTCCTTTTTTGCTCCCCGGTGCTTTTTGATCTGTGGAAAGACATGGTCCTTTGCCACCAGAATATTGGGAAAGCTTTTGTCGTCGCGCAGCAGCACGTTGTATTTCGGTTTGAGCTGCTTGATCAGGTTCTGTTCAAGCAGCAGCGCCTCGGTCTCGGTCCGGGTCGTCAGGAACATCATCGAGGCCGTGGCCGCAATCATCCGCTCGATCCGGCCAGAGTGTCCCGGTCTTGTATAGTTCGACACCCGTGCCTTCAGATTGCGCGCCTTGCCGACGTAAAGAACTCGGCTGTCCGCATCCAGCATCCTGTACACGCCAGGTGAACTGTCGAGCGTTTTCGCATATCGCTGGATGCAGGCGTATCCTGTCGACTGGGCGTCATTCTGAGAGCTGTTGGTGTCGTCTTGAGAGGTCATGGCCAAAATATGTGATTCTTTGACCATGGCTGCAATCTTGAGCGCTTCAGATCAAGGGAAAACAAATCCACGTATTCTGTGGATAACTGTGCAGATAACTTTTGTTGGGCTTGAATTTTCCCTTGTTTCATTAAGGATTCCTTGATTTGCTTAAAAAATAGGCACATATGTAATCTATTGAATTTAAACAGTAAAAATTTCTACACATGGCAAGTGTATGAAAAAAAAGACATTTTTGTAACGGATTGATAACAGAAATGAGAGCGGTGCAAAACTTCCAGCACCAAACGTTATTCCACGCCCAGAACATCCGGTGTCTGCCATCCCAAATGCTGTCCGCCATCCACGCAGAGAATCTGGCCGGTGACCGCATGAGCATCCAGGAAATACCCAAGTGCAGCGGTGATGTCAGAGGGGTTTGACCCACGTTCCAGAATGGTGTTGGCGCGCTGTGCTTTGAAGTGATCTTCGGATTGCCTGTGACCCTGCATCGTCGGTCCCGGTCCGATGGCATTGACGCGGATCGCCGGGGTTAGCGCCTGAGCTGCAGTACGGGTCAACGCCCATAGCCCCATTTTGGCGACGGTGTAGGACATGAATTCGGGCGTCAATTTGCGGACCCGCATGTCGACCATATTAACAATCAGGCCCGTTGCCAGCGGCTCGCCCGCATCATCGGTTTCTGGTTCCAGACCCTGTTCAGCCATCGCCTGAGTCAAAACGAATGGCGCCCGCAGGTTGCTGTTCATGTGGCGGTCCCAGCTTTGCCGTGTGGCCGTGTGGATGTTGTCGTATTCAAATATCGAAGCGTTGTTGACCAGGCAGGTAATGGGTCCGCCCAGTGCCTCGGATGCGCGTGGCAGCAGGGCAGCCACGCTTGCTTCTTCTAACAGGTCGGCCTGCAGAGCTACCGCATTGCGGCCCAGGGCCCTGATTTCAGCGACAACCTTAGATGCCTCTTGTTCAGAGGAGGCGTAATGGACTGCCACGTCGTAGCCACGCCCGGCCAGATAAAGGGCCATTGCCCTACCAAGGCGAATTCCGGCACCGGTAACTAGGGCTCGGGTCATGCGGCCTCTCTTTGTGTCACACCAACAAGGAAATAACGTAAACCGCGTAAAGGCTTGTCAACAGAATTCCCCATCCGCGGGTGATATCCCGTTTGAAAAATACAAAGGGGACCAAAAGGAGTGATGCGCCCAGCATGACCCAAAGATCAAATCGCAGGAATTCTGGATCAACAGGAATGCGCCCAAACAGGGTTGCAATGCCGACAATGGCCAACAGATTGAACATGTTGGACCCGATAACATTGCCCAATGCGACATCGGCTTGTCGGCGCAGTGCAGCCATAACAGTGGTCGCCAGTTCCGGCAGGGAAGTTCCCACCGCTATAAGTGTCAGTCCGATTACAGTCTCGCTGACGCCGTAAGTGCGGGCAATGATTGTAGCGTTGTCGACCAGAAGATGTGCGCCCATCGGCAGGCCTATCAGTCCGAGCACCAGGTAGACTGAAATCTTCCAATAGGGCATGTCTGGATCGGCTTCTTCCAGGCCATCAAAATCGTCATCCTCGGCGCAGGCTTTGCCACAGGCCTTGCGATGGGCATGGGCTTCTCTGAAGGCGGTCCATAGAACAAAGCTGAGAGCAGCCAGCAAAATCGCGCCGCTGAACAGGTTGAACACGCCGCAGAAGGCAAGGCCGATGAACAGAACAGTTGCCAGCAACATGAACACATAGTTCTTGCGGCTGTCACATTCGCTGGTGTGCAGCGTGGCAAGCAGCGCAGGCAGGCCCAGCACCAGCAGGATATTGGCCGTGTTCGACCCCACAACGTTACCCAGGGCGATGCCCGGTGCGTTTTCCTTAATTGCACTGATTGCAATCAGAAGTTCTGGCGCCGAGGTGCCGAATGCCACGATCGTCAAACTAACGATCAACGCCGGTACTCCAATCCGCAGGCTGAGGTTCACGGCACCGCGTACCAGCGCATCACCCGCCAGCAACAGGATCAACAAACCGAGACCGGATAACAGCCATGCCGTCATGCGCGGCCTCCTTTTTCGCAGGCACAGGGACCTTTACCGATCCTGAACCGATGACAGCGCGGGCATCTTGCGGATTGTAGTTTTTTCTGCCCCGGGAACCGCAGTTTGCCGAACATTGCCAGGACGCCCATGGCAATCAAAAAGAGGGTCACGATCTTGATAATCACGTTACAAACCGAAACGTGCGTATGCGGCACGCTCCTCAAGTCCGGCAACCGCGTCCTGTGCCAAGGAGGCGCCGAACCGTGACCAGAATGGCTTGCGCAGCCCGTAACGGCGGAATTTTACTTTATCGCCAAACCGGTCCTGCATTTTGGGTTTGAGATGACCGATGCCGTCGATCAGGCCAAGTTCATGCGCGCGGCGTGCCAGCCAGACTTCGCCAGTGAACAGATCAGCACCCGTTTCAAGCTTTGCCCCGCGTCGTGCTTTGACATG
Source organism: Ruegeria sp. CDSC021 (assembly GCF_059610845.1). NCBI lineage: Bacteria > Pseudomonadati > Pseudomonadota > Alphaproteobacteria > Rhodobacterales > Roseobacteraceae > Ruegeria > Ruegeria sp. CDSC021. Next base: position 49,681 of record NZ_JBXWOK010000002.1, read on the forward strand.
AGCAGTGAAGTTCTCGTGGATATCGCGTAACAGGCCTTCAAGCCTTGCGACATCTTCAGGTTTTTCCGGGGCAAAGGGATCCAACATGGATTTCGAATGGCCCGCCGTGTGCACTCGCCGTTCGAAACCCTGCCTCTCAAGGAAAAGATGTGCGCCGAACCCCGAAGAGATCACGCCAATCGAACCCAGTACCGAACTGTCATCGGCGTAAATCTCATCAGCTGCCGCTGCCAACCAATAGCCACCCGAAGCTGCCACATCCTCGACAAATGCGAAGACGGGAACATCCAGTTCTTTCGACAGACGCTGAATGCGCGCACCGATCAATGAACTTTGGACCGGGGATCCGCCGGGCGAGTTGACCTCAAGCGCGACGGCGGCAGGTTTGCCTTTGCGAAATGCTTTTTCGAGAACCGGCGCCAGAGTTGTGTCAGACATCGACCCGCGCCCGGACATGCCGATTGCACCCGATAAGCGCACGACCGAAACGGTTGGCTGTTTTTTGAGAAACGGCAGGCTGACCTTCATGGGTGCCGATGTAGAGTGCGCCCACGCGGTAAACAAGGGAGCGGCTGACCGTTATCGGTCGCGTGGACGTATTTACTGAAGGTGATGGGCAAAAATGCAACGCCGTCCATGGCCTAACTCCGGATGCGCCAGCCAGTTTTGAAGATCCATCCGATGATGCCCAGACACACGCCGGTAAACGCCAGTATGGCCAAAAGGCTGAACATGATCGGCACATCGGCCAGGCCGTAAAACGACCAGCGAAAGCCCGAGATCAGATAGACGACCGGGTTGAACAGGGTGATGGTCTGCCACAGCGGGGGCAGCATCGAAATCGAATAAAAGGTACCGCCCAGAAAGATCAGCGGTGTCACCACGAGTTGCGGAACCAAAGACATCTGCTCGAAATTGCTGGCCCAGATGCCGATGATGAAGCCCAGCAAGGAAAAGCTGAGGCAGGTCAGGACTAGAAATGTCACCATGGCAAGCGGGTGTTCAATACGCAAATCCACAAAGAATGCAGAGGTCACAAGGATCACGACACCCACAAACAGCGATTTTGTCGCCGCCGCTCCGACGTAGCCGATGACGATCTCGATGAAATTCACCGGCGCCGAAAGAAGCTCATATATCGTTCCCAGAAACTTTGGGAAATAGATCCCGAAAGAGGCGTTCGAGATCGACAGCGTCACAACAGATAACATGACCAGCCCCGGAACGATGAATGCGCCATAGGAGACGCCTTCGACCTCTTGGATGCGGCTGCCGATCGCCGTGCCAAAGACAACGAAATACAGCGATGTCGACAGGACCGGAGATATGAAGCTTTGCGCAAGGGTGCGGAAGAACCGGGCCATTTCGAACCGGTAGATGGCAGTAATGGCGGACCAGTTCATGTGGCTTCTCCCGACACCATATTGACAAAGATCTCTTCAAGGCTGGACTGACGCGTTTGTACATCGCGTAAAATCAGTCCGGCCTCGGCCACATCGTTCAACAGGGTGGTGATGCCAGTGCGGTCGGCATTTGTGTCGTAGGTATAAACCAACGTGTCACCCTTGCCGTTGAGTTTGAGGTTATGCGCTGACAGGCTGTCGGGGACGGTTTCAATGGGCTCGGTCAGCATGACTTCGATCTGCTTCTTCCCCATCTGAGACATCAACGTGTCTTTGTCCTGGACCAGCAGCAGCTCACCCTTGTCGATGACGCCGACACGGTCGGCAATGGCCTCGGCCTCTTCGATATAGTGGGTGGTTAGAATGATGGTGACACCGGCCTGCTTCAACTCGGCCACGATTTCCCACATGTCTTTGCGCAGTTCGACATCAACACCTGCGGTCGGCTCGTCCAGAAACAGAACACGCGGCTCGTGTGCCAGCGCTTTTGCGATCAGAACCCGACGTTTCATACCGCCCGATAGTTCTTTGATCGCGTTTTTGCGTTTTTCCCACAAAGACAATTTGCGCAGAATTTCTTCGATACGTGCGTTGTTCTGCCCAAGCCCGAACAGCCCGCGCGACAATCGCACAGTGTTCCAGACCTTTTCAAAGGGTTCGAGCGCGATCTCCTGCGGAACCAAACCGATCATCCGGCGGGCTGCGCGAAAATCAGTCTGGATATCGTGGCCGCCGACGGTCACGCTTCCTGAGGTTGGCGTCGTTATTCCACACACCGTCGAAATCAGCGTGGTCTTGCCTGCACCGTTGGGACCCAGCAGAGCCAGGATTTCTCCCTGCTCGATGTCCAGAGACACGCCCTTTAGCGCCTCAAAACCTCCGGCATAGGACTTTCGCAAATCCCTGATGGACAGAATTGTTGTCATGCGCCTCCCCCGTTCTGGCGGCGACACTACCCTGCGAGTTAGCCACAGAACAGGCCCAATTCACACATTTTGCTCAGCTTTCCAATTGGCCTTTCCAGTCCGGGCTTGCATTTCCTGGCTGGCCCCGAAACCCTGCGCGGGCAGGAGGACTGGTATGTTAAGTGGAATTCGGATCATCGAAATCGAGGGCCTGGGCCCCGGTCCCTTTGCCGCCATGCTGTTGGCCGATCTCGGTGCAGATGTGATCACCGTCCACCGCACGGGGCAGGCCGCGACTCCGGGCATGCCCGAACAGTCAGTTCTGGATCGGGGTAAGCGCTCGATCAGCCTGAACCTCAAAGACCCGGCCGATCTGGATGTGGCCCGGCGCCTGATCGCCACGGCTGATGCACTGATCGAAGGGTTTCGACCCGGTGTGATGGAAAAGCTGGGCCTTGGCCCTGATATCTGTCGCGATCTGAACCCAAAGCTGATTTATGGCCGTATGACGGGTTGGGGACAGGACGGCCCCTTGTCCAAGAATGCCGGGCACGATCTGAACTATATCGCACTGTCCGGGGCGCTTTGGTATGCGTCGCAACCGGACCAACCGCCGCAAACCCCGGCCACTTTGGTGGGTGATATCGGTGGCGGTGCCATGTATCTGGTCGCGGGCATTCTGGCCGGATTGCTGAATGCGGCACGCACAGGAAAGGGCACGGTCGTGGACGCCGCTATTTATGACGGCTCGGCCCATATGATGAACCTGCTGATGAGCCTGCGCCAAACCGGAAACCTGTCAGATACTCGCGGACACAGCCTTCTGGACGGTCCCCATTGGAGCCGAACCTATGCCTGCTCTGATGGTGGATTTGTGGCGGTGCAGTGCCTGGAGCCGAAATTCTATGCCGAGTTCCTGCAGATATTGGACCTGTCTGGCGATCCCGAATTTCGGCAGCAATATGATGCTTCCACCTGGCCCGCGCTGACCCGGCGGCTGGCTGAAATCTTTGCTGGCAAACCACGTGATCATTGGGCGGCGCTGTTTGCAGCAAGTGACGCCTGTGTTGCACCGGTGCTCAACCCGTCCGAAGCGCAGAACCATGCCATGAACACAGCACGCCAGATCTGGCTTGCCCCCGACGGTATGCTACAGGCCGCCGCCGCGCCGCGGTTTTCCGAGCGGGAGTGGAAGCTCAGACCCAGCCCGCGCCGCGGAGATCATACACAAGACATACTGGCCGAGCTGGACGCCCGACCCAAAGCCTAGCGGTTGCGCACTGCGTCGATCATACGCTGAACGTTGTCGGGATCGGCATCGGGCGTGATGCCATGACCCAGATTGAAGATATGCGGCCCTTTGGAGAATACATCGACAATCCGCCGGGTCTCGTCCACCAGCGCTTGACCGCCGGTCACCATATGCGACGACGCCAGATTGCCTTGTACGCAACCATCCACCTGGACATGCTCGGCGCCCCATTCCGGCGAGACCGAATTGTCCAGCGCGACGCAATCAACCCCCGTGGTTTTGGCGAACCCGATATAGCCATCTCCGGCCTCTCGCGGGAATCCGATCACCGGGATGCCGGGGTGGCGTTCCTTGATGGCCTGGGTGATTACGCGGCACGGCTCGACCGCATATTTGCGGAACGCCTCACCCTTCAGCGATCCGGCCCAGCTGTCGAATATCTTGACTACCTCGGCGCCTGCCTCGATCTGGGCTGAAAGATATTCGATCGTGGCCAGCGTGATCCGGTCCAGCAGCGCTTCGAACAGCGCAGTATTCCCCTCGCGCAGCGCATGGGCGGGGCCTTGATCCGGGGTGCCGCGTCCGGCGATCATGTAGGTCGCCACTGTCCACGGCGCGCCAGCAAAACCGATCAAGGTTGTCTCGGACGGCAACTCCTGTGACAGGATGCGCACTGTCTCATAGACTGGCGAGAGTGTTTCGTGGATATCCTCGACCGATTTCAGCGCATCAAACTCGGATTGCTGCGTGATGGTCGACAAACGCGGGCCTTCACCGGTGACAAACCAAAGATCCGCACCCAGCGCCTGTGGTACCAGCAGGATATCCGCAAACAGGATAGCTGCATCGAACCCATAGCGACGGATCGGCTGCAATGTGACCTCGGCCGCAAGCTCGGGATTGTAGCACAGAGACAGGAAATCCCCGGCCTGCGCGCGCGTTGCACGATATTCTGGCAGATACCGTCCGGCCTGGCGCATCATCCAGATTGGAGGCACATCCTGCACCTGTCCTGCCAATGCCCGCAGCAGTTTCTTTGTTTCGGCCATCTGTGCCCCCAATCGTCTGGTTTGTGGCAACGGGTCTTCCTTCGGCGGCAATTTGTCAAGCTCTGCCCCCATTGTCAGGGCAATGTGACGCGACTAAAGCTGTGTCCATGACATTGACCCTGCCTTCACCCGCCTCACCGCTGAAAATCGGCACCCGTGGTTCGCCCCTGGCGCTGGCGCAAGCCTATGAAACCCGGCAGCGGTTAGGCACAGCCTTTGATCTGCCCGAAGATGCATTCGAAATCGTGGTGATCAAGACTACCGGCGACAATCGCGCGATGATCGACGCTGACCGCCCGCTGAAAGAGATCGGCAACAAAGGCCTGTTCACTAAGGAAATCGAAGAAGCGATGCTGCGAGGTGATATCGACATCGCTGTGCATTCGACCAAGGACATGCCGGTCGAACAGCCCGCGGGTCTTGTGTTGGACACGTTCCTGCCGCGCGAAGATGTGCGCGACGCTTTTATTTCGCCCAGCCTGAACTCTATTCATGACCTGCCCAATGGCGCGGTGGTTGGCACCTCGTCTTTGCGCCGCCGGGCTCAGCTGTTGAACCGGCGCCCTGACCTGAATGTGGTCGAGTTCCGTGGCAACGTGCAAACGCGCCTGAAGAAACTGACCGATGGCGTAGCGGATTGCACGTTTCTGGCGATGGCAGGTATCCGGCGCCTGAATATGGACGACGTTCCCGCAACTGCTATCTCGCCCGAGGATATGCTGCCCGCTATTGCACAAGGTACAATCGGTATCGAACGCCGCAGTGACGATCCCCGTGCTGCAGGGATGTTGGAGGCAATTCATCATAGCGAAACCGGGTATCGACTTTTGGCCGAGCGCGCCTTGCTGGCCGCGCTTGACGGGTCCTGCGAGACTCCGATTGCCGGGCTGGCTGATATCAGCGGTGGCATTCTGCGCCTGCGCGGAGAAGTCCTGCGCCCGGACGGGTCTGATTCTATCGCCGAAGACGCCACTGGCGTGATTGGTGATGGTGCAGAAATGGCGCGCGCGATGGCCGAAAAACTACTGACAAAGGCCGGCCCCGGGTTCTTTGATTGGAAGAATTGAAGATAAATTTATTTAATGTGAACTAGTTCACTGTCGCGCTCTCAAAGATCAGGCATTAAGGATGCACACCGATTGAGAAATCGGGTTGGTCTCGAAGAAGTCGAAAGTTTTTGTTAGTCTGTCCATTTTTAAGTGGTATTCGAGGGGGCGAGACCAAACCCCGACATTCAGTCAGTAAGGGCCGCTGTCTCATTAAGACGGCGGCCCGTTTACTTTTGGGTGTCTCAAATAGCCGCGACGTCTTGAACCGCTTGCACAATCGCAGCCCGCTGGTGAAGCGATGTCAGTACATATAATTGCCTGTCTTCAAGACTGGATGCGCGGGGCAGTGGAATGATCCTCGTGCCAAGGGGCTAGAAAATCCGTCGCATTTTCTTATCCGGTGTAAAGTGCAAGCGTTGATAGTACCTGTAAGAGGCGTAGAGTGCTTCAGCACACCGCTTCATTGTGACGATTACCGGAGACCAAGATGGCCGAGACTTTCGACGAAGATCTGTTCCTCAGAGGGCTGGAGCAACGCAAAAGCACCCTGGGCGCGGAATATGTTGAGGAAAACCTGGCCGCCGCCGACGATTTTACCCGGCCGTTTCAAGAGGCAATGACCGCTTGGTGCTGGGGTTTCGGCTGGGGCGACGATGTGATTGACGCCAAGACCCGGTCAATGATGAACCTGTCCATGATCGGCGCGCTGGGCAAGATGCACGAATGGGAACTCCACTGTCGCGGCGCCATCAGCAACGGCGTCAACAAAGAAGAAATCCGGGCCATTATTCACGTGATCGGCATCTATTGTGGCGTGCCGCAGGCGCTGGAATGCTTTCGTGTCGCGCGCAAGGTTCTGGACGAGGCAGAAACAACCTCTGAGACATGATCATGAATTGAACTGTGCCCAAGCTGCATCAAGCTGAAGGGATTTTCGGGCCCGGTTTGGCAGGTGTCTGAAACACACAACGGGGCCCTATATTTGCGGGTGTCGCAAGTTGCCGATTCCTCTGGTTCTCTTAGTCCGCGTTGTTGATCCGGCCGCGTAATTCTTCGGCCTCCTGCCGCGCGGCGCGCAACCCGTCCATGGCAGCGCCCAGTTCCGCCTCGGTCTGGGTGAGCTGATTGGTTAGCTCGGCCTCACGCTGTTGCAGATAGGTGATGGCCTGATCGCGGGTTTCTTCGGCCTCATGCAATTCCTGGCTCATGCGATCCAGATCGGCGACGTCGCTTTGGCGAACACGAGACAGACGATGGGCCAGCCAGTTGGCGAACCACCCCATGCAGAAGGCTGCGAACAGGATGATGGCGGTGGCAATGATGAATTCTATTCTGTTCAACTTACTGATCCTCTGCGCCGGTATCTGCGGCGTCTTCTGGCGTCTCTGTCTCGGCCTCCAGCGCCTCAAGCCCGGTCTCGGAATTGGCAATGGGCTCGGGCCGGATCAGGCGGAATTCAATGCGACGGTTTTCTTCTCGGCCTGCCTCGATATCGTTGTCTGCGATCGGTTGCGTTTCACCATATCCCACGGCCGAGTAGCTTGACGTTGGGATGCGGCGTCCGCGCAACTCATTCAGGATCGACTGAGCCCGCGCCTGGCTGAGTTGCTGGTTCATCTCTTCGCGGCCCTGACTATCTGTATGGCCCTGAATTTCAATCCGGATGGGGCCGCATTCGCGCAGAATCTCGGCGATCTGATTGACGGTATCGCGCGAATCCGCGGCAACCGTGGCCGATCCCGGTTCGAATGCGATTTTGCTGCTGGCCTGAACCTCAGCAAGCTGGTCTTCGCACAGCTCTGGGTCGGGCAGGCTGTCTGCGGGTTTCGGCGGCTCTTGATAGGTGATCGAAAGGGTGAAACCTTTGGCATCCCCAAGCTTTTCCGACAGCAATCCGGCGATACGGGCTTTGGCGTCCGGGTCGTAGCTGACCCCGCTGAGAGAAACGTCGTCAGGGGTAACAGTCAGAGCGCCGTTATGCAGCAGAGACAACGCTTCCAGCCCCGCCAGAACACGCACCGGCCAGTCTGCGGGTAAGTCGGAGGCGATGCGGGTGGCGGTATAAACCTGTTCCGATCCAAATGCCGCGCGGGCAAAACTGTCGGCCATGTCGCGCGATGTCTCATTGCTCAGACGACCGCGCATTTGGACCAGCCCTTCGGGGCTGCGCGTGGTCGAGAACTCGGGGGGGCCGGTGGAGTCGTCGGTTTCGGGTTCGGGCAGGACGGCGTGCAGGGCGAAAACCTCGGGCAGCGCATTTTCCAGCTCGCCCACCACACGGTCAAAGACCCCAGCCTCTGTTCCCTGCGCCGCCACCAGCGTGATATCCGCATCCGAAATCGTGACCGAACCCTGACCAATCTTGGACAGGGCACGAATGCTGAGCGTTGCCGCTTCGGGCCAACGGGGTGAGGGCACGCCCAAACCGATTGTACAGTTAAACGGGCCAGCAAGGCCTGCTTCTTTGGCAGCAGCGACGATGGCATCCCGCGCTTTTTCATTCTGGGCCGAGCAGGCATCGAACTGGCCGCCGTTGGCATCAATCAGGTAGCGCAGTGTAAAGGGGGTGATTACGGGGCGCGGAGCCGAGATCGACAACCCGATTCGCAAACTGGGAGGTGCTGCGCGGGTCAGGCTCTGTTCCAGTCGTTCTTTTTCCCGCAGGCTGTCTGCAATGGCGGTGATTTTCACCAAACCGGGGCTGGCCGATATTTTGGCGCGCGGCAGGCGGGTCAACGCTTCGAGCGCATAGTTCAACGCGTCGTCCCAGCCTTCGGGTATAGGGTAATCCGCCGTTTCCATCAGGTCCGAAACGGTGTCGCCGTCCATCCGGCGCAACCTTTCGATCAGCTCGCTGCGGTCTTGGCTTGCGGGTATCAGACCAATAATCGAAATACCGCTGTCGTTTCGCAAAATTTCAGCGGAAAAGCGCGGTGCTGCCAGTTGCCGGGTGGGGGCGACCTGCATGTCGTCAATAACGCGTGAGGTATCAACCTCGGTCCCGGCTGCGGTCAGCGCATTGAACCGCGTTGCTTCGTCAATGGCTATGCCGGTCAGGACAACGCGCAGGCCATCGGATTCGACTTCGGCCCAGTCATGCCCTTTTAGGTCAAGCGCACGCCGCACGGCGAGTTCCGACGCTTCTTCAACTTTGGTTACCGCATATCCTGCGGCCACAAGCGATAGGCTGGCCGAAACGAGGAATATCAGGGAGGCAGCTAGGAAATAGGGCAGGCGCATGTGCGGGCAGACGACTCCTGAAGTTATTGAGCAGGACTCTTACAGAGGCCCGCGCCGAGGTGCAATCAGAGCAACCCAGCAATGCAAAGGAAGATCAGCGGAATAAGGCCGGTATCCCGGTTGGCCCGGAAAAGCTGCAGCAATTTGGCGTTGTCTTCGGTGTCCAGCCCGCGCAGTTGCCACGTCATATGCCACCCCATTGCCCAAGGTCCCGCCAGTGCAACGAACATGGCTGTAATCGGCTCCTGCCCTGTCATGGCGTCGATAATGGCCAGCGCCATCAGGGATACGGTTGCGGCCAGAAAATACTTCAACCACCGCGCGGTATCTGCGCCGAACAGGCGGGCGGTGGATTTGATACCGATCAGCTCGTCATCTTCGGCGTCCTGATGCGCATAGATCGTATCATAGAACAGCGTCCAGGCGATGCCACCCAGGTACAGAGTGATCGCCGGCCCGCCGACCGTTCCGGTATGCGCGGCCCAGGTCAGCAGGATGCCCCAGTTGAAGGCCAGTCCCAGAAATACCTGTGGCCACCAGGTGAACCTTTTGGCGAAGGGGTAGACAGCGACGGGCAACAGGGACAGCACGCCCATGGCGATGGCGGCCTGGTTGAAACTCAGCAGAACCAACAATGCCAGCAGGCATTGCAGCACCATCCAGATCGCGGCCTGCCGAACACTGACCTGCCCAGAAGGGATCGGGCGCGACCGGGTCCGTTCCACTTTTGCATCAAAGTCGCGGTCCGAAATGTCATTCCAAGTGCAGCCCGCGCCGCGCATCAAAAAGGCACCGATGGCACAACCGATGGCGATCCAGAGGTCCTCCCACCGCGGGGTGCCGTCGCTGAGGATGGCCAGCGTCAGTCCCCACCAGCAGGGGATCAGCAGCAGCCATGTGCCGATAGGCCGATCAGCCCGGCTCAGCCGCAGGTAAGGGCGCGAGAATTCCGGCGCATAGGTGTCGACCCAGTTGCCGCTGACCGCATCAGCGACCTGACCGTCTGGTGTTGGCGCATTGCCTTGCATATGTAAGGTCTCATGAGTGCAAAGATCAGACTGTATGTAGAGCACCCTTTGGGTCCGGGGCAATCGGTAGAATTGACGCGCGAGCAGGCACATTACCTGTTCGGTGTCATGCGCCTGGCTGTGGGGGGGCAGGTTGCCTTGTTTAACGGACAGGACGGAGAATGGCAGGCCGAAGTGGCCGAAGCGGGAAAGCGTGGCGGTGTACTGACCTGTGTCGAACAGACCAAACCGCTGCAACGGCCACCTGACCTGTGGTTCCTGTTCGCCCCGATCAAAAAGGCACGCACCGATTTCATCGTTGAAAAGGCGGCGGAAATGGGTGCGGCGCGGATCATGCCGGTGCAGACAGAATTCACCAATTCCGAACGTATCCGTCAGGACCGCTTGCAAGCCCACGCGGTCGAGGCCGCCGAGCAATGCGGCGGTACCTTCGTGCCCGAGGTCGCCGATCTGCAGCGGCTGGACCGAGTTCTGGATGGCTGGCCCGAGGGGCGTCAACTGATGTTTTGTAACGAGGCCGAGGTCGGCTCGGCCCTGCGCCTGGCGGCGCATGAAAAGGGGTTGCCATGGGCGATCCTTATCGGACCCGAGGGCGGCTTTTCCCAACGTGAACGTGCCCGGCTGACCGCCTTACCCTATGCCCATGTCGTCAGTCTTGGCCCGCGTATCCTGCGCGCGGATACTGCAGCCGTTGCGGCTCTGACCATGTGGCAGCAGGCGCTGGGGGACTGGTCATGATTTGGCGTCTCGCGCAGGAGGCGGATGTACCGAAGATCGACCAGTTTCTAATGCGCCACATTCAGACGTCGATGTTCCCCTTGGCCAATCTGCGTGATTTTGGATTGCGGGGCACGGACCGACGTGCCGTTAATATCTGGGTGTTGGGCGACGATCCCCGTGCGGCGTTCTCCATCACGAATGAGGGCATGGTTTTACCGCAATGTCCCGATTGCACAGATGAAGAACTGGCCGCTGCGATTGATCTGATCCGGGGGCGTGCCTTGTTCGGAATGGCGGCTGAGGCAACACAGGCCCGCCGGATCATGCGTCTTGCGGGGTGGGAGGATCGGCCGGCAACGCTGAACAGCGATGAACCGGGTTTCACGCTGGATTTGGAACAGCTTGCTATTCCGGATGCCACAAGCGCAGAATTGGTGCCTTTAGGTGCGTTTGATCGTGAAATCGTCGAAAGGTGGCGGTCTGACTACCTGATCGAAGCAATGGAATTCAATTCGTCACGAGCGCAAAAACAGTCTGGCTTGGATTGCGACGCCTATACCGCACGTGATTCTCATCGTGTGTTGCTGGTCGACGATCGGCCTGTCGCCATGACTGGTTTTAACGCGTGCTTGCAAGAAGTCGTGCAGATTGGTGGGGTCTTTACACCTCGTGAAATGCGCGGCCGTGGATATGCGCGTCTGGCCGTCGCGCTGCATCTGGAGGAGGCGCGCCGTACGGGTGCGAAACGCGCGGTTTTGTTTGCGGCTTCCGATTCCGCTGCGCGTGCTTATATCGGTATCGGTTTTCAATCCGCGGGGCAGTACTCGCTCATCCTGTTCATAAACCCAGAGGATACCGCATGAGTTTCATCCGACCCGAAGCGAAACTGGCCCTGTGGCGCTGGCGCGAAGTGCTGGTTGCCGGTGTCATTCTGTTGGTTGGCCTCAGCTGGATCAGCGGCCCGGGTGGGTTGCTGGGCTGGTTGGGCTGGGTTTTGGTGGCGGTGTCGCTTGCACTGGCCGTGATCGGGGTTCAGCGCTCCAGGTTTCGCACCGGCGTCGGTGGCCCCGGAGTTGTGACCATCGACGAAGGCCAGATATCCTATTTTGGCCCGCTGGACGGTGGCATGGTAGCGACGCGGGAAATCGAACGGTTGGCGTTGGATCCATCCTCGAATCCGGCGCATTGGGTGTTGGAACAGCCTGGCCAGCCGACGCTTCACATTCCTGTGAATGCCGAAGGGGCCGAAGCGCTGTTTGACGTGTTCTCGGCGCTGCCGGGGTTGAAAACAGAACATATGTTGTCGGAATTGAACGGTGGGGCCGTACATCCCGTAGTAATTTGGGAGCGTCAGTCGATGCGCCCTGCGCATATGCGGTTGCATTGACACCGCCCTCGTTTGCGACCACGACTGACCAACAAGACAGACACATCAGGATCGGAGCACGGTTCATGTCCATCCCCCAGTCCGGCGGCGGACCGATCGAACGCCACGAGCAACTTGCCGAATATCTGGAAGCGGGCTGCAAGCCCAAAGCCGATTGGCGTATCGGAACCGAACATGAAAAGTTCGGCTATTGTAAAGACTCACTGAAACCGCTGCCATTCGAAGGCACGCGGTCGATTGTGGCGGTGCTTGAAGGGCTGCGCGACCGGCACGGCTGGGCCGAGGTGCGCGAAGCGGGCCACCTGATCGGTCTGGAAAAAGACGGCGCCAATGTCAGCCTTGAACCGGGCGGTGCACTAGAGCTGTCTGGTGCGCCGTTGGAGACGATCCACGAGACCTGCGACGAGGTGAACACCCACCTGCGCGAGGTTAAGGATATCGCTGATGAAATCGGCGTGGGCTTTATCGGTCTGGGCGCGGCCCCGATCTGGACCCATGAGCAGATGCCTCTGATGCCCAAAGGCCGTTATCGGCTGATGAACGATTACATGGAAAAAGTAGGCTCCATGGGCCGCGCCATGATGCGGCGCACTTGCACGGTTCAGGTCAATATCGACTTTGGGTCCGAGGCAGACATGGTGCAGAAACTGCGCGTGGCGCTGGCTTTGCAGCCTGTGGCGACTGCGCTGTTTGCCAACTCGCCATTTTTTGAGGGTAAGCCCAACGGCCAGAAAAGCTGGCGCAGCCATATCTGGCGGCATCTGGACGATGCACGCACCGGTATGTTGCCCTTTGTGTTCGAAGAAGGCTTTGGGTTCGAGCGCTACGTGCAATACGCGTTGGATGTGCCGATGTACTTTGTCTATCGCGATGGCCAGTATATCAACGCGCTGGGCATGTCCTTCCGCGATTTCCTGCAGGGCAAACTGCCCGCGCTGCCTGGTGAAACACCTACCCTGTCTGATTGGGCCGATCACCTGACCACCGCCTTCCCCGAGGCGCGGATCAAGAAATTCATGGAGATGCGCGGCGCGGATGGTGGCCCTTGGCGGCGTCTGTGTGCGCTGCCTGCCTTCTGGGTTGGCCTGACCTATGATCAGGGCGCGCTGGATGCGGCCTGGGATCTGGTCAAGGGCTGGGATGCCGAAACGCGCGAGGAACTGCGCGTTCAGGCGGCCGTCAATGGCCTGCAGGCGCAGGTTGGCGACATCAACATGCATGATCTTGCCCGCGAAGTGGTTGCGATCTCGGAAAGTGGTCTCAAGGCCCGGGCCTATCCCGGCGCAGGTGGTCTGGTTCCCGATGAGACGCATTTCCTGAATGCGCTGAAGGAAAGTCTCGATACCGGCAAGGTTCCAGCGGATGAGTTGCTGGAACACTACAATGGCGACTGGAACGGCGATCTGACTCGAATTTATCCCGAATACAGCTATTGACCCACCGCGTCCCGCTTGCATTCGCGGGGCGGGGCCGATAGCAGGTTGGCGACCAAATTCAGAGGGCGTCATGGACGATCTTAAGGCAAAATATCTGGGGCAGATCGCCGAGGCGGGCGATGAGAACGCGCTTGAGGCGATCCGCGTCGCCGCCGTGGGCAAAAAGGGCGAGGTCGCGCTGAAGATGCGCGAGCTGGGCAAGATGACCCCCGAGGAACGTCAGGTCGCAGGCCCCGCGCTGAACGCCCTGAAGGATGAGATCAACTCGGCGCTGGCCGCCAAGAAAGCCGGTCTTGCCGATGCCGCGCTGGATGAACGTCTGCGCACCGAATGGCTGGACGTTACCCTGCCGACGCGCGCGCGCCGCCAAGGCTCGATCCACCCGGTCAGCCAGGCGACCGAGGAGCTGACCGCGATCTTTGCCGAACTGGGATTCTCGGTGGCCGAAGGGCCGCGGATTGAGACCGATTGGCACAATTTCGACGCGCTAAACATCCCCGGCCACCACCCCGCGCGGGCCGAGATGGACACGTTCTATATGCACCGTGCCGAGGGCGACGAGCGCCCGCCGCATGTGCTGCGCACCCATACTTCGCCGGTCCAGATCCGCTCGATGGAGCTGCAGGGCGCGCCGATCCGCATCATTTGTCCGGGCGGCGTTTATCGCGCTGATTATGATCAGACCCACACGCCGATGTTCCATCAGGTCGAAGGGCTGGCCATCGACAAAGACATCTCGATGGCGAACCTGAAATGGGTTCTGGAAGAGTTCGTGAAAGCGTTCTTCGAAGTCGACGATGTCGAACTTCGTTTCCGCGCCTCGCACTTCCCCTTTACCGAACCGTCGGCAGAGGTCGATATCCGCTGTTCCTGGGATAACGGCCAGCTGAAGATCGGCGAGGGCGACGACTGGATGGAGATTCTGGGCTCGGGCATGGTCCACCCCAAGGTGATCGCCGCCGGTGGCATTGATCCCGAGGTCTATCAGGGCTTTGCCTTTGGTATCGGCATCGACCGTCTGGCGATGTTGAAATACGGCATTCCGGATCTGAGGGCGTTCTTTGATAGCGATCTTCGGTGGCTGCGCCACTACGGGTTTGCGGCGCTGGATATGCCGAACCTGCATGGTGGTTTGAGCCGGTAGGTGTATCCACTAGGCGTATATCTGGCTCGATACATCGAATGGTGGCGCCGCCGTGTAGCCAATGCTCCCTTTTTTGTGGATGGTTGGAATAATTGTTGCGGGAAACTTTCTTCAATATTTGGCTATCCGTTTCTTCGGATCGGTTTTTGCGTGGGCATTACCAATTGTAGGGCTTGCTCTACTGCCCGGCCTTTGGGCGTCTTTTTCGATTTTTTCAAATAAAATGAACCAAATGAAAGAGGCGCAAAGGCAAAAAGATATGGGTAAAAAACTCATTGATGAATACGCAAAACAAAAATCGAAGTAGTCTCCTCTGTCTAGTTCAGGCTTTGAATTGCAAAAAACTGGTGCGGAGCAAAGGCCGATAGGCCGCCGCGCCATCGCCAGACCGCCCGCACGGGCTGGCGATTTGTCTCAGCTAGCGCAACGCTCGAACAGCGCACGGATTTGGCTAAGATAAACTGCCCTCCACAGCCCAAGGATCGCCACCCCACGGTCTGGCGATAGCGCGGCTTGTTTCAGCCTCCCACGGGGTTGTGACGTGACTTCGTGCGCTGGCCGGGTAGGCTCCGAGTTATGTTCCGGATTCTGACCTGCCTGTTTTTCCTGATCCCGCTCCAAGCTGTAGCAAATGGCTGCCACGGCGACACAGCCTGCCCGCTGGGCGACCGTTCCTATCATGTGCTTGAACCCGATGGCTGGGACGGCGAAACCCTTCTGCCGGTATTGCTGCACTTCCATGGTTGGGCGCGGCAGGGGGATGTGGTGGTCAACCACGAAAGGATCGCGGGGGCCACCAAACTGCGCGGCGTGCTGCTGGTGGCCCCGAACGGGCGCGGCAAAAGCTGGGATTTCTGGACGTCCGACACTGATGACGTCCCCTTTGCGGATCGGGTGCTAGAGGATGTGGCGGCGCGCTATCCCATCGACCCGGATCGCATCTATGTCTCGGGCTATTCCTATGGCGGCGCGATGGCGTGGCGCTATGTCTGTCAATCCGGCAATGATATTGCGGCCCTGCTGGCTGTGGCTGGCAGCATTCGCCAGACCGAGGACTGCCCGCAGGCCCCGCGTCAGGTGCGACATGTGCATGGGTTGGATGACACGGTGATGGATTTTCCCTTGGGGCCGGGCGGGGACACGACCTATCCGGTGGCGTTGTGGAAGGCGAAGTTCGATTGCAACGGTGCAACCCCGCGTGGCGATTGGAGCGTGAAGCCTTTCCTGACCCTCAGCCGCGTGGAGTGGACCGATTGCGCGGAGGGGCAGGTCACGTTGGACACGCATCCGGGCGGGCATTTCATCCCGCATGGCTGGATCGGCTGGCAGTTGGATGAGCTGGCCGGGCGCACACCAGCCTATCCCTGACCCGTTTGACAGCCCCCTACATCCGGGGTCATCTGCGCAGGCCATCTGACCAAGGAGCCTTGCCCGATGAAACCCCTGCTGGTGACCGCCGCGATCCTGACCGCAACCTCTGCCCTGGCGCGCGACGCCTATCCGCCTGTTGATGTGTTGGTGCAAACGGACAAGTCCGTGATCGGAGAGCCACTGGAATACCCGGACGGCATGCCGCAGATCACCATGGCCATCATCACCATGCAGCCGGGTCAGGTGACCGGTAGTCACCGGCATAATGCTCCGCTGATGGCCTATGTGCTGGAAGGGGAAATCACTGTCGATTACGGCGCGGCGGGGACAAAGACCTACAAAACCGGTGATGCCTTTGTCGAAGCGTTCCGATCCCCGCATGTGGGGGAGAATACGAGCGAAAACATCGCGCGGATTTTGGCGGTGTTTGCCGGATCGGACAGCGTCGCCAACACAGTTGCCGCACAGTAGGCGATCATGTGGCACACGGCCTCTTTCCCCTTGTCTGAATATCCGTTACACGCGGGCTGACCCAAGATTATGCGGAATACGACCGATGAAATTCACCCTTTCCTGGCTCAAGGATCACCTGGACACTGACGCGTCGGTCGATGAGATCGCCGAAACGCTGACCGATCTGGGGCTCGAAGTCGAAGAGATCGTCAATCCGGCGGACCGACTGGCGGGTTTTACGCTGGGAAAAGTGACCTATGCCGAACAGCACCCTGATGCCGACAAGCTGCGGGTCTGTACGGTTGCGACGGATGAGGGTGATCTGCAGATCATCTGCGGCGCGCCCAATGCGCGCGAAGGCATCACCGTCGTGGTCTGCAAACCGGGCATGTATATTCCGGGCCTGGACATCACCATCAGCGTCGGCAAGATCCGCGGTGTTGAGAGCTTTGGCATGATGGCCTCGGAGCGCGAGCTGGAGCTGTCGGAAGAGCATGACGGCATCATCGAGCTGCCCTCGGGTGAGGTCGGCGATCAGTTCGTTGACTGGCTGGCCGAGAATGATCCCGCAAAGGTCGATCCGATGATCGAGATTGCAATCACCCCGAACCGCCCCGATGCGTTGGGCGTCGCCGGGATCGCGCGCGATCTGGCGGCACGCGGGGTCGGCACGCTGAAAGAGCGCGACTATGTGCCGGTGCCGGGCGATTTCGTCAGCCCGATCAAGGTGACGATTGATGATGACACGCTGGACGGAGCACCGCATTTCACCGGACGTCTGATCAAAGATGTCAAGAACGGCCCCAGCCCGCAGTGGCTGCAGGATCAGTTGAAGGCGATCGGCCTGCGTCCGATCTCGGCCTTGGTGGATATCACCAACTATATGACCTTCGACCAAAACCGTCCGCTGCATGTCTTTGATGCGGACAAGGTTCAGGGCAACCTGCGCGTACATAGGGCCAAGGGCGGCGAAAAGCTGGTGGCGCTGGACGAAAAGGAATACACGCTGCAACCGGGCATGATGGTGATTTCGGACGACAACGGCCCGGAATCCATTGCAGGGATCATGGGCGGCGAAGAAACCGGCTGTACCGAGGATACCGTGAACGTCTTCCTCGAAAGCGCGTTCTGGGATCATGTGCAAATTGCACTGACAGGCCGGGCGTTGAAAATCAACTCGGATGCGCGGTACCGATTCGAGCGCGGCGTCGACCCGGAATACACGCTGGAAGGATTGGAACATGCAACGCAGATGATCCTGGATATCTGCGGTGGCGAGGTCTCTAAAGTAGTTGAGGCAGGCAAAGCACCAAACCATGCGCGATCCTACAAGTTGGACTCGGCCCGGGTGCAATCGCTGGTCGGGATGGTCATTCCCGAAAGCGAGCAGCGCCAGACCCTGACCCGTCTGGGTTTCCGCCTTGAAGGCGAGATGGCCCATGTCCCCAGCTGGCGCCCCGATGTCATGGGCGAGGCTGATCTGGTGGAAGAGGTCGCACGAATTGCCTCCCTGACCAAGCTTCAGGGCAAGCCGCTGCCGAGGGTCACTGATGGCATTCCGAAACCGGTTATGACTCCCACTCAGCGCCGCCAGTCGATGGCGCGCCGCACCTGTGCCGCATTGGGTTATAACGAATGCGTCAGCTATACATTCATTGATCAGACTTCCGCGGCGCTGTTTGGCGGTGGCGATGAAGCGACGCAACTGGAAAACCCGATTTCGTCCGAGATGAGCCATATGCGCCCCGATCTGCTGCCGGGGCTGTTGCAAGCGGCGGCCCGCAATCAGGCGCGCGGCTATGCGGATGTGGCGCTGTTTGAAGTTGGCCCAGTTTTTCACGACGGCGAGCCAGGCGATCAGAAAATCCAGATTACCGGCCTGCTAGTCGGTCGCGACGGCCCCAAGGATGTGCATAGCGCCACACGCCCGGCGGATGTGTTCGACGCCAAGGCAGATGCCGAGGCCGTTTTGGCCGCCATCGGCGCACCCGCCAAGGTTCAGATCCTACGCGAGGGCGATGCCTGGTGGCATCCGGGCCGGCACGGCAAAATTTGTCTGGGTCCGAAAAAGGTACTGGGCGTTTTCGGCGAGTTGCATCCGCGTGTGTTGCAGGCGATGGACATCAAGGGCCCGGCGGTGGCTTTCACTATCTGGCCGGATGAGGTGCCTCTTCCGCGTAAAGCCGGGGCGACCCGCGCGGCGCTGGAGCTGCGCGATCTGCAGGCGGTCGAGCGTGACTTTGCTTTTGTCGTCGATGAAGGCGTCGAGGCACTGACGCTGGTGAATGCCGCTGCCGGGGCCGACAAGGCGCTGATCGAGGATGTGCGCGTCTTTGATGAATTCATTGGCGGCAGCCTGGGTGAGGGCAAGAAATCTCTGGCCATCACTGTTCGGCTGCAGCCAACAGATGTGACCCTGAAAGAAAAAGACATCGAAGCGGTGGCCGAGAAGATCATCGCCAAGGTTTCCAAGGCAACAGGCGGCGTTCTGCGCGGCTAACGCGACCGTAATCCAAATGCAAAGCGCGCCAATTGGCGCGCTTTTCTCGTTTCTCAGACGCCAGTGTTGCCGTGCTGCAACGTCCCTGCGTCCTGAAAATCCAGGGGTTGAGTGGAATCACCCCCTGGCCGTAAGTCCAGCCCCCTGATGCAATCACAATCCGGAGTCGGCCCAATGCCAGATCCCAGCCTCGCAAAAGCAATGCCCAAACCCTGATTGCCCGCCAACTGACCGGCGGGCCTGTTTCCCGTTGGAGAGTTGTCATGAAACGCCAAGACGTCTCGATGATCCGGCAGATTCTGCCGGAAGAGATGCCATTCTACTATTATACCGACCGGCAAAGCCCCTGGTTGCTGTGCCAGTCGATGGAGGCCGAAATGTCGGTTTCGGATCTAAAGCAATCGGGGCTGTCCCGTTTGCTGGCGCGTCCTTTGCTGAAACCCATGATCGCGCGGTGCGGCGGGGTTTTGCGGCGGCACGATGTGCTGGCCGTGGCCCATGCGGATCGCGCCGTGCGTCTGAAGGGGCTAAGCCCTGCGGCGTTCCATGGTTTAGAAGCGGTCTATCAGTCCGAATGGCTGGATTTCTGCCTGAGCTTTGAGCGCTGGTCTGATGAACAAACCACGCGCAAGGCGCATAACCTTGTGGTGCAGTTGGGCTTCCCGACCGAGCATGCCGAACTGTTGTGGAAATTCGAACAGCGCGCGGCGGCGGGTGCGTTCCAAAGCTGTTGGCACCCGGTACGCACGCATGGCCGTCCGACTCTGGCCTGGTGCCGCTTGGATATAGATTTAACAAGTGGCTATTGTCTGATTGAAGAAATTCAGTCCGACTGGTTGCGCTTTGTCGGCCATGCCCGGCGTCGACTGCAATGCCGGGCGCCCCGGTCGCGTGAGTTGCGTTTGACGCGTGAATACGAGCAGGCGCTGCAGCAGAAATACGCGAAAATATGGGCCGAGGTCATGATGTTGGCAGTGTTGGTGCTGCTGCGCGACGAATTCGCCATTCGCGAAGTCTGGATGCACCAGCCAGAACCGGGCGCGCAGCTGAAAGGGATCACCTGGGGACGGTTGCCGCCTCGGTCGATCTATACCCGTTTGCCCCGCAGTTTCGGGTTCGAGCCAACATCCGAGATGCCGGGGTTTCTGGGAAGCAAGCAGCGCAGCGCGGCCCGTAAGGCAGTTCCCAACGGGCAGCCGGTGTTTTGGCGGCTGGCTTTCTGAGCCCCCCCTTGGGTCAGGTCCATTTTGTCTTTAGGGTCGCCAATAAAATCAAAGGAGAAATCAATGGGCCTGAACGTCTACCTGTCCGGAGAGATACACACCGACTGGCGCGAGCAGATCATTGACGGGGCGAAAGGGTTGGACATTTCGTTCAACAGCCCTGTCACGGTTCACGAAGCCAGCGACGATTGCGGCGTTGCAATTTTGGGGTCCGAGCCAAACAAGTATTGGCATGACCACAAGGGTGCGATGGTCAATGCGATCCGAACCCGCAAGGGCATTTCAGACGCGGATGTCGTGGTCGTCCGCTTTGGCGATCAATACAAGCAATGGAACGCAGCCTTTGACGCGGGATATGCGGCGGCTTTGGGCAAGTCGATCATCGTAGTTCACGGGCCAGATCATCAGCACGCGTTGAAAGAGGTTGATGCAGCTGCCCTGGCTGTTGCTGAACATCCCTCGCAGGTGGTGGATGTGCTGCGGTATGTTTTGACGGGTAAGCTTCCAAGCTAAATGGATGGGGTGAGGTATTGCCTCACCCCACACGTGTTAACCTGGGGAAGGAATCTGCAGCCCGCGCTGAACGGCGGGACGCGCAAGAAACCGATCAAGATAAGGTTGGAGATTTGCGTACTCATCCCAGCCAACAATGTCTCGGGCATCATAAAAATCCAACCCGCGCAGCCAGGGGACGATTGCAATGTCGGCGATCGAGTAATCCCCGGCGATCCATTCCTGGCCATCAAGTTGATTGTTCACGACATTCAACAGCCGCTTTGCCTCGTTGAGATAGCGCTCACGGGGGCGCGGATCTTCGATCTCTTTCCCGGCGAATTTGTGGAAAAAGCCAAGTTGCCCAAGCATGGGACCAATTCCACCCATCTGGAACATGAGCCATTGGGTAATGCGATGTCCGTCGCTTTGTGTCTGGCCCATGAATTTCCCTGACTTCTCGGCCAGATACAACAGGATCGCACCGCTTTCAAACAGGCCCAGGGGATGTCCATCAGGACCGTTCGGGTCAATGATTGCAGGGATTTTGTTGTTTGGGTTCAGCGACAGGAACTCGGAGCTTTTGACATCCGCATCCGCAAGCGTGACCAGATGTGCCTCGTAGGGCAGGCCGGTTTCCTCAAGCATGATCGAGGCTTTGACGCCATTAGGCGTCGGATAAGAATAGAGCTGAATGACCGAAGGGTCTTTGGCGGGCCATTTGTCTGTAATGGAATAAGACGCAAAATGTGTCATGGGGTCTCCTGAATAAGCCGATTGGGGAAAAATAGTTACGATTTCCCATAAAAACATACATTTTATAGTGCAATTAGCGCACAGTTGCCGTGCGTTTAGGCGCATAAAAATGACAACAGGGAAAGAGGGAAGTTATGTTCCAGGAGTTCAAGACATTCATTGCCAAAGGCAATGTCATGGATATGGCGGTGGGTATCATCATTGGAGCCGCATTTACCGCAATTGTTACGTCGCTTGTTGGTGATCTGATCAATCCATTGATTGGCCTGTTTACGGGTGGGGTTGATTTCACCAACAACTACTCCGTTCTGGCCGGTGATGTCGCCGAAGGGGCGAGCCTGGAAGCGGCGCGGGAAACCGGTGCTTCTGTTTTTGCATATGGTGCGTTCATAATGGCGATCATCAACTTTCTGATCATCGCCTGGGTGGTTTTCATGCTGGTCAAAATGGTGAACCGGGTCAAAGAGGCGGCAGAAGAGGAAGCACCGGCGGAAGAAGAAGCGCCAGCCGGGCCAAGCGAGCTGGACATCCTGATGGAAATCCGCGACGCACTGAAAAAGTGACTCCTGCAGTTACGGCAGAAGAGGAGCCCACCAGATAGGTGGGATTCAATTAACGATCTGAAAGCAGAAGGAAACCCGAATTGGAGCAGACGATGGAAATGGCAAATCAAGCCATGGATATGGCAAACGGCTATGTGCCAATCTTGATGAGTGCGGGCAAGGCTCTGATTGTTCTGATATTGGGCTGGATTGCGGCAGGAATGATCGCTGGGGTTGTTCGCCGCCGTATCAACAAAACGCCCCATATTGATCCGACGCTGGGCAATTTTGCCGCCAGCATGATCAAATGGGCCATTCTGGCCATGGTAATTGTGGCTGTTCTGGGCATCTTCGGGATCGAAGCAACCAGTATCGTTGCCATTTTGGGCGCTGCTTCGCTGGCCATTGGCCTGGCGCTGCAGGGTACACTTAGTGATCTGGCAGCAGGCGTGATGTTGGTTGTCTTCCGGCCGTATAAGCTTGGCCAATATGTCGACATCGGCGGAACAGCCGGAACTGTCAAAGATCTGAATCTGTTCACGACCGAACTCGTGACCCCCGACAATGTGCAGATCATTGTACCCAATGGCCAGGCTTGGGGGTCAGTTATCACCAACTACTCGGCACACGAGACGCGTCGTGTAGATTTGGTGTTTGGTATCGACTATGGCGATAGCGCGGATGAGGCGATGAAAATCATTCTGGACCTCGCAATGGCTGACGGGCGCATCCACGGCGATCCCGAGCCCTGGGTGCGGGTCACAAATCTGGGGGACAGCTCGGTCGATCTGACGGTGCGCTTGTGGTGTGCCGCTGTCGATTATTGGGATGTCAAATTTGAAATGACCAAAGCAGTCAAAGAAGCGTTTGATGCAAAAGGCGTTTCGATACCATACCCGCATTCGGTCGAGATCCAGAAACAGGGATGATGCTCCCGCCCGTCGCTCGGGCATTGAAATACCCTCCTCCGGTTGGGCCCGGCGCCGCGCTAATCGCGCGGCGTCGTTGTTTTTGGTGCCCCGTTCAACGCTGTGAACAGGTCACGCCGCTTCGAAGAGGCGGCGCTATGCCCAACGCTTCAGGGGTTGGAGGCTTCCGTCAGGATTTGATGACGACGTTGGGGGATACCACGTCAATCCCAAGCGCTTTGCCAACCGCATAATAGGTGAGTTGGCCGGCGTGAACGTTCAAGCCAGCCAGCAGGTGCGGATCATCCTGACAGGCCTGTTTCCATCCTTTATCCGCCAGTGCTAGCATGAACGGCATTGTGGCGTTGCCCAGTGCTATTGTTGATGTTCTTGCAACCGCGCCGGGCATGTTGGCCACGCAGTAATGCATGACGCCGTCAACTTCATAGATCGGGTCCGCATGGGTTGTGGCCTTTGAGGTTTCAAAACAGCCGCCCTGGTCGATGGCAACATCCACAAGAACCGCGCCGGGTTTCATGGTGGACAGCTGCGCGCGCGTCACCAGTTTCGGCGCTGCAGCACCCGGAATCAGCACAGCGCCAATCACCATGTCGGCTGTCTGGATCAACTCCGCGGTCGCACCTGCAGTTGAATACTGGTTCTTGAACTGACCGCCGAACACGTCGTCCAGATAACGCAGCCGGGGCAGAGACCGGTCCAGTACCGTCACATCCGCGCCCATACCTGCAGCGATCTTGGCGGCATGGGTACCGACGACGCCCCCACCGATAACCACAACTTTTGCTGGACCAACGCCGGGGACGCCACCCATCAGCACTCCGCGGCCGCCATTCGCCTTTTGCAGCGTCCAGGATCCGACCTGTGGTGCCAGACGGCCCGCAACCTCGGACATGGGTGCAAGCAGGGGCAGACCTCCATTTGCATCGGTCACTGTCTCATAGGCGATAGCCGTACAGCCCGATTCCAGCAGGTCATGGGTCTGATCCGGATCCGGGGCCAGATGCAGGTAGGTGAACAAAAGCTGCCCTTCACGCAGCATCTTGCGTTCGCCCGCCTGGGGTTCTTTGACTTTGACAATCATCTCTGCGGTGGCAAAAACTTCTTCTGCACTGTCCACGATGCGGGCACCTGCGGCGACGTAATCATCGTTGTCAAACCCGGCGCCAATGCCAGCTCCGTTTTCGATTATCACGTCATGGCCACGAGACACCGCCTCTTGTGCGGCGTTGGGCGTCATGCCGACACGGAATTCCTGCGGCTTGATTTCTTTGGGGCAACCGATTTTCATTAGGTCTCTCCGTTCCTAAACTGCCTAAATAATGGGCGGTTTCGGGTGCAATTTCTGTGAAACTCTGCCCGCATTCCGGCTTTTCTTCGGGAAAATCTTCGCTACAATGGGTAAAACCCGCAAAGGAATTGCGTGGATGAGCCTTGATACGACAGATAGAAAGATTTTGGCTGCCTTGCAGCGGAATGGTCGTATGTCGAATGCTGAATTGTCCGAGCAGGTGAATTTGTCGCCTTCGGCCTGCCATAGGCGGGTACAGAGGCTTGAGGCCGATGGCTATATCCGCAACTACGTTGCCTTGTTGGACGCGCGCAAGATGAATGTGCCAACAACGGTGTTTGTCGAGATCACCTTGCAGGGCCAGGCCGAGGAAGTACTGGAGGCCTTCGAAAAAGCTGTTGCGCGGATCCCGGATGTTTTGGAATGCCACCTGATGGCAGGAACTGCGGATTACATCCTGAAGGTCGTTGCCGAAAACACCGAGGATTTCGCCCGCATCCATCGCCAATATCTGTCTCGACTTCCAGGCGTGGCGCAGATGCAAAGTTCATTCGCGCTTCGGACTGTGTTCAAGACGACGGCGTTGCCGGTTTAACCTAGGCTGGGCCGGGATAGGTGAAAATCACCAGATGCGCCGCGTTAAAGGCGAAATGCATCAGAACCGGAACCCAAAGCCGTCCTGTCGCGTAATATCCCAGGCCACATGCCGCGCCAAGAAGGGCTGCAAAGACAACCAATGCAGGTCCACCTGCAAAATGTGCAAGCCCGAAAAGCAGGCTGGTCGCAGCAATCCCCGCAGCAGCCCCCAGGCGTTCGGAAAGTGCTGATTGCAGATAGCCACGGAAAAAGGCCTCTTCCGTGAGGCAGGTCAGAAACAGGTTGGAAAGTGCAAAGATCATCCACCAATGGGGAAGGGTGAACTCTGGCCGGATGGCACCGACTGAGAGGCCCAGTAGAAACAGGGCCGGCAATGCGACCAGCCCGACCGCCAGCGGCGATTTGCGTATATACGCTACTCCATCATTCATGCGTGGCCAGGCCAGAAGGACGGCGAACAGGATCAGAGGCTTGTCCAGGTTCAGGTACATCGTGAAATCGGTGCTGCCCGGACCGGCATGAACCCGGTCCAGTACCAGTAGGTTATGAAAGCCCGGAACCAGATGTGCGCCCATGGCCAGGCACCACAGGATCAAGGCGATATGTCCAACAAAGGAAAACGCACCGTTCAAACCGCGTAGCATCAACGCTCCGGTAAGACCTGCTGACGCAATAGCTGCGGCAAAGGGCGTGACCAGACCCAAGGTCAGAGCAATCAGGCCAAAACAGGTCAGCAGAACGAACCCCAAAGACCATTTCCCTGAAACAGCGCATATCTGCGCGGCGATCAGGATAAACCAGGGCCAAACAACCGGCAGAACAGATATGAAATGCGCCACGGCCCCTCTCTGAAATGACCTGTGCTTTGATGCCCTCAGAACACTCGGGCTGGCAAGTCATGTTAACAGGCTTCATACAAGCTGAAGTAGGGGTGGCTCTGGCGATTGAATGATCCAGCCGAGCGGAAATGCCAAGTTTCCGAATTCCTGGGGCAGTGATCTTGCTGACCCCGGCAGATAAGCTTAGAAAAAGGCTTTCATCTACCTCTGTGATGACATCAGGCGGTTACACGCGCCTGATAGGGTCCTGACCCGTTAATTGATAAGGAGCAGACCTTGACCGACGAATTTAACCATGCACCAAAAGACTGGCTCGAAGCCGAGTTGGAAGACGCGCTGGACGAAGATTTTGAGATCGAATTCAGCGAGCCCATGCTGTCGGTGGAAGTGCGGAAGATCTACAAGGATCAGCATCCCGACATGCTGGATCGCAAGGTCTATTTCCGTAACTTGCTGCGACTTCAGGCTGAACTGATCAAGGTGCAGGACTGGGTGCAACATACCGGTGCCAAGGTCTGTATCCTGTTTGAAGGCCGGGACAGTGCTGGCAAGGGTGGGGTGATTAAGCGGATTACGCAGCGCCTGAATCCGCGTGTTGCCCGGGTGGTTGCTCTGCCGGCGCCCAGTCGTCGTGAGCAGAGCCAGTGGTATTTCCAGCGTTACGTCCCGCATCTGCCCGCCGCCGGTGAGATCGTTCTATTCGATCGGTCCTGGTATAACCGTGCCGGGGTCGAAAGGGTGATGGGGTTTGCCAGCAAAGATCAGGTTGATCAGTTCTTTCAGGACGTTCCCGAATTCGAACGGATGTTGGTTCGATCCGGGATCATCTTGCTGAAATACTGGTTCTCGATCACGGATGAGGAACAGCAGCTGCGATTCCTTATGCGGATTCACGATCCTATGAAACAGTGGAAACTGTCCCCAATGGATCTGGAATCCCGTATCCGCTGGGAGGCCTATACCAAAGCCAAAGAGGACATGCTGTTCCGTACCAACATCCGAGAGGCGCCCTGGTACATCGTCGAAGGCAACGACAAAAAGCGTGAGCGCCTGAACTGTATTGAGCATCTTCTGACCAAGATCCCCTATACGGATGTACCGCAGGAAAAAGTTGATCTCCCGGATCGCAAATATAATCCGGAATACGAACGGCGTGTTTTGCCGGACGAGCTGTACGTGCCCAAGATTTACTGATCACGAAAAACGCCCCCGGATTCCGGGGGCGTGGCTTTAGTTTTCGCTTGTCCGGCCTTCAGAACACAAAGTCGTCTCTGGCCAGGTCCGATAACAAGGTATCTTCTAGTGTCAGGGTGTGGCCGTTACCGGCATCGATGATGACGTCATTTCCGGATTGCGAAATGTGGTTCTTCATCAGATCGTTATACCCAACGATAGACTTGGCCTGCCGGAGGTTGACGATATCCTCGTCGGTGAAATCCGTCACAGTATCCGCGCCCTTGGTGAAGTAGAATTGATCCACTCCGGTGCCACCGGTCATGACATCTGCTCCATTGCCACCAAGCAATTTATCGTTGCCAGCGCCACCGATAAGAATGTCGTTGTCCTGCCCGCCTTTAAGCACATCGTTTCCGGCGCCGCCGTCCAGCTGGTCAATGCCATAGCCGCCTTTCAGAAGGTCTTTGCCATCACCCCCATTCAGGTCGTCATTATCAGCTCCGCCAACCAGAGTGTCATTTCCGCCTTCGCCGTTCAGGGTGTCGTCGCCGGAGCGGCCAAGCAGCTTATCTCGGCCGCCGCCACCAACCAGGGTATCATCACCGCCGCGCCCATCCAAAAGGCCAGACTGTCCGGATTTCAAAACGAACCAGTCATCCGCAGCAGTGCCGATCTTGCCAGCCCTGACGTCCAACTGCCCCGAGGGCGGTGGAGGTGTGGAACCACCGGAACCACCCGAACTGCTGGTATCAAGCTGCAAAGGCGCAGAGGTCCGTGCAAAGTTCTGGGTCACCATGATGGCGTTCCAGCCGTCATAGTTTCCGACCTCAATCCCAATTCCGATAACGGTCACGTTGGCGTCCAGAATATTCGCGCGATGGCCGGAACTGTTCATCAGGCTGTTGTGCAGATCCTGAACGTCATCCGACAGCCCCGGCGCACCGCGGACACTCTGCCATGCGATGTTTTCAGTCGCACGCCAGCTTCCGGAGAATTCGAAGCCCGCATCTTCCATTCTGTCCGATGGTCGCGAACCTCCGGCGCCGGTATGGCTGAACTTATCGACGTTCAGCATCCACTCGCTGTGATCCTCCGCCGCTGCGTTCAGCCGAAGCTCAAGCTTGACCGGTTGTAAGCCCGCCTTTGCCCGCTCTGCATTGATCAATGCGAGCATCTGCCGCTCTAGATCGCTGGCCGTTGACATGATTCTGCCTCCAATAGATTGCGTTATTTTGGCGGGACATTAGTGGCGAGAACTTGGCGACGAGAAGACACAATCGTGCCGCTCGCGGTTGGTGGGCAGATCGCCACCGGAAGTTGAATCTGAGTTCGCGATTTATCGCGCATTGACGCGGGGTTGCGTCAGCCAGTCGCGAAAAAGCGCGCAACGTCACCCTGAAAACGACAAACCCCCGGGCGATGCCTCGGGGGTCGTCAAATAGTGTCATCCAAAACTGGACGAGGAAGGTGCTTAGAGCAAACCTTCGCGCTGTGCTTTCTTACGTGCCAGTTTACGGGCACGGCGGATCGCTTCAGCTTTCTCGCGCGCTTTTTTCTCGGACGGTTTCTCGAAATGTTGCTTAAGCTTCATTTCGCGGAACACGCCTTCGCGCTGCAGCTTTTTCTTCAGGGCACGAAGCGCCTGATCAACGTTATTGTCGCGAACACTAACCTGCATGTGGTTGTCACCACCTTTCTAGATAGAGTTGCAAGGAAATTGCAGGAATTGGCCGTATAGCAAAGCGCCTCTATCTTGTCTAGTACTGGTCCTGATAACCGGAGAACCGCCATGACCACCACCTATGAAGACGCCAAGCAGCAGCTTTTGGATGCGATGCTGACACATGTTCCCTTCGATGGCTGGTCGGAAACCAGCTTTCGCGCGGCGATTGAAGAATGTGGAATGGATGACGTTCTGGTGCGGGCGATTTGTCCGCGTGGTGCCGTTGACCTGGCGTTGGCATTTCATGCGCGCGGGGACGCGGTGATGGCAGATCGCCTTAAAACTGAGGATTTGGGCGATATCAAATTCCGTGACCGGATCGCTGCTGCCGTCCGGTTCCGGCTGCAGGCCGTGCCGGATAAGGAACTCGTGCGCTGGGGTATGACCATGTTTTCGCTGCCAAGCCACGCGGCTGATGGCGCAAGGGCAGTATGGCAAACCTGTGATCTGATCTGGGACACGTTGGGAGATACTTCGGACGACGTGAACTGGTACACCAAGCGGGCGACATTGTCGGGGGTCTATTCCTCGACCCTGTTGTTCTGGTTGGGGGATGATTCGCCCGGGAATCAGAAAACGTGGGAGTTTCTGGACCGTCGTATCGACAATGTCATGCAGTTCGAAAAGCTTAAGGGGCAGGTGAGGGACAATCCTCTGTTCAGACCGTTTCTTGCTGTTCCGAATTGGTTGGCCGGGCAGGTTAAAGCTCCGGCTAAAACCCACGGCACGCTTCCCGGATTCCTGACACCGCGCAAGTAGTCCTCTTGCTACTGGGCCTTGACGTTTCAGCCTGCTAGGCATTGGCCAAAGGAGATCTACCCATGACTCAGATGATGCGCGCCGTTGAAATCGCCGAACCCGGCGGTCCGGATGTTCTGCAACTGACAGAACGCCCGATGCCCCAAGCTTTGGCCGGTCAAGTGATCCTCAAAGTCGCCTATGCGGGGGTGAACCGCCCGGACGCTCTGCAGCGCGCCGGTGCCTATAATCCACCTCCGGGTGCCAGTGATCTGCCGGGTCTTGAGGCCGCGGGTGAGGTCGTGGCCATCGGGGCGGGGGTCGAAGACCTATCCGTTGGCGATCAGGTCTGTGCCTTGCTGCCGGGCGGCGGCTATGCCGAATATGTGGCCACACCTGCGGCGCATTGTTTGCCGGTGCCAGCGGGGATGGGCCTAAAAGAAGCCGCCTGCCTGCCCGAGACCTTCTTTACCGTCTGGTCCAACGTCTTTATGCGCGGCAGCCTGAAGGCCGGTGAGCGGTTTCTGGTGCATGGTGGTTCCAGTGGTATCGGCACAACGGCGATTCAGCTGGCGAACGCCTTTGGAGCGCGGGTTTTTGCTACTGCAGGCTCGGCTGAAAAATGTGAGGCCTGTGAAAAGCTGGGTGCCGAACAGGCGATCAACTACCGTGACGCGGATTTCGTAGCCGCGATGCGGGCCGAGGGCGGGGCGAACCTGATACTGGACATGGTGGGCGGCGACTATATCCCACGCAACGTCAAGGCGCTGGCCGAGGATGGTCGGCTGGTGCAGATAGCCTTCCTTCAGGGGCCCGTGGTCGAGCTGAATTTTGCGCTTATGATGGTCAAACGGCTGACCTTGACTGGCAGTACCCTGCGCCCGCAAAGCGATCTGGCCAAGGCAAAAATTGCTTCGGATCTGCACGAAGCGGTCTGGCCTTTGCTCGAGGCGGGAAAAGTTGCCCCTGTCATGGATAGTGAGTTTGATCTGGCTGATGCGGCGGCGGCCCATGCCCGGATGGAAAGCTCTGGCCATATTGGCAAGATTGTTCTGAAAGTTGCGGGATAAAGCTATGTTTCAGGCCACAGCACACCGATAGAGATGCCAGGTGGCGTGGCCCAGTACCGGCATCACGACGATCAGGCCCAGCAACATCGGGATCGCTCCGATGACCAGCAGCGCGGCAACGATGAATCCCCAGCTCAGGATGACGCCCGGATTGCGACGCAACACCCGTACGGATGTCACCACGGCGACCGGAACGCCCACTTTGCGGTCCAGCAGCAGCGGAAAGCTGACGACGCTGATTGCCAGGGCGACGAGGGCAAACAGAAACCCAACAGCATGCCCGAACAAGATCATGGTCCATCCAGCGGCGGTGGTGAACACTTGGGTTAGAAAGGCACCCAGCGACGCGGGCAGGTCAGGGCCGAGTGTCTGAACATAGATGCTCTGCGCGACCATCAGCCAGACCAGAAACAGCATGACCATGTAAAACGCCAAAGCCAGAATTGCACCCAGGGAAGGGGACCGGAACACGCCAAACGCATCCAGCCATCCAGCCTCGCCACCTTGTTCTCGTTTGCGGCTGATTTCGTACAGGCCAAGGGCGGCTAACGGACCCACAAGCGCAAAACCACCAACCAGCGGTGCCAGCAGTGGAACCATGTTTGTGTTCAGCCCAATTCCGAACATCAGAAAACCTGCGATCGGATAGATGAGCACCACGAATATCGCATCGGCCCTTGTATCCAGAAAATCGCTGTATCCTGCCCTCAGGCAGGCCCAAAGATCATCCATCGTCAGCGTACGAACCACTGGCAGGTGCCGTGTATCCGCGCTGCCGATATGGCTGATGTTTTCAGCTAGGTGATCCCCGGTTGCACCTATGTTCCGTGCCGCCCAGGTGATCGGATTGCCAATCGTTTTGTCCATTGCCGTCCCCTCCTGCATTGCGATGTTGCGCAGCGGGGTCAATCCGGCGACTTGTTGCTTTTGGCCGGACCAGCCAGCAACGCCTTGGGCATAGTATAGCACAAATTTTCGCGTTTGGGTTGCGCCTCGCGTAATCGTGTCGATTGCCCTGCGTCACAGGCATGTTAGCTTGGCCTGAGGCTAGAGGAGGACAACATGCAGAAAACGGCACGAACCGTCGTCATCCATGAACACGGCGGCCCCGAGGTTCTGAAGATCGAAGATCGCCCACTTGGTGAACCCGGCCCCGGTGAGGTTCGTATTCGTCATCATGCCTGCGGGCTGAATTTCATTGATGTATATCAGCGCACTGGGCTGTATCCGCTGGATCTGCCGCAGGCTTTGGGCATGGAGGCCGCTGGCGTGATCGAAGCCGTCGGGGAAGGTGTAACGCATCTGGAATCCGGGCAGCGCGCGGCCTATGCTGCCTCTCCGCCCGGAGCCTATTGCGAGGCACGGGTCATGCCCGCCGCACAGGTGTGCCCGCTTCCGGATGGAATTTCTTTTGATGCGGCGGCCGCGATGATGCTCAAGGGGATGACAGTCGAATATCTGTTTCATCGCACCACACCGCTAAAACGCGGGGATACCGTGTTGTTTCATGCAGCTGCCGGGGGTGTTGGCTTGATTGCCTGCCAATGGGCCAAATCCGAGGGGATCACGTTGATCGGTACTGCCGGAACCGATGAAAAATGCAGTCTGGCGCAGTTCAACGGTGCCTCGCATTGCATCAATTACCGGACCGAGAACTTTGCCGAGCGTGTCGCGCAGATCACCAAAGGCAAAGGCGTAGACGCGGTGATGGATTCCATCGGGTCGGACACGTTTGACGGATCGCTCGACAGCCTGAAACCGCTTGGCATGATGATCTCGTTCGGCAATGCCTCGGGCCCGGTGCCTCTGATTGATATCGGTATTCTGGCCAAGAAAGGATCGCTCAAGATAACGCGGCCAACGCTCTTCACACATATTTCGGACCACGCGGTCTGTCAGGCCATGGCGCGGCGCCTGTTCAACAAGGTCGAAGGCGGCGAGGTCAAAATCCACATTGATCAGAGGTTCCCGCTGGATCAGGTGGCCGAGGCCCATCGCGCACTTGAGGCGCGCCAAACCACAGGCAGCACAGTTCTTGAACTGTAAATGAAAGGAACCCGGCGTTTGTGCCGGGTTCCGTCACTGTTTTCTTAGAACCGGTAGGTGGCGCGGGCCTGGATTGTGGTCGCGTCCACATCAATTCCGGTCGAATCGAAATCGTTGAATTCGTGATACAGGATTTCGCCTCCAACGCTGACATTGGGGGCGACAATCTGTTCATACCCAGCGCCGATGAACCAACCATCGTCACTGCCAAGATTGTCCGTACTCGCCTCGGCATAGCCCCCGATACCATATAGCAGCCCCACCGGAGTCACTTTGTATCCGGCGCGTGCTTTCAGGCGCCAAACGTCTTCGACCTCGACGCCGGGGGTCAGTTCAATGCTGGTCCAGTCATAGTCAAAGCCGCCACCGACAACCCAATCCCCCAGATCATAATCATATCCCAACACGATACCACCAATCGCGCCATCACCGTCGACGCCCGAAACATTGGTGTCGATATCGGCATAGCCGACCTGAAGGCCGCCGTAAAAGCCCGTCCAGTTGCCCGAGGATTGCGCCGAGGCGCCTCCGGCCGCAATAGAGGCGATAAAGGCCGCAATAAAAAATCTACCTGTCATTCTGTTAACCTTTCTTTCGAATTGGTCTTCAGCAAACCTGTGCTGCTCATTTGTACGTCGTATTGTCAGGGCCCGGTCTGACGACCGGATCGCTGTCTTTTGGCTGTTTCCGTACCTGATTTCTGTGCCGCAGCTTCGGGGCACTGGCCCACGTTTTTTTGGGCTCGTTCCTGCTTGAACAACTAGGGTGAAAAATGGCGGTTTCAAATGACAATCGGCGGCAGGGTGAACTGCCGCCGATCCGGTGTTTTTCTTAGGCGGATTATTGCGCCTGCAACTCGGCCGGGCTCTTGTCGGCGATATCTTTCCAGTTGGTGTCGGCGCTCTTGTTAAAGCCGGGGATGTCGCCTTCCCAGCGTTCCTGAATATCTGCGGACAGATTCAGGTACAGCTTGTTGTCGACGATTCTCCAGTAGTTCGGGTCGCCGTCAAACTTGAAGCCCATCGCGGTGCCGAATGCGCAATAGCCACCATAGGCGGGCAGGTAGGCTTCGGGGTTTTCTTCAAACGCGACTTTGTTTTCTTCCGAGGCAAAGCGGTACAAGGCTTCGTTGTGCAGCGCAGTGATGCGGTAATCGCCCTTGGTGGCTTCGCCAGCGGTGAAGTAAGCGACCGGGTCATAGCCCTGTAGCGCCAGACCGGTCGAACTTGCGTTCAGTTCGACGCCTGCAGCCAGGGTTGAGCTAGCGATGGCAACAGACAGCGCGACGCCGCCGATAAGGGATTTGATCTTGTTCATTGTTTTCACCTTTCGTGAATCGAGCTGCCGGGGGATTCCGTAATTGAGTCTGGGCAACTCTGATTGTTTTGTTCCGTGCGGTCGGTAATTGGCCGCCACGACCCCGAAGTGGGCAGCGTATTGATCACGTTCAAAACAACTAAAGGTGATTGTGTGCTGGCAAACGGATCCTGTGCATTTCCGCTCAGGATCCTTGGGTGCGCGTATCAGTAAGGATTAGGGTTCTACCCGGAACCGGCGGGGTTCCAGCCAGCCGATGACCGGCTTGCGACTTGCGGCATATCCTGCAACCGAACGTTCCAGCCGATCCGCGAGAACGGGCAACCGGCTGACAGGAACCTTCGGGAACAGATGGTGTTCGCGGTGGTAGAACATCAGATAGGCCAGCCGCGCCAGCACCCCGCGCTGACTGCGCGCGGCAACGCCACTGTCATGCGTGCCCTGATGGGTTATCCAGACCGCAAACAGGGCGGCAAGGCATTGGGCTGTGCTCATCGCAGCCACGTGCAGCAGCAGGGTTTGCGATCCGCTCAGCACAGCAGCGGCGATCACGGCAAGCACCAGCCCCCAGTCGATCAGGATGCGACGACGGGCCTTGGTGTTGGCGACCCGCTAGGCCGCACGGTTGATGTCGAAGGGAAACCGGGGTCCGTATACCAAGACCTGCGCCAGGGTCATGTGCCCTCAATTCCCCTCGCAATCGCCCGGACCCATGGCGTGTTTGTGATGCAGCAGGTGGCATTGGCAGAAAGCGTGATTAGAACCCAACATAAGCGCGCTGAGCACATGCATCACCAAGGAATCCTGCCGCCGCGACAGCCCGAGATTGCCATGGATCGCTTCGTGGTTCAGGCGCAGGGCGCACAGAAAGAACAGAAAGCTGGCCATAGCACCAAGTGGCCAGAGGGCAGTACTGTAGAGCGTCAGAGACAGCAGCAACCAAGGCAGCGGTAGCATCAGTTCCTTGATCTTGTCCCAGCGGTTCAGGGGAACCAGGTCGGCCCATTGGATGCCTTTCGGGGCGCGTTCGGGCGGGCGTTTGGGCTGGATCATGTCATGCTCCTTCTTACATCATATTCTGAGATTTCTGTATTGAGAGAAATTTAAGGGTAAAATTTTTAGGGCGACTTGTCCCCTTGTCCCTTGGGCAGCAGCCGGGCGATGCGTCCGCCAAGTTTGACGATTGCCAGTTGAACGCGGCGAGGTAGACGGTTCACATCGACATACCAGTCGTCGAACATCTGCATGGTCTCTAGCGTCTCATCAATCCGCTGGCGCACTTTGGGCGAGGTGCCGTCAATCTGAGCCTCTTGGGCAACGATACGCAGCGCGGCCAGAGTGGGCGCATATTCACGTTCGCGGCGGCCTTCGACCACAGCTTTGGTCAGGTCAAACATGTCCCGGATCGAATGAAAGTGATCGCGCCGGTCACCCAGGTTTCGGCTGGCTTTGATCAGCTTCCAGCCTTGCAGTTCCTTCAGCCCGGTCGAGACGTTCGAGCGGGCCAGCCCGAGCGTTTCACAGATCTCATCTGCAGTCATCGGTTCGGGCGAGATGTGCAATAGCGCGTGGATTTGCGCGACCGAGCGGTTCACACCCCACTTGGTACCCATTTCCCCCCAATGGAGGATAAAGTCGCGCATGGATTCAGTAAGGTGCATAATTGTATCCAGTAATTTCTGTAATGACAGAAATTACAGATAGAATTGATTCGATCAAGAACCAATTAACTCGGGCGGATATCAGGTCTTGGACCCGATCCTGGGTTCGGTGCCAGCTTTGATGCGCGAGATATTGGCGGCATGGCGCCAGTACACAAGCAATGTCAGGACGATTCCCAGAATAAACGTCGACCCGTCACTCAAAACCATGACCCAGGTTGTAGACAGGGACGCTGCTGCAAGGGCCCCAAGCGACGAAATCCGCCAGATGGCAGCGGCCACCAGCCAAGTTATGCAGCAGGCAATGCCCACGCCCCAGTCAAGCGCTAGCCAGAGGCCCAGAAAGGTCGCGACACCCTTGCCACCTTTGAAGCCCAACCAGACTGGAAAACAGTGGCCCAGAAACGCGGCCAATGCGGCGACCTGTACGGCGTCTTCCCCGGCCATGGCACGGGCGAGCAAGACGGCAGCGGCCCCTTTCCCGGCGTCAAAGATCAGAGTCAGCGCGGCGGCGGCCTTGTTACCGGTGCGAAGTACATTGGTCGCCCCAATATTGCCCGATCCGATATCGCGCAGATTTCCCAGTCCCATCACCTTGGCGATGATCATGCCAAAGGGGATCGACCCCATCAGGTATCCAATCGCGGCCCAGAGGATCAGCTGGGTCATCGTACTGTCGATCAGGGGCATCAGGGTCTCCGGTATACTTCTTGGCCTGCCACAAAGGTTGCGGTGACCTTACCTTGCATCCTCTGGCCGTCAAATGGCGTATTCTGCGATTTGGATCTAAGCGTGAACCGGTCCAGCACAAAGGGCACATCCGGGTCGAACAGAACCAGGTCGGCCGGCGCGCCCTCAGACAGGCGACCGCTGTCCAGACCCAGTCGTTTAGCTGGGTTCAGAGCCATCGCGCGGAACAGAGTCGGCAAGTCCAGTTGATCAGAATGGTACAGGCGCAAAGCCGCAGGCAGCAAAGTCTCCAGCGCCACCGCGCCCGAGGCCGCCTCTTCAAACGGGAGGCGTTTGCTTTCTTCGTCCTGTGGCGTGTGCATGGAACTGATCGTGTCGATCAGACCTGCCCGCACCGCTTCGATGACAGCCTGCCGGTCATCTTCCGACCGCAGCGGAGGTTTGACCTTGAAGAAGGTGCGATAGTCGGCCACGTCCAGCTCATTCAGCGTCAGATGGTGGATCGAGGTGCCAGCAGTGATGTCCAGCCCGTTCCGCTTGGCCCGTTCCAGCGCGGGCAGGGCGCGGGCGGTGGTAATCTGATCGGCGTGATAGGTCGCACCGGTCATTTCCAGCAACGCAATGTCGCGGTCCAGCCCCATACGCTCGGCCATTGGGGAAACGGCGGGCAATCCGCGCAAGGCGGCGAATTTGCCGCTGGTGGCGGCGGCGCCAGCGCTCAGCCCCGGTTCCTGAGGGTGGGCGATCACCAGCGCACCGCAGGATTTCGCATAGGTCAGCGCGCGGGTGAACACTTTGGTATCTGCAATGACATGATCACAGTCGGTAAAGGCGACGGCACCGGCATCCAGCAGAAATCCGATCTCGGTCATCTCGCGCCCTTCGCGCCCTTTGGTCAGGGCCGCCATGGGCAGCACGTTGACCGGGGCATCCGCCTGTGCGCGCCGGGTCGCAAATTCCAGCGTTTCCGGCGTGTCCACGGCGGGTAAGGTATCGGGGCGCGTCACGATCGTGGTCACACCCCCTGCCGCCGCCGCCAGGCCTGCGGATTTATAGCTTTCCTTGTGCCGCTCGCCCGGCTCGCAAACCTTGACGCCGAGATCGACTATGCCCGGTGCCAGGCAATGCCCGCCGCAGTCGATGACCTGCGCGTCAATCGACGGGGCCGCACCTTCGCCGTTGGCCACGATACGGCCATCAGCCACATGCACCCATCCCAGTGCGTCTGCGCCAGTTTCGGGGTCGATCAGGCGGGCGTTGGTGAAGATCAGATTGCTCATGCCATGGCCCTTTCAATAGCGGTTTTGGTAGCGGCGGGATCTGCCTGATACTTGATCAGGTGCTTGTCCCCGCCTTTTGTGACGATTTGAACAAAGCTACCCATGGTTTTGACAGCCTCGATCTGGTTCAGCGCCACTTTGCGCGGGCCAGGACCGGTCAGAGTAGTGTCGGTCATTTCCCATGCGGCCGTCAGCTCTTCTGAGGCCAGATACCACGCACGAATGCCGATTGCAGCAAGGCCCGCTGGCGCGCCGGTCCAGACATAGGGATTACCGATCAGCCAAAGGATGACCATGGCCCCTGCCATAGCCGCGGCTGCCATCCACGTGTTGGTGCGGATATAGGCCCCTTTGTCGGGCGGGAAAGTCACAGGATCAGCCATAGGGCACCTCCGATAACCAGAAGGATCAGCAGCGCCAGAACCGCAGAGCCCATGCGACGCGGTTTGTCATTTTGCGGTGCGGATTGCGACGCCGAATACGGTTTCGCGCTTTCCGTCTCAATCCGGCCACCTGCCCAGCTTGTTGCTTCTTCAGTATAGAGCCCGATCAGGCGCAGCCTGCGGTCGGGGCGCAAAGCGGCTGCACGACCGCGAAATGCGGCGCTGCGGACTACCAGAACCCAGCCGTCAATCGCATCCAGCGCTGTGCGGTCCAGCTGATCTGCGGACACGTCGCAGCCCTCGGTCAGATAGCCATAGAGGCCGAGGTCTTCGAGGTCCGAGACCGGAAAGACGTCGACCTGCTCGGGATCCAGCCCCGCTACCCCTAGAATCTGATCGGCGGCTCCGGGTTCGCGCAGAAACTTGGCCTCTTCCGGGCGCATGTCGAGTGCGAACAGGCGGATAACGCCGTGTTCATGGGATGCGACGGCCAGATCGCTCATGCGGCCTCGCGCAGATTGCGGGCCAGCAGTTCCATCGTAGCCATGCGGACGGCGACACCCATCTCAACCTGCTCCTGAATGACCGAGCGGTTGATATCATCGGCTAGCGTTCCGTCAATCTCGACCCCGCGGTTCATTGGGCCGGGATGCATTACAATGGCATCGGGTTTGGCCTGCGCCAGTTTGGCGGCATCCAGCCCGTAGCGATGATAGTATTCACGTTCCGAGGGGATGAACCCGCCATCCATCCGCTCTCTCTGAAGGCGCAGCATCATCACGACATCGACGTCTTGAAGGCCTTCGTTCATATCGTCATAGATCTCGGCTCCAAACTCGGCAAATTGGCTGGGGACCAGCGTTGGCGGGCCGATCAGGCGAATGCGGTTTTCCATCTTGCCGAGCAGGATCAAGTTCGACCGCGCCACGCGGGAATGGGCAACGTCGCCGCAGATCGCGATGTTCAACCGGTGCAGGCGACCCTTGGCGCGGCGAATGGTCAACGCATCCAGCAGCGCCTGTGTCGGGTGCTCATGCCGCCCGTCGCCTGCGTTCAGTACGGCGCAATTCACCTTCTGCGCCAACAGATCGACCGCGCCGGAATGCGGGTGCCGCACCACCAGAAGGTCGGGATGCATTGCGTTCAGCGTCATCGCCGTGTCGATCAACGTCTCGCCTTTTTTGATCGAGCTGGCCTGCATTGCCATATTCATCACATCCGCACCCAGCCGCTTGCCTGCCAGTTCGAAACTGGCCTGAGTACGGGTCGAGTTCTCAAAGAACATGTTGATTTGCGTCAGCCCGGCCAGCACATCCGAGTGCTTGTTCGGTTGCCGGTTCATCTCGACATAGGTCTCGGCCAGATCAAGAATGGCAGTAATATCGGATTGGGACAGGTGCTCGATGCCAAGAAGGTGACGATGGGCGAAACGCATGGGCGGACTCCTGTCTGACAATCGGCCCGCTTATAGAAAGCCGCGCCGCGCAAGGCAACCTTGGGATCAAGGCGTTAGGGCAGTTTCTCGCACCCCCCCTCGGGCAAGCACTGTTCGCCGGGTTTGCACCATTTGCCATAGCCGCAGTCGATCGCCTTAACCGGCACACATCCTTGGTGGTTCGAACATTTGAATCCAGGGCGGCATTGTGATCCGGTTTTCTCGCACAAGAACCAACCGGGCTGTGCGCATCCTCCGCCTGGCAGGCAGGATGATCCGGCCGCACAGGTCAAGCCGTCGTCACAGGTGATGGGGCTGCCGCTGGTGGCTGAATCCGGGTCGAATTCGGGGGTGTTTCGCTGGCATTCCCCGCGCGCGTTGCAAAAGCTGTCGCCGGGGCAGTCCAGACGCGTGGTGCATGCGTTGGCCCCTTTGGGTGCGCAGCGCAACCCGCCTGCCACGCAGCGCTCGAACGGCCCGCAGCTGCGGCCGCCGCCGCAATAGGTGCCGCCCAGCGGGATGCAATGATTGTCGAAACTGCATCTTTGCCCACCGGAACAGCACCGACTGCCACAGGCGAACTGCCCCGCGCGGCACTGGTCGTTACGGTCAAACAGCTGCGCCGAAACCGGCCCACTGGCCAAGGCCAGCAGCGCCCAAATTGAGAGGATTCGAAACAGGATCAGCATGATTGCCCCAATGGTCGGTGCGACCGAGCGCGCAATCAAGGCCAATTCGCTTTCCCTCGGTCAAAAGGAGGTTAGATTGAGGTCTATGGAATCGGCTTTGGATTATCACACAGCGCGGGCTCTGCTGGATTGGCAGATTGAACTCGGCGCGACGGATGCGATCGGGGATGCCCCGGTGGACCGCTATGCGTTGCCCGACACTGCGCCCAAATCCAAAAAGCCCACAGCGGTACAAACGGCGCCGGAAAAGCCCAAGCCGGTCGATGCGTTGGCGATTGCCGATTCAGTCGCCAAGACTGCTGGATCGCTGGACCAGTTGCGCGCTGCGATGGATGCGTTTGATCATTGCGATTTGAAACGTGGTGCGCGCCAGTTGGTGTTTGCCGACGGGACGCCGGGTGCTCGGGTGATGATTATAGGCGAGGCTCCGGGCCGGGATGAAGATCGCGAGGGCAAGCCCTTTGTTGGCCGGGCCGGGCAGTTGCTGGACAGGATGTTGTCCGCGATTGAGCTGAACCGTGCCGAAAACGTCTATATCACCAATGTTCTGCCCTGGCGGCCCCCGCAGAACCGGGATCCCAAGCCCGAAGAGATCGGCATGATGAAGCCGTTTCTGGAGCGCCACGTCGCATTGGCCAAGCCCGAGGTTCTGGTCGTGATGGGCAATATCAGCTGTCAGGCGGTGCTGGGCAAACGCGGTATAACTCGGTTGCGCGGCCAGTGGGATCAGGCTTGGGGGCTGCCGGTCATCCCGATGTTTCACCCTGCTTACTTGCTGCGGCAACCGCCAATGAAACGGCAGGCCTGGGCAGATCTGTTGGAGTTGAAGGCCCGGCTGGAGGGCAAGTGATGCGCATCCTGGCCTTTTCCGACCTGCATATGGCGCGCAGTCGGGCGGTAGAATTGGTTGCCGCCAGCGCCGAGGCGGATCTGGTGATCGGTGCTGGTGATTTCTGCAATATGCGGCAAGGGCTGGATCAGGCGATGGAGATGCTTGCGGGCATTTCGGCCCCTCTGGTCCTAACCCCCGGCAATGCCGAAAGCGTCCAAGAGCTGACAGCGGCTGTGCCCGAAGGTGTCCACGTGCTGCACGGTACCGGGATGACTGTGGACGGGGTGCGCCTGTTTGGTCTGGGATATGGTGTGCCCGTGACGCCTTTTGGCGGTTGGTCCTGCGATCTGACCGAGGCCGAGGCCGCCGAGTTGCTGGATCGGTGCGACGCTGCCGATATTCTGATTACGCATTCTCCGCCCAAAGGGCATGGCGATGTCACGTCAATGGGCGGCGCCGTCGGTTCGGTCGCGGTGCGCGACGCGATCGAGCGGGTGCAGCCGCAGCTTTCTCTGCATGGCCATATCCATGACAGCTGGGGGTATCGCGGGGCAATCGGGCGCACCCAGGTGGCCAATCTGGGGCCCAGACCAAATTGGTTTGAGCTGCATTGATGATCGAAACTGTAACCCTTCTGGCGTTTATCCCGGCTGCGCTCGCTCTGAACCTCACACCCGGAGCTGATATGATGTTCTGCTTTGGGCAGGGCCTGCGCAAAGGCGCACGGCCCGCGCTTGCGGCCAGCGCCGGTATTTCTGCAGGGTCGATGGTGCATGTCCTGCTGGCTGGGCTTGGGTTTGGCGCGGCGGTATCGACGCTGCCCTGGCTGTTTGATGTGATCCGTTGGTTGGGGGTGGCCTATCTGCTTTATCTGGCCTGGCGTTCGATCCAAAACGGTGCTGTGCCGGCCGAGGCACCGGCACATAGCGGGAAACTTGCGTTTCGTGATGGGCTGCTGGTCAATCTCACCAATCCAAAGGTCATCCTGTTCGTGCTGGCCTTCATCCCGCAATTTGTGGACCCGACCTTGGGGCCAATCTTGCCGCAGTTCCTGACCCTTGGCCTTATCATCGCGGTGGGCGGCTTTGTGGTGAACGGGATGGTCGGCATGTTTGCCGGTGGCGCGGGCCGAGTCTTGGTCTCGAACCCGCGTGCCTCGCGTTTCATGGGCTGGGTGACCGGAGGGATTTTTACGGCGCTCGCCATTCGGCTTGCGATTATGGAAAGGGCCTGACGTCATATGTCAAGCATCGACGAAAGCAAAAAATTCATTCCAGTTCGGATCGCCGTCCTCACTGTCTCGGATACGCGGACGCTGCCCGAGGACCGATCGGGACAGACTTTGGTGGATCGGATTCAGGCGGCGGGCCATTTGGTCGCGGACCGCAAGATCCTTCCGGATGAGCGCGCCCAGATTGTAGAACAGCTGCGCGTGTGGATCGCAGATCCTGAAATAGATGCCGTCATCTCGACCGGGGGTACCGGCCTGACAGGGCGCGACGTTACAGTCGAGGCGCATCGGGATGTCTACGAGAAGGAAATCGACGCGTTCGGCACGGTTTTTACAATCCTGTCGATGCAAAAGATCGGCACCTCTGCCGTCCAGTCGCGCGCCACAGGTGGCGTCGCCGGGGGCACCTATCTGTTTGCATTGCCCGGCAGCCCCGGTGCCTGCAAGGATGCCTGGGATGGAATATTGCTAAAACAGTTCGATTATCGTCACCGGCCCTGCAATTTCGTGGAAATTATGCCCAGATTGGACGAACATCTGCGACGGAAGTAAGCTGGTTACACGTTCAAATGTGTATTACCGCTTTGTGGCTTGGCATTTTTCGGGGCAAAGCTACCTTCTGAAATGCTAGCCTGATGCGAACGGGGTGATAGTAAATGCGCTTTCTGAGGCAGAGCCTTGCCGGAGTTTTCCTGACGTCCTTGACGTTGGCACTCTTGTTTGTGGCGGTTCAGATGATCGCGGGTGCAGTGCAGGATGTTCTGACGCGCGAGGATGCCGCTCCGCAGGCGCGGGAGCGCATTTTTGCGGTTACTGTCCGGAATGCCGAAGTGGAAACCGTAACGCCTTATCTTGAAGCATTTGGCGAGGTGCAAAGCCGCCGCCGCCTGGAACTGCGTGCAGCGCTTGGTGGCCGTGTGATTACCTTGTCCGAAGATTTCGAAGATGGCGGTGCTGTCACTGCAGGAGAGGTTCTGGTCGAGCTTGATCCGGCGGATGCACAATCGGCGCTGGATCGCGCCAAGTCGGACCTGCTGGATGCTCAGTTTGAGGAACGCGATGCCGAACGGTCGCTGCTACTGGCGCAGGATGAGCTGAACTCGGCCGAGGCGCAGGCCGAATTGCGGGGCCGTGCCCTGCAGCGTCAAAAAGACTTGAAAAGCCGGGGGGTGGGCGCGGCGGCATCCGTGGAAGAGGCGGAACTGGCCGAGGCATCGGCACAGCAATCTGTTTTGGCCCGGAGGATCGCGCTGGCACAGGCGGAATCGCGCGTCGATCAGGCAACGACTTTGCTGGCACGTGCCCGTATCGCGCTTGCGGCTGCCGAACGTGATTTAGAAGACATGACCATCCGCGCTCGGTTTGGGGGAACATTGACCGACGTGACTTTGGTTGAGGGTCGCCTGGTGTCAGCCAACGAAAAACTGGCCGAATTGGTTGATCCCAAATCACTTGAGGTGGCCTTTCGCGTCTCGACCGCGCAATTCGTGCGCCTGCTGGATGCTGAAGGGGATCTGATCAATTCCCCGGTCACTGTATCGCTAGAGGTTACAGGAGCCGATCTTGCGGCACAGGGCCGCATAAGCCGCGATAGCGGCTCGGCCGGAGAAGGGCAAACCGGTCGCCTGCTTTATGCCTTGCTCGAGGATACTTCGGGATTCAAACCCGGTGATTTCGTGACAGTCTCGGTTCAGGAACAGCCGCTTGAGAACGTGGTGCGCCTGCCGTCTTCGGTTCTGGATTCAGCAGGGACGGTTCTGATTCTGGGCAAGGATGACCGGCTTGAGGTTCTACCAGTGCAGTTGATCCGCCGTCAGGGGGATGAGGTGCTGCTGCGCGGGCGGGGGTTGGAAAGTCGCGAGGTTGTCGTTGGTCGAACGCCTCTGCTTGGGGCCGGTGTCCGGGTCAGGCCGCTGCGGGATGAGGCCAACGCAGGGGGCCAGACGGATATGGTCGAGCTGTCCGAGGAACAGCGTGCCCAGCTGGTGGCGCAGGTCG
Organism: Ruegeria sp. CDSC021; assembly: GCF_059610845.1. Lineage (NCBI taxonomy): Bacteria > Pseudomonadati > Pseudomonadota > Alphaproteobacteria > Rhodobacterales > Roseobacteraceae > Ruegeria > Ruegeria sp. CDSC021. The sequence continues at coordinate 93,553 of NZ_JBXWOK010000002.1, forward strand.
AAGCCAGTGATGCATTGCCTCAAGATGTCAAAGCCCGCGTGCTGGGCCAACTGGGCGAAGCCAAGGTTCCCGCGTCGTTGGTGCGCAGCATCGAAAACCGAGCCGGAGGTTAGGCGCGATGATGCGCGAAATTCCCGGCGCGGCTGGGGGGATACTCAGCTATTTCACGCGCCACAGGACGGTCGCCAACCTGCTGCTGCTAGTTATGCTGGTGCTGGGCGCGGCGGCCATCCCGAATATGCGGGCGCAGTTCTTTCCCGATGTGATCCTTGAACGGGTGGATGTCAGCGTTAGCTGGGATGGAGCTGGCCCTGAAGATGTTGATAATGGCATCGTTCAGTTGTTGGAGCCGGCCCTTCTGGCCGTTGAAGGCGTGTCCAGCACCTCTTCGACTTCGCGCGAGGGCACAGCCCAGATCCGGATGGAGTTCGAGCCGAACTGGGATATGTCTCGCGCGGTCGAAGAGGTCAGAACAGCGGTCGACAGTGTCACCAACTTGCCAGACGACGCTGATGAGCCGACCATCCGACGCGGTGCCTGGCGCGATCGCGTCACGGATGTTGTCGTCACCGGCCCTGTCGATCCTGAACAGCTGGCCAAGTTCACCGATGAGCTGATCAACCGTTTGTTCGCTGTTGGCGTGACCCGCACCACGATCCGGGGCCTCGCCGCGCCGCGCGTTGTAGTCGAGGTGCCCACAGCACAGCTGATCGCCAACGACATCACCCTGTCCGAGATCGCATTGGCCATCGCTGCCGAGGTCAACGCCAATCCGGCAGGGGATGTGACAGGGGCCAATGCGCGCATTCGCACCGGCACCGAAAAGCGCAGCCCGGAAGAGATCGAAGGGATTACGCTGCGCAATTTCGCCGATGGCTCAAAGCTGTTGATCGGTGACGTGGCGCAGATCCAGATTGAAGGTGTCACCAGAAATCGTAGCTATTTTGTTGGCAAGAATCCGGCAATGTCCGTTCGTGTGGACCGGTCAAATCTGGGCGACGCGATAGAAATTCAACACACGGTCGAAGATGTCGTCTCGCAGATGCAAGCCAGCCTGCCCGAGGGCGTAAAGGCCGAGCTGATCCGGACACGGGCGCAAGCGATCACCGACCGGCTGGATATTCTAGTCGATAACGGGCTGGTTGGGCTGGGTCTTGTGGTCTGCCTTCTGTTTCTGTTTCTGAATGCGCGGATTGCCTTTTGGGTTGCCGCGGGTATCCCGGTGGCAATGTCGGCAGCGATTGCGTTCATGTATATTGGTGGCCTGTCGATCAACATGGTGTCGTTGTTCGGCTTGATTATCACTCTGGGTATCGTCGTGGATGACGCCATCGTTGTGGGTGAACATGCCGATTTTCGCGCGCGACGGCTGGGTGAGCCACCAATGGTGGCCGCCGAACGCGCCGCACGTCGCATGGCGATGCCGGTCTTTGCTGCGACGCTGACCACGGTTATCGCCTTTTTCGGCCTGACTGCGATTGGTGGCCGTTTCGGAGAGTTGATCCGCGACATCCCCTTCACGGTGATAGCGGTATTGATCGCCTCGCTGATCGAATGCTTTCTGATTCTGCCCAACCATATGGCCCACGCGATTGCGCACTCTGCCAAGGAACATTGGTATGATCTGCCGAACCGTGTGGTTAACAAGGGGTTTCGCTGGGTGCGTGATACGCTGTTCCGACCGCTGATCGCCTGGGTAATCTGGGCACGCTATGTGGTGGTGTCGGCGATGATCGTCATTCTGGCCAGCCAGATTTCCCTGTTCATCCGCGGGGACGTGAACTGGCGGTTCTTCAATGCGCCCGAGCGTGGATCAGTTACAGGCAATTTTATCATGGCCGAGGGCGCAGGCCGCGCGGATACGTTGGCCATGATGCACCAACTACAGGCCTCGGTAGAAGCGCTTGGCCAACGCTATGAAGAGCGGCACGGGCGCAACCCCATTGATTACGTGCTGGCCGAGATCGGGGGATCCGCGGGCCGTGCACTTTCGGCAGCGGATGGCAAGGACACGGATTTGCTGGGCGGGATTTCGATCGAGTTGATAGATGCCGACCTGCGCCCCTATTCGAGCTTCGAGTTTGTCGGAGAGTTGCAGGAAATGGCGCCAAGCCATCCCAAACTTGAGCTGCTCAGCTTCAGGGGCTGGCGGTCTGGTCCGGGAGGAGATGCGATTGACGTGCAGCTCTACGGCGCCGATGTGAACACGCTTAAAACGGCTTCCGAGGACTTGCAGGTCGCGCTTTCGAAATACCCTGAGGTTTCAGCGCTGGAAGACAATCTGGCCTATGACAAGGAAGAATACATTTTGGATCTGACCGCGCAGGGACAGGCGCTGGGCTTTCGGATCGAAACATTGGGCCGGGTGCTGCGGGACCGTCTGAACGGGATCGAGGCCGCGACCTTCCCGGATGGCCCGCGCAGTGCCGAGATCCGGGTTGAATTGCCTGAAGGAGAACTGACCGCCGATTTCCTGGAACGCACACTGATGCGCACGCCCGATGGAGTCTATGTCCCGTTGGCCGATATCGTTTCGGTTCAGCGTAAATCCGGATTCTCGACCGTGCGGCGTGAAAACGGACTGCGGGTGATTTCGGTCTATGGCGATATCTCCGAGGATGATCCAACACGCGCGGCCGAGATCGCCCGTGCGATGAGCGAGGAAATTCTGCCCAATATCGCAGCCACACGTCAGGTCGAGTGGACCATGGCAGGTCTGAGCGAGCAGGAAGAAGAGTTTCTGTCCGAAGCCCGTACCGGTCTGATCCTGTGCCTGACGGGCATCTATCTGGTGCTGGCCTGGGTCTTTGCCAGTTGGACCCGACCATTGGTGGTGATGGCGATCATTCCGTTTGGTTTGGTCGGAACCATTTGGGGCCATTATATCTGGGAGGTCCCGCTCAGTATGTTCACGGTTGTTGGCCTGCTTGGGATGACCGGAATCATCATCAACGACTCGATTGTTCTGGTGACGACGATTGACGAGTATCAGCAGACTCGTGGGCTGATGCCCTCCATCGTCGAGGGGACATCGGACAGATTGCGGCCAGTAATGCTGACGACGCTGACCACGGTTCTGGGCCTGACCCCACTGTTGTACGAAGGATCGCAGCAGGCACAGTTCCTCAAACCGACCGTGATCACGCTGGTCTATGGGTTGGCGTTTGGGATGGTGCTGGTATTGCTGCTCGTTCCTGCCCTGCTGGGGATCCTGAACGATCTGTCGCGGCCAATGACGGCCATGCGTCGCGCAATTCGGGCGCCGGATCGTGTGGTGCAGGGGGCGCTTGTTGTCACCGGGTTTGCCTTGATGCTCTGGTTTGCGTTGACGATGATCTGGCCTGCGGTGACCGGGTCTCCACCGGGCCTTGTTTCGGGGCTTTATGCCGGGCCAGAGGGCCCCTCAATCCTGCGGATGGGGTTTGGAGCTTTTACTGCCGGCGCCACGGTGATTCTGGTGGTGAGCATTGTTTTGTCGGGCCTGTTGTACGCCCGTCTCAAAGGACGCACTGCCTAGCCCTGACGCAGGGCGGTTTCCAACAGGTTTGAGACTCGGTCGCTCATGGGCAGTGCGCCTTGTCGGATCAAGTCCAGTGGGAACCAGCGTGCATCCATTGCGTCATCCCCCGCAACCGGTAGCCCGGTCTGATACTGGCAGGCCACGCCAACCAACAGGTAATGAGACAGAACCGCGCCATGAGCGTCGCGGCGCAACAGGTCCAGATTGTCCAGATACCGCAACGGCTCGGCAATCACCGAGGTTTCTTCGCGCAGTTCCCGCTGTGCTGCCTGCAGGACGGTTTCGCCCCATTCCACATGGCCGCCGGGAAAGCCCCATAGCCCCTTATCCGGTTGCTTGCTGCGCTGAACCAGAAGGACGTGCCCGTCATGAATGACGACCGCAAGCGCACCGATTTTCGGAGTTTGCATCATGGGGTCAGCCAGCGCTGCACCCCAGAATGTCCACCGCGTGATTGGCACCCAGAACAGTGATCCGGATCTTTGAGCGATCCAGCGCAAACGGACCGCCCGAGGCGTTGATCACCTCGGATGTGGCGACCAGAGTACCGCCCTGCCGTTTGGCGTCGGTTTGCGAGGCCCACAGCTCGGGGTTGCCGGGTTCGATCACGGCGATCTCGCGGCCACCTGCGGATGGCATGGTGACGCGCGCCTCGATCTGCATTCCGTCAGACGTCGGGGTCAGGTGGCACCGCGCGTTGGCGACCCGGGCTTCTTTGGCGGAATAGGGACGCTTGGCCAGTGCCGCCGCGATCGTCGGGTTGCGCTCTGCTTCGGCGTTCAGGGTATGATCGAAGCCCAAACGTTCCGGGATGCAGACGTCTTTGCAGACCCCCAGATCCACCGTGCCTTTCAGCCGCACGGGTTTGGCCGGGTTCTTCGGCGAAATCTCGACCGGCAGGACCATTTGATTTTCGTATCCAATCGACTGCAGGCCATTCTGGTCAAAGACATCCGGCGCGGGCCATGTGATCGACACGCTGCCGACATTGGTTGATCTTTTCCAGTCGAACTGTGGCGGAATACCCGCATCGCCCGGCGCCCGCCAATAGGTCTTCCAGCCGTCCTGCAGGGTCACCCGCAGCGCCCCAAGATAGGCTCCATTTGCTGTGCGCCCGCCGTCCAGGATATCCAATTCGGCCACCGAGCCGACCACTTGTGCAGATGCCGGTCCAATCGCGCCAACGGTCACGGCAAAGGCGGCTGCCAGAAATGTCTTGTGAATGTTCATACCCTATAAATGCGTGGTCTCGAGGCGAATTCCAAGTCACGTTCGGGTCACTCGAATGAAATCTAGCGAAATCGCCGCTCGTCCCTTGCCAATACCGGGACTGCGGGGGCATTGTTGATGGGAGCTCAGCAAGAGATGTCGTCTTATGGATCTGACCGGTAAACTGTTGATTGCGATGCCTGGGATGGGCGATCCGCGTTTCGATCATTCGGTTGTCTATATTTGCAGCCATGGCGACGATGGCGCGATGGGTCTGATCATCAACAAACCTTCGGATTTACGCATAAAGACGCTGCTGGGTCAGTTGAACATCGCTTGCCGTATCCCGATCGTGGGTGAGCGTCTGGTGCATTTCGGCGGCCCGGTCGAGATGTCGCGCGGATTCGTCCTGCACAGCGCCGATTATGACGCGAACCTCCATTCCCTGCAGATTTCGGACGATTTCAGCATGACTGCAACGTTGGACGTGCTTGAAGACCTGGCCTCGGGGCAAGGACCGCTGAATTCTATGCTGACGCTAGGGTATTCAGGCTGGGGACCCGGGCAGCTTGAGGATGAGATCGCGATGAACGGATGGCTCACAACCGAGGCGGATTCGAAGCTGGTGTTCGATGTCCCCGATGATCAGAAATGGGAGGCGGCGCTGGCAACGCTGGGCGTCGATCCTCTGACTCTGTCGGCCAGTGCAGGGCGCGCCTGATCAACTGTCACGCGGTGCTGCAGCCCGGCGCAACCGGTCGTTGATAGCGGCGCCCAATCCGTGGTCCGGAATAGGGGACACGGCAATCGGGCGTCCGGTGCTGTTGAGCTTGTGCAAAGCGGCAAAAAGATTGGCCGCTGCCTCGGTCAGGTTACCATCAGCGGACAGGTTCAGGTCGCATTCGACCGGTCCAAATCCCAAGAGAATCTCGTCACCATGTGTAGTCTGCGCGTTCAACCGGACCGCCACGTCCGGGGCGTAATGCGACAGCATCTGTCCGGGTGCTGTTAGCGTGTCGCCCGATTGGTGTAGATGCAATGCCGTACCGAGAGCTGCCTCGATCTGGTCCAAAGCCACCCCTCCGGGGCGTAGCAAAGCGGATTCTCCAGCGAGGCCGACAATGGTGGATTCCAGCCCGACACCGCAGGGACCGTCATCCAGAATGGCAGCGATGCGCCCGTCCAGACCGGCGCGGACATGCGCGGCTGTTGTCGGGCTGATCTGTCCCGAAGGGTTGGCCGAGGGCGCAGCGACCGGCCCGTCGAACATCTCGAGAATAGCCCGGGCAGAAGGATGCGCAGGCACCCGAACCGCCAATGTATCCAGCCCGGCAGTGACAAGCGACGATACACCGTGCCCTTCCCGCAGCGGCAGAACCAGAGTCAGCGGGCCGGGCCAGAACGCCTGTGCCAACGCCTCGGCCTGATCTGACCATTCAACAAACCTGCGCGCGGACTCTACCGATGCGACATGCGCAATCAGAGGGTTGAAACTGGGTCGGCCCTTGGCGGCATAGATGCTGGCGACAGCCTCTCCGTTGCGGGCATCCCCACCCAGCCCATAGACCGTTTCAGTCGGGAAAGCGACCAGCTGTCCCTGCCTCAGAAGATCCGCAGCCTGAGCAATTCCCGCCGGGTCGGCTGACAGTTCGAGTGTACCGTTAGAGATCATTGTGAGTGACGCCGCGTTTTGATTGCTTGTAGCATAAGGATGGGTACGTAATCGTTCAAACCCAGATGAATAACGGCGAGTCAGCGGATTTCCAACCCCGGCGTCGCGGACCGTTCAAGACAGCCCCGAGGTAATATTATGCCCTATCGCGCACCAGTTGCAGATTACGAATTTCTGTTCCGCCATGCGGTTGATTTTGATCGTATTGCAGCGACCGACAAGTTCGCGGAAGCAAGCGAAGACGTCGTCAGCGCCATCCTGACCGAGGCTGGAAAACTCTGCGAAGAGGTCATGGCGCCGCTTCAGCGGAACGGAGACCTAGAGCCCGCGCGTCTGGAAAACGGCGTGTTGCGTACCTCGCCAGGATTTAGCGACGGTTGGAACGCTATAGCTGAGGGGGGCTGGATCGGCATGAGCGCTGATCCCGAATATGGCGGTATGGGGCTGCCGATGACCTTGACCACTGCCGTCAACGAGATGATGTCTGCGGCCTGCCTGTCACTGCAACTGGCGCCGCTGATGACGCAGGGCCAGATCGAAGCACTGGAGCACCACGCAAGTGATGAGCTGAAGAACCTGTACCTGCCCAAAATGATCGCTGGTGAATGGTCGGGCACGATGAACCTGACCGAGCCGCAGGCGGGATCGGATGTGGGTGCGCTGACGTCGAAGGCAGAACCGAATGGAGATGGCACTTATTCGGTGTCTGGTCAGAAGATCTTCATTTCCTGGGGTGACAACGATTTTGCTGAAAACGTGTGCCATCTGGTGTTGGCACGCCTGCCCGATGCAGTTCCCGGAACCAAGGGAATATCGCTGTTTCTGGTCCCCAAGCACCTGCCGGACGAGAATGGCAATCCAGGTGTGGCAAATGACCTGAAAGTGGTTTCGCTCGAGCACAAGATGGGCCTGCATGGTTCGCCAACTTGCGTGATGCAGTATGATGGCGCCAAAGGTTGGCTTGTGGGTAAGGAACATGGCGGAATGGCTGCGATGTTCACCATGATGAACAACGCGCGACTGGGCGTCGGCGGACAGGGTATCGGTGCCGCCGAAGGCGCCTATCAGCAGGCCCTGGAATATGCGCTTGAGCGGAAGCAAGGCAAGACACCTTCGGGCACAATCCTCGATCACGCCGATGTACGCCGGATGCTGATGAGTATGCGTGCGGATACTTTTGCTGCGCGCGCGATCATGCTTGCAAACGCAGCCGCGATTGATATGGCCAATGCAACAGGCGACGCGGACTGGGTTTCGCGCGCGGCCTTGTTGACGCCGATAAACAAGGCCTTCGGTACCGAAACCGGTATGCGGGTTTCTGAAGAAGGCGTGCAGGTCCATGGCGGTATGGGCTTTATCGAGGAGACCGGCGCGGCACAGTTCTATCGCGACGTCCGTGTGACCGCGATTTACGAGGGCACCAACGGCATTCAGGCCATGGACCTTGTCGCACGCAAGATGATGGATGGCGGCGAAGCGGCGTCCCGTTTGCTGGACGAAATCGAGGATCACGCCGAACGCGCGCGTGGGTCAATGCCGGAACTGGCGGGTCCTGTCTGGGAGGCCACGGAAAGCCTGCGTGAAACGACCGAGTGGCTGATATCGCAGCCCGACATGAACACGCGATTTGCCGGCGCCGTGCCCTATCTGAAGGCATTCGCCCGCGTTCTGGGCGGTCACTATCACCTCAAGGCGGCCCTGGCCGAGCCAAACGGCACCCGTTTCAAGCTGGCACGCTTTTATATCAATGCGCTGTTGCCTGAGTTTTCGGGGCTTTTGGTTCAGGCGCAGAACGGTGCGGATGACGTCTTTGCTCTCAGCGCCGAGGAAATGGTAGCTGCCTGATGGACGGTGATACACATTTGACGATCCGCTATCCTTGGCCCGAGGCTCCGACCCTGGGTGAAGCCGTTGAAATTGCCGAAGGCGTGCTTTGGATGCGGTTGCCGCTGCCTATGGCGCTGGATCACGTCAATATCTATGCGCTGGATGATGGCGACGGATGGACGGTGATCGACACTGGCATGTCCTCGAACAAGACGCGCCGTATTTGGGCGGACCTGATGGCGGGACCGCTGGGGGGCAAACCCGTGACGCGCGTGGTGGTGACCCATCACCATCCCGATCACGTTGGCAATGCTGGTTGGTTTCAATCTGAACACGGGGCCGAGCTGGTCACGTCGCGTACTGCATGGCTGTTTGCACGGATGCTGACGCTGGATGTGCAGGAAAACTGGCCGCAGGAAACGCTGGATTACTACCGAAGCGCCGGGATGGATGCCGATTTCCTTGCCAAAAGGATGACAGAACGGCCCTTCAATTTCTGCGACACGGTCTATCCGATGCCGCTGGGCTTTACCCGGATCAAGCAGGGCAGCGTCATTCGTATGGGCGGGCGCGACTGGGATGTTCATATGGGCAATGGCCACGCTCCCGAACATGCAACTTATTGGAGCCGTGACGATAATCTGGTGATCACGGGCGACCAGGTTCTCAGCTCGATCAGCCCCAATCTGGGCGTCTATGTTACCGAGCCCATGGCGGATCCCGTGGCGGAGTGGATGGAAGCCTGCGAGCGCCTGCAAGACCTGGCGCGCCCGGATCATATGGCGCTGGGCGGGCACAAACTGCCCTTTACCGGCCTGCCGGTCAGGATGAGGCAGTTGATCGACAACCACCACAGCGCGCTGGACCGTCTGCAGAATTATCTGGACCAGCCCAAAACCGCTGCTGAGTGCTTTGTGCCCTTGTTCAAACGCCAGATCGGTGAAGGAGAGTATGGGCTTGCTCTGGTCGAAGCAGTTGCACATCTGAACCATCTCTACCACATTGGTGCTGTTACCCGAACGCGGCGCGCGGACGGGGCGTGGGAGTTTCAGCGCAAAGGGTAGAAGGCATGGACAAGATCGAAACCTCAGCCGAGGCAGCGGAATCAGCAGCATTGCCCCGATGTTACGAGGTGCATGCCAACCCGGATGCGAAATCCGGCGCCAAGGACCTGCCCGGCCAGTTGCAAAAGCCCGTAGCCACCAAAAGCTCGGCGCAATGGGCCTATGAACGGTTGATCCTGTATATCCAGAATTTCGAGAATACGCTGGATGCGGATCATGAGGTCGCCATGGGATTTACTGGCGGTGATGCCGGGGTAATGCGGATCGAAGGAATGGGCTATTTCGACCCTGATATCATCACTTTTTACGGCGCAGATGGGTCCGGGGCGCGAACCCAACTCGTGCAGCATGTCAGCCAGTTGAATGTAATGCTGCGAGCGCTGCCCAAATCGGTCGAGGATAAGCCCGCCAATCGCATCGGATTCCGGCTGGCGGCTGATCTCGAAGAAAACTGATAGCCTGACTTGCAATTCACGTCTGCGCAGCCTTGAATGAATCAATCATTTGGGGGGCGCAACGTGGCCACTTTCTCTGCCGTTACAAAAGCATACAAGGGCGCGTGGGCACGCCGCCGGGTCTTTGTGCCGATCTATGTCGCCGTGCGCCTGTTGCTGATTGCGCTGATTGCGCCGGGCGTGGCGATTGCGGTGAACCTAGCAGTTTCGCTCTCCAGCCAGACCGCCCTGACGGATCAGGATATTGCCGCGTTCATCCTGTCTCCGCTGGGGTTTGCGGTCGCAATCGCAATGCTCAGCCTGTTCCTGCTGGCCGAGGTCTTTGTCTTCTCGGTCATGGCCGGGTCGCTGAGGATGGGTGAAAGCGATCCGTGGCGCGCGGGGAGCGCGGCGATCAAGTTGATCCTGTCGCGGCTGCCTGCGCTGTTTGGATTTGCTGCACGCCTGGTTCTGCGGATCATCCTGTTGATCCTGCCTTTCGCCGCTATCGCTGCTCTGATCGCCTGGTGGACGCTGACCGAGTATGACATCAACTATTACCTGACCTTCCATCCGCCATCTTTCTGGATCGCCGTTGCGCTGATCGGAGTTGTGGTGCTGGTCATGGCATGGGTGCTGATCCGCAAGCTGTCCGCATGGGCGCTGGGACTGCATCTGGTTCTGTTCGAAAACCTGCCACCGGCTGATGCTTTCCAGGTCAGCGCGGATCGGATGGAGGGCAAGCGCGGGCGGCTCAAGATCGCACTGGTGTTCTGGCTGGGGCTGAGGGCAGTTCTTGCCGCGCTGATCGCTTGGGGCGCGGGATCATTATTCGCGTTGGTGCCCCTGCAGGGGGCAGAGCATCTTCGGCTGGCGCTAGTCTACAGCCTTCTGGTCGCCGGGCTCTGGTCGTTGGCTGGGCTGGTTTTGGCAGCCACAGCGCTGGGAGCACTTGCGGTTTTGCTGGACGGTTTTTTCGAGATCCGGACCTCTGAACCACCACATCCCGCGCCAGGCAATCTGCGCATTGGTCTGCTGAGTGCTGTTGGCATTGCGGCGGTGGCGGTATTGGTCGGGCTCTGGTTCGGTCAATCCCTGCTGGAACGCGTTCAGGCCCCTGACAGGGCCGAGGTGATCGGCCACCGTGGTGCCGCTGCGTTACGGCCGGAAAACACCATGGCCTCGGTTCTGAAGGCGATTGAGGACGGGGCGGACTGGGTTGAAATCGACGTGCAGGAAACGGCGGATGATGAGATAATCGTCGCCCATGATAGCGATTTCATGAAGCTGGCCGGGGTGAACCTGAAGGTCTGGGATGCCACGATGGAAGACGTGGCCGAGATCGATATCGGCAGTTGGTATGACCCGGAATATGCCGATGAACGCACGCCAACGCTGCGCGACGTGCTGGCTGCGGCCAAAGACAGGGCCAAGGTGATCATCGAGTTGAAATATTACGGTCATGACGTCGATCTGGAAAACCGCGTTGCGGCCTTGGTCGAGGAATTCGGCATGCAGGATGACATCGCTACCATGTCGCTGAAATACCCTGCCGTGCAAAAGATGAAGGCTCTGCGTCCCGATTGGCGCGCGGGGGTTTTGGCGGCAACCGCTGTTGGCGATCTGTCGGGTCTCGAAGGGGATTTTGTGGCTGTCAACGCCGCCATGGCCACGCCGGGGCTGGTACGTTCGGTGCAGGCCGCGGGCAAGGATATCTATGTCTGGACGGTGAATGACCCGTTGCAAATGTCGGCCATGGCCTCGATGGGGGTGGATGGGCTGATCACGGACCGACCGGCAATGGCCAAAGAAGTCTTGCGTATCCGCGCTGAAATGGGGCCGGCAGAACGTCTGATGCTGTGGCTGGCAACGGTGCTCGGCATGGCCGTTGATACCGATGCGATGCGCGATGAAAGCCCGTAATCTGGCCGTTTCTCTGGCGCTGATCGCGGCGCCAGTCGGGGCGCAGGACTTTATGCGCAGTCTTGAGATGCCCGCCCATCGCGCGCTGATCGCACAGCGGGGCGCTGCGGAATTGACGCCATTTGAAACGGATGGCTGCTCGGGCGGGTTGTCAGCCAGTTGGCGCTTTGTGGCCGACACGTTTCCCAGCTTTCAGGCCCTGTTCGAGGCGCATCCCCCATGGGAGAGTTGCTGTGTCAGCCATGACCGGGCCTATCACCACGCGGGCGGAGGCCTGCGCCCCGAAGACAGTTATGACGCGCGCCTGTCAGCCGATGACAGCCTGAGAGCCTGCGTGCGGCAACACGGGGATGAGAACGCCGAAATTTACGCCGAACGCTATGACATGACTTCGGATCAGATACGATCCGCCCATGCCATAACCGCCGAGGCCATGTATGGCGCGGTGCGATTGGGCGGGGCGCCCTGTTCGGGTCTGCCCTGGCGGTGGGGGTTCGGATATCGCGGGTGTTCGGTCTTTGATTCCGTGTCACCTGCGCCCGAATGACGTGGTGACAGGCCCGGGATTTTCGATTATCCAACGTATCAAACACGCGAATTAGGATTCTGAAAATCATGGCTGAACATAAGCACGGCGAAATGGACATCACCGTTCAAACCAAAACCTTCAACGGTTTCGTAAAAGCGACCACATGGTGCGTGGTGGCGATTGCTTTCCTTTGCCTGTTTCTGGCGGTTTTCGCCGCTTAATCCCGGGCGAGGCTGACCGCCGTGATCAGATTTGTGATTGCCTGCCTGCTGGCAGCAACAGTGGCTGGCTGTGCCGGTTCGCAGCGTCCGCAGGCCGATCAGACCGAAGTTGTGGCCCGTTCCTATCGTGATCCGGGGCCATCAACACTGACGCTCTATACCATGATCAGCACCCGGACCGGTTCGGGGGCGCATACCTCGCTGATGATAAGCGGCAGCGAAAGGGTGATCTTTGACCCCGCAGGCTCGTTTCGCGCCGATGTGGTGCCGATCCGAAACGATGTTCTGTATGGCATCACGCCGAATGTCGAACGCGCTTATCGCAGCAGCCACGCACGCGAAACGCATTATGCGCGTATCCAGACGATTCAGGTGACACCACAGCAGGCCGAAATTGCCCTGCAACTGGCCAAGCAGATGGGCCCTGTATCCGAAGCGTTCTGCGCCAACTCGACCTCGCAGCTATTGCAGCAGGTGCCGGGTTTCGAGCAGATCAATACGACCTTCTACCCGGTCAAGCTGTCCGATCAATTCGGTGAATTCCCCGGCGTCGTGACCACCGAGTACCGTGAGAATGACGATGCTGACCTGCAGGCCGGTTTGGCCTCGAACAATGCGCGCCTGAACCAGTTGGAAGCGGCTTCAACCCAATAGGTATAGCAAGCCATAGAGCGTGCCCGCCCCGGCAAAGATGGCAATGACCACGTTTTTTGTGATGACACCAACCGCCAAAGCAACCGCTGCGGCGGCCATGCGCGGCACGTCGGGCTGACCATCCGTTGCGGTTGGCCAGACCACCAGCGGCGCAATCAGGGCCGGGACGATGGCAACGGCGGTATAGCGCAGGTGGCGTAACAACCAGGGTGGCATCGGGCGGTCTCCGACGATGCCGATAAAGGTAAAGCGTAGGGCAAAGCTGCCAATCGCCAAGCCAACGATAATGCTCCACATGGTCACCGGATCAATCTGTGTCATGGCCTATTCCGCTCTAACATCAATTCGGCCTGCGCCCCTGCGATCATCCCGGCGGTCCCGGCGATCAGCAGGCCTAGGTTGAACGGCACGCCTACGGTCAACAGAGCGACGGTTATGGCGACTAAGGCGGCGATGACATGGGCAAGCGTCCTCATCATCGGCCCGATCATTGCCAGGAATGTGATCGGAAGTGCAAAATCCAGCGCCCAGCTTTCTGGAATCTGTGCGCCCAAAACTGCGCCCAGATAAGTTGCCAAAATCCAAAGCGGCGTGATCGGTGTGACCGAGCCAAAGAAATAGGCCATGCGCTGCGGCACGGTCATATCCGGCTCTTTTTCGAACTGTACAATGGAGCAGGCATAGGACTGATCGACCGTCAGATAAGCGGCGCAGGCCCGCTGCCACAGGGGGGCCGCCCCAAGATAAGGTGTCAGTGAGGCCGAATACATTGCCACGCGTAGGTTAACCGCCAGGGCCGATGCCAGAACGATCAGGCTGGGTGTGTTGTCCTGCAACAGCTGCAGGGCAGTGAACTGGGCCGCCCCGGCAAAGACAGCCGCCGAAAAGGCGATTGTCTGGACAATATCCAGCCCAGCCTCGGTCGCAAATACGCCGAAAAGGGTGCCGAACGGAATTGCCACAAAGATAAACGGCGCTCCATCACGAAAACCCTTCCAGAAGTATGACTTGGATGTGGTGTAAGCCATGGCAAATTCCTATGGTATCGCCAACAGCAGTAGCGATCTTGGGAAAGGGTTGCAATTGGCCACGAAACCGGATGCCACCGACTACATCATCGCCCCTGATCCTGGCGCGGTCCGCCTGACCCGTGCGGTCGAAGGCATCGACCAGAATGGCGCGGTCAGCCGGATCTCGGTTGTCGAGGAACGCCCCCTGACGATTTTCCTCAACGCGCAGGAAATCGTGACTGCAATGACAATCGGCGATTACCCTGAATATCTGGCGCTGGGGTTCCTGCGCAATCAGGGGATGCTGTTAGCCGATGATGACATTACCGGCGTGGATTACGATGACGATCTGGAAACCGTGGTGGTGCGCACCGCGCGCGAAACCTCATATGAGGACAAGCTGAAGAAAAAGACCCGGACCAGCGGCTGCGCGGTCGGCACTGTGTTTGGTGACATGATGGAAGGGCTGGAGGACGTGCGCCTGCCGCAGGTTCAGGTCCGCACCTCATGGCTGTATGATCTGGCAGCCAAAATCAACCGAACCCCTTCATTGTATCTTGAGGCTGGTGCAATTCACGGCACGGTCCTGTGTCGGGAAAACCGGCCGTTGGTCTATATGGAGGACGTGGGCCGCCACAACGCGGTCGACAAGATTGCAGGCTGGATGCTGTCCGAAAGTGTAGGGGCCGAAGATAAGATCCTCTACACCACAGGTCGTTTGACCTCGGAAATGGTGATCAAGACCGCGATGATGGGCATCCCGGTGCTGGCGTCACGGTCAGGCTTCACCGCCTGGGGTGTCGAAATCGCGCGTGAGGTTGGCCTGACCCTGATCGGCCGCATGCGGGGGCAGCGGTTCGTGTGTCTTGCGGGCGAGGACCGGTTGGTGCGCGACGTCGACCCGTCGACAGTGGCGGTCGAAGATAGAAAGCATAGACGGAAGAGTGCGGAATGATTTTGGAAGTCTTTGGTTTATCTATTTTATTCGTCGCGACATTGGGCTTGCTGCCAATGATGGTCTATGTGTTCTGGCTCCTTGAGCGGTCGAAACGCGCGATCATTGAGGGTATGGCGCAATTGGACGTCAACCTGCGTAACCGTCTGGGGTGGGCGCCAGAGGAATACATCAGCATTTGGAACATCGCTGCCCCCTTTCGGCTTGGTTGGCAGGCATGGGGGGAGTTGTCTCAAAAACAAGCACTCGTGCTTCAGCGGGTTTTGATGCACGGTCTGCCAGAGTTTGCCGGGATACCAGATGAGGTCAGAAAGGCGGTGCGCACGTATCGGTGCTGTTTTGGTCTTATCTTTGCTGTTGGGGCCGTCTTAGTGTTTTTGCCAGCCCACTATAGCCTGAGTTACAAGGCGGCCGAATTGACGGGGTGGCCTGCAATTATTTGGTTTACAGCATTCGGATTGGCCGTCTGTCCATTGCTTTTCCTGCCCACCCAGAAATTCAGGAAATGGCCCGCGCCTGAGGAGATCAAATGACCCGCCCTCTCGGCATCATCCTCGCAGGAGGCCTTGCCACTCGGATGGGTGGTGGCGACAAAGGCTTGCTGACAGTCGGTGGGCAGAGCCTGCTGTCTCATGTCATTGACCGGTTTGGCCCGCAGGTGGTCGGTCTGGCGCTGAATGCCAATGGTGATCCCGAACGGTTCGCCGACCTCAACCTGCCGGTTCTTCCCGACACGATTGAAGGTTTCGCCGGGCCTCTGGCGGGTGTGCTGGCGGGGCTCGATTGGGCAGCAGAACAGGGGGCCGACAGTATCGTCACCGCCGCTGCCGACACGCCGTTTTTTCCGCGCGATCTTGTGGCGCGCCTAATGGATGCTGCTCAAGGGCAAACCCATCCGCTGGTGCTGGCGACTACGCCTCGAAACGGGGATGAAGCACTGAAATCCGGCGGCGGCAAACGGGTCAACCGGCATCCGACATTTGGCCTCTGGCCTGTCGCGTTGCGAGATGATTTGCGGGGCGCCTTGAATGACGGGCTGCGCAAGGTTGTGCTGTGGACCGATAAACATGATGGGCGTGAGGCGTTGTTTCCGGCTGAGCCGTTTGACCCCTTCTTCAATGTCAACACGCCCGACGATCTGGCGCGTGCGCAAAAGCTGCTGGAGCAGGCATGAAGGTCTATGGCGTCACCGGCTGGAAAAACGCGGGCAAGACCGGCCTGATGGAGCGTTTGGTGGCCGAGATCACCGCGCGTGGCTTTTCGGTTTCGACCGTCAAACATGCCCATCACGCCGCCGATGTCGACCAGCCCGGCACGGACAGTTTCCGCCATCGAGAAGCCGGTGCGTCCGAGGTGCTGTTGGCGTCCGGCAAGCGCATTGCGATGATGCAGGAACTGCGCGGCGCACCCGAGCCGCCTCTCTCTGATCTGCTGGCACGCTTGGCTCCGGTTGATCTTGTGCTGATCGAGGGGTTCAAACGCGAAGCCCACCCCAAGGTCGAGGCGTATCGGGTGGCCGCAGGAAATCCGTTGATTGCGGCCGAGAACGAAACTGTGCGCGCGGTTGCCAGTGACACAGAGCTGAACTTCGACCGTCCGGTTTTTGATCTGGACGACACCGCAGCCATCGCAGGGTTCATTCTGCAAGAGGTAGGATTATGAGCAAACCGGACATTGCCCCACCGCCCTTGCGCAACGATTGTTTTGCCTTGCCTGCGGGCGTGAGCTGGACGCCGGTTGACGAAGCGTTGGCCCTGCTGCGCGACCGCCTTTCGGTCGTGATGGGGGCTGAAACCGTTCCGTTGGCACAAGCCGCAGGTCGGATTTTGGCCGCCGATGTATATGCCCAACGTTCGAACCCGCCGCAGGCAAATACGGCGGTAGATGGCTATGGCTTTGCCGGTCCGGTTCCGGATGGGCCTCAGGTGATGCCGCTGCAAGACGGGCGTGCTGCGGCTGGTGTTCCCTTTGATGGTCAGCTTGCGCCCGGCCACGCCATACGGATTCTGACTGGTGCGGCCCTGCCCGTTGGGGTGGACACCGTTATTCTGGAAGAGGACGTGACAGTTCAGGACGGGCATATCGCCTTTCGCGGCCCCCTGAAACAGGGTGCCAATACCCGCAATGCGGGCGAAGATGTGGTTGGAGGTGATCTGGCTTTGCCCGCTGGACGCCGGATGACACCTGCCGATCTGGCTCTTCTCTCCGCGACGGGTGCTGGTGATCTGCTGGTTCGCAAAGCTCTGCGGGTGGCCGTCCTGTCAACGGGGGATGAGCTAGTCGAGGCCGGCGAGGTTGCTGAGCCAGGGCAAATCTACGATGCCAATCGCCCAATGTTGCTGGCTCTGATCCAGCGGATGGGATTCCAGCCACTGGATATGGGCCGCGTTGCCGATGATCGTGAAACCCTGCGCGAGCGGCTGAACGAAGCTGCGAAAGAGGCGGATGTTGTTCTGACTAGCGGCGGCGCGTCGGCAGGGGACGAAGACCATGTCTCCGCGCTGTTGCGGCAGGCCGGAGCGATGCAGGAATGGCGTATTGCCCTGAAACCGGGGCGACCTCTGGCTTTGGGGATTTGGGACGGAGTGCCGGTTTTCGGACTGCCCGGCAATCCAGTAGCGGCATTGGTCTGCACCCTAATCTTTGCCCGCCCGGCGCTGGGCCTGATGGCTGGCGAGGGCTGGCGGGACCCGCAGGGGTTCGATCTGCCAGCCGCCTTTGATAAGCGCAAGAAACCCGGGCGGCGGGAATATCTGCGGGCCCGCATCCGAGACGGAAAAGCCGAAGTTTTCACTTCGGAAGGGTCCGGGCGGATCAGCGGGCTCAGCTGGGCCGAAGGGCTGGTCGAGATCGAAGACGGAGCGCGCCACATCCAACCGGGTGATCTTGTCCGGTTCATCCCCTATGGAAGTTTCGGAATCTAGTCGAAGGTTCCGGCCACACGCCCCAGCAACATGAAGGCCCGCGCGGTTCTTGTATCACCCAAAGCGGTCAGCTCTGCATCACTGGCACGGGGTTCAAACTCGATGATCATGTGATCGAACCTGCGTAGAAAGTGATGGGCGGCGTCCCGGAAAATGGGATCCTGCTTCATCCGGGCCGAAGTCAGCGCCAGCGAGGAGCGGTCGCGAATGCCGCCCAAGGCCGCGACAGCCCGTCCGCGCCCACCCTGCGCAAATTGCCGCCAGATCTCGGGGCGGGCCATGTCAGGGCGCAGGTCATCCATATAGATGCCCTCTTGGCTGAGCAGGGTCAGCACGTCCTGAGAGGCCTGTACAAGCTTGGCTGTCTTGCGGTCCTTGAGCGCCAGCCGTAGGGCATCAAAGCCTTCGGTATCTTCCTGTGTTTCCGGAAAATTCAGCGCACGGATAAAGATGTCGGTGCCAAGCGGGGGCACGATATCCCCAGCTTGTGTACCCAGTTCCAGCGAAGTCTGATCGCCGTTCCCCACGGCTGTCGGTTGCTGTGCGGGTTCCCTGCGCTTGGTTGAAAACGTGGCCAGCGCGCTTTCGGCTTTCTTGGCCGTTTCCGCGATCTGATCCAGCTTTTTGGATACGGCTGGCTCATAGGTGCTGGAAGATCGCTGTTGCTGAGCGATATATGCGTTTCGGATGGCGTCAATCGAGGTTTGTAGTCGTGCGCTTTCCTCGCGCATGATCCGGCTGGCGCGCATGGCCATTGCCGCGACCCAGATCATCGCTACCGGCATAAAGACCGCCAGTAAGGTCACGACAAAGCCTCCGCCGTCGACCTCGTCGGGCAGCACCAGAAAAACAACCGAGACGATCAGCCAGATCACGCTGAGGGCGACGGCTGCAATTTCGATCTCGGTTATCGAAGGCTTGGTTGGCCTATCATATATGCCCAGTGAGGTTGGCCGATTGGCTTCCTGCTCTGGCGTGGGCTCGGACATTGTGAACGCTCCGGGGCTCAGGCGTAGGTGATACTCAGGACTTCATAAGAACGTACGCCGCCAGGTGTGCGTACCTCGACACTGTCGCCTTCGTCCTTTCCAATCAGGGCGCGGGCAATAGGGGATTTGATGTTCAGCAGGCCGGCTTCGATATTGGCCTCATATTCCCCTACAATCTGCCAGGTCTTTTCCTCGTCAGTGTCTTCGTCAACAAGCGTGACCTTGGCGCCAAATTTGATAGCACCAGACAGTTTGGCAGGGTCGATCACATCGGTCAGTGAAAGAATGCCTTCCAACTCTTTGATGCGGCCTTCGATAAAACCCTGCTTTTCCCGGGCCGAATGATATTCGGCGTTTTCTTTCAGGTCACCCAGTTCCCTGGCCGAGGCGATGGCTTCGATAATAGCTGGCCGCTCGACGGATTTTAGGTTCTTGAGTTCGGCCTGAAGCGCAGCATTGCCCGCAGGCGTCATGGGAATTTTTTCCATATTCTTGTCGTCCACGCTGAAATTGTAACGCCCCGCCGCATGGAACCAGCGTCGGGGCGATTTGATGGGTTGGCAAATACCTGACCCAAATGATGCGTGAAATGCAAGAGGTCAAAGAAGACAGCAAGCTGGATTTGCGACTTAACGCCGTTGGATTGTGCGCCGTGGGCACCTGTTACGCTGTCCAAACAGCTGACCGCGCTGCCATTTCCAGGTGGTTGAGGCCATCCAGAGTGTTTCAAGCATATTGCACCACCTCAAACTCGATGCCGTTCTCATCATCGAAATAGAACCGCCTGCCGGGCTCGTAATCTGCATGCGACTTGGGGGTGAAACCTGCTTTGACCACCTTGTCTTCGGTTGCGTCGATGTCTTCGACCAGAACGCCGACATGATTCAGCCCCCCGATGATGTCATAGCTGCTTTCACCCGAGGGTTTGGGATCGCTGGGTGCATAAAGCGCCAGGTAGGTATGTGCGCTACCGACATGCACGGTATAGCCACCCGCGATTGCAGGGCCTTCCCAGCGGGTTTTCCAACCGAAGACGTCCTGCATCCATTTTGCCGAAGCCTGCGGGTCGCGGACAGTGAAATTGGTGTGTTCAAGTGTCGCCATCATGGGATCTCCTATTCAATTTGAGGCTTGTCCCGACTCACCGTAATTTCTAAACCTAACTTTAGGTCAAGGAATTTTTTGAGGGCGAGATGGCGATTTCAGAGGGGCTGGCAATAGGCGCTTTGGCCCAGCGCACCGGGCTGGCGGTTTCAGCGATCCGATATTACGAGGCGCAGGGTCTGATCGCCCCATGGCGCAACGCGGGTGGGCAGCGGCGATATCAGCGCGCCGACATAAGACGGTTGAGTTTTGTGATGATAGCGCAGCAATTCGGATTAACCCTGCCCGAAATCCGAGAAGTCCTGTCCGGCTTGCCCGGAAATCGTACACCAACGCCGCAGGATTGGAAAAACATCAGCAAGGATCTGCGGTCGCATTTGGATCAGCGAATCGATACGTTGATGCGCCTGCGTGACAATCTGGACGGATGCATTGGCTGTGGGTGCCTTAGTTTGCCCAAATGTGCTCTTTACAATCCTGATGACCGTGCCAAATCCAAGGGAAGTGGCCCCAGATACCTGATGGGTGACACTCCGGACACGTGATCTGCCGCATAGCGGCATAGTTACGCCGTGTTTCGATTGACCTGTGGCTTTCCCAGCATGTAATCAGCCGTGAAACAAAATTGCGCCGACCGTGCGTTAGATGCGCCAATTCGGAAAGTTAGCGAAGGAGCCCGCAATGGCCGAGATTGAACGCGAAGCGATGGAATATGACGTGGTGATCGTGGGCGCCGGCCCCGCGGGACTGTCGGCGGCCATCCGTCTGAAACAGCTGGATGCCGATTTGAACGTCGTCGTTCTGGAAAAGGGCTCGGAGGTGGGTGCGCATATCTTGTCAGGTGCGGTGCTGGACCCGTGCGGCCTGGATGCGCTGATACCGGACTGGAAGGAAAAAGGTGCGCCGCTGAACACGCCGGTTACCGAAGATAACTTCTATATGCTGGGTGAGGCCGGAAAAATCCGCATTCCGAACTTCCCGATGCCGCCGCTGATGAACAACCACGGCAACTATATCGTGTCGATGGGCAATGTCTGCCGCTGGATGGCTGAACAGGCCGAAGAGCTGGGCGTGGAAATCTTCCCTGGCATGGCCTGTTCCGAGCTGGTCTATGGCGACAATGGTGAAGTCAAAGGCGTTGTTGCCGGTGTGTTCGGCCTTGAGGCCGATGGCTCCTACGGCCCGAACACCGAGCCGGGCATGGAGCTGCACGGCAAATATGTCTTCTTGTCCGAAGGTGTGCGCGGGTCGCTGTCCAAGGAAGTGATCGCGAAATACGATCTGCAAGCCGGAAAAGAAGTCCAGAAATACGGCGTCGGCATGAAAGAGATCTGGGAGATCGACCCGGCCAAGCACAAGGAAGGCACCGTCACCCATACGATGGGCTGGCCCCTGGGCAGCAACGCGGGCGGCGGGTCGTTCATCTATCACCTGGAAAACAATCAGGTCTATGTCGGGTTTGTGGTTCACCTGAATTACAAGAACCCGCACCTGTACCCCTATATGGAGTTCCAGCGCTTTAAGCATCATCCGATGGTGGCCGAGCTGCTGAAAGGCGGCAAGCGCGTGGCTTATGGCGCTCGTGCGATTACTGAGGGTGGATATCAATCGATGCCCAAGCTGGTCGCGCCAGGCGTGGCGCTGCTGGGCTGTTCGGCGGGCATGGTCAATGTGCCGCGCATCAAGGGCAACCACAACGCGATGCTGTCTGGCAAAGCTGCGGCCGAGGCGGCATTTGATGCCATCAAAGCCGAGCGTTCGGGCGATGAATTGAATGTCTATGAAGCAGATGTTCGCGAAGGTGCCATCGGCAAAGACCTCAAGAAAGTGCGCAACGTCAAACCGATGTGGTCAAAGTGGGGTCTGATGCCCTCGCTGGCGCTGGGCGGTTTGGACATGTGGACAAACACTCTGGGCTTTTCGCTGTTTGGCACTCTGGGCCACGGTAAGAACGACGCGGAATCGACTGAAGAAGCCAGTAAACATAAACCGATCGACTATCCAAAGCCGGATGGCACGCTGTCCTTCGACCGCCTGACCAACGTCTCGTTCGCGATGACGAACCACGAGGAAAGTCAGCCTTGCCATCTAAAACTCTCGGACCCGGCGATTCCGGTCAGTGTCAATCTGCCCGAATTCGACGAACCTGCGCAGCGCTATTGCCCGGCGGGGGTGTATGAGATGGTCGAGGATGAAAATGGCCCGCGATTCGTGATCAACTTTCAGAATTGCGTTCACTGCAAGACCTGCGACATCAAAGATCCCAGCCAGAATATCACCTGGACCACGCCGCAGGGAGGGGATGGCCCGAACTATCCCAATATGTAAGCGAAAAATGGGCAATGGCGGCGTCGTGAAGGCTCTGCCATTGCCTCTTTCTGGTCAAAGCCCTAGCTTATTGCGCAACCGACAATCGCAAGGCAGGAATTTGGTGACTTTTCTCATTCGTCGCACAGCGTTGGCTGTGCTGTTTACCACGTCATTCGCCATTCCGGCTTATGCCGACACTGGGTTCGGTGCGTATCTTGCCGGGCGTCAGGCGATTTTTCAGGACGACTATACGGCGGCTGAGAAATACTTTGCGCAAGCATTGCGCGCAGATCCTCAAAACGACCGGTTGCTGGAGAATGTCGTCGTTGCGCGCTTGTCGCTGGGCGAGGTTAAGCGCGCTTTGCCGATTGCCCAAACCATCGAAGAGTTGGGCCTGCCCAACCAGCCCGCGAAAATGGCGATTGCCGCTAATCTGGTGGCTGAAGGCAAGCTGGATGAACTGCTGGCCCGCGACCCCGAAACGCAAGGTGTCGGGCCGCTGGTTGACGGGTTAATATTGGGCTGGGCCCATATGGGCCAGGGCGCGATGACCAGCGCGCTGGAGCAGTTTGACCAAGTTGCAGCGCAGGAAGGTCTGCGCGAGTTCGCGCTTTACCACAAAGCTTTGGCACTGGCCTCGGTCGGAGACTTTGAAGGCGCCGAGGCAGTCTTTGCGGCCGATAACGGTGTTGTGGCGCGATTTACCCGCCGCGCAGCGCTGGCACGGACCGAGGTTCTGTCGCAGCTGGACCGCAATGAGGATGCGCTGCAGTTTCTGGATGACGTGTTCGAGTCCGGCTCTGATCCCTCGATTGAAGGGTACGAATCGCGTCTGAGCGCTGGCGAAACGCTGCCCTTTACTCATGTCCGCACATCGCAGGACGGTATCGCAGAAGTGTTCTTTTCCGTGGGAGCCGCGCTCAGCAGTGAGGCGGCTGAGAATTACGTCCTGCTTTATGCGCAGGTCGCAGCCTTTCTGCGCCCGGATCACGTGGACGCAATCTTGTTGAGTGCCGAACTTTTGGACGAGTTGGAGCAATACGATCTTGCCGTCGAGGCCTATCGCAAAGTGCCCACGAGCAGCAGTGACTATCACGCTGCTGAACTGGGCCGGGCCGAGGTGCTTGTCACGGCAGGCAAAACCGATGCGGCGGAAGAAGTCTTGCAGACCCTTGCGACGCAGAGACCGGATCTGCCAAGTGTTCACGTGGCGCTGGCTGATTTGCAAAGACGTGAAGAAAACTATGCTGCGGCTGTCGAAACCTATAGCACAGCGATTGAATTGATTGATGCTGATGGTGGCGGCAACTGGTTCCTGCACTACGCCCGTGGTATCTCGTACGAGCGACTAAAGCAGTGGGACAATGCTGAGGCCGATTTCCGCCGTGCGCTAGAACTTAACCCCGACCAACCGCAGGTCCTGAATTATCTGGGTTATTCGCTTGTAGAACGGCGCGAAAATCTGGACGAAGCGCTTGGCATGATCGAACGCGCCGTCGCCGCACGCCCTGGTAGCGGCTATATCGTCGACAGCTTGGGATGGGTTCTGTTTCGACTGGGCCGCTATGAAGAGGCGGTCGAGCATATGGAGCGTGCCGTCGAGCTGATGCCGGTAGACCCAGTGGTGAATGATCACCTGGGTGACGTTTACTGGGCCGTGGGCCGCGCACGCGAAGCCGAGTTCCAGTGGAAGCGGGCATTGTCTTTCATTGACCTCGAAGACGCCGATGGTGAGGCCGACCCCGAGCGTATTCGCCGCAAGATCGAGGTCGGGCTGGACGAGGTTCTGATCGAAGAAGGTGCCGCGCCGCTGAAGGTCGCCAATGAAGGCTAAGGCTTTCGCGCCCGCCAAGATCAACCTTACCTTGCACGTCACCGGCCAGCGCGTGGACGGCTATCACCTGTTGGATTCGCTCGTGGTGTTCGCCGATCTGGGCGATACGCTGCATTTCACCGCAGGTGAGGCGCTGTCGATCTCTGTCACCGGCGAACATACGGCGGGTGTGCCAAGCGATAGTCGCAATCTGGTGTGGAAAGCCGCCGAGGCTGCAGGCTGGACTGGGCATATTGACCTGAACAAAGTGCTGCCGCATGGAGGCGGGATCGGTGGCGGTTCTTCCGATGCCGCCGCAACTTTGCGGATGATCGAGGGCCAGGGTGGGCACGTCCCGCCGGGAACTGCGCTGCGCCTAGGGGCGGATGTTCCTGTTTGCACGGCGGCCAGTCCCAGCCGTATGCGCGGCATCGGAGAACGTTTGGACCCAGTCACGCTCCCGCATCTACCGGCCTTGTTGGTCAACCCGGGCGTAGAGGTTCCAACCCCTGCTATTTTCGCGGCTTTGCAATGCAGGGAAAACCCGCCCATGGCAGAGGATATCCCGGTATTTGAGGGGCCTCAGGATTGTGCCGAATGGCTGGGGAAACAGCGAAACGACCTGGAAGATCCAACCACATTGCTGGCCCCCGAAGTCGCGCAGGTGCTGGATGCGCTGAGCGATACAAAAGCGGCGTTGTTGGCGCGCATGTCGGGGTCAGGATCGACCTGTTTCGCGCTGTATCCGACGATGAAAGCTGCCCATTTCGCCGCCTATGAGATTGGAGCAGCCCATCCCGACTGGTGGTGCCGTGCGGTTCAGCTTAACTAAGGCGCGCGACAACGAAGTCTGCCAAATCGCTCAGCAGGGTGCGGATCTCATGTTCGGGCAGGATGGTCAGCGACGCCTTGGCCTTATTGGCCCAGCCAAGCGCATCTTTGCGCGTCGCAGCAAGCGTACCGTATTTGCCCATAAGACCAAGAGCGGTTTCGAGATCACCGCTTTCCTGACGACCCTTACCTATGGTGCGCTGCCAAAACGCGCGTTCTTCAGGCGTGGCCTGCGCCACGGCCTTGATCACCGGCAGCGTCAGCTTACGCTCGCGGAAGTCGTCGCCGACATTCTTGCCGGTCGCTTTGCTGTCGCCCTGATAATCCAGCAGGTCATCAGCGATCTGGAAGGCAATCCCCAGCGCATCGCCATAATCGAAGAGCGCCTTGACCTGGGCTTCTGACGCTTGGGCGATGACCCCGCCCACCTCGGTTGCGGCTGAGAACAAGGCTGCGGTCTTGCCGCGCACAACCTGAAGATAGATGGCCTCATCCGTGCCCAGATCGGTTGCAGCAGTCATCTGAAGCACTTCGCCCTCGGCGATCGTGGCAGACGCATTGGCAAGGATGTCCAGAACCCTAAGAGACCCGGTCTCGACCATAAGCTGGAAGCTGCGTGAGAACAGGTAATCCCCAACCAGAACGCTGGATTTGTTATCCCAAAGCAGATTCGCTGTTGGCCGTCCGCGCCTTTGTGCGCTTTCGTCGACAACATCGTCATGCAACAGGGTCGCGGTGTGGATGAACTCAACCGTTGCCGCCAGACGCAAATGATGGTCGCCAGCATAGTCGAACAGCCGCGCCGCGGCCAGTGTCAGCATCGGACGCAGGCGCTTGCCACCCGCTTCGACCAAATGTGCGGTGACTTCGGGAATGCGAGGCGCGTGTTCTGAGGCCATGCGCGTGCGTATCAGGTCATTGACCGCGTCCATTTCACCCGAAAGAATCTCGGCCAGCCGCTCATGCGGTTTTGAGACTGTGCTGATGTTCATCACACTCCTGATACAAGGCTCGACTTCCGCCTCACCTTGCCCTTACATCCATCCCCATGAAAGAACTTTTGCGCAGCACCGATCCGACGATCCTGGCCTTTGCATCCGCCCTTCTTCAGGGCGAGGATATAGACTGCTTTCAGATGGACGTAAATATGAGCATCCTAGAAGGCGGCATTGGTATTTTCCCCCGGCGCCTTATGGTGCGGACCGATGATTTGACCCGCGCTGAACGGGTGATGCGCGACAACGAGATCCCGCTGGGCCGATGACGCAATTCACTGACCCAGAGCTAAGTTTGAACGACTTTCTGAATGGGCGCGTTCGGCTTTGGCAGCCCCTGTCCGGCTATCGCGCCGGGGTCGATCCTGTCTTGCTGGCGGCAGCGGTACCGGCCAAGGCTGGGCAATCCGTGCTGGAGCTGGGATGTGGCGCTGGTGCCGCCATCTTGTGCCTGATGGCGCGCGTGCCGGGATTGAACGCCACGGGTGTTGAGCTGCAATCGCCCTATGCCGATCTGGCCACCCGCAACGCGGATCAGAATGCGCAGGCGCTGACAGTGGTGCAGGCCGATCTGAGCAAACTGCCCGCTGAACTGAAACAACAGCAGTTCGATCATGTGATTGCGAATCCGCCCTATTACTTGGCCGGTGCCCACAGCCCTGCGGCGGACTCGGGTCGCGGAATTGCCTTGGGCGAGGATACACCGTTGCGCGATTGGTTCGATTGTGCGGCAAAGCGCCTTGCACCGCGGGGCTATCTGCACATGATCCAAAAGGCCGATCGGTTACCCGACATGCTGTCAGCCTGTGCGGGGCGGCTTGGCTCAGTCGAGGTTCTGCCTCTGGCCGCGCGGGCAGGTCGGAAGGCTGAATTGGTGATCATTAGGGCCAGAAAAGGCGGTCGGGCTGCGTTTCAACTGCATGCCCCGCTGATTTTGCACAAGGGTGTGCGCCACGAAAAAGACGGCGAAAGCTATACCTCTCAGATATCGTCCGTTTTGCGCGACGGTGCTGCGCTGAACGGGTTTTCGGATCAATAGGCGCCAACCAGCCGAATTTGTCAGATTTATTATAGAATCTGTGCGTCTGCAGCGTGACAGGCTGGAAACGATGTGCTCAACTTCCTACGTTATTCAGAGACACCAATGAAGGAGTATCGCCATGAGCGTGAGCGCACATCTGACGGAACTGAAGAAGAAGCACGAAACTCTCGGTCTCGAAGTAGAACAAGCCCAGCGCGCGCCAGGCATCGACGATCTCCATATCGCTCAACTCAAGAAACAGAAGCTAAGGCTTAAGGAAGAGATAGAGCGACTTTCCAGTTAACTTTTAAGGCTGGCGCGCGCGGCGATGGCCGCGCCGCCGGTGACCAGGACGGCTGCGATTGCCAGGCCCCAGGATGGGGCTGCGATCCCGGCAACCACCAAAACGACGGTAGACAACAGGGGCGCTGCATAAGACGCGGTGCCAAGAATCTGAATGTCGCCTTGTTTGACCCCGATATCCCAGACATAGAACGCCAGACCAACAGGCCCCAGCCCAAGTGCCGCGATCGAGGCCCAGCCAAAGGCCGTGTCCGGCCAAACGGTTTCTTCGATGGCTAGATGCAGACCACCCGAGGCGATGGCGGTAAAGATGCAGAACACAGCGACAGAGCTTGTGGGCGTATCCCCAAGACGACGGGACATAACGGAATAGCCCGACCAGGTCAGAGCACACAGCAGCGCCAGCCCGTAACCGGGTAGGTGGCTGGCCTGAAATCCTGCGCCACCACCCCCGGCGATGATCACAGCCGCCCCAGCAAAGCCCAGGCAGGCTCCGATCAGGTGCCCTGCACGCAGATGCTCGCCCGGTAGCAAGCCTGAGAACAGCACAATCAACAGGGGCCAGAGATAGGCAATCAGCCCGGCCTCGGCTGCAGGGGCCATGCGCAGGGCCGAGAAGTAGAGTGCGTGATAGCCAAACAACCCGATGGTGCCAAACAGATAGGTGGTCCAACGCACGGTCCGCAGCTGCCCCAGCCCGCCATTGACCCAGGTCCAGATCAGCCCCAGCGTCCCCCCGATCGAGAAACAGATCGTATTCAGCAAAAGCGCAGGAACGGGGGCTGAGCCGACGGTGAACAGGGCCAGAAGGGACCAGAGTAAAACGGCGACAAAACCGATAGTAGTGGCGCGGTTTCGGGTCATGCGGCTGACAGGTCCTCGACTGGAATGATGTCGAACTCATCGGATATATGTGCGGTCTTTTCAATCTCGGCCAGAAACCAATCCCGAAACGCCGCAATCTGAGGGCGGTTCTCGGCCCCCGAGAGGCACAGGAAGCGAAAGCGCCCCTTTGTTTCGATGGCGGTCTTGAAAGGTGCGACCAGCGTGCCTTCGGTCAGATCTTTCAGGATCATGGCCCGGCGGCCAAGCGCGACGCCAACGCCAGCAACAGCCGCGTCAATTGCGTGATCGGCGTTCGAAAACTCGGCACCATGGGTCGGGGTATGTGCGATGCCCACGGCCCTGAACCAGGCGGGCCAATCACTGGGTGGGGTCAGAAAGCGGATCGAGGCGTCATGGATCAACGGTGCATCCCGCAGGCTTTCCGGCGTGGTGAACTGGCGGGCGAGCTCGGGCGTCATGACCGGCGTCAGCCATTCCCGGCGCACTGGCACGGAATACAGCCCCTTATCCGCACCTTCGCCAAATCGGATGGCCACATCCACATCATCCCGTTCAAGGTCGATGATGCGTAACGTGGCCGAGAATTTCAGATCTATTTCGGGATGTGCGCGGGCAAATTCGTACAGGCGGGGCGCCAGCCATTTGGCCGTCAGGGCAGGGCCCGCTGTGACGGTCAGGCTAGTGTCGTCACCCTGTCTGCTCACGGCGCGCCATGCGGCTTGTAACGTGGCAAATCCATCCGCGGCGCCCGGGGCCAGGGTGCGCCCAGCCTCTGTCAGCTCCACCGCGCGGTTCAGGCGGTGAAACAGAGGGCGGCCCAAATGCTCCTCAAGGGATTTGATCTGAAAGGACAGGGCCGCAGGCGTTACATGCAGCTCTGCCGCGGCTTTGGCAAAAGACATGTGCCGGGCGGCGGCATCAAAGGCACGCAAAGCGGTCAAGGGCGGCAGGTAGTCGCTCATAGTATAGAAATTCTTAACTGAATGTTCAAAAAAGCTCGTTTGCGGCTTTGTCAACTAGAGTTCATATTGCTCATAAGTCAAGGAAAACTGTTTTGAACTGAGAGGCTGCCATGATTGAGATGACAACAAATCCAGCTGCACAATCGGCGATTCTGCGCGCGCATGAGGCGCGGGGCAAAGCGGTTCTGAATGTGTTGAAGTGGATTTTCGGTTCCCGCTGATCGCAGCGCGCGCGGTCTTACGGGATAAAAGAAGGGCCGGTTCTGCTTAGAACCGGCCCGCTTGCATTTTGACAGCCAACTTAGGCGAAGAACTGAGCACCATTGGCCGAGATAGTCGATCCGTTGATGAATTGCGAGTCTTCAGAGGCCAGGAAAGCAACGCAGCGTGCGATCTCTTCCGGTTCGCCCAGTCGGCCCGCCGGAATCTGGCTGATAATGGAATCACGAACCTTCTCGGGGACAGCCATGACCATTTCGGTTGCGATATAGCCAGGGCAGATAGCGTTGGCGGTGATGCCCGCGCGCGCGCCTTCCTGCGCCAGCGACTTCACGATTCCCAGATCGCCCGCCTTGGTGGCGGCATAGTTCACCTGAGCGAACTGACCCTTTTGACCGTTGATCGAGCTGATGACGATGACACGGCCAAACTTGCGCTCACGCATGCCAGGCCAAACCGGGTGAACGGTGTTGAATACGCCGGTCAGGTTGGTGTCGATCACCTGATGCCACTGCTCGGGTGTCATTTTGTGGAATGGGGCGTCCTTGGTGATGCCGGCATTGGCAACAACGATGTCGATCGGGCCAATCTCGGCTTCGACCTTTTCGATGCCCGCTTTGGATTCGTCATAATCCGCAACGTTCCATTTGTAGGTGGCGATTCCGGTCTCGTCGGTGAAATTCGCGGCGGCTTCGTCGTTCCCCGCGTAGGTGGCTGCAACATTGTACCCTTCGGCCTTAAGCGCCTTGGAAATTGCTGCGCCAATGCCGCGGGAACCGCCGGTGACGAGTGCTGTTCGTGCCATTTAGGAATCCTCCAATTTATGTCGTCTTGGTAATGCTGTTACTATTCCGAACCAGCCAGCGCAACAATATTGCGCAGGCAAGTTGCCGCAGCGCTGGGGTTTTTGGTTTCGCCTCAGGGTAGTGTGAGGCCACGATCTTTACCCAATGCACGGCAATAGTCGATCCAGTCCCTATTTTCCTTCAGCAGAGCCAAATTGCCAAAGCGAACGTGCCATGTCTCGGACAATCGAACCTGCGCGGACTGGATGTGTTTGTAGGGGTTCTTAATGCCTTCCATTGCGGCCTGATCACGAGCTTCCACAACGAATAACGCCGCGCTGGCAAGCGCGGCGTCTGTGGTTGTTTGGTCCTTGTTCCGGCGTGCTCTCAGCTCGGCCAGCTCTGTAAAGATGACGCTGCACTCCGTCAGGCTGGTCGAAAGCGGTTGACGGTTCTGTGCGTCTGCGGCCCCTGCAAAGCAAATCACAAGGGCCGAAATAAGAGTGGGCCGAGAAGGCATTGTTAGATCAGTCGCGCTCGACACATAGGGCGACGCCCATGCCGCCACCGATGCACAGAGTCGCCAGACCTTTTTTCGCGTCCCGCCGCTTCATTTCGAACAACAGAGTGTTCAGAACGCGGCAGCCCGAGGCGCCGATCGGGTGACCGATGGCAATGGCGCCGCCATTGACGTTCACGATGGACGGGTCCCAGCCCATGTCTTTGTTCACTGCACAAGCTTGTGCTGCAAAGGCTTCGTTGGCTTCGATCAGATCCAGATCGTCAACCGACCAGCCCGCCTTTTCCAGCGCCTTGCGCGAGGCATAGATCGGGCCGACGCCCATAATCGACGGGTCCAGACCAGCGGTAGCATAAGATGCAATCCGCGCCAGAGGCTCAATCCCGCGCTTTTCGGCATTTGCCGCCGACATCAGCAGGGTCGCAGCCGCGCCGTCGTTCAGGCCCGAGGCATTGGCGGCGGTGACCGATCCGTCCTTAGCAAAAGCCGGGCGCAGTTTGGCCATGGCTTCCATGGTTGCGCCGTGGCGGATGTATTCGTCCTTGTCCATCACGATGTCACCCTTGCGGGTCTTGATGGTAAAGGGGGTGATCTCATCGGCGAATTTGCCTGCCTTCTGCGCAGCTTCGGCCTTGTTCTGACTTGCGACGGCGAATTCATCCTGCATATCGCGGCTGATCTGCCACTTTTCAGCAACGTTTTCGGCGGTTTGACCCATGTGATACCCGTTGAACGCATCCCACAGTCCATCGCGGATCATTGTGTCGATATACTTCATGTCGCCCATCTTTTGTCCGGCGCGCAGAGCGGCGGCATGGGGCGACAGGGTCATGTTCTCTTGTCCGCCAGCAGCGACGATATCAGCATCGCCCAGTTGGATATGCTGTGCGCCCAGTGCCACGGCGCGCAGGCCGGATCCGCAGACCTGGTTGATGCCCCAGGCCGCGCTTTCTTGCGGCAGACCGGCGTTGATATGTGCCTGACGCGCCGGGTTCTGACCCTGGGCTGCGGTCAGAACCTGACCCAAAATTGTCTCGCTGACTTCGCCTTTTTCGATTCCGGCGCGTTCGACAACGGCTTCAAGAACGGCTGTGCCCAAATCATGGGCTGCGGTGTTCGCAAACGAACCACCAAAGCTGCCGACGCCTGTACGTGCGGCGGATGCGATAACTACATTGGTCATTATGATCAGTCCTTTACCGTCATGGTCCGGCGGAATGTCTGACGGCGCAGGTCGAGAGGTTCCCCCCGCAACAAGAGCGCCCCGTAATCCCCCGCTCAAGTATCACTGCAATAGCGCAATGCTGCATTTGCAGCAACGGGCAGCTTGTCTCAGGACCCAAGGTCCCTAGTTTTTTGGGGTTAACCCGCCGATTTCTGTTCGTTTTCCGTTTTCCAGGGCGCAGAAACCGTAGGTGCGCCGAACAGAAATCCTTGCAGACAATCGACGCCATTGGCCACCAAAAACTCAGCATCCGCCTTGGTTTCGACCGATTCGGCCGTGACCAGAATCTCAAATTCCCTTGCTACTGCGATCAGGGCACGAACCAGCGCCTGATTATCCGGGTTTTCACTGATGCCGCGGATGAACTGGCCATCAATCTTGGCGGCATCAAAAAGAAACTCGCGGAAATGGCGGAAGCAGAAATTGCTGGCCCCAAAATCATCCAGCGCAAATGCAACGCCACGTGGTTGCAACCGGTCCATGAAATCGACCACGAGTTCCGGCACGGTCATGGCCGAACTTTCGGAAATTTCAAGGATCAGCCTTTCACCGATACTGGCATCTTTTTTCATGAACCGGTCAAGAACACGCGACCAACGTCCATATCCGATCGACCGTGCGGACATATTGATCGACATGCGGATGTCCGGGGTGCGTGCCAATGTGCGCAGGCCCATTTCAAGCGCGATGCAGTCCAATTCGCGGCCAATCGGGGTGTTTTCAAGCTGAGGCATAAACTCGCGTGCCGGGATGACACGACCGGTTTCGTCCAGCACCCGGATGAAGCCCTCATAGAAGGCGATACCATGTGGCGCGTTAGCCTGCATGACCGGTTGAAAGGCCAGTTTGCACTGTTTGTGTTTGACAGCATCCGTAGCCATCTGGATCGTTGAGTTGTCGCGCGACAGCACAGCCGCGTTTAACGGGCTGTCTGATCCTTCGGGTAAATCTGCCAGTTTCCTGTCCCGCATGATCGAAATCGCTTCCCTACCGTCGTCGGTCAGGATCCAATTTCAGGGCAAAGATGTGAATCTGCGGTTAATGGAAATGAAAATGTCAGCGGGCTGCGTCCAGAACACGTCCCAGAGATCTCGCGGCACCAATAACTGCACCCGTAAAACCCAGCACCATCATGGCCAGTCCAAACGCGATCAGCGTTGCGGTCCCGGCGGCCAGCGCTGTCAGCATTGCGACAAGCAGGCCTATCAGTCCTAAAACTGTGGAAAATGTTGTCCAACGGGTCATGATAATCTCCGGTCACTCGTAATGCACATCGTTTGGATATGTGCAGGCTAAGCTAATTTTCAAGAAAATCAGCACATGACCGGCGGATTCAAGCTCGTTTTGCTTCGGATTTGTGCGTTTCGGTCTCAAAATGCTCAAATCCAGGCGTCCCTCGATCCCTGGGGTTGCGCGAGATATGCTTGGCTTTGATCTGCTCCGAGCTATCCCGGCTGCCGTCATGGCTGTAACCGGGTGGGGCAAAGCAATAGGCCAACCGCTGACGCAAAGTTAGCCCCGATTGCGTGGCATCCTGCCAGATTCCGACCCATTCGTGAAAAGCGACGCGCAACGGGTTGAAGGTTCCGATATTGTGAACCAACCCATAGTCGACCTTGTCATCGACCTGCTCTGGCACAAAGGTGCCAAACATCTTGTCCCAGATGATGAACACGCCAGCATAGTTGCAATCCAGATAGCGCGCGTTGCGGCCATGATGGGCGCGGTGGTGGCTGGGGGTGTTCATAACCGCCTCGAACCAGCGGGGCATCTTGCCGATGGCCTCGGTGTGAATCCAGAACTGATAGATCAGGTTCAGACCGCCGACAAACAGAACCATTGCCGGATGAAACCCCAGCAGGATCAGCGGCGCGCGCACGACCATCATGAAGGTGAATGTATAAGTCCAGGTCTGACGCAACGCTGTGGTCAGGTTGTAATGCTGAGAGCTATGATGGTTCACATGGCTGGCCCAGACCCAACGGATGCGATGCCCGAACCGATGCACCCAATAGTAACGCAAATCGTCCAGCAAAAAGCACAGGACAATCACCGGGATCGAGGTGCCCAGGTTCAGCGGAGTAATCTGCCACAACCACATAAAGAACCCGTAGGCGATGAAACCGAGCAGAAACCCCGAGGCAATATTGCCCGCGCCCATGATCAGCGAGGTGACCGCATCCCGCGTTTCATAGCGCCCGCCCCGGCCTTTGAAAGCGATCCAGACGAACTCGGCCAGAATTGCGGCAATAAAGAACGGGACTGCCCATTGCACGGCATCGGGAAAGGAAATCTGGTCGGTCATGCGGGCTCCATCAGGTGTCGCCAGTGGGCGCGTTCGATGTCATCGAGGTGGATGCGGGTTGAGGGGGTTCCGAAATCATGAAACTGAACTTCGAATCCGTCCGGATGCTCGATCCAGTCATAATCCTGCAGGTGGCGGGCCACGGTATCCGCGCCGAACGACCACAAAAGGCCCGAACCGGTTGTGGTTCGGATCAGCGCGGAACGTTGGTCATGCGCTACGGTTACATCTGCGATCACGTCATCTGGGAAATGGCGCGACCATTGCGCGCGCGCCAGATCAAGTGTCAGGGCAAACTGCCGCGAACGGCCAGTCAGATGCAGCAGAATAGTAATTCCGCCTATCCCCCCGATGACCAGAACTAACAATATCTCCAGCGGCATGACTTCCTCCTGACCCACAAACTGCAAAGCGGAGGCTTGGCTGTCAAAGGTGGCGTCGCGTAAGCTGAAATTCGACCTGAAGCACCGGTTGGGGATCACGGTACCCGTGCAAAGAGGTCAGTTGGAAATCGTATAGGTCCCCCCGGAATCACCCTTGCCCTTGTTGCGGGTAAAGGTCACCTGGTTCCCTTCAATCGTTACTTTCTGGCAATCCTGCGGGATCTGATTTCCGCCAACAACAAGCGTTCGGCACCAAAAACGTTTGTTCCAGATCCACGCGCCCGAGAATTTGACCTTGTCGCTGGTTTGTCCGGAAATCTTCCCGTCGGGTGAAATAAGCACCCAAGTGCCTCCATCTACCAGTTTTTTACCAGCGACAGCATTCTGAAAATCTTGCTTTTTCTTGATGTCTTTGGCCTCGGCGACCAATGCCGAGCCCAAAATCAGACAGGCAGCAGTGGCCAGAGTGAATAGGTTCTTCATAAAGAAAGCCTCCTCGTTACAACGACGGGGAGGCTATCATAAATTCAGGACTTCAGGAAAACGACCTTAGCTTTCTTCCGCTACCAGTGCCGCAATGATCGCCTTGGCACTGTCTGAATTCCACTCGGCATCCCCGATCAGGCGGGCGACTTCATTGCCATCGGGGTCAAGAATGACCGTGATTGGCAGGGCAATGACACCGAACTCACGTGCCACAGCCGAGCCCGGATCTTGATGGCGCGGCAGGTTCTCGATGTTGTTTTCCTCGAAAAACTTCTTGATCCCCGCGGGTGAGTTGCGCCCAGTGGCCAATGTCAGGACTTCGAATTTGTCACCCCCGAATTCCGCCTGCAACTCGGCGATCTGAGGCATTTCCTTGCGGCACGGTGCGCACCATGTGGCCCAAAAGTTCAGCAGAACGTATTTGCCCTGATAGTTGGCAAGCGTTGCGGTGCCACCGTCATCTTCCAACTGAAATTCGACCAAGGTGTGCGGTTTGGGCTCTTTGTGCAGGATCAACCGCTTCAGGGTGCCTTCGCGCAGCGGACCCAGAGTTTCCGCATCTGTGGCCAAAGCCGCGTTTGCACCTAGCGCAAGGGCCATATAAAGGGGGATCAGACGAAATAGGCGCATATCAACTCCGGGTTTTCTTACATGACCGATCAATCTTCGAACCAGATGTGGGGCGGCCGCTTTGCCGCCGGTCCAGACGCGATCATGGAGGCAATCAATGCCTCGATCGGGTTCGATCAGCGGATGGCAGCCCAGGACATTGCAGGCTCGCGCGCCCATGCCGCCATGTTGGCTGCCACAGGCGTTATAACTGATAGTGATGCTGAAGCTATTCGGGAAGGGCTGCTCACCGTATTGTCAGAAATTCAGAGTGGCGCGTTTCAGTTCTCGACCGCGCTGGAAGACATCCACATGAATGTCGAGGCACGGCTGAAAGAGGTCATTGGCGAACCTGCAGGCCGTTTGCACACAGGCCGGTCGCGCAATGATCAGGTGGCAACCGATTTTAAACTGTGGGTGCGTGATCAGTTCGATGCCGCCGATACCGGTCTGCTGGCCCTAATCCGCGCGCTTTTAGCGCAGGCAGAGGCCGGGGCGGACTGGGTCATGCCGGGCTTTACGCATCTGCAAACCGCCCAGCCTGTGACCTGGGGTCATCACATGATGGCTTATGTCGAAATGTTCGGGCGTGATCTGTCGCGCGTCCGCGATGCCCGCGCGCGGATGAACGAATCCCCACTGGGGGCTGCCGCGCTGGCTGGAACCTCGTTCCCTATTGATCGGGTCATGACCGCCGAGGCGCTGGGCTTTGACCGTCCCGCTGCCAATTCGCTGGACGCCGTCAGTGACCGCGATTTTGCGCTGGAATTTCTGTCAACTGCTTCGATCTGCGCAATGCACCTGTCGCGCTTTGCCGAAGAACTGGTGATCTGGTCTTCTGCCCAGTTCCGCTTTGTCACCCTGTCTGACCGTTTTTCGACTGGCTCGTCTATCATGCCGCAAAAGAAGAACCCGGATGCGGCAGAACTGATCCGTGCCAAGGTCGGGCGCATTTATGGCGCCAACACCGCGCTGATGATGGTGATGAAGGGCTTGCCGCTGGCCTATTCCAAGGACATGCAGGAAGACAAGGAACAGGTTTTTGACGCTGCCGATAACTGGATGCTGGCGCTGGCAGCGATGGAAGGCATGGTCAAGGATATGACCGCCAACCGCGAAAGCCTGGCTGCGGCTGCAGGGTCGGGTTTTTCGACCGCGACTGATCTGGCCGACTGGCTGGTGCGCGTTCTGGGCCTGCCGTTCCGCGATGCCCATCACGTCACCGGATCGCTGGTTGCGATGGCCGAGAGCAAGGGCTGCGATCTGCCGGACCTGACGCTTGCGGATATGCAAACAGTGCATGCGCAGATCACCGATGACGTCTTTTCTGTCCTTACGGTGCAAAATTCGGTAAACTCGCGCCAGTCTTACGGCGGCACGGCACCGGATCAGGTGCGGGCTCAGGTCAAGCGATGGAAGGCGTTGGTGTAATGCGAATTCTGACTGCGGTTCTGTTGATTCTGGCCGGGGTAACCCTGGCCGGATGCGGTGCGGATGGTGAACCGATCCAACCAACGATGAGCGCCAATATCGGCGTCGGCACCAGCGGCGCCTATGTCGGGGGCGGCGTTGGCCTGCAACGCGGCCCCCTGAGCGTTTTTCTCGGGCGGTAGTGTTTCCCGAGTTGCAGTTTCAGCACTCAGTTCCCATTTCAGACCGATCAATGGCGCTTGGCCGTAAACCTTGGAAAAAGAAATGAATATGAAGATTTTAGGCCTGTTCTTTGGCCTCGCCATTCTTGCGGCTTGCGACCCATCCTATAAACCGCGACCCGATCCCGAACCCCAATCCGGCGGATCTGGAATTTCGATATCCGGTTATGGGCGGGTCGGCGTTTCGCATATTGAATGACGCGACACCCCTGTTTGCGTAGAATCCATTGATCCGCCGGGGCATTCTGGTCTAAGCGCGTCTTTATGGATCACTTTCTTTACCGCGACGGCGCGCTTTACGCCGAGGATGTCCCGATCTCCGAAATCGCAGCTGCGGTTGGGACACCCTTTTACGTCTATTCGACGGCGACGCTGCTGCGTCATTTCCAGCTGTTCGATGAGGCGTTGGACGGGACCGACCACCTCGTATGTTATGCGATGAAGGCCGCCAGCAATCAGGCGATCCTGAAGACGCTGGCCGAGGCAGGCGCGGGGATGGACGTTGTTTCGGGTGGAGAATACCTGCGGGCCAAAGCTGCCGGAGTGCCCGGCGATAAGATCGTGTTTTCGGGCGTTGGCAAAACAGCCGAAGAAATTCGCACCGCTCTGACCGGTGGCATTCGTCAGTTCAACGTGGAATCCGAACCCGAGATGGAGGTGATCAACGCCGTTGCGCTTGATTTGGGCGTCGTTGCTCCGATCACCGTTAGAGTAAATCCGGATGTGGACGCCAAGACCCACGCCAAAATTGCCACCGGAAAATCCGAGAATAAATTCGGCATTCCGATCGCCCGTGCGTCAGAAGTCTATGCCCAGGCTGCCAGCCTGCCCGGGCTGGAGGTCATTGGCATCGACGTCCATATCGGCTCGCAACTGACCGAGCTGGAGCCTTTTGCATTGGCCTATCAGAAGGTTGCTGAGCTGACTGAGACGCTGCGCAGTGAGGGCCACAATATTCGCCGCCTCGATCTGGGCGGGGGGCTGGGCATTCCTTATGCGCGCTCAAACGAAGCGCCGCCGCTGCCTTTGGAATACGGTGCGCTGATCAAAGACACTCTGGGTCATCTGGGATGCGAAATCGAAATAGAGCCGGGCCGCCTGATTGCCGGTAATGCTGGTTTGATGGTCAGCAAAGTGATCTATGTGAAATCCGGCGAGGGCCGGGATTTCCTGATCCTCGACGGTGCCATGAACGACCTGATCCGCCCGGCCATGTACGAAGCCTATCACGATATCGTACCGGTGATCGAACCCGTGCCGGGCACGGAACAGCAACCTTATGATATCGTCGGTCCGGTTTGCGAAAGCGGCGATACATTTGCCAAGCAACGGCAGATGCCGCTACTGGGTGCTGGTGATCTGGTCGCCTTTCGCAGCGCAGGGGCCTATGGCGCGGTCATGTCCAGCGAATACAACACGCGGCCCCTGATACCCGAAGTTCTGGTGCACGGAGATCAATTTGCCGTAATTCGTGAACGTCCGAGCTTTGACGAAATCATAAACCGCGATACCATACCCGAGTGGCTCTGACGCAATAGACGCGCGGGCCGGTGAACGGAGGCCCGACTTGACCGCAAGAGAAACCTTGCCGATCCCCAGATTGTCTTTGCTGCTAACGCAGGTGGGGATGCTAAGCGAGCAGGTTTGGCGGTCTTTCTGGCCGTTTTTCTCAATTTCCATGGCGCTGTTGGCCGCGCTGATGCTCGGACTGCAGGACCATGTCGGGGTGGAAACCGTTTGGGTCGCGGGGTCGGCGGCGTTGATTGGGCTGTTGGTTGCACTGATCCACGGCGCGCGGCGGTTCCGTATCCCAACACGAAACGAAGCGTTGATCCGGATGGATGAGACCCTGCCAGGGCGTCCTATCCAGGCTCTGATGGATGAACAGGCCATCGGCGCGATGGATGCTGATTCTGTGGCCCTGTGGCGGGCTCATCAGGCGCGTATGGCTGAACGTGCCGCGCAGGCTGCGCCGGTAAAGCCCGATCTCCGACTGGCCGACCGCGACCCCTATGCTCTGCGGTTCATAGCTTTGCTGGCGCTGGTGATTGCCGTGCTTTTCGGCTCATTTTGGCGCATAGGATCCGTGACAGAGATGACACCGGGTGCAGCTGTTGCCGGGCAGGGACCAAGTTGGGAAGGCTGGGTCGAGCCGCCACGCTATACCGGCTTGCCAACGCTTTATCTGGCAGATCAATCCGACCCGGCACTTTCGGTCCCGCAAGGCAGCCGCATCACATTGCGATTCTACGGCGAGGTCGGTGCGCACAGCTTGACCGAAACCTCGACACCGCTGGGCACGGAAGCGGTCACCGACCCTGAACAGGAATTTGTCGTCGAACGTTCGGGCCGAATGACGATAGACGGGCCTTCCGGGCGCGATTGGGCGTTAGAAGTGATCGCAGATACGTCTCCGCAGATCACTGTGTCGGATGTTGCCAAATCCGAAGCGGGCGGCCAGATGAAACTGCCCTTTGCGGCCAAAGATGATTACGGTGTGATAGCAGGCTCTGCACTGATCGAACTGGATCTGGATGCAATTGATCGGCGCTATGGTCTGATGGCGATTCCAGAACCGCGTGAGGTGATCGAGGTTGAGTTACCGATGCCCATTACAGGCGACCGGGCTGATTTCACCGAGAATCTGATCGAGGATTTCTCACAACATCCCTGGGCGCATCTGCCAGTCAAGATCACTTTGATGGCGCGTGATGCTGCCGATCAGCAAGGGCAGTCTGAACCCTATACAACAGCGCTTCCGGCGCGTCGGTTCTTTGATCCGCTGGCGGCTGCGATCGTTGAACAGCGGCGCGATCTGCTGTGGTCACGGGACAACGCGAAACGGGTATCTCAGATTCTGCGGGCGGTATCGTATCTGCCCGAGGACCTGTTCCGCTCGGATACGGCCTATTTACGCCTGCGGGTGACACTTCGGCGGCTTGAGACATTTACCGAATACGGGTTGAAGCCGACGCAGCAGGAAGAAATCGCGGCCTCACTATGGAAGCTGGCCGTATTGATCGAGGACGGTACGCTTGCCGACGCTCTTGAGCGGATGCGCCGGGCGCAGGAGCGCCTGACGGAGGCGATGCAGAACGGGGCAAGCGACGAAGAGATCGCTGAGCTGATGCAAGAGCTGCGCGAGGCCACCCAGGACTACCTGCAACAGTTACAGCGGTTGGCAGAGCAGAACGGTGAAGAAGGTCAGCAGGGGCAAGACGGAGAATCCTTGCAGATGACGCAGGATGATCTGCAACGGATGATGGATCGAATTCAGGATCTGATGGAGCAGGGCCGTATGGCCGAGGCGCAGCAGGCGCTGGAGGAATTCCAGCAGATGATGGAGAACATGCGCGTCACGCAAGGTCAGGGTCAAGGTCAGCAATCCGAAGGCCAACAGGCGATGGAGGGTTTGGCAGAGACATTGCGCGATCAACAGGGGCTGAGCGATCAGGCTTTCCGCGATCTGCAAGAGCAGTTCAATCCCGGTGCGCAGACTGGTGAAAACCAGGGCAATCAGGGCCGCAATGGCGGTCAGGGCCGTGGTCAGAGCCACGAAGGCCAGGGCGGACAGGGGCAGGGTGCGGACCAGGCTGATGAAGGTCAGCAGGGTCAGGGTTCGCTGGCCGATCGTCAACAGGCCCTGCGCGATGAACTGGGCCGCCAGCAACAAAACCTGCCCGGTGCCGGTACCCCGGAAGGCGAAGCCGCCCGTGATGCGCTTGGGCGCGCTGGCCGCGCCATGAATGAGGCTGAGCAGGCTCTGCGGAATGACGAGCTGGCTGATGCTATCGACAACCAGTCCGAAGCGATGGATGCGCTGCGGGAAGGGATGCGCTCGTTAGGTGAGGCCTTGGCCCAGAACCAGCAGAATCAACCAGGTCAAGGCAGCCAGGAAGGCGATATGCAGGCCAACAACCGCGATCCACTGGGCCGCAACCCTGGGGCAAACGGGTCGATGTCAACCGATGAGAGCCTGCTGCAGGGTGAGGACGTGTATCGCCGTGCCCGCGAGTTGCTGGACGAAATTCGCCGCCGGACCGGTGAATCTGAACGTCCCGAGATTGAATTGGAATATCTCAAGCGCCTGCTTGAACGGTTCTGATCAGTTCTGAGAAGCGCCAGCCTGGGTATCCAGCCAAAGCCGGGCTTGATCCACCAAAGACACATAAGGTTTGAGAACTGCATCCGCCTGAGGAACAGCCTCACTGATTTGCGGAGCATTGCCGTAGATCAGGAACAGGATCACACCAAGTATCAAGATCAGAGCGAACCCACGCAGAAAGCCACCGGATTTGCGGGGCGCAGGCGCTGATACCTCGGGCGCATCTGCAGAGGCGTCGCCGCGGAATCCGGAATTGATCGTCTCGACATCGGGCAGGGTGTCACCTTGCCCGGAATCTTTAGCGGTTTCTGTAGCTGTCAGTTCCTTGACCGCCTGTTCGGGGTCTGGTTCCGGCTCGGAAGGTGGATCAAGAGCAAGATCAGGCTGGCTTTCAAGGCTGCTGCCTTCCTGGGCCCGCAATTCGGCTTCGCGTGCGGCTTCTTCCTTCAGAATATCGGCGACCGAAGGATCCACATTGCTGACCGGCGCACCATCCTTTGGTGGGGTTTCGGGCTCGGGCTCGGTCTGGTCGGCGGTTTCTGGCTCCGCCGGTGGAACAGCCTTATCCTCGGCAGTCGTTTCATCTGCAGGTTGCTCAACGGTTGGATCCGCCGGATGTTTGGCCTGGAACCACGTTTTCTCGCAATTCGAACACTGAACATCGCGGCCTTCCTCTGGAATGACCTCGTCTGGCACCTCGTATTGGGCACTGCAGTTGGGACAAGTAAGACGCATGCTGCCTCCGGGCCGGGGGTTGGCCTGATAATAGTTTTTTTAAGAATGATATTCCGTTAGAACCAAACAGCAAAGCGCGTTTTCGGTTTCGCGGGCCAAGTGTCACCATTTGGACCCGGTACGGGCATTGAAACCTGAACCGCGCTGGGGCAAGAAGAGCGGCACAAAAATTGGGGGCCCCCGTGATCGAGCTGGACCATGTCAGCTACACCTATGGTGGAGGTGAATTGCTGAGCGACGTATCGCTTAAGCTTCAACCGGGGTCGTTTCATTTCCTGACCGGGCCGTCCGGTGCTGGCAAAACAACCCTGTTAAAGCTCTGCTATGGCGCATTGCTGCCCACATCGGGAAGGCTGAGCGTGTTCGATCAGGATATCGCCCGCCTTAACCGCGATCAGATGGCCCTGATGCGCCGCCGGATAGGTGTGGTGCATCAGGATTGCCGGTTTCTGGATCACATGACTTTGGCCGAGAATGTCGCTTTGCCGTTGATGGTATCCGGTAAGGCGGAAATTGCCGAGCAAACAGATCTGTCAGATCTGTTAAACTGGGTCGGGCTGGGTGCGCGTCTTGACGCGCTGCCACCAGAGCTGTCAGGCGGTGAACGCCAGCGTGCGGCGCTGGCCCGTGCGGTGATGCTGTCGCCCGATGTCGTGCTGGCCGATGAGCCGACGGGCAATGTGGATTGGGAAATGTCTCAGCGCCTTTTGCGCCTGCTGGTCGAGTTGAACAAGATGGGCAAGACAGTCTTGATTGCGACCCATGATCTTAGCCTGATCCGTGCGGCGAAAAGCCAGGTGCAGGCGCGTGTTTTGCGCATCTCGCAGCGCCAAATTCAACTGGCGGGGGCGGATCTATGAACGTGGAAACCTTCCGCAACCTGTTGAAACGTGATGGTCGTGCCGATCGGGTTGTTCCGCCCACTGGCTATACTGCACATCTCACACTGTTCGTGTCCGGTGCGATGGGCTTTCTTGCGGTGTTCGCGCTGGCTCTGTCATTGGCGTCGGGGCGAGTGGCAGACCGCTGGGCAAGCGAACTTGCCGGCGCTGCCACGGTGCGGATCAATGCCCCGGCCGACCAGATGGCCGCCCAGACTGAAACCGCGCTGACGGTGCTGTCGCAAACACCCGGTGTCGCCTCTGCCCGGGCGTTGACCATCGAGGAGCAGATTGCGCTGTTGTCGCCCTGGTTTGGCCCGGATTTGCCACTGGACACGCTGCCCGTGCCGCAGTTGATCGAAATTGTCGAAGGTGAGCCAGGTCTGGATGCAGCAGGATTGCACCTGCGTCTTGGGGCCGAGGTGCCCGGAGCCGTTCTGGACGACCACTCGCGCTGGCGCGAACCTTTGGTTGATGCGGCCCGCTCGCTCCGGAGGCTTGGCTGGGTCTCAATCCTTCTGATTGGCGGAGCGACCGCCGCCATGATCACATTGGCGGCCAATGCGTCGCTGGCAGCCAACGCGCAGATTATCGAGGTGCTGCGTCTTGTCGGGGCCCGGGATCGAT
This sequence comes from Ruegeria sp. CDSC021, assembly GCF_059610845.1. Classification (NCBI taxonomy): domain Bacteria; kingdom Pseudomonadati; phylum Pseudomonadota; class Alphaproteobacteria; order Rhodobacterales; family Roseobacteraceae; genus Ruegeria; species Ruegeria sp. CDSC021. The sequence goes on from NZ_JBXWOK010000002.1 coordinate 137,201, forward strand.
TTATTGCCAATGCGTTTGTTCGCCGCTTCACCTACCGCGCATTTTTTGGCGCGATGGTTGGTGTGCTGTTCGGAATGACAGGTGTGTTGTTGCTGCCCGAGGCATCGTCGGACGAGGGCGGCTTTCTGACGGGCCTGGGCTTTCAGGGGGCAGGGTGGCTGTTGCCAGCCCTCATCCCGGTACTGGGTGCTGCGGTGGCCTTTCTAGCCACATGGACTGCGGCAAACCGCAAATTGAAGGAGCTTTCGTAATGGCCACTCCAATTCAATGGATCCGCTCACTGGTCTTCATGATCGTGATCTACATGTGGATGCTGGTCCTTGGCCTCGTGTTTGCTCCTTACGCCATGTTTGCAAAGCGCGGAGCGCTGCATGCATGCAAGACCTATGCGCGCACAACCATGTGGCTGGCGCGTTGGATGGTTGGTATTCGATGCGAAATTCGCGGGACTGTGCCAGTGGACGAGGTGGTCATCGGGGCCAAACACCAGTCTTTCCTCGATATCATCATGATCTTTAGCGCGATTCCTCATGGCAAGTTCATTATGAAGCGCGAATTGCTGTGGACGCCAGTCATTGGGCTTTACGCAAGCCGCCTAGGGTGCATCCCGGTCAATCGCGGCAAGAAGGGCGCCGCTGTGGCCAAGATGGTCCAGGATGTGGCGAAGGAATTTACAGAACCTGGCCAGTTGGTGATCTATCCGCAGGGCACCCGTGTCGCGCCAGGCGTTCACAAACCGTATAAGGTTGGAACTGCCGTCCTGTACGAAGGCTTGGGAATCCCTTGCGTACCTGTTGCAACAAATGCCGGAGTGTTCTGGCCCCGAAGCGGCGTGATGCGCAAACCCGGCCTTGCGATCGTCGACTTCCTTGATCCGATCGAACCCGGCGTCGAACGTGCGCGCTTTCTGGACCGATTGGAAGATGTGATCGAGACGCGCTCGAACGCTTTGATGACAGAAGTGGGGTTTGATCCTGATGCAGTTCATTGACGATATCGAAACGCTCCAGGGACATTACAGCGCACCGGGCGCCCCATCATTGCGTAAAGTAGCGCACCGGTTGACGCCTCTGTACCGGCAATGGGTCATGGCTTCGCGGCTATGCGTACTCAGTACGGTTGGGCCCGAAGGGGTCGATGGCAGCCCACGTGGCGATGATGGTCCGGTGATTCTGGAACTGGATCCAAAGACATTGGCGATGCCCGACTGGCGCGGAAACAACCGGCTGGACAGCTTGCGCAATATCGTGCGCGATCCGCGTGTGTCCTTGATGTTCATGGTCCCAGGGTCGAACAATGTTGTGCGCGTCAACGGGTCGGCCCGACTGACAGCGGACCAAGACCTTCGAACCCGGTTCGAAAAACAAGGCAGGCTTCCGGCCACCGTGATCGTCATCGACATTACAGAGGTCTACACTCAGTGTGCCCGTGCGCTGATGCGTGCGCGGACTTGGAGCAGCGGGGACGAAGCCGCCATATTGCCGACAATGGGTGAAATCCTGGCCGAAGCGTCAGACGGCGAGGAAGGTGGCACGCAATATGATGAGGCCTGGGGGCAACGCGCCGCAAAAACGATGTGGTAGCCTGTTTACTTATCAAGGTTTGGTCAAAGAATCGTCACACGGGTAAGTAAGTAGATAACCGTGAGGCAAATACAGAATACAGGAGCCGTCAATGGAGCAGCTTAGTTCAGTTTGGGATTCTTTCCTGAACCACGCCCGCTATGTGTTTACGTCTCCTTTGGATCCCACGAACCGGATTTTCTATGTCTATGTCGGCAGTTCTCTGCTGATTGCCTTCGCCATCTATGCCGTGAAGCGCAGAAACGCGTCACATGTAGACGGAGAGAGCAGCTTTCTGGGGTTCCTGTTTCCCCGCAAGGTCTGGAACCATCCTTCTGCATGGCTCGATATCCGCTATTTCTTTTTCCACAAACTGATCGGGCATTTCCTGATATTGGGTCTGCTGGCCGGATCAGCCGCCTTGTCCTATCAATGGGCAAGCGGTGGGCTTGACCCCAATTACTCACCCCGGGCAGAGCCCTTGGTTGGCTGGTTGGGGGCTTTGGCTACCTTCACCTACATGCTCATTCTATTCCTGATTATGGATTTCATCGGCTACGCAGCCCATTACCTGCAGCATAAGGTCCCGCTGTTGTGGCAATTTCACAAAGTTCATCACAGCGCCGAGGTGATGCACCCGTTGTCGAATTTTCGCGAACATCCGATAGACAATATCCTCTACAATGTTGCGATTGGGTTTGGTGCCGGCGCAGTAACCGGGTTTGCGTTTCGACTGTTAGGGTACCAGCCGAACATGCCGGCATTGCTGGGCGTGCCGGTGCTGATGTTCTTGTTCAATGTCGGAGGCTATAATCTGCGACATTCCCATATCTGGTTGCGTTGGCCGGGTGTGTGGTCGAAAGTTTTTCCCTCGCCTGCGCATCACCACGTGCATCACAGTTGCCACCCGGACCATCTGGACAAAAACTTCGCCTTCATGTTTCCGTTCTGGGATGTGTTGTTCGGCACCTACATCATGCCCGAGGATAACAGGGACGTAAAATTCGGCGTGACCGAGAAGGACAAGGGTCACGAGATGGACACCTGCATGAAGCTCTATTTCCTGCCGTTCAGAGATGCGTGGCGTATTCTGAACAAGAAACGGCGGCCAACGTCTTACCAAGCGCCCGATGCAGATGCCGCCAGTCGCCATTCGGTCAAATAGCGAGCATCTGAGGTGGTTGCCGGCCTGACGTGATCCGCTGATCGCCTGTGTCCGCCAACGCCTTGGCGGTGGTTTCGGCTGGGCATAGTGACGCAAACGCCCTCAAGCCGCGGCGGCTCCGATCTTGGCGATCTTGCTGACCCAGCGGTCCACGTGACCCGGTTTGGGATAACTTGCCCCGGCAAAATAGGTGAACCGGGTCGGCTTGAAGCCAACAAATCCCAATATCTGATCGCGTACCTGGCGGATCAGGGCCTGGCGATAGATCAGGCGCATGAACCAACCCGGCGTATCTGATGTCAGAATGACGCGCGCGGTGCGTCCGCTCAGCATCGGGGCGGGCAATCCAATCTTAGTGGTGTTTCGCGTGTCAAAGGTGCGTCCGGGGATGAACATCCGGTCGATCAGACCTTTGAGTTTTGCGGGCAATCCGCCCCACCACATTGGTGTGGTCAAGACCAGATGCTCGCTCCATTCGAAATCTTGCAATACCTGCTCAAGAACCGGTTCTAGCGGTTTGAAATCGTGATAATTGCCCTGGCCAAAATCAAAGTCGAACTGCATCTCACTCAGATGGACTAGACGTACGTCATGTCCCTTGCCTCGGGCGGCGTCGGCATAAGTTTCAGCAAAGGTCCGCGACAGGCTGCTATCGGCGGGGTGTCCGTCGAGGACGAGTATTTTCTTCGGTTGCATGGGGCTCTCCTGAAAATGACCGTGGTCACTTATAGAATCAGAAAATGACCGCGGTCAATAAAAATTTGACCATGGTCAGAAAACATGCGAGCAAACCATATGCAAAAACCACCCCAGAAACGAACTCTCAAAACTCGGGCCCGGCTTTTGGCGGCTGCCGAGGCGCTCATTGAAAACAGCGGATACGAGGCGCTGAGGGTAGAAGAGGTCGTCCAGAGCGCTGGCGTCGCCAAAGGGACGTTCTTCGCGCATTTTCGCGACAAGGATGCCTTGATGGAGCTTCTGATCGCAGATCGGCTGAATGCCTGCCTCGATCAGGCCGAGGCTGGGACAGCGCCCAAATCGGTGAATGATATCATGACCGCCCTGCAGCCGGTTCACAGCTTCATGACATCCGAACGGTATGTCTTTGACTTGTTGATAAGATATTCGGGGGCGACGGCTATCGCCGATATCGGACCGATCGCATATTGCTTTGAGCGCTACTTTCGTGTGGTGATGATGTGGCTTGACGCTGCGGATGTCCGACAGGACATTCCGACCGAGCTGTTGGCCGAAGGTGTTCAGGCCTTTGCCATTCAGGCCATGTCCCTTAAGTTCTGCGCCTTGCACGCCTCGACCGGTTTTACCGACCGGTTGAGGGTCTATCTCGATGCATGGTTGACCCCGGCGACCTAGTCACCGGGGTCCTTTTTTAGCTGTGAATTGGCCCGTCACCGCAGGCCAGGGCCGCCTCACGCACCGCTTCGGAATATGTCGGATGCGCGTGACAGGTCAGCGCCAGATCTTCGGCCGAGGCGCCGAATTCCATCGCCACGCAGACCTCGTGAATCAAATCACCCGCAGCCGGGCCAATGATATGCGCGCCCAGAATGCGGTCGGTTTCCTTGTCTGCCAGAATCTTGACGAAACCATCCGAGGCAAAGTTCGCCTTGGCGCGGCCATTGCCCATGAACATGAACTTTCCGACCTTATAGGCACGGCCCTGTTCCTTGAGCGTCGCCTCGGTCTCGCCGACATTGGCGACCTCGGGCCAGGTGTAGATCACGCCCGGAATGACGCCATAGTTCACATGCCCATGCTTGCCCGCAATCTGTTCGGCAGCGGCCATGCCTTCGTCTTCGGCCTTATGCGCCAGCATCGGGCCTTCGGTCACGTCGCCGATGGCGTAGATGCCGGGGACGTTGGTCTGCCAATCGGCGCCTACCTTGATCTGACCGCGGGGTGTCATTTCAACACCCAAAGCGTCCAGCCCCAAACCATCCGAGAACGGTTTGCGCCCAGTAGCGACAAGGACGGTATCGGCGTCAATCACATGCTCGCTGTCATCCTTCAGCAGCTTATAAGTTACCTTGGCCTTGGTCTTGGTGGCTTCGGTCTTTTGCACCGCAGCACCCATGACAAAGTTCAGGCCCTGTTTCTTGAGGATGCGCTGGAAGGTTTTCTGAACCTCAGGGTCCATGCCCGGGGTGATTTCCTTGAGGAATTCGATAACTGTCACTTCGGCGCCCAGACGGCTGTAGACCGAGCCCAGTTCAAGCCCGATCACACCTGCGCCGATGACGACCATTTTTTTCGGGATTTTTCCCAGCGCCAACGCACCGGTCGAGGTCACGACAACCTTTTCGTCCACTTCGACACCGGGCAGCGCGGATGGCTCGGACCCGGACGCGATGATGATGTTCTTGGCTTCATGCACCTCGTCACCCACCTTGACCTGCCCAGCGGCCGGGATCGAACCCCAGCCTTTCAGCCAGTCGATCTTGTTCTTCTTGAACAGGAATTCGATGCCCTTGGTGTTGCCGTCAATGACTTCGTCCTTATAGGCCTGCATCTGCTTCCAATCGACCGAAGGGCTTTTGCCCTTGAGGCCCATCTTGGCAAAGTTATGTTCGGCCTCGTGCAGCTGATGGCTGGCATGCAACAGCGCCTTGGACGGAATGCAGCCCACGTTGAGGCAAGTGCCGCCCAGCGTCTCACGCCCTTCGACCACGGCGGTTTTCAACCCCAGCTGCGCGCAGCGGATGGCGCAGACATAGCCGCCGGGGCCTGCTCCGATTACGATGACGTCATAGTTTGCCATTTGTCCGGTCCTTGTATTTGGTGGGGTCGGATGCGCTTGTCCGCGCAATGCACCCCCATTGAATAATCTATGCGGCAGCTCGAATCAAAACACAGCTGCCAACAGCATTGCAGTGGTCGCCAGCAGCCCGATCATCCAGATCACCGTACGCCATGGTGTCCAGCCAAATGCATAGGCCGGAACATAGGAAGCGCGTGCGATCAGGTAGACCCAACTACAGGCGGCAGTAAAAGCGCTGGATTGCCCCGAGGTCGTAATGACCAAAGATGCGATAGAGAACAAAACCAACCCTTCGGAATGGTTGCTAAGTGCACGGTGCAGACGTCCCATTGCAGCAGGTTTGTCAAACGGGGTATCACGAGGTCCCAACGCGTGCAGCACATCGACCTTACCGTGGCCAGAGATCAAATAGGCGACAAATTGAGCGACCCAAAGAAGGGCTGCCAGCGACAAGACGGTCAATTCCGTGGTCATTCAGTTTGTTTCCTCGCACTAGGAACGGATGCGATAAATCGGTTTAAACTGGCGTCAGAAGCTTCACCTGAATATGCGCGATCCCGCCACGTTCGTGATGCATGGCCAATTCCTCGGAATCAAAGAAACTCAGGGCCTTTTCAAGATCAACCACCTCAAACATTGCAACGGCATGATCACGCTGATCGGGGTCTTTCCAGATGTGGAGGTCGCGGATACCCGCAGCCTCCCGCATTGGCTTGTCTTCGCGAAACACCTTTAACCAGACATCGAAATCGGCAACGTCAGCCTGCCAGAGAACATGAGTTGCCATGGTTATAGATCCATCAGCAGACGACGTGGGTCTTCCAGCGCCTCTTTCACGCGCACTAGGAAGGTCACAGCACCTTTGCCGTCCACGATCCGGTGGTCATAGGACAGAGCCAGATACATCATCGGGCGGATCTTGACCTCACCGTTGATGGCCATCGGACGGTCCTGAATCTTGTGCATACCAAGAATACCCGACTGCGGCGGGTTCAGGATCGGCGAGGACATCAGCGAGCCATAGACGCCGCCGTTCGAGATGGTGAACGTGCCGCCCTGCATTTCTTCCATGCTCAGCTTGCCGTCACGGGCGCGCCTGCCCTTTTCGGCGATGGCCTTTTCGATCGCGGCAAATGACATCGAATCCGCATCACGGATGACCGGAACAACAAGACCGGTCGGCGTGCCTGCGGCGACACCCATATGCACAAAGTTCTTATAGACTATGTCGGTGCCATCAATCTCGGCATTCACTTCGGGCACTTCTTTCAGTGCATGACAGCAGGCCTTGGTGAAGAAGGACATAAAGCCCAGACGGACGCCGTGCTTCTTCTCGAACTGGTCTTTGTACTGGTTTCGCAGGGCCATCACCTCGGTCATGTCCACCTCGTTATAGGTGGTCAGCATGGCGGCGGTGTTCTGGCTGTCTTTCAGGCGTTTGGCGATGGTCTGGCGCAGGCGTGTCATGCGCACACGTTCCTCGCGGCTGGCATCCTGTGCAGCAACGGGTGCGCGTGGCGCCTGGATCGCAGGTGCGGGTGCCGCGACAGCGGGCGCTGGGGCCGCGACTGCCTTGGCCACATCTTCCTTCATGATACGTCCGTCGCGTCCGGTTCCCGTGACCTGATCGGCGGACAGGCCAGCCTGGGCCATGGCTTTTTCGGCCGAGGGTGCATTGGCCACATCTTTGCCGCCAACGGAATCACTTCCGCTTGCAGGTGCAACCGCTGCCGGAGCGGCTACTGCCCCTGCTGCTGAACCCGAGATCACCGCCAGCTTGGCAGCGGCGTCTACAGTTGCGCCTTCAGGGGCAACGATTTCTGCCAGAACACCCGCCGCAGGAGCGGGAACCTCGACCGAGACCTTGTCGGTTTCCAGCTCACACAGCATCTCGTCCTGTGCGACGCTGTCACCGACCTGTTTGAACCAGGTCGAGACCGTCGCTTCGGTCACGGATTCGCCCAGCGTGGGCACCATCACATCAACGCTGCCGCCCGAGGCTGCCGGTGCTGCGGCAGGCGCAGGCGCGGCGGCTGGGGCTGGGGCGGCGCCTTCTCCGGCGACGATTGTCGCCAGCAGGGCATCAACACCAACGGTTTCGCCTTCGGCGGCGACAACCTCACCCATCACGCCAGCGGCGGGTGAGGGGACCTCGACCGTGACCTTGTCGGTTTCAAGCTCGCACAGCATTTCATCGACCGCGACTGCATCACCGGGTTTCTTGAACCAGGTGGCAACGGTGGCTTCGGTAACGGATTCGCCCAGCGTGGGAACACGAACTTCAATGGACATCATTACTTTCCTTCAATGCTCAGCGCTTCGTTCACCAGCGCTTCTTGTTGGGCTTTATGTTGGCTGGCCAGACCCGTTGCAGGCGAGGCCGAGGTGGCGCGGCCGACATAGACCGGGCGGGTATTCTTGGCGCCGATCCGGGTCAGGACCCATTCGATATTGGGTTCGATAAAGGACCACGCCCCCTGGTTCTTGGGCTCTTCCTGACACCAGATGATTTCGGCTCCCTTGAACCGTTCCAGTTCATTGATCAGCGAATGCGCGGGGAACGGATAGTACTGTTCGATCCGCATCAGATAGACATCGTCGATGCCGCGCGCGTCACGCTCTTCCAGCAGGTCGAAATAGACCTTGCCGGAACACATCACGACCCGTTTGATTTTGTCATCATTGACCAGGGTTGTGTCCGAGTTACCCTTTTGCGCGTCGTCCCACAGCACCCGGTGGAAGCTGGAGCCGGTGGTGAAATCCTCGGCCGTGCTGATCGCCAGCTTGTGGCGCAACAGCGATTTCGGTGTCACCAGGATCAGCGGCTTGCGGAAGGTTCTGTGCAGCTGACGGCGCAGGATGTGGAAGTAGTTCGCAGGCGTCGTGCAGTTGGCTACGATCCAGTTGTCCTGACCACACATCTGCAGAAAACGTTCCAGACGCGAGGACGAGTGTTCAGGCCCTTGCCCTTCGAACCCGTGCGGCAGCAGGGTCACCAGACCGGACATGCGCAGCCATTTGCTTTCGCCCGAGCTGATGAACTGATCGAACATGATCTGCGCACCGTTGGCGAAATCGCCGAATTGCGCCTCCCACAGGGTCAGAGCGTTGGGTTCAGCCAGGGAAAAGCCGTATTCAAAGCCCAGAACCGCGTATTCCGACAGCATCGAGTCGATCACCTCATATTGTGATTGACCAGCCCGGATGTTGTTCAGTGGATAGTACCGCTCTTCAGTTTCCTGATTGATAAAGCCGGAATGGCGCTGGCTGAACGTACCGCGCGTTGCGTCCTGTCCCGACAGGCGAACTGGATAGCCTTCGGTCAGCAATGACCCAAAGGCCAGCGCCTCACCCGTGGCCCAGTCAAAGCCTTTGCCGGTTTCGAACATCTGCTTTTTGTGGTCCAGCAGGCGGCCGACAGTTTTATGTAGTGCAAATCCCTCGGGGGCCCGGGTTAGCGATGCGCCAACCTCGGCCAGGGTTTCTGGTGCAATCGCAGTATCGCCGCGAACATATTCGTCTTTGTTCTTATCCAGATGCGCCCAACGCCCGTCCAGCCAGTCGGCCTTGTTGGGCTTATAGTCTTTGCCGGCTTCGAACTCATCATTCAGATGGGCCTGGAAGGCGGCTTTCATATCTTCGATCTCGCCTTCGGGGATCAACCCGTCCTTGACCAGCCGTTCCGTGTATAGTGACAGCGTGGTCTTATGGGTCTTGATCTTCTTGTACATGATCGGGTTGGTGAACATGGGCTCGTCGCCCTCGTTATGCCCGAACCGGCGATAGCAGAATATATCCAGAACCACGTCCTTGTGGAACTTCTGGCGAAACTCGGTCGCAACCTTGGCTGCGTGTACCACCGCCTCGGGGTCGTCGCCATTCACGTGGAAGATCGGGGCTTCAACCATCAGTGCGATATCCGTGGGATAAGGGCTGGAGCGCGAGAAATGCGGTGCGGTTGTAAAGCCGATCTGGTTGTTCACCACGATATGCATGGTGCCGCCGGTCCTGTGACCGCGCAGGCCGGACAGGCCGAATCCTTCGGCAACGACACCCTGACCGGCAAAGGCCGCATCGCCATGCAGTAGAATGGCCATGACTCTGGTCCGGTCGGTGTCGTTCAACTGATCCTGCTTGGCGCGGACCTTGCCCAGAACAACAGGGTTCACCGCCTCAAGGTGGCTTGGGTTAGCGGTCAATGACAGGTGTACGCTGTTGCCGTCAAATTCGCGGTCGCTTGAGGCGCCTAGGTGGTATTTTACATCGCCCGAGCCATCCACGTCCTCAGGCTTGAAGCTGCCCCCCTGGAATTCGTTAAAGATGGCGCGGTATGGCTTGGCCATTACATTCGCTAGAATGTTCAGACGTCCGCGGTGTGGCATGCCGATGACAATATCGCTTAGGCCTAGGGCCCCGCCGCGTTTGATGATCTGTTCCATCGCGGGGATCAGTGCTTCGCCGCCGTCCAGACCAAAGCGCTTGGTGCCCATGTATTTCACGTGCAGGAACTTTTCGAACCCTTCGGCCTCGACCATCTTGTTCAGGATGGCCTTGCGGCCCTCTTTGGTGAACGCGATTTCCTTGCCATAGCCTTCGATCCGTTCCTTCAGCCAGGCAGCCTCTTCCGGGTTCGAAATATGCATGTATTGCAGCGCGAAGGTGCCGCAATAGGTGCGTTTCACGATCTCGACGATCTGGCGCATGCTGGCCATCTGCAGGCCCAGCACGTTGTCGATAAAGATCGGGCGATCCATATCGGCATCGGTAAACCCATAAGTCTTGGGGTCCAATTCCGGATGCGTGCTGGCAGCCCGCATGCCCAACGGGTCCAGATCGGCGGCCAGATGACCCCGAATACGATAGGCTCGGATCAGCATCAGCGCCCGCAGACTGTCCAGAACTGCGCGCTTAATCTGGTCTTCGCTGACGGCAACACCTTTGTCGGCGGCTTTTTCCTTGATCTTCTTGCCCGCCGCCTTGGCGTCGATCTCGGCCCATTCGCCAGTCAACGCACCGGTCAGATCATCCGTCGGCATCGGCGGCCAGTCGGACCGCGCCCACGAAGGCCCCTCGGCCTCGCGCTGGACATCAGGCGAGGCGTCGCCCATGGCCTTGAAGAACTCGGCCCAGGCGGCATCCACCGCGCCGGGGTTCTTGGTATACTGGGCGTAGAGCTGCTCCAGATATTCGGCATTATGCCCCTGCATAAAGCTTGAGGCGTGGAAGGCAGAGTTGGGCGAATGTTCGGTCATTGTAGGACCTCAAATGCGATTTCGGATTTGGTAGGATTTAGTCTTGCGGATCTTCGGGGTAGTTTCCGGCCTCGAATACCCAGGTCATTCTTCGTCGAACGATGTCTATCGTATCTGCGTCGAAATAATCGGGCACTGGAATGCCTTTTCGTCGTTCGGCCATCGACTTTTCGTGCGGCAATTCAAAGCTGTCTTCCGGCAGCCCAAAGGAGCGATAAATCTCTTTCAGATCTGACTGCAGGTTTTCCTTGCGGACGAACTTGTCCACGATCAGCTTGTTGTTGATCGAGACTATCTCCCAGTTATTGCCCCAGGCCTTTGACCGGATGAACTCTTTGAACTGAGCAATTTCGGTCTGCGGGTCTTCCGAGGGCAATCCTTGCTGATGTTTCCGAAAGTGGTAGTCGGATACAGCACGATCGAAAGGATTTCGTACGTTGGCGATCTTTGTATAGGAATCAAAGGTCTTTGACCCAAGATTGGCTCGAACCTGTTTCGCAGGCATATGGTTGCGCCATGCGTATTTGCGCCAAAACTGCCATTTTGGCCGGACCAAACCTGCAGTTTTCCCACGAGCACCGACAATACCGTATTTCGATACGCGGATTTGCCCATTTTCAAGCCGCGGAAGACCGGGTTCTTCGCATAAAGGCTGTAGCGCTATCTCGGTAGAGGTTCCCGCAGTCTTCGTCGTCTTGAGATAGATGAATTTGTGCTCATGGCAAACCAAAACCATGTCAGATGGCCTTTCTGGCCACAGGGGCCGCTTGTAGAGAGTTTACGCTCAGCAGGTTCATTGAGGGACCTCTGAAGGATTGGGACCGTATTGGTTGGTGCCTGGCTGGCTGGGGCGGGTCAGCCACCATAGGACCAGGAGGGGCGACACAAACAGGATCAGAAGCGTCGGAATGACGATCAGCAAAGTGGCGCGGGTGAACAGGATGTCCAGATTGCCACCATGCTGGAAATGCGAGGCGAGGCCGATGCCAAAGACCAGTACGGCCCCGGCGCCAAAGAACAGCAGGATTGGCAGCAGCGCATACAGCCCGCTGCGCCCGGTATCATGCATCCGCCGCCATGCGACGGCCAGATGCGGGAAGAACACGATTAGACCAACAATGCCCTGCACAGGCTGCGAAGACGTGACGGACACGGATCTGGACGTCTCGGTCTCAGTCACAGCGACTTGCGTGAAGAACTGCGCGTCTATGATCCCGGCAATAATGCTCCAGATCAGGATGAACAGGAAAAAGAACCAGTATTCGGGCCTCGAGGCCCTCCCTGAGAAGGTGAAGAACTTGGCGAAACAGGTGCGGATGGCGTCAGAGAAGGTCATGGTTGTTGTTTGGCTCATGCCTTGCCCCTAATTTTGGACCGGGCAGTCGAAAACTGACTGGCGGCGTTCAAATAGCAGAAGTGAGCTGCCGACCGAAGTATCGGAAACAAGTCTAGCGGATCCTTCAAATTGCGAGCACCAAAAATCGGCAGCTGCTTGCAACTCTTCATCGTCGACACGAATGCTCAAATAAGTAAATGAGATGCGGTCATCGCCCAATGTTTTTGTCGAGCCACCTGTGACGCCAGGAATGGCGCGAACGATGAATTGATCCATCGGTGCTTCACTAGATGCGTCGGCGCTGGCTAGGTTACCTAAGCAGGCGACCGCTACAACGAGTCCTGCCCAGCGGCATCGCCGGGCAGCGTCCGTCCACCCCGTTTTGCCGAAGGCAAACCAAAGAATTGACGGGCAGGTGCTTCGCACCCACCCGCAGTTGGGCGCCGCCCTCAGCTCATATGGGCAACAGGGAGTCACAGCTCACCCAATCGCTTCCAGCACAGCCTCACCCAGCTGCGCCGGGCTTTCGGCCACGACGATACCGGCCGAGCGCATGGCTTCGATCTTGTCCTCGGCACCGCCCTTGCCACCGGCGACAATCGCGCCCGCGTGGCCCATGCGGCGGCCCGGAGGGGCCGTGCGGCCTGCGATGAAACCGGCGGTCGGCTTGGAGCGACCCTTCTTGGCCTCATCCGCCAGGAACTGCGCGGCTTCTTCTTCGGCCGAGCCACCGATCTCACCGATCATGATGATCGAGTGGGTCTCGTCATCGGCCAGGAACCATTCCAGCACGTCGATATGTTCGGTGCCTTTGATCGGGTCGCCGCCGATGCCGACGCAGGTGGACTGACCCAGACCCACATCGGTGGTCTGCTTGACGGCCTCATAGGTCAGAGTGCCCGAGCGGGACACAACGCCGACCGAGCCGCGCTTGTGAATGTGGCCGGGCATGATGCCGATCTTGCAGGCGTCGGGCGTGATGACACCGGGGCAGTTCGGGCCGATCAGGCGCGAGTTCGAACCTTCCAGCGCGCGCTTCACCTTCATCATGTCCAGAACCGGGATGCCTTCGGTGATGCAGACGATCACTTCCATCTCGGCGTCAATCGCTTCGAGGATCGAGTCAGCCGCAAAGGGTGGCGGAACATAGATCACCGAGGCATTGGCTTCGGTCACGTGCTTGGCTTCGTGGACCGAGTTGAACACGGGCAGGCCCAGATGCTCCATCCCGCCTTTGCCGGGGGTCACGCCGCCGACCATCTTGGTTCCATAGGCGATGGCCTGTTCAGAGTGAAATGTGCCCTGCGAGCCAGTAAAGCCCTGACAGATCACTTTGGTATTTTCGTCGATGAGGACTGCCATTTTTAGGAGTCTCCTATTTCAGTTTCTCTGCGGCGACAGAAAAGAAGCCCGTCGCCTTATCGAATTCTTGGATGCGCCAACCATGGTTTGCGCGCTGCGCGGGCAACCAAGGATCAGCAGCGCCATATCCTTGTCCGGGAACACCATTGACTACGATCACATCTACCCAACCATCGAACTCCGAAACTGCACGCTCAACGTGATTTGCGCGCTTTTTGTGTCCGGGTTGGTTTTCCCAATCAGTTGAGCCAGGCGTCCCCCGTGTCCAAAGATCAAGACGCGGAGGTACAGGGGTCCATTGAACTTCGGATTTCCAGAGTGTGATGCAGACTCCATCATCTTTCTCGGCGCTCCAATCCTGACGTGGATTTGGAACTTCGTACCCAAGTGAATTGAAGGCTTCTACATATTGCATCACATACCCCCGGGGCTCCGCCCGTTCGTGCCTCAAACGCACCGCTGGAGCGTTTGCCGGGGCAAAAGCCCCGGATTGGCCCTCACCCCTTAACCGCCTTCACGATCTTCTCGGCACCGTCTTTCAGGTTGTCCGCTGCGATCACGTCCAGGCCAGAGGTGTTGATGATCTCTTTGCCTTTTTCGACATTTGTGCCTTCCAGTCGCACGACCAGCGGAACCTGCAGGCCGACCTCTTTCACCGCGGCGACAACGCCCTCGGCGATGACGTCACAGCGCATGATACCGCCGAAGATGTTGACCAGAATGCCTTTGACTTGCGGGTCCGAGGTGATGATCTTGAACGCTTCGGTGACTTTCTCTTTGGTGGCGCCGCCGCCGACGTCGAGGAAGTTGGCAGGTTCAGCACCGTAGAGCTTGATGATGTCCATCGTTGCCATCGCCAGACCGGCACCGTTCACCATGCAGCCGATCTCACCATCCAGCGCGATGTAGTTCAGGTCGTATTTGGAAGCTTCGAGTTCCTTGGGATCTTCCTCGGTCGTGTCGCGCAGCTCGGCGATGTCGGGGTGGCGGTAGACCGCGTTGCCGTCAAAGCCGACCTTGGCGTCCAGCACTTTCAGGTCGCCGCTGTCGGACACGATCAGCGGGTTGATTTCCAGCATTTCCATGTCCTTCTCGACGAAGGCGGCATAGAGCTGGCTCATCAGTTTGACGCATTGTTTGACCTGTGCGCCCTGCAGACCCAGCGAGAAGGCGATGCGGCGGCCGTGATAGGCCTGATAACCGGTGGCTGGGTCAACCGAGAAGGACAAGATTTTCTCAGGCGTGGCTGCGGCCACCTCTTCGATATCCATGCCGCCTTCGGTCGAGCAGACGAATGAGATGCGGCTGGTCTGGCGGTCTACCAGCAGGGCCAGGTACAGTTCGCGTTCGATGCCGGAACCGGCCTCGATATAGATGCGGTTGACCTGTTTGCCCGCGGGACCGGTCTGATGGGTGACCAGTGTGCGGCCTAGCATCTTTTTGGCTTCCTCCGCGGCCTCTTCAACCGACTTAGTCAGACGGACACCGCCTTTTTCCCCGGCATCGGATTCTTTGAAAGACCCCTTGCCGCGGCCGCCCGCGTGGATTTGCGCTTTGACGACCCAAAGAGGTCCGTCCAACTCACCGGCTGCGGTTTTAGCTTCCTCGGCGCGCAGGACCGCGCGACCGTCGGAAACCGGGGCGCCATAGCTGCGAAGAAGCGCTTTGGCCTGATATTCGTGAATGTTCATCGAAACTGTCCCGTCTGACTACGATTGACCGATATAGGCGTGTCTAAGGGGTAAGTTTAAAGGCTTTTTTGACGTAAAGGAGGTTTTTCACGAAGATTTTCATTATTTGTGATCACAGCTTTTCAGGGTGTGATCACAAAACTTGAGCTGGTATTGAGCGTTGATTCGGCAGGAAATTCACCCAATAGAATATGACGTTTTCAAGCTAGCGCTAACCTATCCGCGTCTGAGGCGGACGATACCCTTTTTCACAGACATCACCAGTTTGCGCAGTTTGCCCAACAAGCCTTTGTCGACCAGTGGTCGGACTTTTTTCGACGCGCCGGGCGTGAGCTGTGCGTCGGCTTCGATAAGGCTGTTGATATGACGTTCGAGATCGGGCCCTACCAAACCGGCGACAGTTCTAGCGCTGTCCAGCCGCTTGTCATGACGGCTGTGAAATTTGTAGTGATGCAGCAGGCGCGGGGCGCTGTGCAGAAAACCGAACATCTCGGCCTGACGATAATCGAGGAAGTTGTACTCGGGTGGCAGAACTGCCAGTCGCAACGCGCTGGCAAACAGCTTTTCGCGGATCAGCGCCTGATCTGAGGTCAGGTTTTCCGAGATGATAGTCTCTTGTACATCTCGCAGGAAATCCAGCACTGCGTCCGAAGTGCGAATTCCAACCAGCCCGCCATTGAGATGGGGAAATGCGTTGGGCAGCGGAGTTTTCCAAACACGTTGCGCATGGGCCGAGTTGCGCAAAGGGTCATGGACCATCGCGATATCAAACTGCTCTAGGACGGTGAAGATATCCGACATATCTGCCAGACAGCGCACATCGGCATCCAAATAGACCGTCTTTTCGAACCGGGACCGCACAAGGCTTTCGAACTTGGGTCGGAACCAGCTTTTGTCCAGCATGTGGATTTGGTCAAACACTTCTGTTCCCGGGATGTTTTCGAGGTCGGTGAACAGGTCGACCGGTACATCCGGCATGGCGACCTTTAACGACCGAGCCGCTGCCACCGCTGTTTCGATGTAATCCTTACCGCTTGCGGCAATGACAAATCCCTGAGACGACATGGCAATCTTCCAAAAAATGACCCGGCCCACCATGGGTGAGCCGGGTTCTGTTTAACCGTATAAGACGGATCAGGCCAGAGAGCTGTCGATGCCTTTGCATGCTTCGATCAGGCCCTTCACGGCGTTGACCGAATTGTCGAAACCAGCCTGCTCTTCTTCGTTGAGCTTGATGTTGACGATACGCTCGATACCGCCTGCGCCGATCACGGTGGGGACGCCGACATACATGCCTTCGACACCCAGCTCTCCGTCGCAATAAGCGGCGCAGGGCAGGACGCGTTTCTGGTCTTTCAGATAGGCTTCGGCCATTTCGATTGCCGATGTGGCAGGCGCATAGAAAGCCGAACCTGTTTTCAGCAGGCCAACGATTTCAGCCCCGCCGTCTCGGGTGCGCTGCACGATTGCGTCCAGTTTCTCTTGTGTGGTCCAGCCCATCTCGACCAGATCAGGAAGCGGGATGCCCGCAACGGTAGAATAACGAACCGAAGGAACCATGGTGTCGCCGTGGCCACCCAGAACAAAGGCAGTGACGTCGCGCATGGACACGTTGAATTCTTCCGACAAGAAGTGGGCAAAACGGCCTGAGTCCAGAACGCCCGCCATGCCGCAGACCTTGTTGTGCGGCATGCCCGAGAATTCACGCAGAGCCCAGACCATCGCGTCCAGCGGGTTGGTGATGCAGATGACAAAAGCATCGGGCGCGTTGGCGGCGATGCCTTCACCGACCGACTTCATGACTTTCAGGTTGATGCCCAGCAGGTCATCACGGCTCATGCCTGGCTTGCGTGGGACACCTGCGGTGACGATGCAAACGTCGGCGCCTGCGATGTCCTCGTAGGACTGGGTGCCTTTCAGCTTGGCGTCGAACCCTTCGGAAGGGCCGGATTCTGCGATATCCAGCGCCTTGCCTTCCGGAGTGCCCTCGGCGATGTCGAACAGCACGACGTCACCGAGTTCCTTCATTGCTGCGAGGTGGGCGAGCGTGCCGCCGATCTGACCTGCGCCGATCAGCGCGATCTTGGGTCTGGCCATTTGGAAAATCTCCGGTCGGTATTGAAATCGCGGTTTTGCTAGTCCTAAAACCGGCGCTGCGCAAGCCTTCTGCGGCGCGGCATGCCACCGCATACCGTTTGCATGTCTCCTACCGATTGCGCTAAACCGCCTGTGACTCATGCATATTTACGGGACGCCGCATGTTCGAGATGGACCTGATGTTTTTTGCCGTGGCGATCCCTGCTGTGATCTTCGCCGGCATCTCGAAGGGTGGGTTCGGCTCGGGGGTGGCGTTTGCCGCGTCATCGATTCTGGCACTGATCCTGACACCGGGACAGGCGCTTGCACTGATGTTGCCAATTCTGATGGTAATCGACGTCGCTACGCTGGGCCCCTATTGGAAACGCTGGAGCTGGCCGGATTCACGCCTGCTGATCGTGGGGGCAGTGCCGGGTGTGGCTGTGGGCGCCTGGCTGTATCGCGCCACGAATGACGACCTTCTGCGCCTGCTGATCGGAGGGATTTCAGTGGGGTTCGTGATCTGGCATGTGGCCCAGAGAAAGGGCTGGATCCGCGGCTTTGCCAATCGCCTGCCGCCATTTGCGGGAATTCTTGCGGGGTTGGTCGCCGGATTCACCAGCTTTGTCAGTCATGCGGGCGGCCCACCCGCCGCCGTCTATCTGATATCGCAGCGTCTGTCTAAAACCGAGTTTCAGGCGAGCACAGTGCTGGTCTTCTGGGTCATCAATGTCGCTAAATTCATTCCGTATGCCTATCTGGGTCTGTTCACATGGCACACTGCGCTGGCCGACTTGTTGCTGGCTCCATTTGCCGTGCTTGGTGCATGGCTAGGTGTGCGCGCGCATTTCATGATATCCGAACGCCTGTTCTTCGGTATTGCCTACGTTTTGCTGATGCTGACCGGAACAAAACTGATCTGGGAGGCCCTGAGCTAGACATTGGGCGGCAGTGCTTCGGCCATATCTTCGTAGGACTGGCCCGAAGCCACAAGGCAGGTCATTCCATCCGGTAATGTCACCGTAATAGTCCAGCTTCCGCTTTGATCAGAGGCAAAGACTTCCATCACCGCACTTTGTCGGGCGATGCCAATGCTCTTACGCGTTTCGCCATAAGTCTCGGCCAGTCGAGTTATGACCTCGTCGCGGGGGGCGCAGCTTTGAGCCTGCACCTGCTGGGCGGCCAGAACCATGATACCCAGCCCCATTGTCATATTGAACAGCGTCTTGCTCATCGGTGAACCCTTTTGATTGCGATCTGCCAAGACGGTGACCGGTGCAGACCGAAATACGGTTAAAGGAACGCACGTTGCGTCGTTAATGCTGCGGTGCGGCAAGTTTACGCTTGAACTTTCCTGCAGAAAATGCCCCATTCTGCGCAACATTATTTCAAGAGGCCGAAGCCAATGGACTCCCGTCAGCGACCCTACCGTTCCGTATTGTACATTCCCGGTTCCAAAGACCGGGCGTTGGACAAGGCCCGCAACCTGCCTGTTGATGCGGTTATTTTTGACCTCGAAGATGCGGTCGCGGCGGAGGAAAAAAACAACGCGCGCGAAACGCTGGGGGCTGCCTTGGCTGCTGGCGGTTATGGGGCGCGGGTCAAGATCGTACGAATCAATGGCCTAGATACCGAATGGGGCCGGGCCGATGCCCTAGCCGTGCGGGACATGGACGTGGATGTGGTTCTGCTGCCCAAAGTGAATTCTGCCGCAGATGTGGATGCGTTGGCCGCAATAACCGGTGAGCTGCCGATATGGGCCATGATGGAGACGCCGCGCGGGATGCTGAACGCCGCCGAAATTGCCGCGCATCCGCAGATGGCGGGCTTCGTCATGGGCACCAACGATCTGGCTAAGGAATTGCAGACACGGTTCCGCCCAGACCGCCTGCCGTTGCAGACGTCGCTGGGCCTGTGCCTGTTAGCCGCGAAGGCCGAGGGGCTGATCATCGTAGATGGCGTCTATAACGCCTTCAAGGACAGCGAAGGCCTGGCGGCCGAATGCGCGCAGGGCCGCGATATGGGCTTTGACGGCAAGACCCTTATCCATCCCGCACAGGTCGATGTCACCAACGACGCCTTCGCCCCATCGGATGAGGAAATCGATCTGGCCCGCCGCCAGATCACCGCCTTTGAAGAGACCGAAGCACAAGGGCAGGGCGTCGCGGTCGTCGATGGCAAGATCGTGGAAAACCTGCACGTTGCAACCGCCCGTGAAACTCTGGCAAAAGCAGAGGCGATTTCAGCTTTGCAAGCGGGGTAAGCCAGCATGGGCTTTGTTCTTCTGATTCTTGGTGTGGCGCTCTGGTGGGCCGCACATCTGTTCAAACGCGTGATGCCGGACCAGCGCGCGGCGATGGGCAAAGGCGGTGCGGGCGCGGTGGCGCTGGCGCTGCTGGCGTCAATCCTGTTGATGATCTTCGGTTATCGCATGACCGATTTCATCCCAATATGGTCGCCGCCGACCTTTCTGATCCACGTCAACAACCTGCTGGTGCTGATCGCTATCTATATGATGAGCCCCGCAGGCCAAAAGGGTCGTCTGCTGAACAAGCTGCGTCACCCGATGCTGGGCGGCATGAAGCTCTGGGCCTTTGCGCATTTGCTGGTCAATGGTGATCTGGCCTCAATCGTCCTGTTCGGCGGCTTGCTGGCCTGGGCGGTGGTCGAAGTGATCGTGATCAACAAATCCGAGCCGGACTGGATACCGGGCGAGCCGGGCACTTACGGCAAGGATGCGATGTTCTTTGTCGCGTCGATCGTTCTGCTGGGCATTATCGGCTATATTCACGGGTTGGTCGGCCCGTCGCCGTTTGGTTCATAAAGGTTTGACAACATGGCAACACTCTATCGTCTGCTGACCGAGGAAGACACCGCAGCCTTCTGTCACAAAGTGTCGGACGCGCTGGCAAAAGGGTGGGAGCTGTATGGCGACCCGTCCTATGCCTTTGACACTGCAAACAACGTGATGCGTTGTGCGCAGGCCGTGACCAAAGAGGTTGCGACCGACTATTCCCCTGAAATGAAACTGGGACAGCAATAATGGCAAAAACCAATCCGGGCCGTTTCTTCGAGGATTATTCTGTAGGGCAAGTGCTGCACCACGCGGTGCCTCGCACCGTGACCGATGGCGAACGGGCGTTGTATCATGCGCTCTATCCGGCGCGTCATGCTCTGTATTCCTCGGATGAGTTCGCCCGGAATTGTGGCCTGCCGCAAAGCCCGATCGATGATCTGGCGGCGTTTCACGTGGTGTTTGGCAAGACTGTCCCTGATGTATCGCTGAATGCAGTGGCCAATCTGGGCTATGCTGAGGGGCGTTGGTTGAAGCCGGTTTATCCCGGCGATACGCTGCGGTCGGAATCCGAAGTGATTGGGGTCAAGCAGAACTCGAACGGAAAAACCGGTGTTGTGTGGGTGCGAACCCGTGGCCTGAACCAGCGCGATGAGGTGGTTATTGAGTATGTCCGCTGGGTGATGGTGCGCAAATCGAACCCTGACGCGCCCGCCCCGGACACGGTGGTGCCCGAGTTGAAACAGGCGCTGGAGCCTCAGGATCTGGTAGTGCCACAAGGGCTGAACTTTTCCTCCTATGAATTTGTTCAGGCCGGTGAGGCGCATCGGTGGGGCGATTACGCGATTGGTGAAAAGATTGATCATGTGGACGGCGTCACCGTGGAAGAAGCCGAGCATATGCTGGCCACGCGGCTTTGGCAGAACACTGCCAAGGTTCATTTCGATCTGACCTTCCGCCCCGAAGGCCGTCTTATCTATGGCGGGTACGTGATCTCGATGGCGCGGACCCTGTCGTTCAATGGATTGGCAAATGCGCAGATGATCGTCGGGTTGAACGGTGGCGCCCATGCCAACCCTTGCTTCTCAGGCGATACCATTAAGGCCTGGTCTGAGGTGCTGGACAAAGCCGAAACTGGCATCCCCGGCGTTGGGGCGGTCCGGTTGCGGCTGGTCGCCACGAAGGGTGGAGAGCCATTCGAGTTGAAAAATGACGATGGCCGATATCTGCCCAACGTTCTGTTGGACCTCGACTACTGGGCTTTGATGCCAGTCTGACCCCACATTCATTTGAACGCAGCCTGCAATATTCGTGCTAGGCTGCAACCATGTCTCTGCTTCGCTCTTTCGTCGCCTGTTTCTTTCTGGCCCCGACCGCCGAGGCGTGTGATCTTGCTTTGGCTCTGGCCGTTGATGTCTCGGGATCGGTGGATTCGAACGAATACCGCATACAAATGGACGGCCTGGCCGCTGGATTGCGTGACCCCATCGTCTCCGAGGCGCTGGTGCGCGGGAATGCGCGGTTGATGCTGGTCCAATGGACCGGAGCCTCTCGTCAGAAGGTGACGATCCCCTGGACACCTATGGATAGCTTTGAAGCCATAGATAGCTTCGCCAGACAGGTGGCTGCGGATGCCAGAGTCTGGCGCAATTTTTCGACTGCAATCGGTGAGGCGCTTGAGACCACAATGTCCAGTTTCAGCGAGGTAACCGAATGCAAACGGCACCTGATTGATATTTCGGGTGATGGGGTTTCCAACGAAGGGGTTGAACCGTCCGAGATTCACGATGTGTTGCGTGGAAAAGGTGTCACGGTAAATGCCATCGCCATCGAGGAAAGCGAACCCGACTTGACGGCCTATTTCTTTGAGAACGTCATTGTAGGTGAGGGAGCGTTTGTCGTTTCGGCGGCCGGGTTCGAGGATTATCCGGCCCGCATCCGAAAGAAACTGTTGCGGGAAGTGACCCAGCAAACGGCCGGTCTGAAATAAGTGTGGCAGGGATTCGGAGCTGCAGGCGCTAACATCTGTTTCGTCTGATTTGATTTGTGATCACAAGAATATTTTGTGTGATCACTTTATCGCTTAATCTGTCATTTTGCGCGAATTCTGAGCTTTTTTGCGGCTGCAGCACGTGACAGTGTCGCAAAAACCAGTAAAACCTTCGGAAGCCAACCGAAAAGGAGCCGCCATGAGCGATGTAAATCGGGGCAACCGCCCGCTCTCACCGCATATCCGCATCTACCGCCCACAGATGACGTCTCTGTCGTCGATCATGGTTCGGATGACTGGATTGGCCGTGTTCGCAATCGCAGCACTTGTGGTGTGGTGGCTGTTGGCGGCGGCAACCTCTGAGGCGGCCTTTGCAGGCATAGACGGGTTTCTGCGCAGCTGGTTCGGTGATCTTGTCATGACCGGAGCGGCCTGGGGTTTGTGGTACCACACATTGGGCCGGTTGCGTCATGTCTTTTGGGATTTCGGCTACTGCCTGGATGTCGATCTATCTGAAAAGCTGGGATGGGGCATGTTCGTTGGTGCCACGATCCTGACCATCATCACCGTTCTTGTGGTTTAAGGAGACGTTCGATGCGATACCTGACTGACCGTAAACGCGCCGAGGGTCTGGGAGCGGGCAAATCCGGAACCCAAACACATTGGAACACAATGGTCCGGGCCATGATCCTGACTGTTCTGATTCCTCTCTTCATCTTCACATTTGGTGCCGGTCTGGGCGGAACCTACGAAGAGGTTCTGGCTTATTTCAGTCGCCCCTTCCCGGCGATCGTATGCGCGCTGACACTGATCGTTGCCCTGTTGCAGCTGATGTACGAAGCGCAGGAGGCCATCGAAGACTATATCCATGGTGTCGCCGAAAAAGTGACGCTGGTTGCGATGTGGGCGTTTGGCTACACGCTGATGGTTGCGGGGCTGTTCGCCCTGGTGAAACTCGCCCTGTGATGATGCGCGGTAAGGAATAAGAACAATGACAGCAGCATATGAATACGAAACCCACGAATACGACGTCGTTGTCGTAGGCGCAGGTGGTGCAGGTCTTCGCGCAACGCTGGGTATGGCGGAACAGGGTCTGCGTACGGCATGCGTGACCAAGGTGTTCCCGACCCGCTCACACACGGTTGCCGCGCAGGGCGGCATCGCGGCGTCGCTGTCGAATATGGGTCCTGACCACTGGCAGTGGCATATGTACGACACGGTCAAGGGCTCGGACTGGCTGGGCGACACCGACGCGATGGAATACCTCGCACGTGAGGCACCCAAGGCGGTCTATGAGCTAGAGCATTACGGTGTGCCCTTCAGCCGGACCGAGGAAGGCAAGATTTATCAGCGTCCCTTTGGCGGCCACACCACCGAATTTGGTGAAGGCCCCGCGGTTCAGCGGACCTGTGCCGCTGCTGACCGGACCGGCCACGCAATCCTGCACACGCTCTATGGTCAGTCGTTGAAAAACAATGCTGAGTTCTACATCGAATATTTCGCCATCGACCTGATCATGTCCGACGACGGACAGTGTCAGGGTGTCGTCTGCTGGAAGCTGGACGATGGCACCATGCATGTCTTCAACGCCAAGATGGTGGTGCTGGCGACCGGCGGCTATGGCCGGGCGTATTTCAGCGCCACTTCGGCCCATACCTGCACCGGTGACGGTGGCGGTATGGTGGCCCGCGCGGGTCTGGCGCTGCAGGATATGGAGTTCGTTCAATTTCACCCGACCGGCATCTACGGCTCGGGCTGTCTGATCACCGAAGGGGCGCGGGGTGAGGGCGGGTACCTGACCAATTCCGAAGGCGAACGGTTCATGGAGCGCTATGCGCCTCAGTACAAAGACCTGGCACCGCGCGACTATGTCTCGCGCTCAATGACTATGGAAATCCGCGAAGGGCGCGGTGTGGGTGCAGAGGGCGACCACATCCACCTGAACCTTAGCCACTTGCCTGCCGAGGCTTTGGCCGAGCGTCTGCCGGGTATTTCCGAAAGCGCCAAGATCTTTGCCGGTGTGGACGTGACCAAAGAGCCGATCCCGGTTCTGCCGACCGTGCACTACAACATGGGCGGTATCCCGACCAACTATTGGGGTGAGGTTCTGAACCCTACCGCCAAGGACCCAACCGCCGTGGTCCCGGGCCTGATGGCTGTGGGTGAGGCTGGCTGCGCCTCGGTCCATGGGGCGAACCGTTTGGGCTCAAACTCGCTGATCGATCTGGTGGTCTTTGGCCGCGCGGCGGCGATCCGGGCCGGCAAGGTTGTGGATGCCGATAGCGCCAACCCGGTTCTGAACCAGGGGTCGGTCGACAAAGCCTTTGATCGCTTTGACACCGTCCGTAACGCCAGCGGAGCGATCCCGACCGCCGATCTGCGGCTTGAGATGCAAAAGACCATGCAGGCTGACGCGGCCGTATTCCGCACCGCCAAAACCATGGCCGAAGGTGTTGAAAAGATGACGGCGATTGCCGCCAAGATGGACGACCTGAAAGTCACCGACCGCTCGTTGGTCTGGAACAGCGATCTGATGGAAACGCTGGAACTGACCAACCTGATGCCAAGTGCGCTGGCCACCATCGTCGGTGCCGAAGCGCGTAAGGAAAGCCGTGGTGCCCATGCGCATGAGGATTTCAGCGAACGCGACGACAAAAACTGGCGCGTTCACACGGTGTCCCGCGTGGATGGTAATAAAGTGAACCTCAGCTATCGCCCGGTGATCGTCGATCCGCTGAGCACCGAAGCAGAAGGCGGAATCAGTCTGAAGAAAATCGCGCCCAAGGCGCGGACTTTCTGATGTGATTGGGCAGTCCGCGACCAACCACCGGACTGCTCAAATTCTATGGGTCAGTAATATCTGTACTTAGCCAATCGGCTATGGCGAGATGAATGTTTCAATGTACTGATTCACATCGGCTTCAGAGATTTCCTGACGCTGTGCCAATATGTCGAGAATTTTCAGGCTGACATCTGTGAACCCAAAAACACCTTCGGTTAGAATTGCCAGTCGCTTTAGTATCTGGCTGTTCAGCTCTGCAGGATCAGACAAGTCCCTGAGATAGATAATGTCCCCGTCCAGCATTTGTGTCGATTCAAAGTCCGAAAGAACTCCCGACCATTTCGATACGACCAGCCTGTTCTCGATATGCGCAAAACTATGGGGCAAAAACCCCAATTTTCTGAGAAATGTGTCAACCTCGCCAAAACCTGGCTGATTCTCGTACAATGGAAAAAACGATACTTCGGTCTGTATGGCGGCGACATTTTTCAGCGTGTTTTCCGCCGAGGTAAACACCGAAAGTTCGGCACCCTGAATGTCAATTTTCAGAAAATCCACTGGACCCAAACCTGCGATATCATCCAGCCGCTGGGTTTGCATCTCCATACTGCCAATTTGCCTTGCAGCATTGCGTAGGCCACGTAGGTAAAGAAGTGTTTTTTCCCTTATTTTCAGCAAGGATGTCAAGCCCGAGCCCTTGTAGATATTCAACAAGGCCGGTTTGCCGTCTCCGACTGCAAAGTTGAAATACTCTTCATTTGCACCTTTATTGCGGACGACCTCTTTCATCGTGTCTTCCTGAGGTTCAAAACCGACGACATTGCAGAGGTCGTTCTTTAGCAAATCACGGTAAGGGGCGTCATGGCGCATTGGATTGGCGCCAATATCGGCAATGCGTACAAAACTGCTCAAATCCAGAAGATCGTACAAAGCAGAAATGCGGGCGCTGAAAAGATTATCCATTTCTTAGAACCGTAAGCGCTTCGGCCAACTTGCGGCTGATCCGCTCTGGCGCGCGTTCCTGAGCGAATTCGAAGCACGCCCTACGTTTTTCAGCGAGTTCTGAATCGGACATTTCCATCACCTTCATCATCATGCGGATCAGTCCTCGAGGGTTTTGTGCCGGATACAGTAGATCATGACAGGATTCCGGGGTCGTCTGCCGGTGGGGTTCAATGTCCGGAGCGACAACTGGCAAGCCGAAGGTCATGGCAAGCATTGCGGTTCCAGAGGTGAAGGTTTGTGTAGATGGCAAAACATAGGCGTGAGCTTGGGAAAAAACACTCGGAATAGCCTCATCTTCTACGCGTTCGCCTATCACGGTTACGTTTGAAATGGCGTCCAGCCGTCGTACCAATCGCCGACTGGGCCGGAAGACTCGGCCTACCACTGACATATGAAAGTCGAAACCCCTGTTGGTTAGCTTGCGGATGGCGAAATGAAGCCGGTCCAACTCGCGGTTTCCGCGCATCGCGCCAAAGGTCAAAAAATGGGTCTGATCGCGTGGTTGCATCAGGCGCGCAAGCGTGATTTCAGCGCTTTCATAAACGCCTAGATAGCTTGGGTGAGGGATCAGGCAAATCTTATTCGGTTCCGCGTCATATTGGGCGATCATATGTTGTCGCGCGTTTGGGGTATGGACATGGATCATATCGACCAGCTCTGCCAACTTGCGTCGCGCCGCGTGAAACCCATCGTTGCCCTCACGCGCTGAATGCGCGGCGCGATTGTGAATGGTCCAGATGACGCGACCACCGTTTGATTTATACAGCTCAAGTCCCGACACGGCATCTTGAAACAGAGCGTTGTTCGCGGGATCTTCACCATCCTTGATCGGAAACAGCCTGTCATCCCATTGGATATGCAGGATTCCGTGTTCGGTCTGAAACTCTGGTTTCGCAATCTCTGCAAAGTTCAGCTGTTTCATTGCAGCTAGAGAAAACTCTGGCTCGCATGCGCTGTACATCATGTTTTGGTAGGGGTTTTTGGTGCCGTAGGGAATATTCAATACTCGTGTCTGCATACGGCACTCAGCTTTTGCTTTCTCGGGTGCAGACTCCACGCACATAAGCTCAATGTAAAGGTGAAATCACCCATCTTTATTGACTGTTTTCAAGGCTAAATGGTTGGCTTTCGCACTTGCAGCGTGTATCTATACACGGGAATTTAGCGAGGTCGGAAATGGTACAACTCACCCTGCCAAAAAATTCTCGGATTACCACCGGAAAGACATGGCCCAAGCCAGAGGGCGCGACGAATGTGCGCAAGTTCCAGATCTATCGCTGGAATCCTGACGACGGTCAAAATCCCCGGGTGGATACCTATTTCGTCGATATGGACAGCTGCGGTCCGATGATTTTGGATGCGCTGATCAAGATCAAGAATGAGATCGACCCAACCTTGACCTTCCGCCGGTCTTGTCGCGAGGGCATTTGTGGGTCCTGTGCGATGAATATCGACGGGATCAACACGCTGGCCTGCATCTATGGCATGGATGAGATCAAGGGCGATGTGAAAATCTATCCTTTGCCCCATATGCCTGTGGTCAAGGACCTGATTCCGGACCTGACCCATTTCTATGCCCAGCACGCAAGCATCATGCCCTGGCTAGAAACCAAGACCAACCGGCCTGCGAAAGAGTGGAAGCAATCCATTGAAGACCGCAAAAAGCTGGATGGTCTTTATGAATGTGTGATGTGTGCCAGCTGCTCGACCTCGTGCCCAAGTTATTGGTGGAATGGCGACCGCTATCTTGGCCCGGCGGCTCTGCTGCATGCATATCGTTGGATCATTGACAGTCGAGATGAGGCAACGGGTGAGCGCCTGGATGAGTTGGAAGATCCGTTCAAGCTGTATCGTTGCCACACGATCATGAACTGCGCCAAAACCTGCCCGAAGGGTCTGAACCCTGCAAAGGCAATCGCCGAGATCAAAAAGTTGATGGTCGAACGCACGGTGTGAGGCGGACTTGATCCATGTGCCTGCTGTGTTGCGGCAGGTGCAATTCCCATTTGCAAGAATATGTGGTGTGAACGCCTGCAGCCTGTCCTATGTTCGGCTCAGGGAGGAGTGATTATGTCACAATGGGATCACTCCGATGAGAACCAAAACCAATTCCGCTGATGCCGCCGAAGCCCTGGAATTTCTGGAACAGGCATGGGCCTATTATACGCCAGAAACGGTAATCCCCACTTCAGAGCGGATGCCAGAGCTGTTCGAATACGCAAATGCTGCCTGATCTGCGATTGCAGGGCTTGAAAACAACCGACTGATCAGCAAAGCAGGAGAATGCCTGTTATTCTTCTGCTTCTTGCTGCCGCCGTATTCGCCTATTTTCTGTGGCGCGCCCGCACTTCGTCACTGACACGTGAATGCCGCTGGCGCCAGCACCGAAAAGAAGGGCAATGGGTCTGCTCGTTTTGCGGTGCTCAGACCGATGGGGCGGAAAGTCCCAAGCAGTGTTTAAAGGGATCGACCGGTGGATAGCCGATGCGGGACAGGGTCGACCCTGCCCCAACCCGTTTGCTAAGCCTTTGGAAACGCCGCCTGAAGTGCGATCTCAACCATGTCGCCAAAGCTGCTTTCACGTTCGGACGATGGCAGAGCTTCTCCTGTCAGCAAGTGGTCGGAAACAGTCAGCACGGCAAGGGCCCGGCACTTGTGGCGCGCGGCCAGGATGTAAAGTTCGGCGGCTTCCATTTCGACGCCCAGAATGCCGTGACGCACCATCTGTTCGTTCAGATCGGGACGTTCATCGTAGAACACATCCGAGGAATAAATCCCGCCAACATGAGTTGGTGTTCCTTTGTTTGCCGCAGCCTCAAAGGCGGCCTGCAACAGGCTCCAATCCGCGCAAGGTGCAAAGTTGAGCTCTTTCATGATCCCCCGAGACGGCGTGCTGAGCGTGGTCGAAGTCATCGCCAAAATGACATCACGAATGTTCAAACTGTCCTGCATCCCGCCACATGACCCAATACGGATCAAAGTTCTGGCGCCAAAATCGCGGATCAATTCATTCACGTAAATTGACAGCGAGGGCATTCCCATACCGCTGCCTTGAATCGTGACCGGATTACCTTTCCAGGTTCCGGTGAAGCCCAACATGCCACGCACGTCATTCACCAGTTTGGCGTTATCCAGAAAAGTTTCTGCCGCCCATTTTGCCCGGTAAGGATCACCGGGTAAAAGAACTGTTTCAGCGATTTCGCCTTTTTCGGCGCCTATATGAATCGTCATTTCGTTATCAATTCCATTCAGATTTCCATATCCGAAATATCCGCTCCGGCTTTCAAAGCTTCGTGTACCCAATGCGGCTTGCGACCGCGCCCCGACCAGGTTTGATCGTGGTTGGATGGATTTCGGTATTTTGCTTTTGTTTTCGATATCTTAAGAGATTTCGAGGACCCATCAGAAAGTTCGGAAAGGGAAAACCCAAATTCCGCTGCGGCTTTCTGAGCAGCTTTCAAAGCCTCTTTCCTATCACGTCTTTCGGCTGCTTTCAGCGCCACATCTACATTGGCACGCAATTCCAACAGTTCATTGCGCGTCATCTTTTCGAGATTCATTCCCATTTACATTCCCCTGATGTTACCGAATTACAATGTCCCCGAAGAGTCACCGTAGTTCTAAAAGTATCCATTATCTATCCCTTTTGCGAAGGCGATAGATACGGGGAAAATGGGTGGCAAATCGGCGGTTATTCAGCGGCCAGGTTTTGCGGATCAACCAAGGAAACTATGTCGCCCATGATTGCATTCAACTCGAAGTTTTTTGGCGTGTAGATTTTGGCCACACCCATCGCTTTGAGTTTTTCAGCATCGTCATCTGGGATAATGCCACCGACAACAACAGGAACATCGTTCAGGCCCGCCTCGCGCAGACGGTTCAGAACGTCCTGAACCAACGGAATGTGACTGCCGGACAGAATTGACAGGCCGATCACATGGGCTTTGTCCTCGATTGCGGCGGCCACAATTTCCTCGGGTGTCAGACGGATGCCGTCATAGCTGATGTCCATGCCGCAATCGCGGGCGCGGAAGGCGATCTGTTCAGCGCCATTTGAATGGCCGTCCAGACCGGGTTTCCCGACCAGGAATTTCAGGCGACGTCCAAGCTTGTCGCTGACCGCGTCAACGGCCGAGCGCAAGTCCTCCAGCCCTTCGGTTTTGTTTGAGACCGAGCCGGAAACGCCGGTCGGGCCGCGATATGTGCCATAGACTTTGCGCATCTCTTCGGCCCATTCGCCGGTGGTGACGCCAGCCTTGGCGGCGACGATTGACGGCTCCATTACATTCGCACCGGATTGTGCGGCCTCACGCAAAGCGGCCAGCGCTGCTGCAACTGCCGCGCCATCCCGTTCGGTGCGCCATTCGTTCAGGCGGTTGATCTGTTCCTGCTCTACTGCCGGATCAACGACCATGATGCCGCCGTCTTCGGTTTCCAGGGGTGAGGGCTCGCCCTCGGTCCATTTGTTCACGCCGACCACAATGGTCTCGTTGCGCTCGATCCGGTTGAGGCGCTCTGCGTTCGAATCCACCAGGCGTGACTTCATGTATTCGATCGAAGCGACAGCGCCGCCCATCGAATCCAGGTTTGCCAGCTCCGCACGCGCGCCTTCTTTCAACTCTTCAACCTTGGCATCAACAGCCGGGTTGCCATCAAACAGATCGCCATATTCCAACAGGTCGGTCTCATAGGCCAGAATCTGCTGCATCCGCATCGACCATTGCTGATCCCAGGGCCGCGGCAATCCCAGCGCCTCGTTCCAGGCGGGCAATTGCACCGCACGGGCGCGGGCCCTTTTCGACAGTGTTACGGCCAGCATCTCAATCAGGATGCGGTAGACATTGTTTTCAGGCTGCTGCTCGGTCAGACCCAGCGAGTTTACCTGAACGCCATAGCGAAAGCGGCGGAATTTGGGATCCTCAACGCCATAGCGTTGTTGCAAAATCTCATCCCAAAGGTCGACAAAAGCCCGCATTTTGCACATTTCGGTAACAAACCGTATGCCGGCGTTCACAAAGAACGAAATCCGGCCACACAGCGCCGGAAAATCCTCGGCCGGTACCCGTGGGCGCAACTCATCCAGAACTGCAATCGCTGTTGCCAAGGCGTAGGACAGTTCCTGCTCGGGCGTCGCGCCAGCCTCTTGCAGGTGATAGGAACAGACGTTCATCGGGTTCCATTTTGGCACGTTGGTATAGCAATACTCGGCCACGTCGGCGATCATCTTCAGCGACGGTTTCGGCGGGCAGACATACGTTCCGCGGCTCAGGTATTCCTTAATCAGATCGTTCTGAACCGTGCCCTGCAGTTTAGAGACATCAGCACCCTGTTCCTCGGCAACCGCTATATAGAGCGCCAGCAACCAAGGAGCCGTGGCGTTTATCGTCATCGACGTGTTCATCTGTTCCAACGGGATCTGGTCGAACAAAACCCGCATGTCGCCCAGATGGCTGATCGGCACACCCACTTTACCAACCTCGCCGCGTGCCAGCGTGTGATCGCTGTCATAGCCGGTTTGCGTCGGCAGATCGAAGGCCACCGACAGACCCGTCTGACCCTTGGCCAGATTCCCGCGATACAGCGCGTTGGACGCTTTGGCGGTGGAATGACCGGCATAGGTTCGGATGAGCCAGGGGCGATCTTTCTGCGTCTGCGTCATAACTGGGCCTCGTATTGCGGGTGGGCAAGAAAATTACGTTCATGGGTTCTAAAGCGCAATTTTCGGGACATGTCAATTCGCTGCGCCGCGGCATTTCCGGTTGTGCCGATTGTGGGATGCAGCGATTGGTGGCAGGGTGCATTTATGACACAGACCGTGGAACTTCCGCTTTGGCTGTTTTTGTTGATCCTGGTATTCGCCGCGGTCACACTGGCCTCGCATTTTCTGTTTCCGTCAGTGCGGTGGTTTTTTCGCCGTAGGTTGGAGCGCGCGGTCAAACGCCTGAACACGCGCCTGCAGCGCCCGATACAGCCGTTCAAGCTGGCCCGACGCCACGATATGATTCAACGTCTGATCTATGATCCTCAGGTAGGGCAGGCCGTGCAGCAGCACGCACGTGAAGAAGGCATTCCCGAAGCGGTCGCCTTTGAGCAGGCCCAGCGGTATGCGCGCGAGATCGTGCCTTCTTTTTCCGCCGTTGCCTATTTCAGTATCGCCATCCGGTTGGCGCGGATTCTGAGCAACGCCTTTTATGATGTACGGCTTAGTTATCAGGATGAAGATGCCCTGAAAGATATTGATCCAAATTCGACAGTTGTTTTTGTGATGAACCACCGCAGCAACATGGATTATGTGCTGGTCACCTATCTGGCGGCCCAGCAATCGGCTTTGTCTTATGCTGTTGGCGAATGGGCGCGTGTTTGGCCGCTCAGTCGGTTGATTCGTGCGATGGGGGCCTATTTTATTCGCCGCAAGTCCGGCAGCGAACTCTATCGTCAGGTATTGGCCTGCTATGTCCGGCATGCCACCGATGCCGGTGTTACACAGGCCATGTTCCCTGAAGGCGGGCTGAGCCTGACGGGGGCCATGGCACGCCCCAAGCTGGGGCTTTTGAAATACATAATCGATGGTGCCAGGGTGGATGGGGCGGATGTGGTGTTTGTTCCCGTTGCGCTAAACTATGACCGGGTTCTTGAAGATACGATCCTGACCAAGGCCGCACTTGGCAATCAAAGGCAATTTCGTGCCCGAATCGGGGTTATAACTGGGTGGATGTTGAAACAGATAGGCAGGCGTCTGACCGGTCGCTACCAGCGGTTTGGATTTGCTGGAGTGCGATATGGTCACCCTATCTCATTGAAGGAATTCCGCACCGCCCATGACGATGTGATGACTGATCTCGCGCGCGAACTCATGCAACGGATCAAAGAAGCGATTCCGCAGGCGCCTGTTCCTGCAGCGTGCTGGCTGGTTCGCACCAAAGGAGAAATGCCCGAAGACGAGCTTAAAAGCTTGATCACCGGATTTTTGCAACGTGACGGAACTTTGGGTGATCAGGATGAGTCCGCGGTTTCAGCTGCCTTGGATCAGCTGGTCGAACGCAGAATTCTGAAACGAGAAGGTGGGAAAATATCTCAATCCGGGCAAAGGGTTGATCTGCTCGACTACTATGCAGCCTCAGCCCCGATTGGCGACGGCTGGCCTGATGCTGCGGCAGCGAAAGAAGTTTCTGCAGGCGCTGGGTCATAAAATTACAAAAATGATGCAAAATCTATTGCATTATTTCCTTCAGGCCAATATCTCATCATCCAACGCAAGCGCTTCTGCATCGCGGCAAACAGGAATGAGAAATAAGGAGGCCAACATGGCTCTGGACACCGACAGCGGTATCGCAACTTACGACGCGCCGGAAAAAGACCTCTATGAAATGGGTGAAATCCCTCCGATGGGGTTTGTGCCTAAGAAAATGTATGCATGGGCAATCCGTAAGGAACGCCACGGGGAACCGGATACTGCGATGGTCCAGGAAGTCGTGGACGTACCAGAGCTGGACAGCCACGAGGTGTTGGTTCTGGTGATGGCGGCGGGCGTTAACTATAACGGCGTCTGGGCATCCCTGGGCAAGCCGATCTCGCCCTTTGACGGCCACAAAGCCCCGTATCATATCGCCGGTTCTGACGCTTCGGGGATCGTATGGGCCGTGGGTTCGAAAGTAACGCGCTGGAAAGTGGGCGACGAGGTTGTCATTCACTGCAACCAGGACGATGGCGACGACGAACATTGTAATGGTGGCGATCCGATGTATTCGGACAGCCAGCGAATCTGGGGTTATGAAACGCCGGATGGGTCTTTTGCACAGTTCACCAATGTTCAAGCCCAGCAGTTGATGCCGCGCCCCAAGCACCTGACCTGGGAAGAAAGCGCTTGCTATACTCTGACGCTGGCGACCGCGTATCGGATGCTGTTCGGGCACGAGCCGCATGATCTGAAGCCGGGCCAGAACGTTCTGGTCTGGGGTGCCTCGGGCGGTCTGGGCTCTTATGCGATCCAGCTGATCAATACCGCAGGCGCCAACGCAATCGGCGTGATCTCGGACGAAAGCAAGCGTGACTTTGTTATGGGGCTGGGCGCCAAGGGCGTGCTGAATCGCAAAGACTTTAACTGCTGGGGTCAGTTGCCCACAGTAAACACACCGGAATATGCGGACTGGTTCAAAGAAGCGCGCAAATTCGGCAAGGCGATCTGGGAAATCACCGGCAAAGGCAAGAATGTCGACATGGTGTTTGAACATCCCGGCGAAAGCACATTTCCGGTGTCGACCTTTGTCGTGAAAAAAGGTGGTATGGTTGTGATCTGCGCCGGTACCACAGGCTATAACCTGACTTTCGACGTTCGCTATATGTGGATGCATCAGAAACGCCTGCAAGGTTCGCATTTTGCGCATCTCAAGCAGGCTGCTGCCGCGAACCAACTGATGGTCGAACGCCGTCTGGATCCCTGCATGTCCGAAGTGTTCGCCTGGGGTGAATTGCCCGACGCGCATATGAAGATGATGCGGAATGAGCATAAACCAGGCAACATGTCGGTTCTGGTTCAGGCGCCGCAGACGGGCTTGCGCACGCTTGAAGAGGTTCTAGACGCAAAAGGCTGAGCCCCCAAAAAAAGAATATTAGCACCCGCGAATCGCATCGAGCGAGCGCGGGTGTATCTATTTCGAGGCATAAGGAAATAATTACAGTGGGTTACAGAATCGTGACCCGCTAGTTTTGGGGAGTAGAAACCAGTGAATAGGCTTAAAATCATCTCACATGTTATGGTTGTGTTAACCCTTCGTTAACCGTTTCGGAGAGACTTTAGATGGCGCATAATGAGTGGATACTGGACGTTTTGTCGGACCTCAACGCCTTCGCTGTTGAAAACGGTTTGACCGCACTTGCCGAGCAGCTTGATGATACCAAGTTGATCGCAGCGGCCGAGATTGCGTCCATGCAGGATAAGGCACAGGCGCTCGCGAATGGGAACACAACTCGACATGAGTCAGGTCCTAGAGGACTTGGAAAGCACCAACACGCTTGACGAGTTGGGCGATGTAGCCGTTCGATTGCGCGACCGGCTGCAGGTTGAACATCTTATCTATCATTGGGTTGATGGTGCCGGGGATCAATACGGCTATACAACTTACCCGGACGCTTGGGCCGAGCGATACCGTGAGCGGAATTATCACCGCATAGATCCGGTGATCCTGGGGTGTTTCCAACGGTTCCACCCGGTTGACTGGAAATTTCTGGACTGGTCTGGAAAAGTGGCGAAAGCCTTTTTGCAGGATGCCCTTGAACATGGGGTTGGCAATCAGGGTTATTCGATCCCCATCCGGGGGCCGAACGGCCAGTTTGCCTTATTCACAGTGAATCACTCATGTGATGATGAGAAATGGAAGTCCTTCATCGAGGCCCATGGCCGCGAGCTGATTTTGATCGCGCATTACTTTAACCGAAAGGCTCTGGAGTTCGAAACCGACAGGCAGCCGGATACGACCCGAGGCCTGTCGCCTCGTGAGACGGATGCCATGACCTTGCTGGCGCTTGGATACAGCCGGGCACAAGTCGCGCACTCACTGTCAATCTCGGAACATACGCTGCGTGTCTATATTGAAAGTGCGCGTGCCAAGCTTGGGGCGCAGAACACAACCCATGCCATCGCAACAGCACTCAGCCGTGGATTAATAGTGGTTTAACAAGCGCGCGCGCCAAAAACGGGAAATTAACCACGACTTTGTACCCCCTTCGTTCCTGCACAGGACGACAAGGGGAAAAGTCATGTTGCGCTATTTGTTTGCCGACGAACTACATAAGTTTCCGAATTTGGCCCAAGGGATGTTCCGGGATCGAGCGGATCAGTTCAAAACGCGGCTGGGCTGGGATGTTCACGTGGACGAAAAAGGAGAAGAGCAGGATCAGTATGATGACCTGAATCCGCTCTATGTCATCTGGGAAGAAGAGGATGGCAGTCATGGGGGGTCGATGCGGGTTTTGCCGACGACAGGACCTGTCATGGTGAATGAGGTGTTTGGGCATCTGACAGGAGGTAAGCCTGTCCACAGCCCGCTGATCTGGGAGGTGACGCGGTTCTGCCTGTCACGAACGGCCAGTGCCCATACTGCCGGTGCCATCATGCTGAGTGGCGGCGAAATCATGGAAGGGTTCGGGCTGACCCATATTGCTGGCGTCTTTGATGCGCGCATGATTCGGATCTACCGTCTGATCGGATCGTCTCCAGTCGTTCTGGGGTCACAAGGAAAAGGGCGTGATCAGATTTCGGTTGGGCTCTGGCCCTATTCGCCCGAGGATTGCAATCGGGTGGCTGAACGGGCGGGCATCCCACGTGAGCTGTCCAGGATGTGGTTCAAAGCCGCGTTTGGCACTGTCCGGCAACACCGGTTTGCCCTGTCCGCCTGACGGGGTCTGAAAGCCAATTCCATATCTGGCGATAGCTGGCGTGGCCCTGTAGGGTCGCGCCATGTCTATACCCACAGTAACCTTTTCTGACGATCAAGCCGCCGCCTATGACAGCATTTCCGAGATGCTGAAATCTGCTGGTGTGGACCTGGATGATGATGCCCTGCTGAAAATGCCCGGCAATGGCGAATCCGGGGTGATGGCCGTGATCGGCAAGGCGGGTTCAGGGAAAACGCTACTGCTGGCAGAGCTTTACAAAGCATTAGCTGACGCGGGTCTTCAGATTGTTTCCGGTGATTTCGAAAGCCGCAAAGCGCGCGAGAAACGCAGTTTGGCCATTCTTGCGCCAACGAACAAGGCCGCCAGTGTTTTGCGCCTGCGGGGTGTGCCTGCGACCACGATCCACCGCATCCTCTATACGCCGGTTTATGACCCGGAATATGAACGCATTGCCGAATGGCTGGCGGGCAACGATGAACGCCCCGAGGTTGAAGGGTTGACTGACGAAGCCCTGGACCGGGCCGCTGCTTTTTATCAGAACAACAAGTCGATCCCCGGCGCGCTGGCCGCTGCGGGCCTTCGTGGGTCCGACTTTATCACCGGCTGGAAGCGTCGGGAGGAGCCGCTGGACATAGGCTTTGTAGATGAGGCCTCAATGCTGGATGACCGGCAGTTCGAAGACCTGAAAGAGATCTTTCCGACCCTGTTGCTTTTTGGCGATCCGGCGCAGCTCGCCCCGGTCAATCAGTCCGGCAGCATGGTATTCGAGACGCTGCCCGAGCCGCGAAAGCAGGTATTGCACAGGGTCCACCGGCAGACGGCAGACAACCCGATCCTGGACCTCGCGCATGCGCTGGCCGACCCTCAGATGGGGTTTGAGGATTTTGAACGGCTCGTCGAACAGACCGCCCGACAGGATGACCGAGTTGTTTGGGGGCAGCGTGTTGAAGTTGACCTGATGGCCCGCAGCCCGGTTCTGGTCTGGCGAAATGCCACCCGAATTCGCTTGATTCAAGCCTTCCGCAATGTTCACGCTGCACCCGACACCGAGCTTCTGGCGGGAGAGCCGCTGATTTGCGATGGAATCGAACTGCCGCTGAAGCACCGCAAGAAAAGGCTGGATCTTGAGGCGCGCGGGCTAATCAAGGGTGCTCAGGTCATCTATCTGGGGCCAGGACGAAAACCGGGGTTTTCGCGCCTGCATGTGATGGGAGCCGAGGATCCTCAGGTCAGCGCAGCGTCGATTGTCAAAATAGAAATGCCTGATGAGGAGGAACCGTTTATTCCGTTTGCAGCGCGTATGGGGGCAACCTTTTTGCATGGCGCAGCAGTGACCATTCACAAGGCGCAGGGGTCGCAGTGGGACACGGTACAGGTGTTTGCGCCGGATATATATGCGGCTGCCCGGATGGGGCGAACCGAGGCTGGGCAACCGTTGTGGAAACGTCTGGCTTATGTTGCGATCACGCGAGCGCAAGAAAGGTTGATTTGGGTGGTGCGCAACAGGCTGGCCAAGCCCACTTATCCGCTGCGCGTGGATGATTTGCGCGCGGCTCCGGCGGCGACGCTGACCCTGGAGGCCGAAGAGATATGAAATCCATCATCATTACAGGCGCCAGTTCAGGCATCGGACGGGCAACTGCCGAGCTGTTTTTGACCGAGGGCTGGGCGGTTGGGCTGCTGGCGCGCAGCGCGGATGTGCTGAGCAAATTGGCTGAAAGGCACAAGAATGCGATCCCCTTGGTGACCGATGTTACCGACCCCACCGCTGTTTCGGGTGCTTTCGAGACATTCCAGAATGAGACGGGACGTCTTGACGTATTATTCAATAATGCCGGAATCTTTGCCCCCGGCGGCACGATAGACGAAATCCAGTTGGAGGATTGGTACCAGAGCGTCAGCGTGAACCTGAACGGGATGTTCCTGAGCGCGCGCGAAGCCTTTCGCATCATGCGGCATCAGGCCCCGCAAGGGGGAAGGATCATCAATAACGGTTCGATCGCCGCGCATGTACCGCGTCCGAATTCGGTCCATTACACCGCTACGAAACACGCGATAACAGGCCTGACACGCAGCCTATCACTGGACGGGCGCGCCTTTGGTATCGCCTGTGGTCAAATCGATATTGGCAACGCGCGAACACAGATGGTGCAAAACCTGGTTGAAAACGCCATCGCGGGCGGGCAGCAGCCCGACCCGACGATGGCTGTTGACGATGCCGCACGTTCTGTACTGCACATGGCGTCTTTGCCTGCAGAGGCAAACGTCCAGTTCATGACCGTCATGGCCACTACGATGCCCTATATCGGGCGTGGATAGGGCTTTAGTTCTCGCGCAATAGTCGGAAGGCTGTGGACGCTCCCCAACCCGCCGCGATGGCGATGACCAAAGACATCAGGCCGTACCAGACCGGCTGCTGACGGGACATGTTGTAGAGGAACCGTTCCAGCCCGACCTTCCGCACGTCGATTGTGGTCTCGAACTGGGAAACAACTTCTCGGCCGCGGGTCAGGTATATGCGCGCGAAATAGGCGCCTTCGGTCAAATCGGCTGGCATGTCGATTGATGTTCGGAACAATGTCTGCTCGTCCACCGCAACCGTATTTTCGCGGATAGAATACAGGCCCTCATCCTCACGGATGCGAACGACGGCCTCGGCAAAATTCTGCGCGCCCCGGATATTCATCGCGGCACCCACTGATCGAATGGCCCGTTCAATCGAGATCCTGTACCGCAGGTCTTCTGTATCTGACAGGATTTCTGTAAGCGGAGCGCTGGTGGCAACCGCATAAAAACTGGGCGCAAGGTCGACCAGGACGCTGTCGGTGTTGACCCAGATACCCAGCCTGCGTTCTTTTCGCCGGACCGTCACTGGGCTCGAGGGGCCTGCAACGGCCACGATAACTTGAAGCGGTGGGCCGGAAGGGATCGGCGTTTCACGTTTCACGGCACCGAAAATAAGAATTTCCGAGCCATCGAAATTCGCCGTGATGGCAACCCGGTCTTGGCTTAGGCCAAGCACGACCTGTTCCTCCTCGGCGATGGCCGGGGTGACACAGAGGGCGAGTAGCAGGATCAACCGTCTCAGCATGATCAGTGCCCCCCTGCAACGCCGAGCGAATAGAGCTCGGAGGGTTCCAGAAGCAGATCCAGCGCCAGTTTGCCACAAACCACCAAGACCAGTGCAGCCAGCAATACGCGCAGCTGCTCGGCAGGCATTCGTGCGCCGATCACCGTTCCGATCTGCGCCCCGATCACGCCGCCGACCAGCAACAACACAGCCAGAACAATGTCGACTGTGTAGTTGGTTGTCGCGTGCAGCATCGTGGTGAACGCTGTTACGAAAATAATCTGGAATAGGGAGGTGCCGACAACGACTTTGGTGGGCATTCCCAGCAGGTAAATCATGGCAGGAACCATGATAAAGCCGCCTCCGACACCCATGATCGCAGAAAGGATACCTACGCTAAGCCCGACCAGGACGGGGGGGATGACCGAGATATAGAGGCCCGATGTACGGAACCGCATTTTGAACGGCATCGCGTGAATCCAGCCGCGCTGACGACGTGCAACAGGGGCGGCGGTGCCCTTTTTGGATTTACGCAGCGCGTTCAGGCTTTCGATGAACA
Source organism: Ruegeria sp. CDSC021 (assembly GCF_059610845.1). Taxonomy (NCBI): domain Bacteria; kingdom Pseudomonadati; phylum Pseudomonadota; class Alphaproteobacteria; order Rhodobacterales; family Roseobacteraceae; genus Ruegeria; species Ruegeria sp. CDSC021. Next base: position 177,019 of record NZ_JBXWOK010000002.1, read on the forward strand.
TCAAGCTGCCGACGACGCCCAGAAAGACCACGTAACACAGGGTTACGAGCAAATCGACTTGTCCGAGGCTTTTGAGATAATTGAAGATCACCACCCCGATCGCAGCACCGATCAGTCCCCCGACCAGCAATACCGTGCCCATCTTCAGGTCGACCGTCTTTCGGCGGAAATGGGCCAGAACACCAGAAAAGGACGAGGCGACAATCTGGTTCGCTTCGGTGGCTACGGCAACTGCTGGTGGGATGCCAATGAAAAACAACAGCGGGGTCATCAGAAACCCGCCGCCGACCCCGAACATCCCTGACAGGATGCCGACCATGCCGCCCAACCCCAGCAGCAGAAAGGCGTTTACGGAAACTTCAGCGATAGGAAGGTAAATTTGCATGAGGTACTAGTAATTAGGGCCAGCTGCGTCGCGCAATGTGACACATTCGACTTCTGGAATTTGTGAAAGGGTTCGTATCTGACGCGCAGAATCACGCCCTTGGCGAGGCAGGGTAAAGCAGGGCTGGCGGCTTGGACCAGTCTGAAACTGTGCATCCGCAAAAGGCGTTTTGACAGGGAGTATCCCCTTAGACCAAGCGCAAGACCTAGCATCCGGCACCCCGGCGAGAAACTCTCTCAAATCAGCTGTCACTGGAAACACATCCATGCCCCTTTAGAGCCGTTGCGGCATGTAAAATCAACTCTACATGCCGCCATGCAGCGAACAGGACTGACGTGTGTTTCAAACTGGACCTATTACCGCTCTTTTACATAGGGTTCGCCACCGGCTTTCGGTGGAACGGCCTTGCCGACAAAGCCGGCCAAAATGACGACGGTCAGGATATATGGCAGCGCATCCATGACCTGCACAGGAATCACCACGCCACCCAGGTCAATATTTTGGAACCGCAACGCAACCGCTTGCAACAGTCCGAACAGCAGGCAAGCCCACATCGCGTGCCATGGCCGCCATTTTGCAAAGATCAGTGCCGCCAGCGCGATGAACCCGCGACCGGCAGTCATTTCCTTGACGAATCCAGCTTGCAGGGCCGTGGCCAGATAGGCACCGGCAATGCCGCAAAGCACGCCACAGATCGCGACGGCCGCAAAACGCAGCCCAACGACAGAAACCCCGGCCGTATCCACCGCGGCTGGGTTTTCACCCACCGCGCGCAGGCGCAGGCCAAAGCGGGTGCGGTACAAAACCCACCAAGTTGTCGGGACCAGAAGGAAAGACACATAGACCAGGATCGAATGGCCGGACAGCAGCTCGGAATAGATTGGCCCAAGAAATGGGACATCACTCACGGCATCCGCAAAAGGGAAGGTGATCGGTTCAAAGCGCCCTCCGCCGAACAGCGAGGGGGTACGCCCGCCTTGCTTGAACCAGCTTTGCGCGATCAGGACCGTCAGCCCCGAGGCCAGAAAGTTGATGGCGACGCCTGAAATCAGCTGGTTGCCCCGAAAGGTGATCGAGGCCACCCCATGCAGGGCGGACAGAACAAGAGAGGCCGCGATCCCGGCCAGCAATCCCAGCCAGACCGATCCGGTCACGGCGGCGACGGCAGCAGAAAAGAAGGCCGCGATCAGCATCTTGCCCTCAAGCCCGATGTCGAAAATACCGGCGCGTTCGGAATACAGACCGGCCAGACATGCCAGCAACAGCGGCGTGGCCAGGCGGACGGTCGAATCGAGGACCTGGATGAGGGTAACGAAAGTATCCATCGCTTAGCCCTCCTTCCGCATGGCAAGGAACAGTTTCTCAAGCGGCATGCGGACCATGTTGTCAAGCGCGCCGGTGAACAGGATCACCAGGGCCTGAATGACTACGATCAGCTCGCGCGGGATAGACGTCCATAGCGCCAGCTCGGCCCCGCCTTGATAGAGGAAACCAAACAGCAGCGCCGCCAGAAACACCCCAAACGGATGGGATCGACCCATCAGCGCCACGGCGATACCGATAAAGCCAGCGCCCTCGGTCGAGTTCAGAACCAGCCGCTCTGCCTCACCCATCACGTTGTTCGTGGCCATCAGACCAGCCAGCGCGCCCGAGATCAGCATGGCGATGATGGTGATCCGAACCGGAGAAATACCGGCATAGACGGCACCGGTTTCCGAATGCCCATAGGCGCGGATCTCATAGCCCAGCCGGGTGCGCCAGATCAGCGCCCAAACGATCACACAGGCCAGGACTGCAACAAAGAATGAGATATTGGCAGGTGCGCCACGGAATACGACGTTTTCAGCGGTCGAGAACATCGACTGGAACGTCGGCAGATGCACCGCCTCGGGGAAGCGTGCAGTTGCCGGGTCTTGCGAGCCCTGCGGGCGCATGACGTTGACCAGCATATAGTTCAGCAAGGCAGCAGCGATGAAGTTGAACATGATCGTGGTGATCACGATATGGCTGCCGCGTTTGGCCTGCAGATAGGCCGGAATGGCCGCCCAAGCGGCCCCAAACACCATCGATGCGGCACAGGCGGCCAGCAAGGCGATGCTCCAATGCGGCCAGTCGATGTAAAGGCACACCACGGCCACGCCAAGCCCGCCCAGCATCGCCTGACCTTCGCCACCGATATTGAACAGCCGTGCGTGAAAGGCGACCGCCACAGCGAGTCCGGTGAACATGAAATTCGTGGCGTAATACAGCGTATAGCCCCAGCCATAGGTCGATCCCAGCGCGCCGGTGACCATCAGGTTCACCGCTTCGATCGGGTTTTCGCCAATGGCGAGGATCACCAGCGCCGACAGGATTGCAGCCAGAAGCAGACTGATCACCGGGATCAGAACGACATCGGCCCATTTGGGCATTTTTTCCATGTTACGCTGCCTCTCCCGCAACACCGGCCATCAACAGGCCAAGTTCTTTTTCATCAGTTTCATGGGGCAGGCGTTCGCCCATGATATGTCCGTCAAACATGACCGCGATTCGATCCGACAGCGAGAAAATCTCTTCCAGCTCGACCGAGACCAGCAGGATCGCCTTGCCCTGGTCGCGCAGATCGACGATCTGTTTGTGAATGAATTCGATCGCCCCGATATCCACGCCTCGGGTCGGCTGACCGACCAACAGCAGGTCCGGGTTACGTTCGATTTCACGCGCGACGACGATCTTCTGCTGATTGCCGCCCGAAAAGCTTTTAGCCGACAGCCAGGGGTTCGGCGGGCGCACATCGAATTTTTCGATCTTGGCTTCGGTATCGGCGCGCAGGGCGGCGTTATCCATGAAGAGGCCACGCTTATAGGCCGGGTCTCGGTGATAGCCGAAGGCCACGTTCTCCCAGGCGTGGAAATCCATGATCAGGCCTTCGCGCTGGCGGTCTTCGGGCACATGCGCAATGTGCTGCGCGCGCCGCGCCTGGCCATCTGACCCCGCCCCGCTGAGCGCAAGCGGCGTGCCGTTCAGTTTGATCTGGCCCTGGCCCGGGCGCATCCCGCCCAGAACCTCTAGCAGTTCGGATTGGCCATTGCCGGCGACGCCTGCGATGCCCACGATCTCACCAGCGCGCACGGTCAAGTCGATGCCTTTGACACGCTCGACGCCCGCGCTGTCGAAAACACGCAGGTTTTCAATCTCGAGGATGGGCTTACCGGGCTGTGCCGGAACCTTGTCGACCTGCAGCAGAACCTTGCGGCCCACCATCAGCTCGGCCAGTTCTTCGGGGCTGGTCTCGGCGGTTTTCACGGTGGCCGTCATTTGCCCGCGGCGCATGACCGACACGGTGTCGGTGTTTTCCATGATCTCGCGCAGTTTGTGGGTGATCACGATGATCGTCTTCCCCTCGGCCCGCAGCCGGTCGAGGATGCGGAACAGCTGATCCGCCTCGGATGGGGTCAGCACGCCGGTTGGTTCGTCCAGAATCAGGATCTCGGCCTTGCGATACAGCGCCTTAAGAATCTCAACCCTTTGCTGCATCCCCACACCGATTTCGTCGATACGCTTTTCGGGGTCAACGAACAGTTCGTATTCTTCTTCCAGCTCTTTCAACTCTTTGCGGGCTTTATTCAGGGACGGGGCCAACAGCCTTCCATCCTCGGCGCCCAGCACGATGTTTTCCAGAACGGTAAAATTCTCGACCAGTTTGAAATGCTGAAACACCATCCCGATGCCCGAGGCGATCGCGGCCTGGCTGTCAGGGATTTCGGTCTTTTGACCATTGATCCAGATTTCACCTTTGTCGGCTTTGTAAAAGCCGTAGAGAATGCTCATCAGCGTGGATTTGCCCGCACCGTTTTCACCGATGATCCCATGGATCGTACCGGGGGCGACGCTGATGGAAATGTCTTTGTTGGCCTGAACCGGCCCAAAGGATTTGGATATCCCTTTGAGCTCAATGGCGGGGACGGTCATGTCTTGTCCTCAGTTGCCGAAAGGACTGCCCGGTCATCCCGGTGCAGCAAAGTGGAATCGGGCCGGGAGCATCACCCCCGACCCGCGCGATATCAGAACTGCAGTGCTGGGCAGCTGTCGTTCTCGTAATAGCTGACAACTGAAACATTGCCGTCGATGATGTCCTGACGGGCTTTGTCGACTGCTGCTTTCATATCATCCGAAACCAGCGGAGCGTTGTTGTCGTCGATCGCATAGCCAACGCCGTCTTCGGCCAGACCCATGATATATACGCCGGTCTCAACGTTCTCGCCTGCGCTCATCGCCTCGTAAACAGCGACGTCCACGCGCTTCAGCATCGAGGTCAGAACTTTGCCCGGGTGCAGGTGGTTCTGGTTGCTGTCGACACCGATTGACAGGATGCCTTCGTCAGCAGCGGTTTGCAGAACACCAACACCGGTGCCGCCAGCTGCGGCATAGACCACGTCGGCACCCTGGCTGATTTGTGCCTTTGTCAGTTCCGAGCCCTTAACCGGGTCGTTCCATGCCGCAGGCGTTGTGCCGGTCATGTTGGCAACCACGTTGATATCGGGGTTCACCGCCTTGGCACCCTGAGCATAGCCGCAGCCAAAGTGACGGATCAGCGGAACATCCATGCCGCCGATGAAGCCAACAGTCCCGGATTCGGATGCCATCGCCGCCATCATACCAACGAGGTAAGACCCTTCGTGTTCAGCGAATCCAACCTGACGCAGGTTAGGCGCGTCCAGCCAGGTTACATCGACAACGACAAATTTCGTGTCCGGATAGTCGGCAACAACCGCGCTGAGCGGGTCAGCCATACCGAAACCCATGGTGATGATCGGGTTCGAGCCTGCTTCGGCAAAGCGGCGCAGGGCCTGTTCGCGTTGCGCTTCGGACTGCATTTCGATCTCGCGGTATGTGCCGCCCGTTTCTTCCGCCCAGCGTGAGGCGCCGTTATGCGCGGCTTCGTTGAACGATTTGTCGAACTTGCCGCCCAGATCAAAGATCAGTGCCGGTTCGGCCAGTGCGGCACCCGCTGTCAGTGCAACCGCCGCTGCGGCGCCCATCAAGGATTTCATCAGGGTCATTTGTTACTCCCGTTTGTTTTTTCGGTCGGAGCCAAGATAGCCCCGTTTACCCACTGTTAGCGAGCATAACCGTTGTGATGGCGGGAATTAAGGCCGTTTGCAACCGCCGCGGTCAACAGATTTTTGACCATTTGGTCCAAGAAAATTCGCGACCTGTCTCAGGTTAAATTGCATTCCATGACGATGGCATCAATTTTCTGATTATTTTCAACCGTATAGTAATTCTTGCGCGTGCCGCACACACGATACCCGCAATGCTTGTAAAGTGTAATCGCGGGCTGGTTGGCGATGGAAACATCCAGAATCGCCCGGATAGCGCCCAGTTTTTTGGCAGCCGCGTGCCATTCGACCATACGCTTCCTAGCCAGTCCCTGACGCTGAACTGTGGGATGGGTGGCAATCGTCAGCAGTTCGGCATCGTCAGCGATTGCCTGAAAAAGGGCAAAGGACTGGGTGTCGCCGACGATATGGGTAAAGCGATTCTGCAGCAGCTCTGCAAACTCTGTGGCGGTCCAGGGGCGCGCTTGCGTAAAAGCCGCCGCATGGGTATCGGCCAGGTCTTCCGGGGTCATCCGTCCAGCAACATCGGCGGTTGATCCTTGGAGGGCGCCGCGTCTGCGGGGCGTATGTATAGGGGGGCCGGTGCCTCGGTCGTAGTCTGCCATCTTTGCGCTGCCACGCGGGCAATAGCGCAGACCTGAGCCTTGGGGTTGTCGTTGAACATCAGTGTGCCCAGCGATTTTGCCTGATCAAGCTGGATCAGTGCCGGTTCCATATCAGGCTGAGAAACATAGACCTGATCTCTGGGCGCGCGAATTGCGGGCAACGCATCGCTGTCCAGGGTGGCAAGCGCGTCAAAGCCCGACACACCGATGGCCGGTATCCCCAGACCTAAGGCCAGACCCCGCGCGGCCGAGACCGAGATGCGGATGCCTGTGAAATTGCCTGGGCCTATTCCAACGCCGATCGCTGACAGGTCGCGCCATGAGCATTGTTCTGATGACAGCACCTCTTCGAGCAGCGGCATCAGACGTTCGGCTTGTCCCCGCGACATGGGCTCGACACAAGACGCCACAATCCGGTCACCGCGCAACAAAGCGGCCGCGCAATGCGCGGCCGATGTGTCAAACGCCAGAATGAGTGGTTCAGACGGCAACAGGGCGAACCTCGGTCACTTCGGGAATGTAGTGACGCAGCAGGTTTTCGATTCCCATCTTCAACGTCAGCGTCGAGGATGGGCAGCCTGCGCAGGCCCCTTGCATATGCAGGTAGACAATGCCGCGGTCAAAACCGTGAAACGTGATGTCGCCCCCGTCCTGCGCGACTGCCGGGCGCACACGGCTGTCCAGCAGGTCTTTGATCTGGTTGACCACCTCGGCGTCTTCGCCGCTGTGTTCAGCATGGCCCGAGGCCGTATTGGCATCCGCTCCCATGATCGGCTGGCCGGATTGATAATGCTCCATCACCGCGCCCAGAATGGCGGGTTTGATGTGGTCCCACTGAACGTCGTCCGCTTTGGTCACGGTCACGAAGTCATTGCCGAAAAAGACTCCGGTCACGCCACTCACAGCGAAAATGCGGTTGGCCAGCGGCGACTTTTCCGCAGCCTCAGCCGATGGGAAATCTGCAGTGCCCGCTTCCAGCACGGTCTGGCCGGGCAGGAATTTCAGGGTTGCAGGGTTCGGTGTGGATTCGGTCTGGATGAACATGGCGCGGCTCCGTATCTGTTGTCTCTGATATGCGGGTCCGCGCACTGGAAGTCAAGAATTGGAACGATTCTAAATTTATGCAGCCAAGCTTATCGCGTCGTCCAACCGATCATCGCCCCAGAACAGCTCATCCCCGACCAGAAAGCTGGGCGCGCCAAAAAGCCCTTTGGCCTGAGCGGTTTCTGTCTGCGAGATAAGCGCTGCTTTGATCGCCGGATTCTGGGTCTGGGACAGCAAATCTGTGGCAAGCCCGGCTGAGTTCAGGCATCCGGCCAGAACAGTATCATCTGCGATGTTCTGCCCTTCGGCAAATTCGGCGGAATAGACGGCGCGCACAAAGGCAGCTTTTTGCATCTGGTCGTCAATCGCCAGTGTTAACCTGGCCGCTTTCAGGCCGTTCTGCGGAAAAGGATCGGGCCGGACAAATGGCAAGCCGCGCTGGGCGGTCAGGCGTTCCATATCGCGCCACATGTACCGGCCTTTCGCCGGATACAGATTGAACGGAGAATTATCCCACCCTTGGGCGGCAAAGATCGGCCCCAGCAGAAAAGGCTGCCATTCAACCGACACGCCCTGGCGTGCGGCGACCTCTTCGATACGCATCGCGCTGAGATAGGAATAGGTCGAGGCGAATTCGAACCAGAATTGAATGCTGCGTTGCATCGGTGTGGCCTCAGGTAATCGCTTCGAGTTTTTCTTTGCTCAGATCACCAGGAACAATAGTGATTGGGATCGGCAGGCTGCCTGAGTTTTTGGTCAGTTGAGTCACCAATGGGCCAGGTCCCTTTTTGTCAGTGCCTGCACCCAGAACCAGAACGCCGATATCAGGATCGGATTGCACATGCTCGATGATCTGGGCAACGGGCTCGCCTTCGCGGATGGCCAGTTCAGGATCAACGTCTTGCTTGTCGCGCATCCATTTTGCGAAAACTTCAAAATGCGCATGGATACGCTCGCGCGCTTCTTCACGCATGACGGTGGCAACGCCGATCCAATGGTTGAATTCGTCCGGTGGGATTACCGACAGGATTGTTACGCCGCCGCCGGTATGGGCCGCGCGCATAGCCGCGAATCGCATCGCATTCAGGCATTCGCGACTGTCATCCAGAACCACTAGGAACTTGCGCATGGGTGTCCTCATTCATTTCCGGGGATCATGCCCGACTAGGTGCGTGCTGGCAACCAGAGCCTAACGCCCACTGGCGGCCCAGTCCCAATACAGGTCGCGTGCACGCCGGGCGACGGGCCCGACCTGAAACCGGGTGTCCTCCAGCGCGGTCACCGGGGTGATCTTGCTCATGTTGCCAGTCATGAATACCTCGTCGGCCCCGTAGAAATCCTCGAAACTCAGAACCGCCTCATGCACAGCCACGCCGTCGGCCCGCAGGTTTTTGATATGTCGTGCACGGGTGATGCCGGCAAGGAAGGTGCCGTTGGGGACGGGGGTAAAGACCTCGCCGTCGCGGACCATAAAGATATTGGCGGTTGCGGTTTCGGCTACGTTGCCCAATGCGTCAGCCACCAAAGCATTCGAAAACCCGTTCGCACGTACCTCGTTCAGCATCCGTGCGTTGTTGGGATACAGACACCCCGCCTTGGCATTCACCACTGCTGATTCCAGTACCGGACGGCGGAATCGGGTCAGTCCCAGCGTGTCCGAGGCGGTCTCAGGCGCCATCGGAATCTCTTCCAGGCAGACAGCAAACCCGGTGCTGTTTTCCTGCGGTACGATCGCTGTCGCATCTCCGTCGATGCCCCAATACATCGGGCGGATATACACGGCCGCGTCGGGCGCATAGGCTTCAAGCCCTTCCAGCACGATCTCGACCATCTGGTCTTTAGTGACGGTCGGGGTCAGCATCAGCGCCTCGGCAGAGCGGTTCACGCGGGCGCAATGGGCCTCCAGATCCGGGGTCAGCCCGTTGAAGAACCGCGCGCCGTCAAAGACGGATGATCCCAGCCACGCACCATGATCTGCAGCGCGCATGATCGGTGCATCCCCATCATGCCATTGCCCGTTGAAATAGGTGCGGATGTTCTTGCCGACTGCCATGACGCCCTCCCAAGCTTTGAGGCAAACCTAGGAAGGCGTTAAGGCAACGTCCAGAGCCAATCAGCCCCGTTTCGCACCAACCATGCCGACGATGTCATAGGTCTGCTGCAGGATCGGGGCTGCAATCGCCCGCGCCTTTTCTGCGCCATTGGCCAGAATGCGATCAATCTCGGCCTCTTCACCCATCAGGCGGGCCATTTCGGTCGAGATCGGAGACAGTTTGGCAACCGCCAGATCGGCCAGCATCGGTTTGAACTCGCCAAATTGCTTGCCGCCAACGTCGGCCAGAACCTGATCCGCCGTCTGATCGCTGAGGGCGGCGTAGATATTCACCAGATTGCGGGCCTCGGGGCGGTTGTCCAAGCCATCGACTTCCGAAGGCAGAGCGTCCGGGTCGGTCTTGGCCTTTCGGATTTTCTTGGCGATCGTCTCGGCATCATCGGTCATGTTGATCCGGGTCATGTCAGAGGGGTCGGATTTGGACATCTTTTTTGACCCATCGCGCAAGCTCATGACCCGAGTTGCCGCACCTTTGATGACGGGTTCGGTCAACGGAAAAAAATCGACGCCATAGTCATGATTGAACTTAGTTGCGATATCTCGGGTTAGTTCCAGGTGTTGCTTTTGATCATCTCCGACGGGTACATGTGTCGCGTGATATACAAGGATATCTGCGGCCATAAGCGCCGGATAGGCGAATAGGCCCAACGATGCATTCTGTGCGTTCTTGCCAGCCTTATCTTTGAACTGTGTCATGCGCTGCATCCAGCCAAGCCGGGCAACGCAGTTAAAAATCCATGCTAGTTGCGCGTGCTCAGGAACCTGGCTTTGGTTAAACAGGATCGATTTTTCGGGATCTAATCCTGATGCGATATACCCCGCGCACAGCTCACGCGTTGCGTGCTGCAACTCTTTGGGGTCCTGCCAAACGGTGATCGCGTGCAAATCGACCATACAGTAGATTGTCTGATAGTCGGACCCTTGCATCCGAACCCAGTTCCGCAATGCGCCCAAATAGTTGCCAAGGTGCAGGTTACCGGATGGCTGTGCACCGGAAAACACGCGCGGCGTGAACTTGGAATCGGTCATCGAAGGGAACTCCCGTCTGGAAAAATCAGCCCCCGTCGCTTACCCATGAGGCAAAGGGACGTCAACAGCCGCGAAAGGCCCGCCCAATGAGCAGTGAGCATTATACACCCGCCGTGAACCCTCTGCCGCCCGTGGTGGTGGCTTTGTGTGTGTTCATCATGGGGGTTGAACTGGCATTTACTCTAGGTACGCGCGGGATCATTGGGGGGCCAACTGCTGTAGGCTGGCGCCTGGACGCTTTGCAGCACTATTCGTTTTCGCCGGATATCTTCGACTGGATGGTGGAAAACGGGCGCTGGCCGTTCGAGCATCTGATCCGCTTTGTCACCTATCCGTTTGTATCCGGTACGTTCACACAGGCCATCTTTGTCTGCGTCTTTGTGCTGGCCATGGGTAAAATGGTGGCCGAGGTTTTTGGCAGCGTTCAGATGCTGGTGATCTTTGTGCTGTCGGGCGTGGGTGGTGCGCTGGCTTATGCACTGTTGCTGGATCCGCGCTTTCCGCTGGTGGGTGGGTTCCCTCCGGTCTATGGGCTGATCGGAGCGTTTACGTGGATATTATGGCGCAAGCTGTCGCTGGTGGGCGCAAACCAATCCCGCGCCTTCAGCCTGATCGCCGTTTTGATGGGCATTCAGTTGTTGTTCGGCCTGCTGTTTGGCGGAACGCTGGACTGGGTGGCTGATCTGGGCGGTTTTGCCACTGGTTTTGCCCTGTCGTTCCTGGTTGCTCCGGGGGGGTGGGCGCGGATTGTCGGGCGCATCCGACGCGACTGATCAGGATCGACGCAGAGCCTTTCTGAACTCGGAAAGTTTGAATGCACCAATCAGGTGGCCGAGCAGGAAATACGTGACTGCAGCAACGATGATCAAACCGAGCAGTGCCAGGTAACGCCAGCCTTCCAGGGCAAAGGCCCAGCCAAACAGCTCAATAGCGGCATACAGGACAGATCCCATCCCCAGGGACGCCGCAATGATCCGCCATGCCCTGTTCTTGAACCGGTCGTCAAACTGCGCTTCTTCCCCCATTTTTCGCGCGCCCAAGGCCAGCAGTCCAACCATGGCCCATCCGGCCACCGAGGCGGCAATCGCAGGTGCGAACCATCCCACCAACGGATACAGCCCGAAAGCCAGTGCAGCGTTCACGACCATCGCAAACACTGCATAGTGAAAGGGCGAGCGTGTATCTTCACGCGCGAAATACAAAGGCTGCAACAATTTCTGCAGCATGAACGCGGGCAGGCCGATGCCATAGATCGCCACGGCAAGTGCGGTGGCGGCGGTGTCTTCGGGGGTGAACTGTCCGCGCTCGAACAGAACCGAGACCAGCTGGGTGGGGATGAGCACAAAGGCAACGGTCGACGGGATGGTCAACAGCAACGTAAACTCACCTGCGCGAGAAAACGCATCGCGGGCGCCCGATTTGTCCCCAGCGCGCAGGCGGCGAGATAGATCGGGTAACAGGACGATGCCGACGGCGATGCCCACGACGCCCAATGGCAACTGGTACAAGCGATCCGCTGCAAACAACCAGCTGACGGCCTTTTCGGTTTTCGAAGCAACCAGCTGGCCCACCACCAGATTGACCTGTGTAACCCCCATGGCCATGGCGGCCGGAACCGCAATGCGGACCATGTTGCGCATTTCAGGGCTGAGTTTCGGCAGGCCCGGGCGGATACGGATGCCCGCACGTTCGGTTGCAACCCAGACCAGCGCTAGCTGCGCAACACCAGCGATGGGGATGACGGCGATCAGCCAACGGATGACCTCTCCGCCTGATATAGCGCCGGCGATCAGTGCTATGCAGGCAAAGATGTTCAGTAAAATCGGCGCGGCGGCGGCAGCCGCGAAACGGCCGGTTGCGTTCAGCACGCCCGAGAACAGCGCCGCAAGCGACATGAAAAAGATGTAGGGAAAGACCACATATCCATAATCAACGGCAAGGTCGAAGCGGTCGTCACCGTAAAAGCCCTCAGCCGTCAGCCAGACCAGACCAGGCATGAAAACCATCGCCAGCCCGACCAGCGCCAGCACCGCCACGGCCAGCAGGTTGAACGCGTCCTGTGCAAAGCCTTGCGCGTTTTCCCCGCCTTCCAGCCGTTTGGAAAACATCGGCACAAAGGCTGCGTTAAACGCACCTTCGGCAAAGAAGCGGCGGAACATGTTGGGCAGGCGAAAGGCGGCGACGAATGCATCCATTACTGGCCCGGGCCCGATGTAGGCGGTCAGCAGGATTTCCCGCAGAAAGCCCAGAATACGGCTGGCCAGGGTCCAGAACCCGACAGTGAACAGGCCTGAAAACAGCCGGATCTGCTTCATGAGACCGCGCGCTCGGCGCCTTCGGAGATGGCCTTGCGCAGCTTGGTCTCAAGCCCGCGCTGCTTGCTTTCCGAGTGATATTTCAACCCAAACATATCCTTGACGTAAAAGGTGTCCACCACCTGTTCGCCATAGGTAGCGATCACCGCATTGGCGATATAGACATTGGCGGCAGCAAGCGTTCGTGTCAGATCATAGAGCAGGCCGGGCCTGTCCCGGGTATCGACCTCGATGATCGTGTAGATCTCGGACCCGTCATTGTCGAAGATGATATGGGTCGGCACGTTAAAGGCCCGTTCGCGTTTCTTGATCTTGTCGCGTGATTTAAGGGCATCCCGCGCCACGACCTCGCCTTTCAGGGTCTTGTGGATCATCTGTGTCAGGCGCGGCAAGCGGCTGGCCTCGAACGGGTGTCCATCGGCGTCCTGAATCCAGAACGCATCGGTGACATAGCCGTCTTTGGTGGTGTAACTGCGCGCATCAACCACATTAGCCCCGACCAGCGCCAAAGCGCCTGCGATACGGGCAAAAATGCCGGGGTGATCACCCATGGCAAAGCAGGCCCGCGTCGCATCGCGGTCTTCATCCGGGTGCAGACGGATTTCCATCGCGCCAGCATCACCGCTGCGGTCCAGCTCTTTCAGCATCTCGGCAAATTCTACATGGGTCGAAAGGTTCAGGCCCTGCCAATAGGGGTCATAGTGCCGACCCGTCTCGGTTTTGAGGGCGGCTTTTGTCCATCCCGCCAGCTCGGCCCGCAACGCCTTTTTGGCACCGGCACCGCGATTGGCACGGTTGAGGTCTTCCATCCCGGTCTCAAGCGCGCGCTTGGTTTCTGCATGCAGCGCGCGTAGCAGGGTGGCTTTCCAGTTGTTCCAGGTGTTGGGTCCAACGCCGCGAATGTCGCAGACGGTCAACACGGTCAGTAGGTCCAGCCTTTTGACCGTTTTCACGGCCTTGGCAAAGTCGCGCACCGTGCGCGGGTCGGAAATATCGCGTTTCTGCGCCATGTCCGACATCAACAAGTGATAACGCACCAGCCATTCCACGGTTTCTGAATCCGATTTGTTCAGACCCAGCCGAGGTGCAATCTTGCGGGCCATCTGTGCGCCCAAAATCGAATGATCCTCGGGTCGCCCCTTAGCAATGTCATGGATCAGCAGGGCAACATACAGAACCTTGCGATTGACCCCGCCCTCCAGGATTGAAGACGCCAGCGGCAGGGATTCCCCCAACTCTCCGCGTTCAATCTGGGCCAGATTGACGATGCACTGAATGGTGTGCTCATCCACCGTATAGCTGTGGTACATGTTGAACTGCATCATCGCCACGATGTGTTCGAACTCGGGCAGAAAGGCCGACAGCACCCCCAGTTCGTTCATGCGGCGCAGGGCGCGTTCCGGGTTGCCGTGTTTCAGCATCAGGTCGAGAAAGATGCGCCGCGCCTCTTTGTCTTCGCGCATGTCGTCATCAATCAGGTTCAGGTTGGCGCTGACCAGCCGCATCGCGTCCGGGTGGATCAGCATGCCGGTGCGCAGACCTTCCTCGAACAGGCGCAGAAGGTTCAGCTTGTCCGCCAGAAACTTGTTCGGGTCGGCTACATCCAGACGTCCATGGACGACTTTATATCCGGCTTTGATCCTGGGGCGGCGGCGGAAAATACGCTCTAGCAGAGGCGCGCCTTTCATATGCGTCGCCTCGAGTTTGGTCAGGAAGATGCGCGTCAGCTCGCCAACCTTCGTGGCCTCGCGGAAATAGCGCTGCATAAACACTTCGACCGCCCGACGACCGGCCCGGTCTTCGTATCCCATTCTGGAAGCAACCTCGACCTGCATGTCAAAGGTCAGTTGTTCGGTTGCGCGCCCGGTCACCAGATGCAAATGCGAGCGAACGGCCCACAGGAAATCCTCGGCTTCCACAAAAGTGCTGAATTCCTCGGGGGTGAACAGACCCAGCGGTACCAACTCGGCCACGTCCTGAACGCCGTAAATATATTTGGCAATCCAGTAGAGCGATTGCAGGTCGCGCAATCCGCCTTTGCCCTCTTTTACGTTGGGCTCGACCATATACCGCTCGCCCTGTTTCAGATGGCGCGCGTCGCGTTCCTGCAGCTTGGCCTCGATGAACTGGCGCTCAGTGCCTTTGAACAGATCGTCTTTCAGGCGCGTTTCCAACTCATTTGCCAGATCGGCGTCGCCAGCCAAATAGCGCTGTTCCAACATCGCGGTGCGAATGGTGAAATCCTCGGATCCCAGGCGCAGGCAATCCTTGATGGTGCGCGAAGAATGCCCGACCTTCAGCCGCAGATCCCACAGGATATACAACATGGATTCGATCACACTCTCTGCCCAGGCAGTGATTTTGTAGGGGGTCAGAAACAGCAGATCGACATCCGAGGACGGGGCCATTTCCCCGCGCCCATAGCCGCCCACTGCCAGCACGGCCATTTTTTCTCCCTGTGTCGGCGTGGCCAGCGGGTGAAGCTCTCGACTGGCCACTTGCATCGCGGTGCAGACCAGCCCGTCGGTCAGGTAGGTATAGGAATGGGTCAGCCGCCGCGCGTCAAATGGATCGCGGACAAAGGCATCGGCGATTGCCTGACGACCGGATTTCTGGACGTTGCGCAAAATCCGCACGGTTTCGCCGCGCCTTTCGGCGTTATCAGATGTCTTGTCGAAGGCCTCTGACAGCTGTGCCATAACGGCTGCGCTGTCAAAGA
Source organism: Ruegeria sp. CDSC021 (assembly GCF_059610845.1). Lineage (NCBI taxonomy): Bacteria > Pseudomonadati > Pseudomonadota > Alphaproteobacteria > Rhodobacterales > Roseobacteraceae > Ruegeria > Ruegeria sp. CDSC021. The sequence continues at coordinate 192,331 of NZ_JBXWOK010000002.1, forward strand.
TTTCTTCGGGCTGGCAAATCAGGTCACCCCTTGGGATGAGTGTCAGAGCCAGCCGATCAGAATCCGGCGCCAGAGAAGCTTTGGGGGGCAGGGTCAATCACAACCACCTGTTTGTTCTGGATCGTGGCAATGGCCAGACCACGTTCATTCGTACCGTTGGGTCGCAGACGGAAGATACCGCCAACGCCCTGAAAACCGGCGTTCTGAGTTAGGGCAGATGCGGTCAGAGCGTCGGATTTGCCCTGGCTGACCAAGGCAGCAATCGCGGCTATGCCATCATAGGCTAGGCCACTGATCGGATGTGGTGCCTCGCCATAGGTGTTGTTGTACCGCTGACGATAAGCCTGTGCCTTGGATGGGTCCGGCAATGCGAACCAGCCACCCTGAACGCCTGGCAGTTCCAGTGTCTGGGCCGGGATGTCCCAGCGGGTCAGGCCCATATATTGCGTGGTTGCCGGGGAAACGCCTGCTTCTGGTAGAAGCTGGGAATACAGCGGCAACGCCCCTGCTGTGGTCGAAGTCAGAAAGATCGAATCCGCCCCCGAGGACGCTACAGTAGCCTTGATTGTCGGCACCGAGTTGATGACCCCCTGCTGAGAGCGGTCATAGCCGACCGTGCCTGCATTACCCACTCGGCTGTTGCTCAGCGCGGTTGCGATAGCCGATTGTCCAAGCCGCCCTGCGGCATCGTTGCTATGCACGATGACCGTTCCGGTCTTGCCGCGCGAACCGGCATAGTTGACCAACCGGTTGGCGGTGTTTTCAAAAGTGGGGCCGAGCACGAAGACATTGCCGCCTGCGATGCTGGTATTGTTCGAAAACGACAGCAGGTTGACCTTGTTGTTCAGTACCGCAAGACCAGCTGAGTTTGCCGCCTGGGCGTAGACCGGACCGATGATTATCTTTGCACCGTCTGCCACGGCTTGCTGCGCGACTGTTGCGGCGGTACCCGAATTGCCCCGGGTGTCGTAGACCCGCAAATCAATCTGTACATTCTGCAGATCGGACATCGCCAGGCGGGCTGCGTTTTCAAGGCTGCGCGCCAGTTCAGCGTCCCCGGAATTTCCAGATCCAGCCGGAACCAGCAAAGCAACCGGTACAGGTTTTGAAGTGTTGATCGACGGGCCTCCGCCGATACTGCTGACGTCACACGCCGTCAGAATGGTCGCGGTGGCCAAGACGGCGGCTGCACGCGCCAACTTGCGAACGGGCTTGCAAACGGTAAACATCTAAACGAAAACTCCCTGATCCGGCGGCTTGGGATGCTGCCATTATTTGCGCCGCGATAATAGACGTCACGCTGTGAGGGTCCAGCTTTGAATTTTCAAAAAGTCAAATTGGGCACGGGCCTGTATTTTGTTGCCACTCCGATCGGGGCGGCGCGCGACATTACACTCAGGGCGCTAGACGTGTTGGCGTCGGCGGATATGATCGCCGCCGAAGACACGCGCAGCCTGCGCCGGTTGATGGAGATTCACGGCGTTCCTCTCGAGGGGCGCCGCATTCTTGCCTATCACGATCACAGCGGTGCAGGCGCCCGCGGCAAAATCCTGGACGCGCTGGCTGAGGGGAAATCGGTGGCCTATGCGTCTGAGGCCGGAATGCCTCTGATCGCGGACCCGGGATATGATCTGGGACGACAGGCGGCCGAGGCGGGGCATACTGTCACCTGCGCGCCGGGGCCGTCCGCCGCGCTGATGGCGCTGACGCTGGCCGGTTTACCGACGGATGCCTTTTTCTTTGCGGGGTTTTTGCCCAATGCCTCAGGCGCGCGCCGGACGCGGATCGAGACGCTGCGAGATGTGCCTGGGACGTTGGTATTTTATGAATCTCCGAAACGTGTGGCGTCCTGTCTGTCGGATCTGGCCGAGGTTCTAGGGGAAAACAGGCAGGCCGCGATGTGCCGCGAATTAACCAAGAAATTCGAAGAAGTTCGGCGCGGGTCGCTGGCAGAGCTGGCAGAAGAATTGGCGAGTCAGACGGTCAAAGGCGAAATTGTTCTGCTGGTAGACCGTGGCGCTTCGGAAACTGTTAACGATTCAGACATAGAAGAGGCTTTGATACGCGCCCTGGAAACTCATTCAGTACGCGATGCGGCGGATTTGGTGTCGCAGATGTATAAACTGCCGCGTCGACCGATCTATCAGAAGGCGCTGAAACTCGGGAAAAGGTAAGATGACCTCACGCAGCACTGTCCGAAGTTCGGTTTCTTATCATGCGGGTCAGGCGGCGGAACAGCAGGTTGCGGCAGATTACGAGCGGCGGGGATATTCCATAGCACATCGCCGTTGGCGCGGGGCAGGGGGCGAGATTGATCTGATCGTCCGCAACGGCGATGGATTGGTTTTCGTCGAGGTCAAGAAAAGCACAAGCTTTGAGATGGCTGCTGCCCGGATCAAACGGCGCCAGATGGACCGTATCTGTGCCTCGGCTGCCCAATTTCTGGAAGGGGAACCCAACGGCCAGCTGACAAATGTTCGGTTTGATGCGGCTTTGGTGGATGCGTTCGGCGCGGTGCAAATCATCGAAAACGCCTTTGATCAGGTCTGACCCCATTGAACCCCCGGCCTGGCTGGGCCATGTATCTGGCGTGAAACTGAGGGACACGCCATGAAAATTGCCTTTCAGATGGACCCGATCGGGGCCGTGGATATCAATGCCGACAGCTCATTCCGTCTGGCCGAAGAGGCACAGGCGCGCGGGCATACGCTGTTCTTCTACAGCCCTGACAAACTGGCTTATCAGGAGGGCCGGATCACGGCCCGCGGCCACGATATGACGGTGCAGCGCGTGGCTGGAAACCCGGCAGAATTGGGGCCCGAGCGCGAGGTTGATCTGGCCGAGTTCGACGTGGTCTGGCTGCGTCAGGATCCCCCGTTTGACATGCACTATATCACTTCCACCCACCTGCTGGACCGGCTTAAGGGACAGGCGCTGGTGGTAAATGATCCATTCTGGGTTCGGAACTATCCCGAAAAACTCCTGGTGCTGGATTTCCCTGATCTGACGCCACCGACAACCATCGCCCGCGATCTGCAGACGATTAAGGCGTTCAAAGAAAAGCACGGCGATATTATCCTGAAACCGCTTTATGGAAATGGCGGTGCGGGGGTGTTCCGGTTGGATGGCAACGACCGGAACCTGACATCTTTGCACGAATTGTTCACCGGGTTTTCGCGCGAACCTCTGATCGTTCAGAAATTCCTGCCCGATGTCAGCAATGGCGACAAACGGGTCATTCTGGTGGACGGTCAGGCTGTGGGTGCAATCAACCGTGTTCCCGCCAAAGGTGAAACACGATCCAACATGCATGTGGGGGGACGGCCCGAAAAGGTTGGTCTGACGGATCGCGATCTTGAGATTTGCGCAGCCATTGGACCTTTGTTGAAGGAAAAAGGGCAGGTTTTTGTTGGTATCGATGTAATCGGCGATTACCTGACCGAGATCAACGTGACTTCGCCAACCGGAATTCAGGAATTGGAACGGTTTGATGGCGTGAACATCGCAGAAAAGATTTGGCAGGCCATCGAAGCCAGGCTTTAAGATGCAATATTGGCGCTGATGCGAAAGCTCAGCGCCTCGGCCACATGGGGTCTTCGGACATCTGATGCGCCGTCCAGATCGGCGATGGTGCGCGCGACCCGCAAGATGCGGTGAAAGGCGCGCGCTGACAAACCAAATTTCTCGGCCGCTTTCAACAGCAGCTCTTTTCCTTCGGCATCCGGCGCGGCGATTTCTTCCAGCACATTGCCCTCAACATCCGCATTCTGGCGCGCGGACGTTCCAGTGTATCTTTGCGCTTGAACCGCACGCGTCTGCTCGACACGCGCGGCAACCGTGGCCGAACTGTCCCCGGATGGAGGCAGGTCAAGGTCGGTGAACCCGACCGGAGGCACCTCGATCCTCAGGTCGAACCGATCTATCAGCGGGCCTGATATGCGCCCCAGATAATCCTCGCCGCAGACCGGCGCACGCGAGCAGGCCCGCGCCGGATCTGTCAGGTAGCCGCATTTGCAGGGGTTGGCGGCGGCAACCAGCATAAAGCGGCAGGGATATTTCACATGCGCATTGGCACGTGCAATCATGACTTCTCCGGTTTCGATGGGTTGGCGCAGGGTTTCCAGAACGGTTCGTGGGAATTCGGGAAATTCATCCATGAACAAAACCCCGTTATGGGCCAATGAGATTTCTCCTGGTTTGGCTCCTTTCCCTCCACCAACAATGGCCGCCATCGATGCCGTATGATGCGGCTCGCGAAATGGTCTGGTGCGGCTGATGCCGCCTTCGTCAAGCAGGCCGCACAGGGATTGGATCATCGAGGTTTCAAGCGCCTCGGTCGGTGTCAGCGGCGGCAATATCCCCGGCAGGCGCGCGGCCAGCATGGATTTCCCGGACCCCGGCGTGCCGATCATCATCAGGTGGTGCCGCCCTGCGGCGGCAATCTCCAACGCGCGTTTCGCCCGCTCCTGCCCTTTGACATCGCGCAGGTCGCGGGTGCTGGGGGAAAGGTTGACCTCGCCGGGCAGGGCAGCGGGCAAAGGGGCTTGGCCCGAGAAGTGGCGGACAACATCGCCCAAAGATTCAGCGCCGATCACCTGAGTAGCGTCAACCCAAGCCGCCTCGGCGCTGGAGGCCCGAGGGCACAGCAGGGTTCGGTCCTCGGCCGCGGCGGTCATCGCGGCAGGAAGCGCCCCGACAACAGGCACAAGAGACCCGTCCAGTGACAATTCCCCCAGTGAAACGGCCCCTTCAGCCGCGTCCTTGGGAATGATTTCCAGGGCTGACAGCAGAGCCACCGCAATGGGCAGGTCGAAATGGCTGCCTTCTTTGGGCAGGTCAGCGGGGGATAGGTTGATGGTGATACGCTTTGACGGCAGGGCAATGGCCATCGAGCTTAGCGCGCTTCGGACGCGATCGCGGGCCTCTGAAACTGCTTTGTCGGGCAGGCCGACGATGGAAAAGGCAGGCAACCCCGGTGAAACCGCGCATTGCACCTCGACCGGGCGGGCGTCGACACCTTGAAAGGCGACTGTATGAGAACGAGCGACCATGAACGACCTGCTTGGTTAACAGGTCGTTACTGGCACGCCGCCGGTTTAGGAATCGTTAACGGCGCTGACCATCTGAGTGAATTTCGGCCATGCCTCCGGATCGGCGAGGGTTTTGTCGCGGCAGAACCGATTGCAGAATCCCCAGCGCTGACCGTCCAGGTCCAGAAAATCTGTGACGGGCTCTCCGGAATAGGGGCAGGTCTGGTTGACCGAGGGACCGCTCTGGGCGGCCACAGCAGACGATGCCCCGCCGATTGGCCAGGGATCCGATTGAAGGTCCAGCGAATACGGGAAAGGGTCGTACTGGACTGTCAGACCCATCGCACGCCACTGCCTGACAACCGGATCCGACAGGAGGGTCAGGCAATAGTCCCGGTTGGCGTCCGAAACAGGTAGCCCATAACCGATGATCCGCGCGGCAACGGGCGTGTAAAACACATCCACCAAAGAATATGTACCGAACAAAGGGCCGGTGTTCGCCCCAGACACTTGGCGCGCATGATCCCAAAGGGTTTCGATCCGGCGCAGGTCAGAAAGCGTTTCGGCCGCCGGTTCGAACCCCTTCCAACTATGAAGCAGCTGCATCGCGCATTCCCCGCGGAGGGCTGAAAACCCGGCCACCATCTCGGTGCAAAGCCACCGTGCAGTGGCGCGGGCAGCCGCGTCAGAGGGCCACAATCCGACCTGTGGGTGGCGCTCAGCCAAGGTCTCGGCCATGGCAAGGCTTTCACCAACCACAGTTCCGTCTGGCAGGCGCAGAGCAGGCACCAGACGCGCCGGGAACAGGGTTTTCATATCCTCGGCCATAGTGCCTGAATAAAGGCCGATCATGTGGTTTCGATAGGGCAGGTCGAACTTCTCCAGCATCAACCAACCACGCAAGGACCAACTGGAAAACAGGCGGTCTCCGATAAACAAATCATAGGTCATGGGTCTAGGATGACTCAGGCTATTCAATCCGTAAAACAGAGATTTGTGCGCGGCCTGATCACGGGCAGTGATTGATCCGACCGACCGACCAACGGTCGCCGTGATGAGTAATCTCAGTCACGGAAAGATTGTCGATCCGGTGGCCGAAAGCCTCTTGCGCGTCCACATCCATGGCACGCTGGACCTGTGTCAGGATGACGCCGAAATGGGCAACAATGATCAGGTCCTGGCCGGTGTGATCGCCAATCAACCTGTCAATAACCGCGTTGACGCGGGCTCGGACTTCATTCCAGCTTTCGCCGTTTGGCGGGCGAACTTCACCGGGATTGTCCCAGTAGGCGAAGGTTAGTTCGGGGTCTTCGGCCTCGATTTCCTCGAAGCCCCGCAATTCCCAACTGCCAAAATTGATCTCACGCAGGTCGGGGTGGTGGGGCAGGCGGTGCCGGGTGCCCTGTACCGCCGAAGCCGTGTCAGCGGCACGGCACAGGTCGGATGAGATCAACAACCCGTTGGCCGGCAGGTAGCTTTGTAGCCGACCAATGGCGGCGTGGTCGCTTAGGTCAGCAGGCAGATCGGACCAGCCGACCATGGTTTTGGCATGGGTCGGACCATGCCTGACTAGATGCAGACGCGTCATGGCAGTTGCCCTTTCAACACCACAGGAAGCCCGGCGGTGACCTGAACCACCAGATCAGCCTGCGCGGCGAGCGCGATGTTCAGGCGGCCTTGCGCCTCGCGGAATTGGCGAGACAGGGCGTTGCCCGGGACGATCCCGTGGCCAACCTCGTTCGAGACGATGACGACCGGGGCAGGACAGTCTCGTAACGCATCAAGCAGTGCTGTCTGGGCCTGCTGCAGGTCGTGTTCCGCCAGCAGGTGATTGGTTAGCCACATGGTAGCACAATCTATCAGACAGATCTGATCCGGGGTCAGCTCGGCCAGCGTTGCGCCAAGGTCCAGGGGGGCCTCGATCGTGTACCAACCGCTGCCGCGCTGTGAAACATGGCGCTTAACCTTATCGCGCATCTCATCATCAAACACTTGTGATGTGGCCAGATAAACGCGGCTTTTCCCTGATAAAACAACAAGTTGCTCGGCGAATGCCGACTTGCCTGAGGCTGCTCCGCCCAGCACAAAGGTTAAATCCGAACCCACGATCATTACCTTTTAAGTGATCCACCTGGTGTTGTTCTGCGTATCGACCATGGGTCGGCAAGGCAAGCCCGGGCCGCGCCAGCGAAAAAGGGAGATTTCCATGGCACTGGACAGCGCAAACGATTTCTCGATGTCGCGCAGGGCGATGAAGGCCGAGTTACTGGATGCAGAAACCGAGTTGAAGCTGGCCTATGCCTGGCGCGACCAGCGCGATGAAAAGGCGCTGCACCGGTTAATCACCGCCTATATGCGACTGGCAATTTCGATGGCGGCCAAGTTCAAACGTTATGGCGCGCCGATGAACGACCTGATCCAAGAGGCCGGATTGGGTCTGATGAAGGCCGCTGACAAATTTGACCCGGATCGCGGGGTTCGGTTCTCGACCTACGCCGTCTGGTGGATCAAGGCGAGTATCCAGGACTATGTAATGCGAAACTGGTCAATGGTTCGGACCGGGTCCACCTCTGCCCAGAAATCCCTGTTTTTCAACATGCGTCGCGTCCAGGCCCGGCTTGAACGCGAAGCGGCCACTGATGGGATGGCGCTGGACCGTCACCAGTTGCACCAGATGATAGCAGCCGAGATCGGTGTTCCGTTGCGCGACGTTGAGATGATGCAAGGCCGGCTGGCAGGGTCGGATTTCTCGTTGAACGCTGTGCAATCCACGGATGAAGACGGGCGCGAATGGATCGACGCGTTAGAGGATGACCGGGAACAGGCCGCTGAAACCGTTGAAAACAAGCACGACACCGAACAGTTGCGCGAATGGCTGGTGATGGCGATGCAGGCCCTCAACGACCGAGAGCGCTTCATAGTGCGCGAACGCAAGCTGCGTGAACCGGTGCGCACACTGGAAAGCCTGGGTCAGGAACTGGGCCTGTCGAAAGAGAGGGTGCGTCAGCTTGAAGCCGCGGCTTTTGTAAAAATGCGTAAGAACCTTGAAGCTCAATCGCGCGAGGTGCAACACTTCATCGCATGAAACAGATTGCGATTCTGATGTGTACGCTGATGGTTATGGCTGGGTCCGGTCATGCCGATGACCTGATCCCTGACGATGTCGCGGCAGCGATGCGAATGGCAGACGTTGTTTTGCTGGGCGAAACCCATGACAATCCCCGCCATCATCTGGTTCAGGAACGGGCGATTACATTGATCGACCCCTCCGCCGTGGTCTGGGAAATGGTCACCGAGGAAGGCGCGCAGCGCCTGGCGCAAAAAGCGGCGTCCGATCCCGAAGAACTGTCACGCATCCTGCGTTGGGCGGAATCCGGCTGGCCCCCTCTCAGCCTGTATTACCCGATCTTTCAGGCCACGGATGCGCCGGTCTATGGCGCAATGGTCCCGCGTAAGGCAGCGCGTACAGCGATGGAACGTGGCGCTGCAACTGCGCTGGGCGCTGACGCAGCGCGGTTTGGGTTGACCGTTCCTCTGTCAAAGGCGGAACAGGCGGCGCGCGAGGCTGACCAGATGGCGGCGCATTGCGATGCGCTGCCGGAAAGCGCTCTGCCGCAGCTGGTTGCGATCCAAAGGTTGCGCGATGCGGTGCTGGCACGGGCCATATTGCGTGCCGTTGACGAAACTGGTGGCCCGGTTGCAGTTATCACCGGAAATGGCCATGCGCGAAAGGACCGCGGTATTCCGACATTCCTGTCGCGTCTGCGTCCGGGTCTTAAAGTGTATGTCCTGGGTCAGTCTGAAGACGGTACGATCCAAGGGGACTATGATGCAGTCATCGACAGCCCGACCGCGGACCGAGAAGACCCCTGCCTGGCCTTTCAACCGCAGAATTAACCGCTGGAACTGTCGGGCGCGCTTGCCTAATGTCGGGGCCGACCGAGACGGGAAGGGCACAACATGCTGGCATCGAAACGGATTCTGCTGATCATTGGTGGCGGTATTGCTGCCTATAAGTCACTTGATCTGATCCGGCGACTGAAGGAACGCGGCGCCGCCGTTACGCCGGTCCTGACCCGCGCAGCAGAAGAATTCGTGACACCTCTGTCTGTTGCCGCGCTGGCCGGCGAGAAGGCCTATCGCGATCTGTTCGATCTGACCGATGAGGCCGAGATGGGGCATATCCAGTTGTCCCGCTCTGCGGATCTTGTCGTGGTTGCTCCGGCGACTGCGGATTTAATGGGCAAAATGGCAGGTGGGTTGGCGAATGATCTGGCCTCGACCCTATTGATGGCGACTGACACACCGGTTCTGTGTGCGCCTGCGATGAATGTCCGTATGTGGGATCACCCGGCGATGCGTCGTAATTTTGAACAGTTGCAGGCGGACGGCATTCGTTTTGTCGGGCCGAACGAAGGCGACATGGCCTGTGGCGAATATGGTCCGGGCCGCATGTCGGAACCGCTTGAGATCGTCGCCGCGATTGAGGCATCGCTGGGCAGCGGACCGCTCAGCGGTAAACGCATTCTTGTGACCTCGGGTCCCACGCACGAGCCGATTGACCCGGTGCGCTATATCGCGAACCGCTCATCCGGGGCGCAGGGCACAGCGATTGCACGTGCTCTGTCTGCGTTGGGTGCAGAGGTTGTGTTTGTAACCGGACCTGCCGAGGTTCCTGCACCCGATGGGGTCGAGGTTGTGCGGGTTGAAACAGCCCAGCAGATGTCAGACGCGGTGGATGCAGCATTGCCTGTCGATGCCGGGGTATTTGCCGCCGCCGTGGCGGATTGGCGGGTGGCCAGCGCGTTGGACCGCAAGCTGAAAAAGACGCGCGACGGTCTTCCGGCGCTGGATTTTGCTGAAAACCCGGACATTCTGAAGCGGGTCGCCAAGCTGGACGATGGACGCCCCGCGCTAGTTGTTGGCTTTGCTGCGGAAACCGACAACGTGATCGAACATGCGACCGCCAAACGCGATCGCAAAGAGTGCGACTGGATCGTTGCCAATGATGTCAGCCCTGCGACCGGGATCATGGGAGGGGCCGAAAACGCGGTGATCCTGATTTCCGACGATGGGGCCGAGGAATGGCCACGCATGGGCAAAGACGCAGTGGCCGAAAAACTGGCACGCAAGATTTCCGACGCGTTGGCCGGTTAGACAAGAGGATATCCGATGGTAGCAATTCGTGTGATCCGTGAGGACGGGGCCGACCCTTCGGTGCCCTTGCCATCTTATGAAACCACCGGAGCGGCAGGTGCGGATGTGCGTGCAAACTTGCCGGACAAGACGCCGGTCACGCTGCTGCCCGGTCAACGGGCTCTGGTTCCCACCGGACTGCGGATTGAAATCCCAAATGGGTATGAGGTGCAGGTCCGGCCCCGCTCGGGCCTTGCGTTGAAATACGGGATCACGCTGCCCAATACGCCGGGTACGATCGACAGCGACTATCGCGGCCCTCTGGGGGTGATCCTGTTGAACGCTGGGCAGGAGAGCTTTGAAATCACACATGGGGAACGTATCGCCCAACTGGTCGTCGCCCCGGTGGTGCAGGCGTCATTTGAGGCCACGGATACGCTCAGCGATACTGACCGCGGTGCAGGCGGGTTCGGTTCGACCGGGCGCGGCTGATGTTACTTGTCCTGATCATCGCCGCAGCGCTTTGGGGGCTCGGCTATCTGGCCGGCGTGTCACGCAATGCACTGATGATTTCGGTTGGGGTGTTGTTGCTGGGGGTAATCTCGGCACAGCTGGTTTTGCCCCTTGGTAACCCCCTGCGTCAGGCCACGGGTGGTTCTGCTGCGACCTGGTTGATTTTGGTTGGTACGGCGGTTCTGGTTCTGATCTATGGAAAGGGACTGAAAGCGCTGCGAAAACGCGCGGCGCCGGCCTCGAACAAGGAGCCAGCCATGCCCTCAGACAAATTCTCCGAGACCGAGCTTGACCGCTATGCCCGCCATATCGTGTTGCGCGAAATTGGTGGGCCAGGGCAGAAAAAGATGAAGCAGGCCCGCGTGCTTGTGATCGGCGCCGGGGGGCTTGGGGCGCCCGCTTTGCAGTATCTGGCTGCGGCCGGGGTCGGCACGATCGGGGTGATTGATGATGATGAGGTTGAGAACGCCAATCTTCAGCGTCAGGTGATCCACCAGGATGCGGATATCGGCATGCCCAAGGTTTTTTCGGCCCAGCAGGCCATGCTGGCGCAAAACCCGAATGTGGTTGTTCTGCCCTATCACCGCCGACTGACCGAAGAGGTCGCCACCGAGCTATTTTCCGATTTTGACGTCATCCTGGACGGAACTGATAATTTCGACACGCGCTATTTGGCCAATCGCACGGCGGTCGCGTTGGGCAAGCCGCTGATTTCGGGGGCTCTGTCGCAATGGGAAGGCCAGCTCAGCGTTTTCGACCCGGCCAACGATGCGCCTTGTTATCAGTGCATTTTCCCCGAGGCTCCGGCTCCAGGTCTGGCCCCGTCCTGCGCCGAGGCTGGGGTGATCGGCCCCTTGCCTGGCGTCGTCGGTTCGATGATGGCTGTTGAGGCGATCAAGGTGATCACCGGGGCGGGTCTGGCACTGAGGGGTGAGATGCTGATTTACGACGCTCTCTATGGCGAAAGCCGCAAGATTACACTGCCTCGCCGTGCAGATTGCCCCGTTTGTGGCAAAGGATAACCCCCCTGCTCTGGATCGAACGCGCCGTCGTTCTTAGGTAGGGGACAAAGGAGACTTCAATGACCAACCCGATTCTGTCCGCCTGGACCAGCGCGTTCGAAATTGCACCGTTCGACACGATATCCGACACGGATTTCGCCCCGGCCCTGGACGCGGCCATGCAGGCCCATAACGCTGAGATTGGCGCGATTGCCTCTAACCCGGAGGCCCCGACTTTTGCCAACACGGTCGAAGCGCTGGAAGCTGCAGGAGAGATGATGGACAAGGTTCTGTCTGTATTCTTCACGGTCGCGGGCGCAGACAGCAATCCCTTGCGTGAGGAGTTGCAGCGCGAATTTTCACCCAAGCTGGCCGCGCATTTCTCGGGGATTTCGTCCAACAAGGCGTTGTTTCAGCGGGTCGCCGACCTGTGGGCGCGCAAGGATGAACTGGGCCTGACGGATGAGCAGGCACGCGTTCTGATGCTGTCGCATCGCGGGTTTGTGCGCGCTGGTGCGGCGCTTGAGGGAAACGAAGACACGCGGATGCAAGAGATCAAAGCGCGGCTTGCCTCGCTGGGGACGTCCTTCACCCAGAACCTTCTTGCCGATGAGCGCGATTGGTTCATGGAATTGTCCGAAGATGACCTACAGGGGCTTCCTGATTTTGTGGTCAATTCTGCCCGGGCAGCGGGTGAGGAAAAGGGTGCAAAAGGACCGGTTGTCACCCTGTCCCGGTCACTGATCGTACCGTTTCTGCAGTTTTCACCGCGCCGGGATTTGCGCCAGAAAGCCTATCGCGCATGGACTGCCCGGGGGGCAAATGGCGGCGAGACTGACAACCGGGAAATTGCCGCCGAAATCCTGCAGTTGCGTCAGGAACGTGCAAAGCTGCTGGGCTATGAAAGCTTTGCCGATTTCAAACTGGAAACCGAAATGGCCCGCACGCCCGACCGCGTCCGTGATCTGCTGATGCAGGTTTGGGAGCCTGCCAAAACGCGCGCCAATGCTGATGCCGAAATCCTGACGCAGATGATGCAGAATGATGGGGTCAATGGGCCCTTGGAAGCGTGGGACTGGCGTTACTACGCCGAGAAACGCCGCAAGGCTGAACACGATCTCGATGAGGCGGCGCTGAAACCGTACCTGCAGTTGGATCGCATGATCGAGGCCTCTTTTGCCTGCGCGAACCGTTTGTTCGGGCTGGAATTCAAGCAGTTGGACATACCGCTGTACCATCCGGACTGCCGGGCCTGGGAGGTGACACGGAACGGGCAACATATCGCGGTGTTCATTGGGGATTACTTTGCACGCGGCTCCAAACGGTCAGGCGCTTGGTGCAGCGCGATGCGCGGGCAGGCAAAGTTTCCCAAGGTGCAGGCTCCGGTCGTGATCAACGTCTGTAATTTCGCCAAGGGTGATCCGGCGCTGCTGTCTTATGACGACGCTCGGACTTTGTTCCATGAATTCGGCCATGCGTTGCACCAGATGCTGTCGAACGTGACCTATGAAAGCATCTCGGGCACCTCCGTTGCGCGCGACTTTGTCGAGCTGCCCAGCCAGCTATACGAACACTGGCTTGAAGTCCCAGAGGTTCTGGCCGAATTCGCCACTCATGCCGAAACCGGCGCGCCGATGCCGCAGGAGATGCTAAAGAAAGTGCTCAAGGCCGCCAATTTCGATCAGGGGTTCCAGACTGTAGAATATGTGGCCTCGGCGCTGGTTGATCTGGCCTTTCATGAGGGCGCAGCGCCCGACGAGCCGATGGCGAGACAGGCAGAAGTTCTGGCGGATCTGGGAATGCCCGCGGCAATCGGGATGCGCCATGCCACGCCGCATTTTGCGCATGTGTTTGCTGGTGACGGCTATAGCGCTGGCTATTACAGCTATATGTGGTCCGAGGTCATGGATGCTGACGCCTTCGCCGCGTTCGAAGAGGCGGGGGGCGCCTTTGATTCCGAACGCGCAAAAGCGCTTGAGGAAAATATCCTGTCCACCGGCGGTTCCCGCGAAGCCGAAGAACTATATCTGGCCTTCCGCGGTCGTTTGCCGGGGGTTGAGGCCCTGCTGAAGGGGCGCGGCCTTATCGCAGCCTAATATCCCAATTCGCGGTCAACGAGGTGCAGGAAAGGCTCGCCCGCCTCACCTCTGCGAATATTTTCACAGATCACCTGCGCCGATGTAACGGGGCGGGTTTCAGAGGCAATGTGAGGCGTCACCGTGACGTTTGGATGCGTCCAATACGGGTGGCTCGCAGGCAGCGGCTCGACCCGGAAAACATCCAGCGTTGCGTGACCGATCTGGCCCGTATCCAGAGCTGCCAGCAAGGCGTGATCGTCGATCAGCGGTCCTCGGCCCGGGTTGATGATATGCGCACCCTTAGGCATCAGCGACAGGGTTTCGGCGTTCAGTGTGTTTTCCGTGGCAGGCGTATCGGGCAGCAATAAAACCGCGATCTCGGCCTGTGTCAGTGCCGCACGCAACCCATCCTCACCGTGAAAGCAGGTGACCCCGGGGATGGCCTTGGCCGAGCGGCTCCAGCCGGTAACGTTGAAATTCAGTGTCGACAGCGCGCGGGCTGCGGCCTCTCCCAATGCGCCAAGGCCCAGGATGCAGACGGTTCTGTCCGAGGCCAGCGGTGGTGGATCTGGGGCCCAAACCCCATCCTGAACCGTGATGTGCCGGTCCATACCCAGATGATAGCGCAGCACGTGACCGACGACCCATTCGGTCATTCCCTGCGTCAACCCGTGGTCCACCATTCGCGCCAGCGGCACAGTCAGAGTGTCATTCTCGACGATGCTTTCGATCCCAGCCCATAGGCTGAGCACGGCCTTGAGGCGGGTGTAAGGTGCAAAATCCCGTAAGCCGCTATTGGGCGCATAGACGACGTAATCCACCTGATCTGGTTCAAACGTGGTGCCTAGCTGAAACGCGACCCCGGCATTAGTCAGGTACTGTGTCATCAAGGGTTGATACACGGGCCATAGTTCGGGGCGTGCCGAGAACAGGATGTTTGCAGTCATAACGGGCCTTTCGGATCAGCGGGGGCGGTGAATATGGGCACTTTGGACGATGCCGAAAGCTGCCATCAAAACCAGCATGGCCGAACCGCCATAGCTGACCATCGGCAGGGGAACTCCTACGACTGGGGCCAAGCCCATGACCATCGACATGTTCACGGCAAAGAATAGGAAGAAGTTCAGTGCGATACCCAGCGTGACCAAAGAGGAAAACCTGTCTTTGGTTGTCAGGGCCGTAACCAGGCAAAAGATCAGGATCAGCCCATAGAGAACCAGCAGGGTGATGCCGCCGACAAATCCGAATTCTTCGGCCAGTGTCGTAAAGATGAAATCTGTGTGTTTCTCGGGCAGGAAGTTCAGGCGCGATTGTGTGCCCTGCATGAACCCGCGCCCGTTCCAGCCTCCGGACCCCAGCGCGATCTTGGACTGGGTGATGTGATACCCCGCGCCCAGCGGATCGGTGGAGGGATCAAGGAAGGTGTCGATCCGGCGGAACTGGTAATCCTTGAGCAACTGCCACTCGGTTCCGCGGCTGTTGAAGACCGTAGCGATCAGACCGACACCTGCGGCAATAACCGCAGCGAAATAGGCCCAGTGAACGCCGGCCAGAAACATCAGGCCTCCCCCCGCCGCCAGCAGCAGGATCGAGGTGCCGAGATCCGGCTGGCGCAACACCATGAAGGTGGGGATCAGGATCAGGATGACAGGGATCAGAACCCAAAGGGGGCGTGACGTTTTATGCGATGGGAGCCAGTCGTAATAGGCCGCAAGCACCATCACCAGTGCTACTTTCATCACCTCTGATGGCTGCAGGCGCATGAACCCCAGGTCGATCCAGCGTTGCGCGCCCATGCCAACCGTTCCGAACAACTCGACCACCACAAGTAGAGCGATCGAGGCCAGATAAGCCAGAACCGACATATTTCGCCAGAACCAGATCGGGACCAGTGCCACAGTGAACATCGCGATCAAGCCCAACCCAAAGCGTTCCATCTGAGGTTCGGCCCAAGGGGTCCATGATCCACCCGCCACCGAGTACAGCATCAGGAACCCTGCGCTGGCCACGCTGATCAGCAGCAGGGTCAGGGGCCAGTTCAAATACAGGAACTTGCGGAACCCCGATGGCGTGGATTTGACGGCATATTCAAGATAGCTCATGCGCGGTCCTTCTGGGGCGGACGCGCTTTGGGGCGGCGGTCGCCCTCCAGCCGTTTTTGCTGTTCCTTGATACGCTCACGATCGGCGGCCGGATAGGCTTCGAGTGGTGGCGTACCGTTGTACAGCGCCTGCAGCATGATATCCCGTGCAACCGGTGCCGCGGCCTTCGACCCCCCGCCGCCATGTTCCACCACGACGGCTACGGCGTATTTCGGGTTGTCATAGGGGGCAAAGCTGACGAACAGCGCGTGGTCACGGCGTTCCCACGGCAGGTCTTCGTTGCGGATAACGCCAGCCGCACGTTCTGCCTTGGTGATATTGCGGACTTGGCTGGTGCCGGTCTTGCCCGCCATACGGAACTCATCCGAGATGATACGGCTGCGATAAGCCGTGCCGCGCCGGTCGTTCGAGACCGAGAACATCGCCTTGCGGACATATTCCAGATTAGTCCGATTGACCGCGAGCGGTTCCCCCGCGCCCAAGGGTTGTTCAACCCCATTGACCGAACGCACAAGGCGTGGCGAGACCGCACGCCCAGTTGCAATCCGGGCTGTCATGACGGCTAGTTGCAGCGGTGAGGCCAGCATAAAGCCCTGACCGATTGAGGCATTGGCAGTGTCACCTACCAGCCATTCTTCGCCGTGGACACGCTCTTTCCAAGCCTGATTGGGGGCAAGCCCTGCAGCCACTGCGGACATCGGGATATCGTGTTTCACGCCCAGCCCAAAGATACGAGCCATGTCGGAGATATTGTCGATGCCTGTGCGCAGGGCAACGTCGTAATAATACACATCGCAGCTGCGTTTCAGAGACAGACCAAGATCAACTGTACCATGCCCGCCGCGTTTCCAACAATGGAACCGGCGACTGCCGACTTTCAAGTGGCCGGGGCAGTAAACAGTGTTTCCAGGACCGATGACCCCAGCCTCAAGCGCGGCCATGGCAGTGATCATCTTAAAGGTCGAGCCGGGTGGATAGGTGCCCTGTACTGTCTTGTTGGCCAACGGGCGATAGTTGTCTTGTGTCAGAGCCCGGTAATCGGCAACCGAGATTCCGCGCACAAAAAGGTTGGGATCAAAGCTGGGTGCGGAACTGATGGCGCGGATATCACCGGTCTCACAATCGATCACCACTGCTGCGGCGCTTTCACCAGCCAAACGGGCCTGAGCGTATTGTTGAAGATCGGCATCGACCGACAGTTGCAAATCGGCCCCGGCCAAACCTTCTTGACGGTCAAGTTCACGCATCACGCGGCCGGTGGCGTTCACTTCGACGCGTTTGGCGCCTGCTTTGCCACGCAGACTGATTTCCTGTTTGGCCTCAAGCCCGACCTTACCGATCTGAAAACGGGGAATGCGCAGAACGGGTTCCGGATCTTCTATCTGACTGAGGTCGTAATCGCTGACCGGTCCGACATAGCCGACGATATGCGCGAAATCCTCATATCTGGGATATTGCCGGGTCATCCCGACCTCGGGTGTGACACCGGGCAGGGCGGGGGCGTTGACGGCAACTTTCGAGATATCTTCCCAGGTGACTTGATCGGCCAGAGTGACCGGCAGGAACGGGGCCGATCTGCGCATTTCGGTCATGGCGCGTTCGACCTCATCCTCGGTCAGTGGGATCAGTTCAGAAAGCTTGGAGATGACTGCTTCAACATCGCCCGCATCTTCGCGCACCATGACGATACGGTAGGACGGAGAGTTTTGCCCGATGATCTGCCCGTTGCGATCGTATATTCGACCACGTGTGGGCGGGATCAGGCGGATGTTAATCCGGTTTTCCTCGGCCAACAGGCGGTATTCGTCAGCCTGATCTACCTGCATAAACCGCATCCGGGCGGCCAGACCTCCGATAAAAGCGGCTTGCAGGCCTCCAAGGATCAGCGCACGGCGTGGCAATCGTTTATAGGCGAGGCCCTGTGACTTGGGTTTGCGCTGTTTCATTACCGCCCTCCCGACAGGCCAGGGTCAGAAGGTGCTACACGACGCACACCAAAACCGTTCTGACTGAGCAGAACGATCAATGGGTAGATCCCGATTGTCAGAACCACTTGCACCACGACCATCCCCAATGCCGCTTGTTGCACGGACAGAATAGCAAGAATGACGCGATTCAGGAAAAAAACAGCTGTGATCACGACGGCAACGGTGGTCCATTCGCCCAAAAATCCCGCTTCGCGCAACCCGGGAGTTGCGGACCGAAGATAGGCAGTACCCAACACAACAAGCGCGGCCAGCAAGCCGGGGGGACGTTGAAACAGAAGGTCGGCTGCCAGCATGATCAGGGCGACCAGCAGGGTTGGCACATATTCGGGGCGCCGCAGAACCCAGGCAAAGGTCAACGCAATCAGGAAATCCGGAAACGGCCAGCGATCCGGCTGCGTGTCCAGTGGCAGCAGGTGCAGGAACAAGACCAGCAGCGCCAACAGCAGATACAGGCCACGTTTGAGCCACAGATCGGACGCGGCACTATCCATCGCCGGTCTCCGTCGGTGTCAGTGCCGCCTCGGGTTGGCGTGGGCCGACAATTCCTCCGGGGTTCTGAATAAGTGGCGCAGACTGATAGCGCAGCACTCTTAGAAATTTGAGCCGTTCAAAATCTGCAGACAGCCGCACCCGCAGGCGGCCACCCGGATCAGCGGTAATCTGACCGATCAGCAGGCCGCCAGGGAAAACGCCGCCATCCCCCGAGGTCACAACCCTGTCGCCCGGGCGGACCAGTTCGCGATTCTCCAGAAACTCAACCACAGGCGCGGCGGTGTTGTCCCCGGCAATCAGAGCGGTCTGCCCCGACGGTTGAATCGTGGCAGGTATCGCGCTGGTTGCGTCGGTCATCAGGATCACCCGTGCGGTATCTGGACCAACTCCCGAGATACGGCCGACAACGCCAATCCCGTCCATGGTGGCCCATCCATCCATGATTCCGTCACGCTCGCCCACGTTCAACAGAACCGACTGCCGGAACGGAGAACCGCTATCGGCCATGACGACCCCGGTAATATAGGTCAGGCGCGGATCGAGACGCACATTGTTTAGATCCAGAAGCCGGGCATTTTCCTGCTCAAGTTGCAGTGCGGCCTCTTTCCAGGCGCGCATCAGACGCAACTCGCTGCGCAATTCCTGGTTCTGCTCGCTCAGGCGTTGATAGCTCTGAAAATCCCGTGCCAGATTGACCGCAGCGGTAACCGGAACCATCGCCCAATCCATCGAGGGCACCACGTTGTCGACAACCTGCGCCCGAAACCGTTCGACGCGAGGGCTGTCAATGCGCCAGACCAGAAAGATGCCCAGAAGGCACAGAACCACGATCCCCAGCAGCAGACGGCGGAGCGGGGTGGTGTATTCATCGCGCTGTGATCGGTCCTTTGCCACAGGACTCCTTCCCGTGCTGCTCGCGCCCGAATGTACCCTTTAGAGGGTGCGCGCCTTAGCTTTCGTAGTCAATCGCGTGGCGCAGCTGTTTTTCGTATTCCAGTGCCTTGCCGGTGCCCAAAGCCACACAGTTCAGGCTTTCATCAGCAATTGACACGGCCAGACCTGTCTGTTCCCGCAGTGCCAAATCCAAATCGCCCAACAAAGCACCGCCACCGGTCAGCATGACGCCGCGGTCCACGATATCTGCGGCCAGATCAGGTGGCGTGGTTTCAAGTGCGGTCATAACGGCTTCGCAGATTGCCTGAACCGGTTCCGACAGGGCCTCGGCGACCTGCGCCTGGCTGATTTCGATTTCTTTGGGCACGCCATTCAACAGATCGCGGCCACGGATATGCATCGACTGGCCGCGCCCGTCATCAGGCATACGGGCGGTTCCGATGGTGGTCTTGATCCGCTCGGCGGTGGATTCACCCACCAACAGGTTCTGCTGGCGGCGCAAGTATGAGATAATCGCCTCATCCATCCGGTCTCCGCCGACGCGGACCGAACGGGCATAGACAATGTCGCCCAGCGACAGAACGGCAACCTCGGTGGTACCGCCGCCGATGTCCACAACCATGTTGCCGGTCGGGTCGGTGATGGGCATTCCTGCACCAATAGCCGCAGCGATGGGTTCGGCGATCAGGCCCGCCCGGCGAGCGCCTGCGGACATAACCGATTGGCGAATGGCCCGTTTTTCAACAGGCGTAGCACCATGGGGGACGCAGACAATGATTTTGGGCTTTGAGAATGTGGAGCGTTTATGCACCTTACGAATAAAGTGCTTGATCATTTCTTCAGCGGTGTCGAAATCCGCAATCACGCCTTCGCGCATGGGGCGGATCGCTTCGATCGAACCAGGGGTTCGGCCCAGCATCAGCTTGGCATCCTCACCGACGGCGAGGACTTTCTTAACCCCATCCTTGACGTGGTAAGCCACAACTGAAGGTTCCGACAGGATCACACCGCGCCCTTTGACATAAACAAGCGTATTTGCTGTTCCAAGGTCGATCGCCATGTCCGCTGAGAACAAGCCGCCCAGATTGCCAAAGATGCCCATGTTGTACTGATCCCGTTCGTCAGAATTTCTACTGCCCGCGACTCGACGGTTCCGGGACGGATGTCTTATAGGGTGCCATCTCGCCCGGTAAAAGGGCTGATTCCGCGTAACTCAGCACCTTTCCGCCTTATTGAGAGGGACTTTAGAAGGCAACATGCTCTCTTATCAACACATTTACCACGCCGGGAATCTGGCTGATGTTCAAAAGCACGCTCTTTTGGCATGGGTACTGGACTATCTGACGCGAAAAGATAAGCCGATAACCTATCTGGAAACCCATTCCGGGCGTGGCCTGTACCAGTTAGACGCAGCAGAAGCCGTGCGCACAGGCGAGGCCGCAGTAGGTATCAAGCGAGCGCAGCGCGAAGGGTGGTTTCCATCTGATCATCCTTTGTCGCAGGCGCTGGCCAAGGTTCATGAACGGCACGGAGAAAACAGCTATGCCGGTTCGCCGCTGATCGCGGCCAACCTGCTGAGGGATCAGGACAGCCTGCATTTCGCAGAGCTGCACCCGCAGGAATACGCGGCATTGTCGATGACCATGTCCCCCTTTGGGGCAAAGGAGTACAAACAGGACGGGTTTGAGCTGGCGCAGTCGTTGCTGCCGCCAACGCCGCGGCGCGGGATGCTGATGATTGATCCCAGCTATGAGGTGAAGGCGGATTATGACCGGCTGCCGGGCGTGATCTCAAAACTGCACCGTAAATGGAATGTGGGCGTCATCGCGCTGTGGTATCCGATCCTGACCGATCAACGCCAGGCCCCGATGATTGCCGCGTTGAAGGCGCAGGGCTTTCCCAAGGCGATCTGTCATGAAGTCCAGTTTGCACCTGCGCGGGAAGGTCATCGAATGGTCGGATCAGGGATGTTCCTGCTGAACGCGCCCTTTGGAATCCAAGATGAAATGGACCGTCTGTCAGAGCTGTTCAAAGGGCTGTGACGCCAGTCTGATTTCGGACCACAGGGTTCTCCCGCCCCATTTGCCAGCATCTAAAGATGCCATCAAACGTGTTGGGCCCGGCAGCGCGCCGCAGGCGCGCTGCCGGGCCCAAAGCCGCAAGGGCGTCCGGCGTAGCCGGGCACCCGCGGGTGCGGGAGCCCTTGGGAGTGTCATCCGGCTGTCAGGTCAGGTCCTTATAGCTGATTTCACGCGTGTCTGCTCCTGGCCCGGCCTTTTCACGGCGCATGATCAGGCGGTTCAGTGCGTGGATATAGGCCTTGGCGGATGCCACGACCGTATCGGTATTCGCTGACTGACCGGTGGCGATCATGCCGTCCTCTTCCAGCCGAACCGATACGGTTGCCTGCGCATCAGTACCCTCGGTCACAGCATGGACCTGATACAGTTGCAGGCGGGCGGTGTTGGGATAGATTCGGCGAACGGCTTTGAAGGTGGCATCGACTGGACCGTCGCCATGTTCGGTCGCGACAATGTCCTTGCCATCCACTTCCAGCTCGACCGTCGATTCCGCCTGACCGCCGGTGCCGCAGGTGACTTTCATCGAAACCAACTGCAGGTGATCGTCGGCCTCATCATCCTGGCTCATCAACGCGATCAGGTCGTCGTCAAAAACCTCTTTCTTGCGGTCGGCCAGATCCTTGAACCGCACGAAGATGTCCTTGAGCTGATTGTCACCGACCTCAAAGCCGAGCGTTTCCAGCTTATCGCGCAACGCAGCCCGGCCCGAGTGTTTGCCAAGCGGCAAAGAGGTGCCCGACAGGCCGATATCTTCAGGGCGCATGATCTCGAAATTCTCTCGGTTCTTCAGCATGCCGTCCTGATGGATTCCGCTTTCATGCGCAAAGGCATTCTTGCCGACAATGGCTTTGTTGAACTGAACCGGGAAGCCCGCAACCGTCGCAACCCGGCGCGAGATATGCATGATCTTGGTGGTGTCGATGCCGGTATGCCACGGCATGATGTCATTGCGGGTGCGCAGCGCCATCACAACTTCTTCCAGCGCAGTATTGCCCGCACGCTCGCCAAGGCCATTGATGGTGCACTCGATTTGACGCGCACCACCAGCGACAGCCGCCAGTGAGTTCGCCGTCGCCATGCCAAGATCGTTGTGGCAATGGGTGGCAAACACCACCTCATCCGCGCCCGGAACCGTTTCGATCAGGCGCTTGATCAGGTCAGCGGATTCGACAGGTGCCGTGTAACCGACAGTGTCGGGGATGTTGATCGTCGTGGCACCGGCCTTGATCGCGATCTCGATCACACGGCACAGATAATCCCACTCGGTCCGGGTCGCATCCATCGGTGACCACTGTACATTTTCGCACAGGTTGCGGGCGTGGCTGACGGTTTCGTGGATCTTGTCGGCCATCTCGTCCATGGTCAGGTTCGGAATGGCACGGTGCAGTGGAGAGGTGCCGATGAAAGTGTGGATGCGGTTCTTGCCAGCGTGTTTGATCGCCTCCCAGCAGCGGTCGATATCAGCGAAATTCGCACGGGCCAACCCACAGATGCGGCTGTTTTGTGATCGCTCGGCAATCTCGCTGACGGCTTTGAAGTCGCCTTCTGATGCGATCGGGAAACCGGCCTCGATGATGTCAACACCCATCTCGTCCAGCAGTTCCGCGATTTCCAGCTTTTCGGCATGGGTCATGGTCGCGCCGGGGCTCTGCTCGCCGTCGCGCAAAGTGGTGTCAAAGATCAAGACGCGGTCTTGGTCGGTCACATTGGTCATGGGATTCTCTTTCTTCTTCTGTCCTAAAGCCTATGGCGCGCGGGCGTCCTCCTCTGAGCGGGCGCGCCGGGTGGCACGCTCAGAGGCGGATTAGGATCAGTAGGCCACGCAGAGACGCACCGCAGGGGGCGGTGTCGGCAACAAGGATATCTGCGCGGTTGATCATGGGGTTGAGCTTATACAGCGCATGCGGGGAATGAAAAGTAGGAATTTCATGCAGACGTCAAAACCTGCACGAACCGTGACGGTTGATTGCCGAGTGAAGACCGCTAGTTGATCCGGAATGGAAAAAGCTCTCATCATAGGTGCCTCGGGTGGTATCGGTGCCGCGCTGCAAAGGCTGTTGACCATGCAATCCGTAGACGTAACCACCTTGTCGCGTTCTGCTGATGGTTTCGACCTCACGAATGTCGAAGCTGTCGGCCCGGCTCTGGAAGCATTGCAATGCCCGTTTGACATGATCTTCATTGCGACGGGTGCTTTGGAAATCAATGGTGCACAGCCAGAGAAGTCCATCAGATCAATTTCAGCGCAAGCAATGATGGACCAGTTTGCCCTGAATGCGGTTGGTCCGGCCCTTGTGCTGTCACACGCTGCGCGGCTGCTACCACGGGACAGGCGATCTGTCGTGGCGGTGTTGTCCGCCCGCGTCGGATCAATCGGAGATAATCAGCTGGGTGGATGGATCAGCTATCGGGCCTCAAAAGCTGCGGCCAACCAGATTGTGCGCACATCCGCGATTGAGCTGGCCCGCACCCACAAACAGGCGATCTGTGTGGCCCTGCATCCGGGCACAGTGCGTACAGAATTCACGCGCAAATATGTCGGGCGACACCCGGCCGTTGAATCGGATGAAGCTGCGCGAAACCTGCTGAGCGTCGCCAAGGCGCTTGTGCCCGCAGACACGGGCGGGTTCTTCGACTGGGCTGGAAAACCTGTGCCGTGGTGAAACCCGCTAACCGTCAGAGGCAGGGCTGGTTGCCGTTGTCGCGCTGTCGTCTGCCGGAGCACTCTCCTGCGGCTCGCTGGTGTTTTCACCCGGCAGAACACCGTTTTCCCAGACGCCGGTTTCTTCTTTGCCGTCTGCATAGCGCATCGTGCCGTCACCGTGGCGTTTGTTGTCCAAAAACCCACCTTCGTACACGTCACCAGTCGCATAGGTAGCGGTTCCGGTGCCGCTGATCTTCCCCTCGACCCAACCGCCTGTATAGGTGAAGCCGCGCGGTGTGGTTATCGATCCTTGCCCGTGGCGCTGCCCATCTTTGAAATCGCCCTTGTAGGTCGTTCCGTCCGGGAAGCTGGCTGTGCCCTCGCCCTGGCGCGCACCGTCGACCCAATCGCCTTCATATTTGTACCCGTTTGCAAATGTCAGAACACCGGTGCCGTGGTTCAGACCGTTCTTGAACTGCCCATCGTAGATGGCGCCGTTCGGGTAAGTGGCCTTGCCCTGACCCTCGAAGACGCCGGCGATCCAGTCGCCGTCGTAAATCAGGCCATCAGGATAGGTGTGCATTCCTTTGCCATGGGGCAGGTCTGCACTGAAATCACC
Organism: Ruegeria sp. CDSC021; assembly: GCF_059610845.1. Classification (NCBI taxonomy): domain Bacteria; kingdom Pseudomonadati; phylum Pseudomonadota; class Alphaproteobacteria; order Rhodobacterales; family Roseobacteraceae; genus Ruegeria; species Ruegeria sp. CDSC021. Next base: position 216,909 of record NZ_JBXWOK010000002.1, read on the forward strand.
GACATAGGTCGAACCGTCAGGATAGGTCAGCTCTCCGAGGCCCTCAATCTGGCCGTCTTTCCATTCACCAGTATAGTCAAACCCGTCCGTGCCCAGAAAACGGCCTTTGCCGTGGCGGCGATCATCGTGATAGTCACCTTCGTAAATGGCGCCACTGGCATAGGTTGCCTTGCCCTTGCCTTGTCGGCGCCCATCAAAAAAGTCGCCTTCATACAAATCGCCATTGGCTTGCAGTAGACGGCCTTTTCCGGTCATGCGATTTTCGGACCAGTCACCCGTATAACTCATACCTTCCGGCCGTGTCAGGCTACCTGTGCCATGACGCTTGCCGTCTTTGATGTCGCCCTCATACACGTTGCCTTTGGCTGAGGTGATCTTGCCTTTGCCCTGCTTGACCCCGTCGACCCAGTCGCCCTCGTAGACCTCTCCGGTCGGGTCGGTCAGAGTGCCTTTGCCGTGGTGCCGGGCATTCTTGAACCCACCTTCGTATTTCGCTCCGTTGGCATAGACGGCGACTCCTTGGCCGTTGAACGAGCCATCGGCCCATTCCCCTTCATAGCTGCCACCATCAGCATAGATGATCGTTCCGAACCCTTCGGGTTGACCGTTGGCAAAGGCGCCCTGATAGATCGACCCGTTAGCATAGCGCGCGATACCCTGACCCTGAATTTCGCCTTCGATCCATTCGCCTTCGTATTCGAAACCATCCGGCAACTGGTAGGTGCCGGTTCCGTGCCGCAGGCCATTTAGGAACGTGCCTTCGTATACGCCGCCCACTTCGTCATCGGCCACGACTACCTGATCGTTCTGCGCGAAGGCGGTCAGCGCTGACAGGGTCAATGCAACTGCGGCGATTGAAGTGCGAAAAACGTTCATGTTTGGTCCTGTCTGCGCGAGCATCGTGCTTTTGCGCAAAACTAGGATACCGACGCAGGCAGGGCAACGGCTTTTGCCTTATTGGTCTTTCACTCGCGGTGCGATCTGGTAAATGGCAATAGGACAGACGAGGGCAAGAGGGCAGTATGGCCGACCGTTTCCGTATCACTCTGGCGCAACTCAATCCCATTGTCGGGGATTTGGAAGGCAATGCGGCCAAGGCTTTTTCTGCGTGGGAACAGGCGCGCGAGGCCGGTGCCCAACTTGTTGCTTTCCCCGAGATGTTCATCACCGGCTATAATACGCAGGACCTTGTGATCAAGCCCGCGTTCCACAAAGCCGCAATGAAAGCTGTTGAGGCGCTTGCGGAACGTTGCGCCGATGGACCTGCGATTGCGATCGGTGGGCCGTGGTTCGAAGATGACCGGCTGTATAACGCCTATCTCATCCTCAAGAACGGCAGGATCAGCAGTAAAGTGCTGAAACATCACCTGCCGAATGAGACAGTCTTTGACGAAGTGCGCCTATATGATTCCGGCCCGCTGGGCGGTCCCTATTCGGTTGGCAACTCTCGGATCGGCAGCCCGATCTGCGAAGACAGCTGGCATCCGGATGTTGCCGAGACGCTGGAGGAGACAGGAGCCGAGTTTCTGCTGATCCCCAACGGCTCGCCTTATTTCCGAAACAAATATGATGTGCGCCTGAACCATATGGTGGCGCGCGTGGTTGAGACCGGATTGCCGCTGATTTACCTGAACATGGTCGGAGGGCAGGACGATCAGGTCTTTGACGGGGCGACCTTCGGGTTGAATCCAGGCGGAGAACTGGCATTCCGAATGCCTGTGTTCGACGAAGCGATAGCGCATGTGGATCTTGAACGCGGCGATGCAGGTTGGCGCATAATTCCGGACGAGATTGTGCCGCAGCCAGATGCGCGGGAGCAGGACTATCGCGCGATGGTCCAGTCTCTGCGTGATTACATGGCCAAAACCGGGTTCAAAAAGGGTGTTCTGGGTCTCTCTGGCGGCGTTGATTCAGCCCTTGTCGCGGCAATAGCGGTGGATGCGATTGGCGCTGAAAATGTTCGCTGCGTGATGTTGCCGTCGGAATATACCAGCCAGGATTCTTTGGATGATGCCGAAGCGGTGGCTAAGTCGTTGGGTGTTCACTATGATTTCGTCCCTATTGCACAGGGGCGCGCGGCGATCACGGATACGCTTGCCCCATTGTTTGCCGGGCGAGACGAAGATCTGACCGAAGAAAACATCCAGTCCCGCCTGCGGGGGCTGTTGCTGATGGCCCTGTCGAACAAGTTCGGCGAGATGCTGCTGACCACAGGCAACAAATCCGAAGTCGCCGTTGGATATGCCACGATCTATGGGGATATGAACGGTGGTTATAATCCGATCAAAGACCTGTACAAAACCCGCGTGTTCGAGACCTGCCGCTGGCGCAATGCCAATCATCGCGGCTGGATGAAAGGCCCTGAGGGTGAAGTCATCCGACCCTCGGTCATCGACAAACCTCCTAGTGCCGAGTTGCGCGAAGACCAGAAGGACAGTGACAGCCTGCCGGATTATCCGGTTCTGGACGCCATTCTGGATATATTGGTTGATCAGGATGGGTCGATCGCGGATTGCGTAGCCGCCGGGTTCGAAGAAGCCGTTGCGCGCCGGATCGAACATTTGGTCTATATCAGCGAATACAAACGGTTTCAGTCCGCCCCGGGGACACGTTTGACCAAGCGGGCATTCTGGCTGGATCGTAGGTATCCTATCGTGAATCGTTGGCGCGACAGGACCTGACGCCTTACAGGAATCACCATTCTGACGCGAAAACTGTTTCCAATTTATGGGCAATAGTCGCCTGCTTCTGGAACTGTTTTTGTTTTTGAATGCAGCGGCTTAGATTTTCTTGGGCGTATCCGAGCCCCACTTGATGCTCGGTCTTTTTTTTGCCACATTTTAGCTTGATTGTTGCCCCATGTGGGGCGGATGCGACGCATTGTGGGAAATAGGTGTTTATGAGCTTTCCCTTCGGTCTTTAGCGACGCGTCCGAAATTGGATGTCTGAGTTAACGATTTGGTGCCATTATGTACGATGAATACGATAAACCGCTTCATTCACCGCCAAAATGGCGGTCTATGCAATCCGAAGGTCGGTCTCTGGATGAGGCAAAGGTAGATGCTGCCATTGCCAATTTGTTGAATGAAGAGGTGCCCAAAGAGGAATCCACGACGGTGGGCCCCGGCGCGCAGTTTCTGGAAACAGAAGCCAAGGTGCCGGAAGGCAGTATCGCTACCTCTTTGCGTCAGAAACTGGCTGAATTGTGCGGCGCGGCCTGAAGTTTTCAAAATCCTGAATTAGATGCGCTGGCTTGCCACGTTGGCCGAATGGTCACAGGCCTGAGCAATAGTCATTGAAGCGAAGTTTCTTCTGTTGCGTCTGTCCTGATCCCGCGCCTTCATTGCGGTCCGTGCAATGAGTTATGAGCGGTTGATGCCTGGCCCCAAGCCTAATGCTGTTGAACCCGATCTAAAGCTGCCAAAAGCCGTTGATGTTGTTGTCATTGGTGGAGGAATTATTGGGGCATCAACCGCCCTCGAACTGTCAGAGCGGGGAATGTCTGTCCTTCTGTGCGAAAAGGGACAAATTGCCTCTGAGCAGAGTTCACGGAACTGGGGATGGGTGCGTTTGGGTATGCGCGATCCTCGGGAAATCCCGCTGATGCAGGAATCACAGCGTATCTGGGCGCAGCTCGATCAACGCACCGGGCGCAAGACAGGTTTCACACAGGCCGGTATCCTGTTCGGCGCCTCAGGCAAGCGGGAACAGAGCAATCTTGAACGCTGGCTTCGCCATGTGGAGGGGTTGAATACTGGGGCAAGGATGTTGTCCGGGGCTCTGTTGGCGGAACTTATGCCAGACCATCAGACGGGGTTGGATTGCGCATTGTTTATGCCGCAAGACGGTAGGGCGGAACCGCAATGGGCTGCACCCGCAATCGCCGAAGCTGCGCGTGACCGGGGGGCCCTGTTGATGACCAACTGTGCAGTGCGCTGTCTGGATACAGAGGCGGACCGTGTCGTCGGTGTCTTCACAGAACGCGGTCGCGTGGCCTGCGGCAATGTCGTACTGGCGGGCGGTGCGTGGTCGCGCTTGTTTGCAGGGAATGCTGGAGTTGATTTTCCACAACTGAAGGTGCTGAACACCGTATTCCGAACCTCTCCGGTTTCCGGTCCTGAGGCTGCCTTGTGGTCGGACAATTTTGCAATACGCAAGCGGGACGACGGAGGGTATACGATTGCGTCCGGGCACGAAAACACCGTTGATATCGTGCCGGATAGCCTTCGTCTGGCGTGGCAATTTCTTCCTGCGTTTCGCCAGGAGTGGCGGTCGCTGCGGTTTCGGGTGTCGAAGCGGTGGGCCGAAGAGGCGCGACAAGATCGGAGGTGGTTGCCCACGGATGTGACACCGTTCGAACTTTGCCGCACTCTGGATCCCGAACCATCGCTCCGGGTGTTGCGGCGGGCTTGGAAAAGCGCAATCAGTGGTATTCCCGCGCTAAAGCAGGTTGAAATCGTTCAAAGCTGGGCAGGGATGATTGATGTAACGCCGGATGCGATCCCGATCATCTCGCACGTGGACCACAGGCCCGGCTTGTTCATCGCTACGGGTTTCTCGGGTCATGGGTTCGGAATCGGGCCCGGTGCCGGGCGGCTGATGGCTGATCTGGTCTCGGGCAATGTCCCCTGTGTTAATCCGGCCGTTTTCCGCCTGTCCCGCTTTACGGACGGGTCGAAAATCCGGCCGGACCTGGGGTACTAGACGTTAACCCATCATCTGATAGCTGACCGGGACAAATCGGAACCCATCGCCGCGCGTCTCGACGAAACCGGCGGCAGGGAAGGGCATGTGATATCCGATCATCGGGATTTTGTCCGCCGCCAGCATTCCCAGCACATTACGCCGAGAAGCGGCGGCTGCGGCTTTGTCCATGTCGAATTTCACTTCCCACTCGGGTTGGGCGAAGGACCAGACATAGTGATTGGCCAGATCGGCCGTCAGCACCAGACGTTGACCGTTGCTTTCCAGATGAAAGACCGTGTGTCCGGGGGTATGCCCATGCGCTGAAACGGCGGTTATTCCGGACAGAACCTCGCCGCCATCGCCGACAAAGGTCATCTTTTCGGCCATTGGGGTCACTTTGGCGGCGACCAGATCGCCGACCCGATTGCCGGAATCCTGTGCGGCCCAGAAGTCATACTCGGATGCTGCGGTGACATAGCGCGCATTCGGGAAGGTGGGCGCGTCATTTGTGGTCATGCCGCCAATATGGTCAGGGTGCATATGGGTGATGACGACGACGTCGATTTGATCCGAGCTCACGCCTGCATCTGCCAGTGCCGCCTGAATGCCGCCTTGCCCAAGGCCAGTATCAAACAGCACAAGTTCAGACCCGGTATTGACCAGCGTTGGTGTGAAAAAGAATTGGGCCATATCTGCCGAGATGAAATTCTGGGCCGAAACGTTTGCAAATTCCTCATCCGTGGCACCGCCGCCGAAAATTTCTTTGGCGCCATCGCGCGGCAGGCTGCCATCCAGCAGAGTTGTTATGGTGAAATCGCCCAGCTGGAACGATTTCGCGATGATTGAATTCGCTTTGGTATCGCTTGCTGCAGCCAGGATTGGGGTAGCAGCTGATGCAAAAGGCAATGCTGCCGCCGCGCCCAGTGCGGCCCTACGAGTCAGTGTAACGGTCATTTTGAGATCTCCCTGTGTGTGCCAGCACTTTGAAGATAGGGTATCGCCCGAGGATTGCCACCTGACGTTGGCGTGAACCGGTGCGGTGGCTGGACAATTTGCCCATCCTGTGAGAAGAGCCGCGCCAACAGGAGACTCCTATGACAACCACCCGTTTCGCCCCGTCACCCACCGGTTACATCCATGTGGGCAACCTGCGCACAGCGCTGATGAACTACCTGATTGCCCGCAAGGCTGGCGGCACGTTCATCCTGCGTATCGACGACACAGACCCCGAGCGATCGAAGGAAGAATATGTCGATGCCATCAAGCAGGACCTCGAGTGGCTGGGCCTGCATTGGGACCGGGTCGAACGACAGTCCGAGCGTCTGGACCGCTATGCCGAGGCAGCCGACAAGCTGCGCGAGATGGGCCGGTTCTATGAAGCCTTCGAAACCCCGACCGAGCTGGACCTCAAGCGCAAGAAACAACTGAACATGGGCAAGCCGCCGGTTTATGACCGCGCAGCATTGAACCTTAACGACGCCGAGAAAGACGCGCTGCGGGCAGAACGTGGTAACGGTGTCTGGCGCTTTAGGCTGGATCATGAACGGATCGAGTGGACCGACGGCATTCTGGGCGATATCTCGATTGATGCATCCTCGGTGTCGGATCCGGTACTGATCCGGGGCGACGGTCAGGTTCTGTACACGATTGCGTCGGTGGTCGATGATACCGAAATGGGTGTGACCGACGTGGTGCGTGGCTCGGACCATGTGACCAATACCGCGACGCAGATTCAGATCATCCAAGCGCTGGGCGGTACTTGCCCGCGTTTTGCACATCATTCTCTGCTGACCGGCCCCCAGGGCGAGGCGCTGTCTAAGCGACTGGGCACGCTGGCTCTGCGTGATCTGCGCGAGCAGGGCGTACAGCCGTTAGCATTGCTCAGCTTGATGGCGCGTCTGGGCTCATCCGACCCGGTTGAGTTGCGGACAGAGATGGCCGAGCTGATCGATGGATTTGACATTGGTCGTTTTGGTGCCGCACCGACCAAGTTTGACGTTCAGGACTTGTTTCCGTTGACGGCAAAACACCTGCAATCTTTGTCATTGGCCGACGTTGCGGATGCTGTGGCAGATGCGGGCGTACCGGCCGAACTGGCCGAACCATTCTGGGCCATGGCCCGCGAGAACATCACCACTCTGGCAGACCTGAAAGGGTGGTGGGAGCTGTGCCGTAACGGTGCCGAACCACTGATTGCCGATGAAGACCGAGAGTTCATCACCGAGGCCGTGGCGTTGTTGCCAGAAGGCCCTTTCGACGGCGCGACCTGGGGGCAGTGGACCAGCGCGGTGAAAGACGCGACAGGCCGCAAGGGCAAGAGTCTGTTCATGCCTTTGCGCAAGGCACTGACAGGAATGGAGCGCGGCCCCGAGATGGCCACCCTGTTGCCCCTTCTGCAGGTGATCCGCGCGCGCGGCTGATCTTAGTGCGTTAGATTGTGATAAGGCGTGGTCTGCTGGCCGCGCCTTTTTCTATAAGGTCTTTACGATCTGGGCTGCTATTCGCTTCAGCCGATCATCCACAAAACAAGTCTCATCCGGTTTCAATGCCTGGTGGCGCGGATACCGCGGCTCTGCCCGGTCATTCAGGATCGGGGCGTCCCAGCCATCAGTGGTGGCAAAAAAGCGATCGGCGCCCTCGGACCCGAACGCACGCAAATAGCCCTGCACAACCACATCGATATAGCTCATCAGCAGGGGGTGGCGCCGGCTGGCCGCGGATTGACGGTCATCAGGTACGGCATAAACAGCGATCTCAACCTCGTGTGGCAGAGAATGGGTGACGGCCTTAGTCGCTGGAACGCGGTCGTAGGCCCACTCACGTTGATCCAGCGCGTCCCAGTCATTGCCCGGGACATGGGCAATCATGCCGTCGATTTCAGAAGTGGGATCCGGAATGGCAGTCAGGAAAGCGACCGGGCGCAAATCGGTATGCCGCCAGGCCCGCCGCCATCCCTTCAACTGCGCGGGATGCGGGTCGGGGAAATCGTGGGTCGCGAGGTTCACGAGGCTGCCGTAGCCAAAGAAATAGGGATCTGCCATGCGGGATCACTTCTGACCGGGAATTGATGTATGTCAAACCGCTTTTTTGCCCAACATGCAATAAGGCAGCATGTTGAACTTAGGGAGGCAAACATGCGGATAACCAAGCGGACAAATATTGCTGTGCGCCTACTGATGTATTGTGCAGCAAATCCAGACAGGTTGGTGACCAAATCCGAGATCGCAAAGGCCTGCAATATCTCGGAAAACCACTTGGCGCAGGTGATCAACCAACTCAGCCAGTTAGATTATCTGAGCACTCATCGCGGTCGCAATGGTGGTATGGTACTCGCTAGATCTGCTGATCAGATACGGATCGGTTCGGTTTTTCGACATATCGAGGGCGACTTGCCGATTGCCGAGTGCTTTGCGGATGCCGACAATACATGCCCGCTCACCAACGCCTGCCGGCTGCGCCTTGCGCTGCGGGACGCGGCCGAGGTCTTTTATGCCTCGCTGGACGAAATCACGCTGGATTCGCTGGTGTGTGACAATGCAAATCTGCTGACGATTTTGCAGCCCGTCGCCTGCGTCCGATAAACTCAGTCGCTGGCGCGCAAGATGCGCGCCGGGCGAACGGCAAGGGGTTTCAAGGCAAAGATCAACCCCGCGCCCAGCGTGACGATGATCCCGGCCAATACGATGCCGATGGCAGATGGCCAAATGACGTCAAAGCTGGTGTCGAAAATATATGTCGCAACCGCCCAGCCGCCGAGGATGCCCACCATCAGGGCTACAATTCCAGCGGCAGACCCCAGCAGAACAGCCCGAAGGGCAAAGCTGATCAATATGCGCCGTCGGTCGGCACCGATGGTCTTCAGGACTGCGGCCTCGTACCGCCGGGCTGGTTCACCCGCTGCCGCGGCGCCGATCAGGACCAGAAAGCCGGTTAGCAGCGATACACCAGCCCCATAAGACGTCGCAGCGGCCAACCCCGCCAGCAGACCCGAGACCCGGTCAATCGCATCGCGGACACGGATTGCGGTGATATTGGGGAATCTACCCGCCAGATCACGAAGGATCGCGGCTTCAGCCTGCTCTTCGGCATAGACGGTGGCAATGAAGCTATGCGGTGCGCCGGCCAGGGCCGACGGGTTCATGGACATGATGAAATCCATGCCGGCGGTCGAGAAATCCACCTCGCGCAGAGAGGTGAGCTCTGCGGTGATGTCGCGCCCCAATATGTTGACGGTCAGTTGGTCACCCAGCTTCAGGCCCATCTCTTCGGCCTCTTCAGCGGCGAAGCTGACCTGAGGCGTTCCGGAATAGTCTTCGGACCACCATTCCCCGGCGGTGACCCGTGCGTTCGAGGGCGGGGCGTCAGAATAGGTGACCCCGCGGTCGCCTTCCAGAACCCAGTGGTCCCCGGCGATCTCAATCGCGGGCTGCCCGTTAATCTGTGTGATGATCCCGCGCAGCATGGGCGCGCTTTGGATCCGGCTTACGGCAGGGTCGTTTTCCAGCCGTTCGGTAAAGCCAGGCATCTGCTCTTTCTGGATATCGACGAAGAAATAAGAAGGGGCGACATCGGGCAGGTTTCCTGAAATCGCGTTTCGCAGCGTGCCGTCGATTTGTCCGACTGCGGCCAGTACCGACAGGCCCAACCCCAGCGACAGGACAACCGATGCGGCCCCTTCGCGCGGATCGGAAATGGCCGACAGGGCCCATCGCAGGGGAGGATTCCCTCGGGCGGGTTTTGTGGTCAGGCGCGCCAGTTTGCGGATCGCCAGCGCTGCCATCGAAAGCAGAACCAGCGCTCCGGCCAACCCGCCGCTGGTCCAAAGGGTCAGGCGCGCCGATCCGCTGAAAAAGGCAGCTGCGCCGATCAGCGCCGCAAGCCCGATGCCTGTCGCTAGGATGTATTTTGCACGGGGCAGGAAGCGCGCCGAAGACAGCGCATCGCGAAACAGGGTCGCAGCGCGGACTTCTTCAGTACGGGCAAGGGGCCAGAGTGTGAATAAAAAGGCGGTGAGCACGCCGTAAAGCGCGGCTTCAGCCAGAGGCTGCGGATAGAACGAGAACACTGCGGGCACAGGCAGGCGAGTTTCGATCAGCGGCGCAAGCAGCAGAGGCACCGATCCACCCAATATGATGCCCAGAAAAATGCCGATGCCAGAGAGAATACCGATCTGGATCAGATAAGTCTGAAACACGGTCGCCCGATCGGCACCCAAAGTACGCAAGGTAGCAATGGTTTCAGTCTTTTGCGCCAGATAGGCGCGCACCGCTGCAGATACGCCGATGCCGCCAACAGCCAGCCCGGATAGTCCAACCAGAACCAGAAAAGCGCTGAGCCGGGCAACAAATTCTGAAATGCCGGGGGCACCGTTCCGTGCATCGGTCCACCGCATTCCGCTGCCTTCAAGGGCTTCGCTTGCCTGCGCCGAAAGAGCTGTAAGATCAGACCCCGGCGGTAGATCCAGGCGGTATTTGGTGGAAAACAGAGTACCCGGTGCCAATAATCCGGAAGTCAGCAAGTCCTGTGTGCGGATCAGCGTGCGCGGACCCAATCCAAACCCGTCTGCCGCCCCGTCCGGTTCGTGGATCAGGGCTGCCATCAGGACAAATTCCTGAGTTCCAAGTGAAAACCGATCCCCAACCGATAGCTGAAGCCGGTCGATCAGAGCGGGAGCCATTACGGCACCGGGCGCCCCTTGCTGGCCTGTAAAGGCGTCACGCAGGGGCATCTGGGGCTCTAGTATTGGCTTGCCCAACAATGGATAGGAGTCGTCAACGGATTTGACCTGCGTAAGCGCCCGCTGTGGGTCACTATTCTGCTGCGCGACTGCCATTGACCGAAAATCGACGACTTCGGAGATGGCTAAGGCCGCGTCGTTCATCCATGCACGCTCAGCCTCATCCGCAAAGCGATAGGTGAATTCCAGCTGTGCATCCCCGCCCAGCAGAGCCGCGCCTTCTTGCGTCAGTCCGGTTTGGATGGCGTGGCGGACCGAACCCACTGCGGCAATGGCAGCGACCCCAAGTGCAAGACAAGCCAGAAACACCCGAAAACCGCGCAGACCTCCGCGCAGTTCCCGCCGCGCCAGCCGCCCGGCCATCCGCAGGCTCATTCGGCGCCCTCTTGCCTTGTGTCATCGGCAATCCTTCCATCGCGCAGCCGGACAACACGGTCACATCTGCGCGCAAGGCTGTGGCTATGGGTCACCAGAACTAAAGTAGCACCATGCCTGTCGCGCAGGCCAAGCAGCAGATCAATGATGGCGGCTCCGTTTGTTTCGTCCAGATTGCCGGTAGGCTCATCCGCCAGCAGGATCTGTGGTCGCGGGGCAGAGGCACGGGCGAGCGCGACGCGCTGCTGCTCTCCACCGGAGAGCTGCGCCGGATAATGGTCGCGTCGATGCGTCAGCCCTACGGACTCCAATTCGGCTTCGGCCCGTTGAAAGGCATCTTTGTGGCCGGCCAACTCCAGCGGTGTGGCCACGTTCTCAAGGGCAGTCATCGTGGGGATCAGGTGGAAATTCTGAAATACAACGCCCATGCTGTTGCGTCGGAACCGCGCGAGCTCGTCTTCGTTCATGCGGGTCAGATTTTGCCCGAGTGCGGTTACCTGGCCGCCCGTCGCCTGTTCCAGCCCGCCCATCAGCATTAGTAACGACGATTTTCCTGACCCGGACGGCCCAATCAGACCCAGTGTCTCGCCCTTGTGTACGGAAAGCGTGATGTCGTGCAGGATATCTACCCGACCGGCATTGCCATCCAGCGATAAAGCGGCATTTTCAAGCGATAGAACAGTTGCGATCATGGGTAGGTCCGAACCGAGGTAATCAAATGGGATATGGAGCAGTTGAGATGTTGCGCAAGGCTTTGATGCCGGTGCTTATCACGTGTTGCGGCTTTGCGGCCACAGCAGAAACCGTAGTGATTGCAGCTCTCGGGGATTCTTTGACTCAAGGGTACGGCCTGCCCGAGCAAGACGGATTTGTTCCGCAGCTGGATCGTTGGTTGAAAGATCACGGAGCGGATGTGCGCCTGATCAATGCGGGTGTATCCGGGGACACCACCGCCGGAGGGGCGGCACGTGTGGACTGGACACTGACGCCCGACGTGGATGGGATGATCGTCGCATTGGGCGGGAACGATCTGTTGCGAGGGCTTGATCCGGCAGTTGCACGCGCAAATCTTGAGACGATCCTGAAAGCAGCAGATGGCGCTGAGGTCGCCGTGTTGTTGGTCGGGATGCAGGCGCCGGGGAATTACGGTCCAGATTACAAAGCCGCATTTGATGCGATCTACTCCGATCTGGCGGATCGATATCAGACTGGATATGCGCCAAGTTTTTTCACAGGTTTGACTGCGGCAGGAAACCCCGAAGAAGTACGGGAACACATGCAGGCAGATGGCATCCATCCCAACGCCAGTGGTGTGGCCCTCATCGTTGAAGACCTTGGACCAAAGGTTTTGGAACTTGTGAATTCAGCAGAAGATTGATCAGACGACCGTCACAACTGTTCCAATCGGCACCCGCTGGTACAGGTCGATGACATGCGTGTTCAGCATGCGTATACATCCGTTCGAGGCCGCACGGCCTATGGTCTGCGGCTGAGTGGTCCCGTGAATTCGGAAATAAGTGTCAACGCCGTTCTGGAACAGATAAAGCGCCCGTGCACCTAACGGATTGCCGTCACCGCCAGGCTGCACATAGTCGTTATCCTTGAAACGAGCATATGTAATTGGTTCACGCTCGATCATTTCATTGGTGGGGCGCCAGGTGGGCCACTCCTTTTTGACGTCTATGGTCGCTGTTCCGGTGAACTCCAGCCCGGCTTTGCCCACCCCACACCCGTAACGGATTGCCTTGCGAGGTTCTGTTACGAAGTACAGATAGAACGAGCGTGGAACCACCAGAAGCTGGCCTGGCAGGAATTGCTTTTTGATTCGAACAAATTGTGGAGTAGGGTCGTATTCGACGGCTTTCTTTGCCGACGCGGCGGTCGAAACAAGGCTTGCTGCTGCTGTTGCAGTCAGGAATGTACGGCGTGTCAACATATCAGCTCTCTTCAATACAACAGAAAAATCATGACCATAGTGTCCGGATGATATCCGATCCGGTCAATCGTCGGGGAAGAGTAACTGAATTGTGATGTAATCGCCGAGACACACTTTTACAGGTGGTCGCTCAGGCACAAATAGAAAAGGGCAGAGGAAAACCCTGCCCTTACAGCGGCTTACGCCAGCTGGATGTCGTCGGCGCTTTCGCGACCGTCACGACCCGAGCGCAGCTCGTACGTGACTTTCTGGTTGTCGGCCAGACCGGTCAGGCCCGAGCGTTCGACGGCCGAGATGTGAACGAAGATGTCTTTGCCGCCATCTTCGGGTGCAATAAAGCCGTAGCCTTTGGTGGTGTTGAACCATTTTACGGTGCCTGAAGGCATATCCGTGTTCTCCTTATCTGGTGCTGCCCACGGAGTTGCGACAGCCTGGCGTCGTCGTCTGTATCGATAGACTGAACGCCGTAGAAGGAGACAGTGGGTCGAAATAGAAAAACGGTAGCACTCTGAGTATGCCAGTTCAGACGAGATGTGACAAGCCGGATTTGCAATCCTGAACGACTGAAACTAGCGCCAGGCATCAGAATCTACGCATCAGAATATCCTGAAACAATCTATACAATGTATGTGGTTAGACTGAATTTTTTGGATTCGCGAGCGCCCGGAAGAACGTCACGCGCCAGACCGTCCGAGGATCACTTTGCGAGCGGCAATTTGCCCACGATCTCGTTCATTTCGGGCGAGGCCACAAAACATCTGGGAAGCTGGGAAATCACTTCGTCAATCGGATCGTAGATTTGGCTCGCGGCCTTTCGCAGATCTTCCGGAATATCTTTTTCAGCCCGTTCACGCCGCGGAGCCGGTACAAATTTCAATCCGGTAAATTCAGAGATTTCGTCCTGATATTCCCACAACGCATCGTAGTGAACGCACAATACCGGGATGTCGTCATAAGTGACCCATTCCTTGATCTGCCGTGCCTGTTGCAGCACATCACGTTCGAAAAGCTCGTCATATGTGCCCGTCGCATGCAGATTGTAGAAGTGCTTTTTTATCCACTCAGGGCCATAGCCTTCCATCGCTGTGTAGACTGAAAAGGTAGAGTCCTTTGTCGAGCCAAAGCAAAAGACGACTCGGGTATCTTTTGACCAGTTTGACAAAACCTGCGGAAAATCATGCGTCTTGTAAAGAAACGGCGCCTGGAAGGTGGCGTCGTCCAACCGAGACACGAAACTGGCCTGACCCGAGAGGTTTGGGTCCAGCCTTTCCAGTGCATCGCGCAGCGCATGGTAGGTCATGGTGCTGCCCGACCGGCCATTGCTTGCGACGATCACACAGTAATCTGTCTTGTACATTTGCCGGATGCGCTTGCGCAGCGGCGCGCTGATTTTCAGCGCGCTACGTTGCCATTTTTCCAACCGTCTTTTGAGCTTCCGTCTCATCGCGCAAACTTCTTATGCTTCAACCGCTTCGGCTCCAGCGCGTCTGGTCCCAGACGGCGTTTCTTGTCCTCTTCGTAATCCTCGAAGTTGCCCTCGAACCATTCGACATGGGCATCACCCTCAAACGCCAGAATATGCGTGCAGATCCGGTCGAGGAAGAAGCGGTCGTGGCTGATGACCACGGCGCAGCCGGCGAAATCGACCAGCGCGTCTTCCAGGGCGCGCAGGGTTTCGACGTCCAAATCGTTGGTCGGTTCATCGAGCAGCAGGACGTTGCCGCCCTCTTTCAGCAGGCGGGCCATGTGGACGCGGTTGCGCTCACCCCCTGACAGCAAGGAGACCTTTTTCTGCTGGTCGCCGCCCTTGAAGTTGAAGGACGAGCAATAGGCGCGGGAATTGACCTGCGCATCGCCCAACTGAATGATCTCGGCGCCGCCGGTGATCGCCTCCCATACGGTGTCGTTGTCCTTGAGGTCGTCGCGGGACTGGTCGACATAGGACAGTTCAACCGTGTCGCCAAGCGTGATGGTGCCTGCGTCGGGCTGCTCTTGACTAGTAAGCATCTTGAACAGGGTCGATTTACCGGCGCCGTTGGGCCCGATGACGCCGACAATTCCGCCGGGGGGCAGGGTAAAGTCGAGGTTCTCGATCAGTTGCTTATCACCCATGTGTTTGGACAGGCCTTCGACCTCGATCACCTTACCGCCAAGGCGCTGGCCGTTGGGGATGACGATCTGTGCGCGGGTCAGCTTTTCGCGCTCGGACTGTTCCGCCAAATCATTATAGGCGTTGATCCGGGCTTTGGATTTGGCCTGACGGGCCTTCTGGCCTTGGCGCATCCAGTCGAGTTCGCGTTGCAGGGTCTTCTGCTTAGACTTGTCCTCGCGGGCTTCCTGCTCCAGCCTCTTGGCCTTTTGTTCCAGCCACGCGGAATAGTTGCCCTCATACGGCAGACCACGACCTCGGTCGAGTTCGAGGATCCAGCCGGTGATACTGTCGAGGAAATAGCGGTCGTGAGTGACGATCAGGATGGTGCCTTTGTAATCGATCAGGTGCTGTTGCAGCCAGGCGATTGTTTCGGCATCCAGGTGGTTGGTCGGCTCGTCGAGCAGCAGCATGTCGGGCGCTTCGAGCAGCAATTTGCACAGCGCGACGCGGCGTTTTTCACCGCCTGAGAGGTTGGCGATATTGGCATCGTCTGGCGGGCAGCGCAGCGCCTCCATCGAAACGTCGATCTGGCTGTCGAGATCCCAGAGGTTCTGGCTGTCGATCTCGTCCTGCAGCTTGGCCATCTCATCCGCGGTTTCGTCTGAGTAGTTCATCGCCAGTTCGTTATAGCGGTCGAGGATCGCCTTTTTCTCGGCCACGCCCAGCATGACGTTTTCGCGCACGCTGAGGCTTTCGTCCAGCTTCGGTTCCTGCGGCAGGTAACCGACTTTGGCGCCTTCGGCCGCCCAGGCCTCGCCGGTGAAATCCTTGTCGAGGCCGGCCATGATCTTCATCAGCGTCGATTTACCCGCGCCGTTGACGCCGACAACACCGATTTTCACGCCGGGCAGAAAGCTCAGGTGGATGTTTTCAAAGCACTTCTTGCCACCGGGATAGGTCTTGGAGACACCCTGCATGTGGTAGACATATTGATAGGCGGCCATGTCGCGTCCTTTGGGTCGGAGGAATTTGGTTGGACGGTGTGATACCCGAGCCGACAAGGGCGAGCAAGAATAGTTCTGAGCTTATTCGAAGGCTTCCAGCAATTTGTCGGTGAAAGATCTATTTTCGATTACGAGACCTTCTTCGTGGATGCGCCGAACAATTTCGGGTTGAACCATCTGAGCCGCTTTTGCACCGGCCACCTGACCCGTTTTTGCGCCATGCTGCATCATTGCAGGCGTTAATCGGAGTAGCTTCTTTCCCGTCGGGCTGTCGTAGAACTGGGTTATTTCGTGCAATTCAGAAGCTGAGAAATTTTCAACATAGAATTGAGCCGTTGGAATCCGCAGTTCGTGGATGAATCCATCCATGAATACGTCCATCACAATGTCGAAAAACGCTTCGGTATCAGATACTTTTATGCCCCTGGAAATTAGATCTTGTTGCACCGCTTGTATCAGGACCGGACGCATTGCGACCAGCACACCTTGCATGACTTCTTCGTTTACGGTGACGTTGGCTATATAATCGGCATCCTCCTGTGCGCCTGCATACAAAACATTCGACGAGAGGGCGAGGAAAGCAGTGGCCAATGATAGGTTGCGCAATAGATTGTTCCTATTGATTTAGTGTTTTTCTGTCGGGGTAGTGCTTATCCAGTCAGTACAGGTGCTGCAAGCTATGGCAGTGCCTTGACTCTGCAAATAATCCTTGCGTTGTGGGCTTGGAGGGAAGCTAGGAAACTGCAAGAAGGTCCGTTCAGTAACGCAGACTGAAGGAACCGCTATAACAACGGCATTCCAATACGTTATTTCTTGCTACTCACAAGCAGGTTGCGCTGACTGGATTAGTTTGCGGCCTGCGCTGCGGAATGAGATAGTCGCTGTAGAGGGGGCCATGTTCTCTGCTAATGGGCCGGACGGAGACCGCAGCTGCGCGGGCAAGCGAGCCGTGACCCTGATCCAGCGGGAACATCTGTCTGCGATAGGCTCCTATCTCGGGTAGGGTCTGGTTGCGCCTGAAACCCTGCGACGCAATCTGGTGGTATCAGGAATCAATTTGGCGGCGCTCAAGGGGCGTGAGGTGCAGGTGGGCGAGGCCATCCTGCGTTTCACTGTGATCTGCGCGCCGTGCAGCCGGATGGAGGAGGCGCTGGGCAAGTGTGGTTATTCCGCCGTTCGGGGTCATGGCGGTTGGTGCGCCGAGGTGGTGCGGCCCGGGCGGGTCAGGTTGGGCGACGCTGTGCAACCTGTTGATTGACAACCCCGCCGAGTTCTGAACATCAGCAAGAGATGCAGCGTAGCTCTATCCCATATGTACGGCCCGGGCAGGTTGTGGGGTTGTTCGGGGGGTCATTTGATCCGCCGCATAAGGGCCATGTGCATGTGACACTCGAGGCAATGAAGGCCTTTGGGCTGGATCGGGTGTGGTGGCTGGTCTCTCCGGGCAATCCTTTGAAAGAGCGCGGGCCTGCGCCATTGGCGCGGCGGGTGAAGGCAGCGCAAGCTGTGATGCAGCATCCACGTGTCGAGGTGACGGATATCGAGACCCAGATCGGCACGCGCGCCACGGCGGATACTGTCGCCGCCCTGCAGAAGCTTTATCCGCAGGTCAGGTTTGTCTGGCTGATGGGTGCAGATAACCTGGCGCAATTCCATAAGTGGAAGGATTGGCAGTCGATTATTGAAACCGTACCGGTTGGCGTTGTTGCCCGTCCCGGAGACCGCATCTCTGCACGTATGTCCCCTGCGGCGCGTCGCTATGCCAAATACCGCATCGACGGGCAGGCGCGGCATTTACTGGGCCGGGCACAGGCCCCGGCGTGGTGTTTTGTGAATGTGCCGATGCTGGATGTCAGTTCGACCCAGTTGCGCATTCAGGGGGTTTGGGGCAACAAGGTGTTGCCTGAATAGCCCCTGTGGGCCCATAATTCGGATCTCAGGTTGTTTGCCTGTGATCTCTGGGATTTTAATTAACCCATGAATGATCGTTATTCGCGACGAGGATTTATTGCTGGGCTGGGCGCGGCCCTGATGCCTGTAGCCGTTATGGGTGAGGCACCGCTTACATCATTGAGGCCTCAGATTCGTGATGAGCCGATCGTAGGTGTTGTGCGCTTGGTCGAAGCCGCGAACCTGCGCGGCGAAGTCGCCTTTGCTGTAGCCGACGCTGATACAGGCACGGTGCTTGAAGCCTATGGTGGCGACCGGGGTTTGCCACCGGCAAGTGTTGGCAAGGCCCTGACCGCGCTTTACGCGCTGAATGTGTTGGGTGCTGACTACAGGTTCGAAACTGCGTTGGTCGCTGAGGGGCCCATAGAAAACGGCATTTTGAACGGCGATCTTGTTCTTGTTGGCGGTGGTGATCCTTTGCTGGATACGGATGCGCTGGCCGCGATGGCGGCAAACTTGCGCGAGGCCGGAATCACCGAGGTCCGCGGCGCGTTCAAAGTTTATGATGGCGCGTTGCCTTACGTGTTCAGCATTGATCCGGGGCAGCCAGATCATTTGGGGTACAGCCCTGCGATCAGCGGCATTTCTCTGAATTTCAATCGCGTGCATTTCGAGTGGAAAAAGCAGGGCGCCAGCTATGACGTGACCATGGATGCCCGAAGCACGCGCTATACCCCTGCAGTGGAAGTGGCGTCCATGAAGGTCGAGGGCCGCAACCTGCCGATCTATACCTACGAACCCAGCGCCCGTCAGGACCGGTGGACTGTTGCCAAAGGCGCGTTAGGTAGCGATGGGGCGCGGTGGCTGCCTGTCCGCAAGCCCGCGCTTTATGCAGGTGACGTTTTCAGAACATTGGCCCGATCCAACGGAATTGTGCTGGGGCGGACGCAGGTCACGCGGCAGATGCCGAATGGAACCCCTTTGGTCATTCATCAAAGCGACCCGCTCGAGAGCATATTGCAGGGCATGCTGAAATACTCGACCAACCTCACTGCCGAGATGGTAGGGCTCGCTGCCTCGAGGGCGCGCGGTACGCGACCGCAGACTTTGGCGGAGTCAGCCGCCGAGATGAACAGATGGGCCACAGAGACCTATGGTGTGACCGGGGTTGCGATGGTCGATCATTCAGGGCTTGGGGGCGATTCACGCGTAGCGCCCGAGGATTTGGTGGTCGCGCTGCTGGCGGCGCAGAAAGCCGGAGACCTCCGGCCTTTGCTGAAGAAATTTACCCTTGCCGACAGTCAGGGGCGGCCGGTCAAGGATCATCCGATCAGAGTGAATGCGAAAACCGGAACCCTGAACTTTGTCTCGGGCCTGGGTGGGTTCATAACCTCACCAGATGGGGCAGAGCTGGCCTTTGCGATATTCACGGCCGACATAGAACATCGCGCAACGATCCCCCGAGCGTATCGTGAACGGCCCGAAGGCGGGCGGAGCTGGAATAACAGGTCGCGCAAATTGCAGCGCGCACTGATCGAAAGGTGGGGGAAGCTGGCCGGCAGCAGCTGATGTCAGGTCGTGTGCCGTGCTCGCGCGCCGCGCTCGATGGCAGCGGCATGCAAACGGTCGATGTCCAACTCGTAACGGATTTCCTCGAGCAGCCGCAATTCGGATTCTGCCAGCGTACCATCTGCAGCCGCAACATCACATGCAAGCGCATAGGAGGTTTCGTTCAGGCGTTCGGGCAGGTTGTCGCGAATCAGTCCAAACAGGGCATCCAGACCATCTTCTTGTTCAAACAGATCGAAGACGATCTGGGAAACGCGATACATCCGGTCGATGTCATATTCTGCAAAGACAGGCAGCATGTTGACCGCGCCCTCGATTTTGACCAGCTCGGCGGTGCGGATGGTCTCATCTGATGCAGAGATCGCAACCATAATCGCCACGAGGCAATCTTGAGGAGACATCGGGTGTGGCACTTGGTTGGTCATAGGGGTGTCCTGATTGAACTGTTCTGATCCCGCACGATAGGTGGGGCAGGGAATAGGTTCAACGGATTTTGGAGCGATAGATCAAAGAATGGGCAAAGGGCCACGTGTTTTCGTCTGCCGCAGTACAAAATTGCTGCGAGTGTCGCGGACTAACCCCGATTTCAACAGCCTTTGCATGATGAACGCCTCAAGATCTTCGGGTGTTTTCGAATAGACTTTCAGAATGAAGTCATGATCCCCGGTGATTGAGGCGCACTCGACAATCTGAGCCTCGGTCTCAACCAGCCGCAAAAACGAAGTGATGCTGTCTTCCTGATGATCGCGCAGCGCAACATGAACATAGGCTATTGCGTTCAGGCCGACGGATTTGGCGGGCACACGAGCGGTATAGCCTGCCACAACCCCAGCAGCTTCGAGATCGCGAACCCGCCGCCAACATTGCGAGGCAGACAGGCCGGTACGATCCGCGAGCTCTTGCATAGACAGACGGCCATCGGTCTGAAGCTCTTGCAGGATGGCGATATCCGCGTTTTGAAGCATTTGCGTCATATCTTTTGAGTTTGTGAAATGTTTCGTTCATATTGTATGATCCTGAAAAACATTCAAATGAAATTTTTCACGATGGCTGGCTATGCTCTTTTCAGGAGGAGCTTCCATGCCAAAGTCGACAAAATACGTCGCCAAGGTGGCCAATGCCGATGGTCACATCACATATACCGACGAAGAGGATGCTGTCTGGGCTGATCTTTATGCCGCTCAGCAAGAGAACATACAGCGCTATATGGCGCGTGATTATCTCGCGGGGCTGGACCGGCTGGAGCTTCCGAAAACCCGTGTTCCATCATGCGCTGATATTTCTGAGAGGCTTCTGGATATGACAGGCTGGAAAGTGCAGCCTGTACCCGCGCTGATCGGGTTCAAGACCTTCTTTGGCATGTTGGCCGACCGGGTTTTCCCGGCCGCCTCGTTTATCCGGTCCCGCGAGGATTTCGATTATATCGAGGAACCGGACATCTTTCATGAAATTTTCGGCCATACTCCGTTGTTGAGCGATCCGCGATTTGCTGCGTTCAGTCATGCTATCGGAATGGCTGGGGTGCGGGCCGGTGAAAAGGACTATGCTTGGCTGATCCGACTGTATTGGTTTTCGATCGAATTTGGTCTGCGGCGTCAGGATGGGGTGATCAAGGCGCTGGGATCGGGGCTTGCCTCATCCCCGACCGAACTTGTCTACGCGGTGGAAAGCGAAATACCCGACCGCGATCCCTTTGACGTTCTGACGATCCTGCGCACGCCCTACCGGATTGATATGCACCAGATGGGCTATTTCGTGCTGGACGACCCCGAGGAACTGTTTGCTGCCGCCGATCGGGATTTGCTGGCGGATGTGCATAAGGCGCAATCACTGGGCCTGTTGCCGAATAAGTTTCCCGAAAAGGCAACAGCGGCGGAGTAAGCTGGACATGACCACATCAGAACAAACCTGCACCCTATCGGATCGGACCTGTGCCCCTTGTTCCGGCGGCATTCCAGCTTTGAACCGTGATGCGGCAAGCGCGCATCTGGCCCAGTTGACCTCCGATTGGTCGCTGGATGCGGATGCAAAAACTCTCAGCCGTCATTTCAAATTCAAAGGCTTTGCCAAGGCGACCTATCTGGCAAACCTTTGCGCCTGGCTGGCCGATCAGCAAGGGCATCATCCCGACATTAGATTTGGATGGGGATATGTGGATGTTCAGCTGATGACCCACGAAATTGACGGCCTTAGTGAGAATGATTTCATCTGGGCGGCCAAGTTGGATCAGTTAGTCGTCTGAGGCCAGTTTCCAGACAGGAAAAACAGCTTGCTTTATTGACTCATGCTGCACCGGCACAATAGGAGGGGTCGGTCGGCGGCAAACGAAAGCCGACGCTGTTTTCCCGATGGAGCTTGAAGAAAATGTCTGAACTGCGTGAAACCGCGATGTCGTCCAAGGCTTGGCCTTTTGAAGAGGCGCGCCGGTTGCTCAAACGCTATCAGAAAGGGGCTCCGGACAAGGGGTATGTGTTGTTCGAGACGGGCTATGGCCCGTCCGGCTTGCCGCATATCGGGACATTTGGCGAGGTGGCGCGGACCACCATGGTCAAGCGTGCGTTTGAGGCGCTGTCGGATATTCCGACCAAGCTGATCTGTTTCTCGGACGATCTGGACGGTATGCGCAAAGTTCCCGGCAACGTGCCGAATCCCGAAGCGCTTGAAGAGCATTTGCAGCGTCCTCTGACTTCGGTCCCTGATCCGTTCGGCGAATACCCAAGCTTTGGCGAATACAACAACGCAATGTTACGCCGGTTCCTCGACACTTTTGGGTTCGAGTATGATTTCTATTCGGCGCGCGACTTTTATCGCTCGGGTCAGTTTGACGAGATTCTGAAGCGGGCGGTCGACAACTATGATGCCGTAATGGCCATCATGTTGAAAAGCCTGCGAGAAGAGCGGCAGCAGACCTATTCGATCTTCCTGCCGATCCACCCCGAAACGGGTCGGGTTCTGTACGTGCCGATGAAAAAGGTCTGCGCCGAGACCTATACCGTCACCTTTGATGACGACGACGGCAAGGAATGGACGCTGCCGGTCACGGGTGGCAACGTAAAGCTGCAGTGGAAGCCGGATTTCGGTGCGCGCTGGGCCGCGCTGGGCGTTGATTTTGAAATGTATGGCAAGGAACATGCAACCAACGAAAAGATCTATGACGCGATCTGCCGGGCGTTGGGTGGCCGTGCGCCAGAGCATTTCAGTTATGAGCTGTTTTTGGATGAGAACGGTCAGAAGATTTCGAAATCTTCGGGCAATGGCGTCTCGATCGACGAATGGCTGACCTATGCACCGACTGAGAGTCTTGCGTATTTTATGTATCAAAAGCCCAAGACCGCCAAGCGGATGCATTTTGATGTGATCCCCAAGGCCTATGATGAATATCATCAGCAACTGCGGGCCTATCCGGGGCAGGAGCTGAAGGCGCAGTTGAACAATCCGGTGTGGCATATCCACGGCGGGGAGGTTCCTGAATCGACCCTGATGGTGCCGTTTGCGATGCTGTTGAATCTGGCGTCGGTTTCGGGGGCTGAAGACAAAGAGGCGCTGTGGGGGTTCATCCGCCGCTATGCGCCTGAGGCCACGGCTGAGACGCATCCTGATCTGGATCAGGCGGCGGGCTTTGCGGTCCGCTACTTTAACGATTTCGTCAAGCCCACCCGCCAGCACCGGGCGCCGACGGATCAAGAGCGCGAAGCGCTGGAGGCGTTGAAAGCAGAGCTGGCGGCATATGACGGACCGATCGAGGATGAGGCGTTGCAATCGGTGGTTTACTCTGTCGGGCGCGAGCGGTTTGACCCTATGCGGGGTTGGTTCACCGCGCTGTATGAAGTGCTGTTGGGCGCATCCCAGGGGCCGCGATTTGGCGGGTTCATCGCGCTTTATGGCGTGCCGGAAACCATTGCGCTGATCGACAAGGCGCTGGCCGGAGAGCTGGTCTGATTTGACCTGATCGCGCGTGGGGCTATCCTTCGATCAGGAGGTGGCCCCATGCGTCGTTTATTGCTTGCTGTATCTTTGAGTGCCGGACTGGCATCCGGAGCCATTGCCCAAAACGCCGAGATCGAGGCGAATATCGCGGGGCAGATACAGGCGTTCAAGGCGGATGATTTCGCAACCGCCTTTACATTTGCCAGCCCCACTATCCAGCGCCTTTTCGGAACGCCTGAGAATTTCGGGGTGATGGTCCGGCGTGGCTATCCGATGGTCTGGCGGCCTGCGGACGTGCGGTTTCTGGAACTTCGCGAAATTTCAGGGGCGTTGTGGCAGAAGGTGATGATCACGGATGGCGACGGGCAGGTTCACATTCTGGACTACGAGATGATCCCTCAGGGACGGGGCTGGAAAATCAACGGCGTGCAGCTTTTGGGAAATTCGGATCCGGCGGCCTAGCGCAACACCACCGTCACGGTGATATGAGCGGCGGTTAATTCCTTTTCGATACTCAGGCTTTTGCGTTCGGGGCCGACCCCGAACACTGGGTTTATGCGCGTGGTGATTGGCCGCTGCGCGAATGGGAAAGGGATTTCTATGAACAAGGCAATCACCGACGGCATCGTGTTCATGCCGCCTGCTTTCGCAAACGGTCTGAACGTATGGTCAAGTGGTGACGGAACACCGGGTTCGCCAACCTATCATGGATCGGGGAATGGTATATTTGTTCCGGCAGATGCGGATTTTGGCGGATGTCTGGAAATTCTGAAGGTGAACGCAACACAACAGCTGCGCTATATGGGTCAGACACCGCTGCTGCCCGGGTGCTACTTACAGATCAAAGCCCGGATAAAAGCGATTAGCGGCCCCTTGCCCGAGGTTCGTATCGCCGCCTGGGCGGGCGGGGCAGGTGATGTTCAGGTGCCGGGCGTGGTCAAACAGGGCCCGGCAACACAGCTGTCCGGGTACGGCACCGTGCATGAAATCACTGCGATTGTGGGCGCGGGGCAACGGACGGGTGTGGATATGCCTTGGGGTGTTTCCACCCTGTACGGGCATTTCGGGCTGGATATTGAAGGCACCAACGGCGCTGTGGTCCGGATCGACGATATCGAGATTACGGATGTCACCAATGTGTTCCTGCGCGACATGATCTCTCTGGTCGATATCCGTGATTTCGGGGCGGTCGGTGATGGTGTAGCGGATGACACAGCAGCGTTTGTCGCCGCTGATCAGGCAGCGAATGGACGACGTGTCTTTGTCTCGGATGGCACCTACCTGTTGACGGAAAACACGACGATCTCGTCTGAGATTGAATTTGAGGGCATGGTCACAATGCCCGATGACAAGATGCTCTTGCTGACGAAGAACTTTAACCTGCCGGCCTATATCACGGCCTTCGGCGCCGAGGACCTGGCATTCAAAAAGGCCTTTCAGGCTTTGCTGAACAACTCGGATCATGAATCGCTGGATCTGGGCGGGCGCAAGATTTCGGTGAGTGAGCCGATTGACATGGCAGCGGCGGTTCCGAACAAACAAACAGGGTTTTCGACACGCCGGATCATCCGCAATGGCCAGTTCGATGTTCAAAGCAGTTCGGCCTGGGGCACCGAGACATTCACATCTCTGGCAACCTACAGCCCGTCGGACCCAACGCGTTTGACCAATGTTGCGAATGTTGCCAACATTCCTGTCGGCGCGCTGGTGCAGGGCAGCGGCGTTGGCCGCGAGATCTATGTCCGGTCCAAGGATGAGGGGGCGGGAGAGATCACTTTGAACGCGCCGATCTATAACGCATCCGGGACGCAGACATTTACCTTTTTGTCTTTCAAATATTTGCTTGATTTCAGCGGTTTCAGCACGTTGCGCAAGTTCGGAATGGAAGAGATCGAGTTTCAATGCAATGGCCGCTGTAGCGCAATCCGCCTTGCGCCGTCAGGCAGCACATTTGCCATAACGAACTGTTTTATCAGCCGACCTTTGGATCGCGGTATCACCTCGATCGGTACAGGGTGTCAGGGCATGTTGGTCGATAATTGTCAGTTCCTGTCTTCTGAAGAGTCCTTTGACGTCTCGGATCGCAAGTCGATTGCGTTGAACTCAACGGCCAATGACATCAAGTTGCGCCACAATCGCGCGGTTCGTTTCCTGCATTTTGCGGTGCTGGCAGGGACCAACAACATGGTCCTAGGCAACCATTTTTTCCAGGGAGACAGCATCACTCAGGGGGTGCGCTCGGCCGGTTTGGTCATGATCGGAACTTACAACAGCTCGACCATCGCCGAGAACTATGTCGATAACTGTTTTGTCGAATGGACAAATGAGCGGGATTCAGACCCTGTTTACACCGCTGGCTTCTCATTCAGCGCCATGAGCATTACCGACAATATCTTCTACTCGAACGAGGTCGCGCCCTGGTTCAGCAGCATTGTCATTCGTCCCTATGGCGCCGGGCATTTCCTGAACGGCGTCGTCGTGACGGGAAACAAATTCCGGTCCATCAACGGAGGGATCGACCGGGCCGAACGCGTGGACACGACATTCGCTGATCTGAACAACACAGCCCATTTGAACGTGACGTTTGAAAACAATACGTTCCATGGTGTCACTGCTAAAACCGCAAATCCACTGAGGGTACGGCACGCACAGAACACAGCTGCAACGGCGTGGACGGTGTCTTCTGAGGACCGGTTGCCCTTTGGTGGCAAGGCGCGCAGTTGTGACTCGGTTACCGTTCTGGGACCTTTGAAGACAGCGCTTGGGTCAACCAAATATTCGCACCCCTATGTCCTGCTGGAGCACGGGGTGGATGGATCTGATATCCAGTTACGCTGGCCTGAGGGTCTGAAGGGCGAGGTTTCAGCAATCCTGAGGATGGAGCGCTGACGGTGCGGGCGTCTGCCGGAATTAATGTAGGAACGGATTGGGCTTAGAATTCGTTCCACAAAGCCAGTTTGATGCCCGTGTTTTTGCGGGCATCATTTCTTTCCACCCCCAGAACCCAGGTAGTAGAACTGTCTTTGGTTCGGATCATGACCGAGGGGCGTGCCTTCCAATATATCGAGTGCCCAGACCTGTAGGCCGTTTCGATTTGGATTAGGGGATTGATCAACCTGTCCGATGAAAGCCCTGTTGTCAGGTCGAGCTTTCGATAGATGTCATCATGTGTTCGGTTTTCGATGGCGGCATCAATCGCGATCCAACCGCTTCCCAAGGCGCTCTGGAATCCTTTGCCGTAAGACAGCGTCACTTTGTACTGTGCCCAGGCCCGTTCATGTTTGTGATATGCACCGGCACCAAATTCAGCAGCGAACCGACCCCATTGGCCCAAATCCGCTACTGGGACACGGGCAAAGATGAGTGCATGGCCATAGAGGTCTTGGTTTTGTTCGAAATCAAAGCCGACCGTCAGGTTCTGGCTGTATCCCCATTCCGCATAGAGAGAGGTTTTATAGTCGTACCCATCCTCAGGGAGCCGAAAAGCTGTCAGTGAGGCGGCTGTGAATGCTGCATCCTTTTCTCGCAGCCATGCACCTGACCAGGCAGGAGAGGCCATCAGCAACAGGTGCAATATCAGGGCAATGCGATACATGCTTGCAGCTTCCGTCAGCATGGTTAACGGAGTGTTAGTGTTTTGTTTATTTTTCGAATTGAAAAGAGCGCGCCTAGGCCAAAAGGAAACACAAGACCTTTCAGAATCCTGTGTTAGGTTTGAGACAGACAAGGGAGTTTCAAGATGCCAAAGATTTCCAAAAACGCTACTGTGCAGACCGTAATCACAACATTTGAAATGACGCCTGGCACCTGCCAGGATCTGCTTGAGGCGTTGACGGATGCCTATGCCAGCTTCATCTCAAAGCAACCTGGATTTGTTGCAGCGGGATTGCACGTGAACGACGCCCAGACCCGGATTGCCAATTATTCGCAATGGGAGCGTCGCGAGGATTTTCTGGCCATGCTGCGTACGTCAGAAATGCGTGATAGAAACCGTAAAATCAACGAGTTGTGCAAGAGTTTTGAGCCCGTCATGTACGATGTTGCGGAAACCTTCAACTGATCCTGACCTGGATCAAGGTCACGCGTCTGGTAATCGACCAGTATACTTGAGCAACCAAGGAGGCGCGTGCCATGTATCACAATATTCTTGTACCAATATCATTCGACGACGCGCGTGATATGCCGTCCGCATTGAAACTGGCGCAACTGTTGGCGGCACCCGAGTCACAGGTCACGCTGCTGCACGTGGTCGAACATATACCGGCCTATGCCAGCGCTTATATGCCGGTCGGGTATCTGGACGATGCGCGCAAGGCCGTTCAGGCCGAGTTGGATGCGCTGGCGGAAAATATTTCGGGCGCCCGCGGAGTCGTTGTCGAGGGGCATTCCGGTCGGACGATCCTTGACTGGGCCGACGTGAATAAGCCGGATCTGATCATCATCGCGTCTCATCGACCAGGTATGCAGGATTTGCTTTTGGGCTCCACCGCTACCCATGTTGTCCGCCACGCTGCATGCTCAGTGCACGTGGTACGTTAGGTCTCTGCCAGATCACAAGCGAGCAGCCAAGAAATTGGACGGTCTGTCTTGTTTGCTTGGCCCAGGTTCGTAGAGCGTCCTGCATCGTGACAGAGTTTCACAGATATGTTTGTCCCTTAGGTATCGGCATCCCACGGATACTGGTGTATTGATCGGGAATGCAGCCAGAAAAGACCACTCCCAAGGCGCTGTTCACGGATCCGAAATCGGCCAAACGTGTTCAACGCGCCGAAGCTCTGCGCCGGCGCGCATTGTCACCGGTGCGGATTCTGCTGATGGTCCTCATGTTGCCGCTGACGACAGGCATCATTGCCCTGAGCGTCTGGTTGCGCACTTCAGAATTCGAGCGTGATGAGGCGGTTTTACATCTTGTTGCCCTTGCCGGATGTGGTGCTGCGCTCTCGGTTCTTCCTGGTCCGTTTCTGGAGGGCGAGCCGGGCTATCACCTGCAAAACGATCCCGATCAGGATGGTGTGGCCTGTGGGGTGATTGCCCCGAATGCAGAACAAAGCGCTGCCCCTCAAAAACGCGTTGGCAATGCCAAATTCGTGAGGCCTTGACAGGTGGGTAAGGACTTCGGAACAAAGAGGCAAAGCCGATGACGCGAGCAGAGTTCAACAGTTTCTGCGCGGGCCTGAAGGCCAGCTCTCATGTGGTTCAATGGGGCAACGCAGACGTGTGGAAAGTGGGGGGCAAGGTGTTTGCGATCTGCGGCTGGAATGACGGTCAGGACGCCTTCACCTTCAAAGCCACTGAACTGGCCTTTGAGGTGTTGAGCGACGAACCCGGAATTCGCCCTGCGCCATATCTGGCCTCGCGCGGAATGAAATGGCTGCAGGTCTATGAGGACCGCGGGATGAGCGACACGTCGCTGCGCGAGCATATCGTGACGTCCTATGATCTGGTCGTGGCCAAGCTGACCAAGAAGATGCGGGCGGAACTGGGCGTATAGGAATAGGTCATCCCATCCGCCACCCAGCCCATTTCACCTTTACTCACTTGCGCCAATAGTTGTTCGCTGCCGCCACGGTCTGGTAATTTGTCGCCACGACATGCGACACCATAGTCAGGCTGTCCGCATCGTTTTCGTAGATCGGCCTCAGGCGCTGACGAATCTCGTCATTGGGCTGCGTCTTCTTAACCGCCATCCGTGATAGTTTGATTGCCAGGTCAAATCCCTCCTCGGGTGTCTCGGTGATGAGCGTTGGTAGCCAGGACATGTGTTGTCTCCTATATCGCGTACGATAATATCGAGCACGATATAAACTGCCTTGTGGGCGTGGGTCAATGAATTATATCGTGCACGATATAAGCGAGCGAAGGTGCTGCCGTGACAGATTCTCCGACCCAACCGAAGACCGATGAGATGTTTTGCCATGCGGTCTATACGTCATGGCATGTAATCAACCGCGCTTATAAGAGACACCTCGGCCCGCTAGGGCTGACCTATCCGCAATACATCACCCTGACTCTGCTGTGGCAGAGAGACCGGCGAAATGTCAGTGAGTTGGCCAACGCGTTGTCGATGGAAACCAGCACGCTGACCCCGCTGCTGAAACGCCTTGAGGCCGACGGGCTTGTCGACCGAACCCGTAGCAAAGAGGACGAACGCCAGGTTGTTGTTTCTCTGACCGGGGCGGGATCGGCCTTGCGGTCTGTGGCGCATGAGATCACCGCCTGCATGATCGCCGATACCGGGCTGGACGAAGCTGACCTAGACCGCCTTTTGAATACGCTGGAGAAGCTGAAAGCCGGCTTGTCTCAGGCCGGCAATTAGCTCAGGCCGCAAACACCGTGAACGGCGCTTTGGTTGTTCGGGTTCGGTCTGGCTGAGGCTGTGGAATCAAAATATGTGAATTCAGATGTCGCGCCTTCCGCGCTGGGCAGCAACTCTGACGTGTCAGTGGCCCAAATACAGTGAGGCGTATGGTTGAAAATGGCCGCAAATCACGCCTATCAATATGAGATTTCAGGCTGCCATGCTAGGTTGCATGCGGCGAGGCCGCTCCGGTTTCGCCCTATGGCGATTTCGCCGGACGAGGGAGGAAAATCATGTTTGCACGTATTACTCAATTCAAGATGAAGCCCGGCACGCGTGAGGCGGCGACGGCGAAAATGAACGCATTGAAATCAGAAATCATGGGCATGCCCGGCATGCACAGCTTTACCAATGTGATGAACGAGGACGGGTCGGGCTATGTGATCTCGGTCGTTGAAAGCGAGGAGACCTCAAACGCAAACGCACCCAAAGTGGCCGAGCTGTGGGGCCATTTCGCCGAGTTCATGGAAAGCCCGCCAACGCCGGTTGGGTATGATGTGATTGCCCATTGGGATAAGGGGTAAGGTATCGGGCGGGATATTCCCGCCCTTTTTTTGCAAAAGAACCTGTGCCAGATCCTCGGCCAGCACCACACGGGTGCCGCGCACCCGGTGAATGGCGCTTTGGACCTCATGGGTGCTGGGCAGGGTGTTCGGGTTTGTCATGGCAACCGTTTGGAATCACAATTTGTGATTTCAAACGTGGAGGAGAGGGCGCTGGGCTGGAAGGGTGGAGTATGAGGTGGCGAGTAGGATGAATGATCCCACCCATCGTGGAGCGCAATCGAAAATGGTGGGTGCGAGCATCCATCCTACGCTTGCTGGGGTTTTCCCATCAAACGTTTAGGTCGCCTAGGAGTGATGGTTGGAAACTCATCCTACGCCTGCCGGACTGTATTGCTTAGAAGCAGAAAATTTGGTAATTTTTGGATTTGTGGAGGAAGAGTATTGGAAGGCCTCAAAAACAAAGAAAATAAACCAGACAAACAAACTATTAGCCGATGGCCATTGGCGGGATTACTCGTTGGCTTACCGCTATTTTTTGCTCTGATTTCGATATTTGGGTTTGCGCCGGTGTATTGGGAAGATTTGGAATTCCCGAGGTCTTTGCTGAGTTCTTTCCTTGGACCGTTATTGGCCGTAATTGCTTTGTTAGTTACTGTAGCGCTTTGGGCCCTTTTGTTCAGTGCTCATCTAAAACTTTCTAATGTCGAAAGAAAGTTACAGGCAATGAAGGAACAGCTTGAAGTACTTGATAAGTTGAATTTTGGTAAAAAATTCAAACAATAGTGTACAAATGTATTCGCACGATTTCAGACATGTGAACGTTGATGACCTCAATGACCTGCTACGCGACAATGGTAGCCAGCTTGTAGAGATTGCTCAGAGAATAGAAGATAACCGAATTCTCGTAGATCAGGAAAAAGATAGGCTAAGAGAACTTGCGCCACGAGCTTTCATAGAAACATTTGGAAACATTGCTTCTGCTTTTGCGGCCACATTAAACCCTATTGGATTTCTATTTCTCTTAGTTAGTTTGGGATACTCTTTCAAGGACGCATGTAGTGCTGCCGAAATCTATGCTAGAATTTGCTCACTTTCTGAGGAAGTAGATAGGCTGGAGAATGAAGCTCACATTCGTTTGAACGAAAAGCAGCTGATTGAATTGGAACTTTCAAAGAGATAATTGACTGTATCCAGTCGATCAATTATTTCTGCTTCCTCCGCTTCACATTCCCACCCCGTTGTCCCGGCCTGCCAGCGGTTGACCGTCCGCGTGATTTCACCGCGTCCTCGGATGCTTTCTCGACCGCCCATTGGCGCGCCATAGGGTCGTCGGCGATGGCCAGATCGACCGCTTCCAGACGCTTGATCTCGTCCCTAATATTGGCGGCCTCTTCGAACTCCAGGTTCTCGGCGGCCTTGCGCATCTTGTCGCGCAGCCCGTCCAGATGCGCCTCGAGGTTCGCGCCGTGCATTGGTTTGTCGATGGTGGCGGTGACGCGGTTCATGTCGACGTCGCCTTTGTAGAGACCGGCCAGAACATCCTCGACGTTTTTCTTCACCGTTGCTGGGGTGATGCCGTGTTCCTCGTTATAGGCGATCTGCTTGGCGCGGCGGCGATCGGTTTCGTTCAGCGCGCGCTCCATGGAACCGGTGATCTTGTCGGCATACATGATCACCCGCCCGTCGGCGTTGCGCGCGGCGCGGCCAATGGTCTGAACCAGTGAGGTTTCCGAGCGCAGGAAGCCTTCTTTGTCGGCGTCCAGAATGGCGACCAGCCCACATTCAGGGATGTCGAGCCCCTCACGCAGCAGGTTGATGCCGATCAGCACGTCAAACGCGCCCAACCGCAGGTCGCGCAGGATTTCGATGCGTTCCAGCGTGTCGATATCCGAGTGCATGTAACGGACCCTGATGCCCTGTTCGTGCATGTATTCAGTCAGGTCCTCGGCCATGCGTTTGGTCAGAGTGGTGACCAGCGTGCGATATCCATCGGCAGCGACCTTGCGCACCTCGTCCAGCAGATCGTCGACCTGCATGCCGACAGGGCGGATTTCGACCTCGGGATCCAGCAGGCCGGTGGGGCGGATCACCTGTTCGGTGAAGACGCCGCCGGTCTGTTCGATCTCCCACTTGGCAGGCGTGGCAGAAACGAACACGGATTGCGGGCGCATGGCGTCCCATTCCTCGAACTTGAGGGGTCGGTTGTCCATGCAGGATGGTAGGCGGAACCCGTGTTCGGCCAGGGTGAATTTACGCCGATAGTCGCCCCGGTACATGCCGCCGATCTGCGGCACGCTGACGTGGGATTCGTCGGCAAAGACGATGGCGTTGTCGGGGATGAATTCGAACAGCGTCGGGGGCGGCTCGCCCGGCGCGCGACCGGTCAGATAGCGCGAGTAGTTTTCGATTCCGTTACAGACGCCGGTGGCCTCCAACATCTCCAGATCGAAATTCGTGCGTTGTTCCAGACGTTGCGCTTCCAGCAGTTTGCCCTCTCCGACCAGTTGATCCAGTCGGATGCGGAGTTCCTTCTTGATGCCGATGATCGCCTGGTTCATCGTTGGCTTCGGCGTCACGTAGTGCGAGTTGGCGTAAACCCGCACCTGTTCCATATTCGCAGCGCGTTCACCGGTCAGCGGGTCGAACTCGGTGATGGTTTCCAATTCCTCACCAAAGAACGAGAATTTCCAAGCGCGATCTTCAAGGTGGGCGGGCCAGATTTCCAGGCTGTCACCCCGCACCCGGA
Source organism: Ruegeria sp. CDSC021 (assembly GCF_059610845.1). NCBI lineage: Bacteria > Pseudomonadati > Pseudomonadota > Alphaproteobacteria > Rhodobacterales > Roseobacteraceae > Ruegeria > Ruegeria sp. CDSC021. Next base: position 249,735 of record NZ_JBXWOK010000002.1, read on the forward strand.
ACGAGCCCCGTTGGAATGCCTGATCATTTCGGCGGTATTGCTGGGCGACCAGATCGGCCATGATCTGGCGCTGGTTGTATTCGCCGCCAACCTTCAGGTCCTGCGTCATCGCCCCATAGGTTTCGACCGAGCCGATACCGTAGATGCACGACACTGAGGCGACGATGATCACGTCATCGCGTTCCAATAGCGCCCGCGTGGCCGAGTGGCGCATCCGGTCGATCTGTTCGTTGATCTGGGATTCTTTCTCGATATAGGTGTCGCTGCGCGCGACATAGGCCTCGGGCTGGTAATAGTCATAGTAGGACACGAAATACTCGACCGAGTTTTCCGGGAAGAAGCCTTTGAACTCACCATAGAGCTGCGCCGCCAGCGTCTTGTTGGGCGCAAGGATGATGGCGGGTCGCTGGGTTTCCTCGATCACTTTGGCCATTGTGAAGGTCTTGCCCGTCCCGGTCGCGCCCAGCAGGACCTGTTCTCTTTCGCCGTCGAAGATACCGTTGGTCAGCTCTTTGATCGCGGTGGGCTGGTCGCCTGCCGGTGAGAACTCGGTATGCATGACGAATTCTTTACCGCCTTCCAGTTTCAGGCGGGCGCGGACGTCATCAGCAGTCAGCTGAGTCTTGTCGGAATGGGCGTAAGGCATGGGCAGGCTCCGGGTCAGGCCACTACATTTGTTCTTATTTTGTCCAACTGCAAGACCTGATCCGATCTAGAAACGGCAGTTTCAGTAATACGCAAACCGATGATCCGGTATTTGATCCGAACGCACCTTTTCTTCAAGCGCTTTCAGGTTGTCACCCAGGACACGCCCCATCATCGCTTTCAGCACAGTCTGCCCCATCAGCCATCCCAATGGACCAAACTTCATTTGATAATCCATGCTCCAGACTACTCTGGATTGGTTGTTGGCAAGGGGTTCAACGGCGATTGCTGCATGTGCTTGGGTCAGAGGCATTGCAGACATCTCAGACAGGCGGACACGGTAGCCCCGGTTGATTTGCCAATCCGTGACTTCTTCTACCAGAGACGTCCCATTTTCAAAATGGCATCGTCGTTTCGATCCCACCCCATCCGCACCTTGTGTTAGCGCATCTACTGATGTCACCTGCGGGGCGAAATCGTCGATATGCATGAACCGGCTCAAAATGGCCCAGATATCTTCGGGTCGGGTATCAATGTCGAGGCTGCGTTCGTGGTGGATCATCTTGCTGTCCTTGTTGTGGCGTTTGAATGATTATACCATTTCCCTAATGACAGTTTTCGTCATCAGAACATCCTTGTCCTCCGCGACATTTGCCACCTTGTCCCAGGCCTCGCTCTGACGCATAAACAACTTCAGCCAAGTGAGTACGGAGAGGCGACATGCGCGCACGGATCTACCAGCCTTCGCGGAATGCGATGACATCGGGTACGGCCAAGACCCGGCATTGGGTGTTGGAATATGCCCCAGCATCCACGCGCGAGGTTGATCCGTTGATGGGCTGGACGTCTTCCAGTGACACCCAGACCCAGGTGCGTCTGAATTTCGACACCAAGGAAGAGGCGCTGGATTACGCCAAGGACAACGGTATCGACGCACAGGTCAGTGAACCGCATAAACGCAAGCCGAACCTGCGCGCGCGCGGTTATGGCGAGAATTTTGCCACCGATCGGCGCGCACCCTGGACGCATTAAATGATCGACATTCGCGAGGCTGACCCAACCTCCGACGCATTGCGCCCGGTGGTCGAGGCGCATTTTGCCCATAGCGAAACCGCCGGGCCAGCCGAGAGCAATCACACGATGGATGCCAGTGCCTTGGCCGGGCCCGGAATGCGGTTCTGGGCTTTGTATGAGGGTAACAAGGTGCTGGGCTGCGGCGCGCTCAAGGCGCTGCCGGATGGGACCGCCGAAGTCAAATCCGTGCATATCCTTGCAACCGCACGTGGCCGCGGTCTGGCGCGAGTGATGATGACCCATCTTGCTGATCACGCACGGGTCGAAGGGACCTCGGCGCTGGTTCTTGAGACGGGCGCCGATCATCTGTCCTACTACGACGCCGCGCGCAGGCTGTATGAAGCGCTGGGCTATTCCTATTGCGGCCCGATCTACGGCTATGAGGCCGACCCCAACAGCGCCTTCATGCGATTGGATCTAAAGCCCGCAGAATAGGCCGGTTGTTAGGCACTACCTTCGTTCAGCAATGCCACGACCTGTTGCGTTTCGGGCCTTTGCCGCGTTGCGCCAGGTATGTGGACGAACAGAAAGCGGCCCGTTGGGCAGGTGTATTCGCTTGCAGACTTAAGAGCGCGGCTTGCCAGGGCATCCTCAAGCAAACATAGATGCCCCATCAGAATACCCGCACCTGCCTTCGCTTCCTCCACGGCCAGGCTGTACAGAGAAAACTGCGGCCCGGTCTGCGCATCCTGCAGTTCAATTCCCGTGTTCTGTGACCAGATTGTCCAATCGTCGTTCCAGGTCTGGTCATGCAGAAGGACGGTGTCGACAAAGTGGTTCATATGTTCAATCAGGCTAGGCGCGCCGACCGGAGAGATGAGATCGGGGCAAATGCAAATCTGCTCGGGCTCAGCATCGGGTTCGCCAATGAATATGGCCAGATCGAACAATTCCCGATCAAGACTGGGTGGATTTTCCATCGCGGTCACCGAAAAATTGATATGCGGAAACTGCGCCCTGACCCGGCTTAGCCGTTTTGGTAGCCAAAGCTGCGCAACAGATGGCAAGGCGGCGATATGAAAATCGGCGTTGGGTTTGAGGTTGCGGAGGGCACGCGCCGCCTCGGCCAACCCGTCGAACGCCGCAGAGAATTCAGCCACCAGCGAAGCCCCGGCCTTGGTCAGTTCCACCCCCTGCGCGTTGCGCCGAAACAACGCGGTACCTGCCCAGCCCTCCAATGTCTTGATGTGCTGCGAAATCGCTCCGGGCGTGACGCTCAATTCCTCAGCGGCGGCGACAAAGCTGACATGACGTGCGGCAGCTTCAAAGGCGCGCATTGCATTCAGCGGGGGCCCTTTCGGGCGTTTGGGCATGACACTCATTTCAAGCCTTAGTTTTTCTACGCCAAGAAATAGCAAATCTGCTTTGCGCTGTCACGAAATGGCTGCCACCATGCTGCAAAACGGAGGACGTCCAATGACGCTTGCACAACGAGATTGGGTGCCGAGCACCAGTGAAACCCTGATTCAGGACATAGCGGCCACGACGGCGTCCGCAACGTCTGCCGATCTGCTGGCCCGTATCGAGCAGCTGGCCGAGCAGAACCGAGTGATCCATGAGGAAGAGTGCTTTAACCTCAACCCTGCGACCAATGTGATGAACCCGAAAGCCGAAGCGCTATTATCCTCTGGCATCGGGTCGCGCCCCTCTTTGGGGTATCCCGGCGACAAATACGAAATGGGACTGGAAGCGATCGAGGAAATCGAAGTGATCGCGGCCCAGCTTTGCGCGGATGTGTTCGATGCCAAATTCGCCGAGGTTCGTGTGCCTTCTGGTGCGATTGCCAACCTCTATGGCTTTATGGCCACCTGCAAACCGGGCGACACAATCATTGCGCCGCCCGCATCCCTAGGCGGGCATGTGACGCATCATGTCGATGGCTGCGCCGGCTTATACGGCTTGCGCACGATAGAGGCCCCGGTGAATGCCGATGGCTATACCGTTGATCTGGACCAACTGCGGGCGCTGGCACGGGCCGAGCGGCCCAAGTTGATTACGATTGGTGGCAGCCTGAACCTGTTCGAGCATCCCGTGTCCGAAGTGCGGTCCATCGCCGATGAGGTCGGGGCCAAGGTCATGTTCGATGCGGCCCATCAATGCGGCATTATTGCCGGGCGCGCCTGGTCCAACCCGCTGGCCGAGGGCGCGCATTTCATGACGATGAGCACCTATAAAAGCCTTGGTGGCCCTGCAGGTGGGCTGATCGTTTCGAATGATGCAGAAATCGCCAAAGTGCTGGACGCTATCGCCTTTCCCGGCATGACGGCCAATTTCGATGCGGCGAAAACTGCCGCACTTGCGGTCACGATGCTGGACTGGAAAGACTTTGGCGTGGCCTATGCGAAAGAGATGATCGCTATGGCGCAGGCATTGGCTGCGGCTTTGGATGCACAAAATGTGCCTGTGTTCGCTGGGGCCGAGGGCTTTACCAACTCTCACCAGTTCGCTGTGCTGGCCGAGCCATTCGGGGGCGGGCAAGCGGCCTCAAAAACCTTACGCCAAGCTGGGTTCCTTGCCTGCGGCATCGGTCTGCCAGTGGCGGCGGTTGAAGGTGATATGAACGGTCTGCGAATTGGCACGCCTGAGCTTGTGCGCTGGGGGATGACCGCAGGCGATGCGGATCGTCTGGCTGGGTTGATCAAACAAGGTCTGCAGGGCGCGCCGATTGCCTCCGAGGTTTCAGCCTGGAGACGCGCGTTCAATACGCTGTGCTTTGTCCATTAGATCACCGTTTCCAAAAGCAACCGGCGCGCACGGTGTTTGGTGATCGTTCAATCCCGGCCTTCACAAATGAATGGCCGGGATCTGTTCCGCTTGATCCAAACTTAGTTTCCCAGAATTCCAGGCAGGCGCAGCCCGTGTTCACGAGCGCAATCCTTGGCCAGGTCATAACCCGCATCGGCGTGACGCCACACACCCGAGGCAGGGTCGTTCCACAAAACGCGCTCCAGGCGTTTGGCAGCATCATCGGTGCCGTCGGCGCAGATCACCACACCCGCATGCTGGGAAAAGCCCATGCCAACGCCACCGCCATGGTGCAGAGATACCCATGTCGCGCCCGAGGCAGTGTTGACCAGTGCATTTAGCAGAGGCCAGTCCGAGACCGCGTCAGACCCGTCCTTCATCGCTTCGGTCTCGCGGTTGGGCGAGGCGACTGAACCGGAATCCAGATGGTCACGACCAATGACCACCGGCGCGCTTAGCTCGCCCGTTCTAACCATCTCGTTAAACGCCAGACCCAGGCGATGTCGGTCACCCAGACCAACCCAACAGATACGCGCAGGAAGGCCTTGGAATGCGATCCGTTCGCGCGCCATATCCAGCCAGTTGTGCAGATGTGTGTTGTCGGGCAGCAGTTCCTTGACCTTTTGATCGGTCTTATAGATGTCCTCGGGGTCGCCCGACAGGGCCGCCCAGCGGAACGGGCCGATGCCACGGCAAAACAGCGGGCGGATATAGGCAGGCACAAAGCCGGGGAAGGCAAAGGCGTCTTCCAGACCTTCCTCAAGCGCCATTTGCCGGATGTTGTTGCCATAGTCGACGGTTGGAACACCATCATTGTGAAAGGCAACCATCGCCGCGACCTGCACCTTCATCGAGGCGCGGGCTGCCTTTTCCACTTCCTTCGGAGCGGTTTCGGCCTTGGATCGCCACTCGGCTACGGTCCAACCTTGAGGCAGGTACCCATTGATCGGGTCATGCGCGCTGGTCTGATCGGTGACGATGTCGGGCTTGACGCCGCGTTTGTGGATCTCGGGGAAGATATCGGCGGCATTGCCGATCAGCGCCACGGATTTGGCTTCGCCCGCTTTGGTCCAACGCTCGATCATATCCAGCGCCTCGTCCAGGCTGTGGGTTTTCTCGTCGACATAGCGCGTGCGCAGTCGGAAATCGGCGGATTTCTCGTCGCACTCCACGGCCAGACAGCAGGCACCCGCCATCACAGCAGCCAGTGGCTGAGCACCGCCCATACCACCCAGACCCCCGGTCAGGATCCAACGGCCTTTCAGACTGCCACCATAGTGCTGGCGTCCTGCTTCCATGAAGGTCTCATAGGTGCCTTGGACGATGCCCTGCGACCCGATGTAAATCCAGGAACCCGCAGTCATCTGGCCATACATCGCCAGACCTTTCTTATCCAACTCGTTGAAGTGATCCCAATTCGCCCAATGCGGCACCAGGTTCGAGTTGGCAATCAGCACGCGCGGTGCGTCCTTGTGGGTTTTCACGATGGCGATAGGCTTTCCCGACTGCACGACCAGGGTTTCGTCCGCTTCCAGATCTTTCAGGCTGTCGACGATCAGGTCGAAATCCTTCCAGGTTCGCGCGGCCCGGCCTATGCCGCCATATACTACCAGCTCGTGCGGGTTTTCTGCCACGTCGGGATGCAGGTTGTTCATCAGCATCCGCAGTGGTGCTTCGGTCAACCAGCTTTTGGCATTCAGTTCGGTCCCGGTTGGCGGATAGATGTCCCGGCTGTTCTTACGAGGATTGCTCATCGGTCATTCCCTTCAGATTGGATAGAGCCCGGCAGGGCAAGGGCATTGAAGTTTTCAATCATGTGTCTCGGCTGCGGTCGCGCGCCATCATGGCAAAGACCGCCATCAGTTAAGGCCCGGCAAAGAGGCGTTCAGCGCGTTCAGCAACGCGCCCGACGCGACTAATTCCTTTGCCGCTTTCAGATCGGGCGCCATATAGCGATCCTCTTGCAGGCTCGAAACATCCTCGCGCAGCCGTGCGATGGCCTGTTGCAGCAACGGGCTCGTCTGGAGGGGGGCGCGGAATTCGATGCCACGCGCGGCGCAGAGCAGCTCGACCCCAAGGATATGGTTGAGGTTTTCGACCATGCGGGACAGCCGCCGCGCACCATGCGCTGCCATCGAGACGTGATCTTCCTGATTGGCGGAGGTGGGTGTTGAATCGGTGACACATGGGTTGGCCAGATGCTTGTTCTCGCTCATCAAAGCGGCTGTCGTCACCTCGGCAATCATCAGGCCGGAATTCAATCCGGGTTCAGGTGTCAGAAAGGGCGGAAGATCGAAGCTGAGCGTTGGATCGACCATCAGAGCAATACGCCGTTGACTGATCGCGCCAATCTCGGACAATGCCAGCGCAATCATGTCAGCAGCGAACCCAACGGGTTCCGCGTGAAAATTACCACCGGACACGATCATATCCGCTTCGGTCAGCACAAGTGGGTTGTCTGTTGCAGCATTCGCTTCGATCAAAAGGGTCTGTGCGGCCTGTCGCAGGACATCCATCGCCGCACCAGTCACCTGCGGCTGACAGCGGATGCAATAGGGATCCTGAACACGTGTATCATCATCCCGGTGGCTTTCTCGAATTTCGGATTGCGCCAGTATCTCACGCATCGAACCTGCCGCTTCGATCTGGCCACGATGTCCTCGCAGTGCATGGATTTCGGGCTGCAGCGGAGCGGTTGATCCCATGATGGCATCGGTGGACATGGCCGAGATGACCAGCGCATTGCGCACAGCACGCCAGACTTCGAACAGACCGGCAAGCGCATAGGCCGTTGAAAACTGTGTGCCATTGATAAAGGCCAAACCTTCCTTGGGGCCAAGCTCGATCGGGGACAGGCCAGCCTTTGCAAGCGCCTCGGCACCCGGAAGAATTTCGCCTTTATATTCCGCCTCTCCCTCACCGATCACTACTGCGGTCATATGTGAAAGAGGTGCCAGGTCGCCTGACGCGCCAACCGATCCCTGATTCGGAACAACAGGGGTGACGCCTTTTTCCAGCATGCCTTGCATAAGTTCGACCAGTTGCCAGCGGACGCCAGATGCGCCACGGCCAAAACTCAATAGCTTAAGAGACATCATAAGCCGAACCATCCGGCGGGGCATCGCGTTTCCTACGCCGCAGCAATGGCTGAGGATCAGGTTTCGCTGCAAAGTGGCGGTGTCTTCAGATTTGATCTTGAGGCTGGCCAATTTGCCAAAACCCGTGTTGACGCCATAAACCGGTACATCACCCGCAGCGGCGATAGCGATCCGTTTCGCGGCCGCCTCGACCGCAGGACGACACGTCGGATCAAGTATGACCGAGGCTTCATCCCGATAGATGGTTTCAAGCTGAGGCAGAGTAGCCTGCCCGGGTGCCAGAGTGAGAGTTGTCACGCTTGACCTCCAAAGATGCGTTTGTGAAGCGGGTTGAACCCGATACGATAAGAAAGCTCGGCCGGACGGCCCACATTCCAGACCGCCAGATCGGCCCGCTGACCCGCGGCGATCATACCGCGATCACTCAAACCAAGGGCACGAGCTGCGTTACAGGTTACGCCCGCAAGTGTTTCCTCTGGCGTCATGCGGAACAGGGTGCAGCCCATATTCATGGTCAGAAGAAGAGATGTCAGGGGGGATGATCCCGGATTGCAATCGGTTGCCAGTGCCATTGGGACATCGTGTTTGCGCAGCAGCTCAATCGGAGGCTGACGCGTTTCACGCAGAGTATAGAACGCACCGGGCAGGATTACGCCCGCTGTTCCCGCCTGGGCCATGGTGATCACGCCGTCTTCGTCAAGATACTCGATATGATCCGCAGACAATGCGCCATAGGAGGCGGCAAGCTGCGCCCCGCCCAGATTAGAAAGCTGCTCGGCATGCAGTTTAACCGGAAGGCCAAGCGCTGCGGCGGCGTCAAAGACACGGGCGATCTGTTTGGGCTGAAAGGCGATCCCTTCGCAGAATCCGTCAACCGCATCGACCAGCCCTTCTACATGGGCGGCCCGCAAGGTCGGAATGACGACCTCGTCGATATAGGCGTCATCGCGCCCCTTGTACTCTGGCGGAGTCGCGTGGGCGCCCAGATATGTGGTTTGAACAGAAACCGGGCGACGTTTTCCAATTTCGCGCGCGGCGCGCAGCATGTTCAGCTCTGTCTGTTGTTCTAGCCCATAGCCGGACTTGATTTCGATAGTGGTCATGCCCTCTTGGGTCATCGCGTCGACGCGGGGCAATGCACTTTCTATCAGCTCTTCCAGGCTGGCGGCCCGTGTCGCTTGAACGGTTGCGTTAATACCGCCTCCGGCGCGCGCAACCTGTTCATAGCTTGCACCATTCAGGCGCATTTCAAACTCTTGGGCGCGGTCGCCGCCAAATACAACATGGGTGTGGCAGTCGATCAAACCGGGCGTCACAAGGCGTCCGTTCAGATCCTCGGCCTCAAGCTCGGTATATTCATCGGGCAGATCGCGTCTGGGTCCGACCCATTCGATAAACTCACCTGATATTACGATGATGCCATCCTCGATTAGCCCATAAGGGCCCTGCTGGCTGGCTTGTGTTGCAATTTTTGCGCCACGAAGGGTTGTTTTACCAGTCATGAGAATCTGATCCCAAGTTGCAATGCTTCTGAAATAGGTATATTGATTACTGAATAATGTGTACACAAAATAATGAAAGGCATCGCGCCGAAGCCGCCTTCTTGGAGTCAAATTAGGTAGAGGTCATAGGTGCGGGGCAGCGTTACATGCTTCATTGCAGATGTCTTATGTGTATGTATAAGCCAATTAAGGCCGGTTTTTGAGTTGGGGAATTTTATGGCAAGACCTCAGGGGAACATGAGCTTTCGGGACATCAAGCAGGTGGTTTTGGATCGAATCCAAACCGGTATCTGGAGCCCGGATTCCATTTTGCCAAGCGAGGTGGATTTGGCCGCTGAATTCTCAAGTACACGAACAACGGTCAACCGGGCGTTGAGAGAGCTTGCCGAAGAAGGATACCTGGAAAGAAAACGCAAGGCCGGCACGCGGGTTCTGAATTCTCCCATCAGAAAGGCGCAATTTGCGATCCCTTTGGTGCGTGACGAGATAACGGCCACCGGTGCGGCCTATCGGTACTCTTTGGTGGACCGAGAGGTGCAACCCGCACCGTCCTGGCTGGCATCACGCCTCGACCTGAAAAAAGAGCAGGACGTCTTGCACCTGCGATGTATGCATTATGCCGACAACGTAGCGTTTCAGCTTGAGGTGCGATGGATAGTTGCCGACGTTGTACCTGAAGTGTTGGAGGAAAGTTTCGATCAATCGGGGCCGAATGACTGGTTGGTTAACAGGGTGCCATTCAGCAATCTGGAGCTTAGTTTCATGGCGACCAAGGCTGATGGTGAAATCTCCAAGTTCCTGGACACGCCACCTGGCGACCCGATCTTTACTGCCGAACGCATTACCTGGCTGCGTCACGCGCCGGTGACATATGCCAAGCTTTACTTTGCGCCGGGATACCGGATGACGACGCATCTCTGATCTGACCGGAGTCCAGCTTTTGGGGCGGTAAAAAATGTCGGTTTTCGTCGGTCTGCCGAATTATGGGCTGACAGAACATCAAACAAAGGGAACGCGATGGCTGTTCAGAATCTGATGACGTTTAAGGTGGGTGCAACGCCGATTTTGCTGAATGTCCCACATGCCGGAACCTTGCTGCCTCCGGAGATAGAACGCCGTTTGCGACCCGCCGCGCTGGAGCTGAAGGATACGGATTGGCACATGGACAAGCTGTCGCTGCCTTGTGCCGAATTGGGTGTGGGTGTCATGGCGGCGCAGTATTCGCGCTATGTGGTGGACCTGAACCGTTCAGCTGATGACGCGCCGCTTTATTCCGGTCCGACAACCGGCCTGATATCGCAAATCGATTTTGACGGTCAGCCGCTTTATCTGGAAGGGCAAGAGCCAGATGGGCAGGAGACACAGGCGCGCATCCAATCCTATTGGGCACCGTATCATCAGGCGCTCAAGGCTGAGATTCTGCGGATCAGGGCGCAGTTTGGCACCTGCATACTGTTGGATCTGCATTCCATCCGTTCCGAAGTGCCAAGGCTGTTTGATGGGGTGCTGCCGGATTTGAATCTGGGCACAAATAGCGGGGCCAGCACAGCCGCGCGCTTTGAGGCCTGCGCCGAAAGATCGCTGGGGTCCGGCCAATACAGCTTTGTCAAAAACGGCCGCTTTAAGGGAGGCCATATTACCCGGCACTATGGCCAACCCGACCAGAACATTCATGCGCTGCAACTCGAAATTGCACAGTCCGCCTATATGATCGAGCACGCCCCTTGGGACCTTGTGCCCCCTAAGGCAGAGGTGCTTGGCGCCGCGATCAAGAACCTTGTTACCGCGTTGCTGGATGAAGTTAACACCACCCGTGGATGACCCAAACAGACTCGCCGATACGGCAGCCAAGTAAAGGAAAGTGGATGACAACTGGATTTCATTTCAAACAGGCACTGACGGACCAGGGCTGGCTTAGCAATATCTCCGTAACCGTTACGGAATCTGGTGAGTTCGGAGCACTGGTCGCGGACGACAATCCCAACGCCTATCCGGTGATTGAAAGCCCGGTTGTGCCGGGCATGCCCAACCTTCACAGTCATTCCTTTCAATACGCGATGGCGGGGTTATCAGAAGTGCGCCGGAATCCGGTCGACAGCTTCTGGTCCTGGCGCGAAATGATGTATTATTTCGCTCATAATGTATCGCCCGAGGACCTGCAGGCAATCACTGCCAAGCTGTATATGGAATTGCTCAAAGGCGGTTATACCGAGATTGTCGAGTTTCATTATCTGCACAATGAAGAAGATGGAGCGCACTATGCCCAATCTGAGGAGCTGTCTTCTGCAATTGTCTCTGCTGCAGATCGAACGAGCCTCAGCCTGACGCATCTTCCGGTGTTTTATGCACACGCAAATTTCGGCGGCGTGTCTCCGCAAGATGCTCAGAGGCGATTCACCAACACACGTGATCAATACGCTTTGCTGATCGAAACCCTGAAGCAGCAGCATGAAAAGCTTAACCTCGGAATCGCGCCGCATTCCCTGCGCGCCGTAACCGAGGATGAAATGTCATGGCTTATGGAGCTTCGGCAAGACCAGTTGCCGGGGTGTCCAGTTCACATCCATGTGGCCGAACAGACCAAAGAGGTGGAAGACAGTATCGCCCATAGTGGCAAACGCTCTGTTTCGGCGCTGATGGACCAGGTCCAGATTGACGCCGCGTGGTGCCTGATCCATGCCACCCATCTGGATGACGCCGAGGTTGCGGCCATTGCCGCTTCGGGCGCGACCGTGGGTCTGTGCCCGCTGACGGAATCAAATCTTGGAGACGGGATTTTCCGGGCGGTCGATTTCGTGGCAGCAAGTGGCCATTTTGGTATCGGCTCTGACAGCAACATCTGTACCCAGGCAGTTCAGGAGCTGCGCACACTGGAATATAGTCAGCGCCTGCTGCACCGGCAGCGCAATGTTATGTGCTCCAAGGACATGCCCAATGTCGGCGGTTATCTCTGGCAAGCAGCCGCCCAAGGTGGAGCGCGTGCAGCCGGGCGCAATATCGGCCGTATCGCAGAAGGGTGCCGTGCCGATTTTGTAGAACTGTCTTACGATAGGAATGGTCTGATGGCGGCGGTGTCGCCCGGAGCCGTGCTGGATTTCCACATGTTCTCGGGTCAGCAGGCAGAAATCATTGCCGTCTATGTTGCTGGTCAAAAGGTCATTGAAGATGGTCAGCACCCCGATCACGAGTCCATCGACGCCGGATATATTTCCACCATGCGTCGGTTGGCGCAAAAACTATGATGAAGGGTGAATAGAACCAACGGAACTCATTACTGCGCGAGCTTAAGAACCTTGGGGCACTTGGTGCTGGTCAGGCTGAAATCATTGTCCGAGATCGCCGAGGAATTTTCTGTCACCCAGCCCATTGGTTTCGAACATTCCAGTTGGTTCGCGCCTTCCGTACCTTGTCACATCAATGGCGCGCGTGATGCTGGCGGATCTGAGCGAAACGGAACTGGATCACCGTACCCCCCCCCATGACGGGTCTGGGCATGTGTGCGGTGCTATTAACAATTCCGGCCACCGCAATCAGCTGGGATCTGCGGAAGATCTGATCAAACAGGTTTGCCACTGCGCGGTGCAATATCAAATTGCAGTGATGCAGGTGACGGCATCCCAGTTTGCCGATGTATTCTGTCATCGTGACAGGCTGCAAATGCGGCCTGAATTAGTCTGGTAAGTTCGACTCGGTTAGGGCCTTTTGAGGCATGGCTTCGAGGTGCAGTTCACCCAGCAATCAAGGTACCTGTATAAGCTTGCTCCGGTCAGAGATAATGCTGAAATCAGAGAGGTTTTTTGCCCCAAAACCTCATCTCTCCATCAAGTTGACAAGGCGAGGGATTTGACTGATACAGCCAGAATATGAGCGGGCCGTTAGCTCAGCTGGATTAGAGCAGGGAACTTCTAATTCTCAGGTCGGGGGTTCGAGTCCTCCACGGCTCGCCAAATGCACAATTCCTAGTTGAGTATACATCCGCCACCCTCAGATTACGACGTTGGCAAAGCTCTCGACTGTGACGATCGGACGTGGTTGTCCCGCCAGGCTTTCTGCATCGGTCAGACGCTGCGCCAATGGGTCGGCATCGCTAAGGGGGCCAAAGTTCAGCCCGGTTAATTTTTCCAGATCCCGGACGCGGATCTGGAATGTCTTATAGGCACCAAACTCAAATCCACCGACAGATTCCACGCTCCCCTGGTTCGAGAGCATCTGTTGGATGACCTCAACCTGGCTGAGTACATAGGCGGTGGAATGAAGGCGAAGAATGCCTTCGCTGCCATCCTCTTCGGCCAGCATGGTCACAAGCTTGAAGAACTTCAGGGGTACCGGCGATCCGGTATCTTTCAACATCGGCTCGTCACCGGTCAGGATTGGTCCGGTGAACACACAGGCCTTGAATCCATGTGTGCGCACATTTGTCATGATAAAGTTCTCAAGACCCAACCATTGCGCGTGGCTCCGGTTAAAGGCCCGGTGCTGTGGGGCAGCAGCGGTATAGTGAAAGCTGTCATCATTGGCCTGTTTGGCCTGTGCATCATCGACACCCCAATTTGTCGCCGCACGGCGAACCAGGTGGCCCCGGTCAATATCCGCGTGATCATAATCCTCTTTGCCGAGTTGGACATTTGCCGGGATGCGCAGGTCAGCGAACCACTTGTCGCTACCTCGTTTTTGCGGTCGGGTTTTGGCACCATCGATATTCAGCGCGGCAATGATCGGTGTTTTGAAAGTCGCAGAATAGAGAATGCCGAAATTCTGATAGCGCAATTCGTTGGGGCGTTCCGGGGTCGCATCCGACGGAGTGGCAAGTCCAAACGCATTCGGTACTATCGGCAGAGGGACCTCTGCCACTTGAAGGAAGTCCGGGTTGTACCCGTCGCGCGGTTCAAAATGGTCTGCGTCATGGTTTCCGTCAGGTCGTTCTGGCCGGACGATTTCAGTTCCGGGGATCGAGGTCGGCACCGCCCCGTCCAACAATGCGTTGACCGTGCTGATCCTGACCGCCGAGTTTCCGACGCCGAAGGTACCTGCATAATGCAGACCAACCGCTTTGCCGCTGTCCAACGAGATCACAGGCGAGCCCGAGTTGCCGCCCAAAGTCGTGCAGTCATGGCGCAGGATCGTCACGCCGCCATCTTCGATGAGAAATCCGGGCGAAAAGCGTTTCACGTCATACAGGTCGTTGAAATAGTTGGACATCTGCGTGGGGTCATTGCGCAGGGAATCCTTGGCGGGATACCCGATCACCGCGACGCATTCGCCGTGCTGGGCATCCGTATCGGCGCGCGGGATCGGCGTAGGCGTGAAATTGGCCGTATCTGCGGGCAGGTCGATCTTTCCAAGCGCGATATCTGCGGCCGCATCTTCGGCGATATAGGTGAACTTGCGAATGTCGAAAAGCCGGTCGGGGTCGGGTGTCGAGCCGACCTCTTCCAGGAAATCTATCCGGGCGCCATAGCGGGCATTGCCGGGGGCAAACATGAAGACACCATCGCCCAGGAAACTGCGCCGCGCGACCAGCTTGGCAACATGGCGATTGGTGATGATCAGCAGATGATCGTCCTTCTTTTCGATCACCCAGCCAGTGCCACCCCAGCTAAAGTCATGATTGATAAACTCGATCCGCCCGACCGAGGCGATATTGTCTTCGGCCTTGCCGATACGAATGTCGATATCCGGCGGAAAGTCGGATGACAGCGATTGTTTGCCTTCAACCTTGCCGCCACGCACAATCAGGGGAGGGCGTCCCACGGCGCGCACGATGGCTTCAAGTTGCGAGGGCGTGGAGCCAAAGCTCTCTAGCTTGTTCAGCTGCGCGCCCATCAGTTCACGGGCACGATCCGGCGTCAGGCCCATTTCGCCAAGAATGCCGGGACTGGCATCCAGAACCTCGCGCGCCTTGTCGATCGCGCCGGCATTTCCAAGGCCTTCCAGCCGGTTGAAGGTTTCCTTTTCGAAATCGCTCATGACATTGGTTCCTCAGCTAATATGAAGTCTTCTAAGTCAATCGGTCTGACCTTTGGGATCGAGGTAATCTGGCCGCATCCCGGTTTCGACAAGCATGGCCAGCGCCGGGTGAAACACCACCGGCGCCCGGCTTTTGGTCAGCCGACCCAGGATGGCCTCGGGTCCTGACCCCTGGGTAAGCCCTTTGGCAACACTCGCCAGACGGCGTTGCAGGGTCTGAGTGGTTTTCTTGCGCCCTTCGTTCAATGGGTCCGCCCAAAAGCTAAGAACACGGTCTGCCAGGCCATGACTGCCACGTTCCAAAAGCTCGAGGGTTCGGCTGGACGTCAGGTCGCTCCATTTCCGAGAGGAATTCCATTCCGGAGGCGGGGGCGACGGGAAGGCCCAATAGCCGCCGATGACCTGCTGCCAACGTCTGGCCGCACGCGCAAGCGTTGGGAGATCGGGAATCGGGTGGTAAAAGCTGTATCCTTCGGCCCAGTCCGAGGTCAGGCCCATGGCGCGCAGCAATGACAGCACGTCGGTGGGCCGGTCGGACATCTGGGCCATTGCGTCATCGATCCCCTGCAGGCCCGGGGCAAAGATGTCAGCCGCCTCATACAGGCCGGTGGCAAGGTTGGACAAATCGCTCAGAACACGACCCCGGCCGCTCACCTGAAACTCGTCGACAAGTGCCAGCATCCGGTCGAAATAGGGGTTCAACGGGGCCAGGGCGAGCCCGTAATCATCCGTCGGTAAGTCTGGGTTGGGCATGTCTGGTTCCGAATACTCCAACCCGAATTCCTGACGGATACCCCCCGCGAAGCGCAGTCTTTCATAGGTTAGTTCACGCGGGCCGTGATCCAGATAGGGGGCGATCAGGCCCAGAACCTCATGATCCCCCTCAAAGCTCATGCCCATTGCGATAAGCGCGAATTCCAGCGCTGCGGACTGCATTCCAATCCGGGATGATCGGTTCACAACGCGCAACGCGACTTCGTGGAATTCCTTGTCGTGCAGGTTCTCGATCAACTGTCTGAACCGG
The DNA here is from genome assembly GCF_059610845.1 of Ruegeria sp. CDSC021. NCBI lineage: Bacteria > Pseudomonadati > Pseudomonadota > Alphaproteobacteria > Rhodobacterales > Roseobacteraceae > Ruegeria > Ruegeria sp. CDSC021. The sequence continues at coordinate 265,790 of NZ_JBXWOK010000002.1, forward strand.
AACTCCCCCAATACCTCCAGCAGGATGCGGCCTTCCAGCTCGGGCCGCTCGTGCATTTGCCTTAGCACTGTGTCTTCGGGCAGAAGGTTGAACAGATCACGTGCCATGGACCAATGACCGCTTTGCCAGTTGTGGCACAGGATCAGGATACCAACCTCGCTTGCCGGATCATAGGCGCCCCGCAGCCCCTCGCGGATGATATGGGTCGCTTCGCGACGCTGGCCCTGTTCCAACATCGCGCGCAGGTCATTGACAGCGCGCTCATCCGGTGAGGCGACATATCCGCGGCTTTTGATAATCTGCGCCCGTGCAGTGGCCGCTTTTGGGGAAATTTGTACCAGTTTCGATGGGGGCAGATCGGAACCGCTGTCCAGCCCGGCTGCGCTGTATTCCCGCTGCTCGGTCTTTTGCACCGGGGCCGAACGCTGGCCGCGTGCCTGACGGATCAGGTCCTGCGCGTCGATTGGCAGCTCGGTCAGAAGATGTTCGGGGAAGCGTTCGGCCAATGAGGGGTCGATGCTTGGCGCGGCTTCTCCGACGCGCATAAGCTGAAGCGAATGGTACAGGAACAGCAGCGGATCGCGGTCGGCGTAATACGCACAGGCCGCGCGGTTGACCTGCGCGGTTTCGATGGGGCTTTGGCTGTAGGTCGGTTCCAACAGGTCCCGCCGCATATCGGCCTTATGGGTCAGTTGACCTTCGGTGGCGGCGTCCATCAGCCAGGATTGCAGACCAAGATCCGCGACGATTGTGCCTGCTTCGTCGCTGAGGTCGCCCAGCCCAAGCGCCGGTGCGACGATGCCGTTCAGATTGTCGGCGTTTATCTCGCTAAGAACCATGCCGTAATTGGCAATGCCGCGCAGATGCACGGGCAGGCGCGATGTGACGGCCCGGTTTACGATGCCTGCAGCAATCGGGTCATTCTCGTCTTCGGAGACTTCGGCCAATCGGCCCTCGGTCTGCACCTCGTCAATCAACAGCCGCAATTTCAACGGGTTGCCCTGACAGCGCAAAATGATCTGATCGCGGAATTCCTCGGGGATTCCGGCCTCATCCAGCGTTTGATTGACCAACTCGTCTTCGATCTGGTCGAGCTTGATGTATTCGCCCCGTCTTGGGTGATCATCGCCGAAAATCGGCCCGCGACCGGCAGAGATGATCGATACTTCGATCTGTTCCTTTTCCACAAAACGGTCCAGATCGCTCATCAGGTTGTTCACGAAAGTAGCGCCCTGACCATCCAGAACTTCAAGCGTATCCAGCAGGATAACCAGGCGCAGACCGGCATCAGCCACCGCATTGATCATCGCCCGGATCAACTGACGCGGTGTAAGGTCCGAGCTTTCGTAGATCTCTCGGGTGACCTGTTCGGAATAGCGCAGCCGCAATCTGCGCAAATCGGGCGCCGCCTGTGGTATCGCGGTGCCGATCTGGCGCGAGACCTCTTCAAAGATCGGACCGGTCTGCAATGAGGGCTGATCGAAATCCAGCCGGATCAGGATGACGTCGTCGCGTTCGCCGGTGATCTGGATGATGCGTTCCAGAAGGTAGGATTTGCCGATTCCGTACTGACCTTCGATATGCAGGGTTTTCAAAGGGGCATGGCGCAACGGATGGTCGATCCAGCGTTGAATCATGTCGATTTCGCTGACTCGCCCCACGAATTTCTCACCTAGGCGCTCTTTTGATCGGCGCTCGCGTCTGAGCAGGTTCAATCGGCTGCGCAGCCTGAACAGGCGGTCATATCCCGGCGCTTTTTGGCCTGCACGCTCTAACGTGACAAGGTGCTGCGACAGGTTTTGTTCATCTGTTTCCGCCTCGATAAGGTGATCCAAAGCGCTCGGTGCGAAACCTTCTCGTCCCGACAGAGCCTGCACGATCTCGGTCTGCGTTGCCGCCGAGTCGAACTCTTCGATCCCGGATAATTCGCGATGTCGTGCAGTCAGGCGCAGTATCCATTTCGTAGAGCTGCCCGACTTATCAACATGGCTCAACTCGCGCAGGGATGACATCAGCCGGGCCCGTAGCACCCGGTTGCGGTACTCATCTTCGCTCAGCACCTCGCGCATAAGCTGCCGTGGTTCAAATGCCCCGCGAAGGGCGGCGGCGCGCAACAGGCGCGAACGGAGTTCTTCCTGCGCCTCGTTCATCCTTCTATCTCCAGAAAGCGTTTGGCCTCTTGGCGAACACGGGTGACAACGGTTTCCAGATGTTCGCCATCGAATTCACCTGTGTTGTCAGGGCTCAACCCGGCCAGAGCAGAGTCCACCATTGCCCGTCGAGCAGCCGGTGTCAGCTCTTTTGCCGGGTCAAGCGAAGTGATCATGCTGTGAATTGTAGCCTCAACATCGCTACGTGTGAATGGTCCCAGCTCTTCCACCAATAGGCCGCTGCGCTGCGCGCCGTCGACAGCGCCGACATTGGCAAAACGCAGGGGCGACAGGCGATAGGTCTCATAGCCTGCGAGGATCAGGCGCAGGTTCTCGGATGTGGGCAAGCATTTGGCGATGTGCTCGAACTGTACCTGGGCACGTGGTGAGAGCCCTTCGGGCGGGTTGTCGAAATAGATCCACCATGTTTGCCCTGCGGTTTGGGCGGCCAGGTCCATGTCCGCAATCAGGGTCTCCGCGCGGCTGCCCTCGAATGCAACATCGGTGGTCTGGGCGGCGGTTGTTCCAGCAGCAGCGTCTGGCGAGGCGACGGTCCCGTTGACCTTCTCGGCTAGATCAGCAAGTAAATCGTCCGTATTCAGGGTCGGCCCCAAACGAATGCAACGATGTTGCGGCGCGGCGTTAGGTGCTTCTTGCATCAGCAGATAGGATTCCAGCATGTCATAGCTGAATCCGAGACCGCGAATAGACGTCGTATCCTCGCGCCTGATCCAGATCCCACGCAGTTTGGATTTGGGATGATCCAGCATATGGGCAAGGCCGGTTACGAATTGGTTGCGGCCGATGATGATGGTTCCGTCAATGTCGCGGCTCAGCGACCACATGTCCCGCTGGTTCGAGTTCTTGTTGATCAGATCTTGGAAGTCGGGGTCATCGTGGAACTGCTCGAAAGGGACAAGCCGTTTGGTCGTCTCCCATTTGCCCTGGTGGATGCCCAGAAACCTGAACTGGCTGTCAAAACCGGGGCCACCCGATGACCCGCCGGATGTGTCGATGTCATGAGGGAACCGCTTGGCGCCAGGTTCTCGGTGCACTTTGCCGGGCATGAACCCCTTGGTGACACCTTCGGGGTAGTGGACCAATGTGAACAGGTCTGCACCCTCAAAATCGGGGGGATCGCCGGTCACATCGACACTGCCATAGGTATGCCCCAGCGGCAGGAATATCCGCAGCAGCGCGATATCCACCTCATCGCCCGGCGGCAGGTTCCCGGCCTTTTCACTGTCGTGATAGGGCCAGAGCTTTACGCATTTTGCCCGGTACCGCTTTTCGTCCGAGGCCAGTATTTCAAGCCGAGGGTCGACCCCGGCGGGCACGGCGTTTAGCGGGTCCAGAACATGGGCTGCGGTCAGCACTAGGTTTGGGGCCACAAACGCGCCGGATCCTTCGAATGTGTTGTTGATCCAGATCTGACAGCGAAAGCTTTCCGCGCGCGGGGCAAAATCGCCCAATGCGGCAAAGTCGAACGAATTATTTGCCGGTGTGCCGATCAGGGTGCCGTCAAACCGAGCGATGTTTTCGGCAAAAATCAGGTTACGGTCGCGCGGCACAGGGTCGGCGCCGCGCGCGCGCAGAAAATTGAGGAACTGTTTGACCTTCGCAGCGTCGACCAGAATTTCCAGCAAGACATCGGCAAGCGTTTCGCCGATATCTTCGTCTACACTTTCCTCGACGGCTTCATAATTCACCGGGTCATCAGGGTCGGGAAACAGCGCAGTCAAAGCATGACGCACAATCGGTTCATGCTTTCGGATTGCAATCCGGATATGCGCTGCATTCACCATCCGTGGCTTATCCCATGCCCAAATAGGCGCTGAGGGCCGGTTTGTCCGACAATGCGGTGTCCAGCCCCGAGGTCGGGGCGTCTTCGCCAACCATGGCCTCGGCCCCACCATCGCTTTCGGCGATGCGTTTGCGGGCCCCACGGCGATAGCTGAGCCAGATGATCTCATTGGCGTAATCGGCCATGTCAGGGGTAACCTCTCCGGCGGCGGTGCTGTCTGTTCCCGCAAGATGCGAGACCAGAATGTTCAATGTTGGGGTCGCATTCGGATCGGGTGCCGCCGGGCTTTCGGCGCCTGTGGGTAGCGGCGCGTCCAGGACCGCCTGAGCGTTGATGATGCCCGCGCCAAGATCGGTGGCCCCGTTCCAGACGGCTGGCTTGTTCATCCCGTGTTTGGCACAGTGCAACCACATCGCCTGAACGGTGGTCCCAGCATTCTGGGCCTTTTGCAACAGCGCCGCCCGACCGCCGTGATGTGCGACCCACAGCGCTGCAACGCCTCCAGTCATTGAGGTGGCAAGCGTGGTACCCTGGCTGGCGCGGATACCCGAGTTTGGGTCGGTCGCCTTGTTCTTGGCCGCGCCCCACACGTTTTCGCCATAGGCCGAAAAGCTGACCTCGGGGCCACGCCCAGTTTTGCGCCAGGGGCGTCTGTCGGGCTGCAGTGCAGCGACAGCTGTGCAGATTTCCAGTGATGCATAGGCGGCGGGAAAGACCACGTTCGGATAACAGTTGCCCGCGGCGCAGACGATGACCAGTCCGGCCTGTACCGCATTGCGCAGCGCCTGTTCGGTTGAAGAGACCCGCACCGGCCCGCCAAGCGCCATCACGATGACATCGGCGTTTTGGTTGACCGCATGAGAGATTGCCGCAGGAATACGCAGCTGTGTCATGTCGATCACCGATTTGATCGCCCGGATTGGCAGAACCTTGGCCGCAGGGGCCGTACCGGTTATCGCCCCCGGCGAGGTGGTATCGCCATTCATATCGGCCCCGCCCCGCGATCCGACGACCGAGGTGACAAGCGTGCCATGACCAGGATGTTTAAGGACGCCGCCTGAAAACCGGTCACGCGCATCCCCGTTCCCTTCGACAAAATTCCACATGCCGTTGGTTTCAATCACGCCCGCCAGTTCGCTATGGTCGGAATAGCCCGTGTCGATCACCGCGACCTTGCTGCCCTGACCCCGGGTGTGCTGCCAGGCCAGCGGTGTCTTGATCCGTTTGTGGTGCCAGCCATAGGGCCGAGAGTTGTCGCGCTTGGTTTCGCAGAAACTGAGAAAGCTTTCCGTACCCACATGTGCAGCCCCGTACAGGCTGTCTGGCAAGACCGGGTTGGCCTCGGCTACGTCCAGCGCCATACGGAGGGCACGGCCAAATGCAAAAACCTCACGCTCTTGGCCTTTTGGATCGATCTCGGGGAATTCAACAAAGAAAAATCGATCCGCATCTGCGTCGAAGACCGCTTGGGTACTGGTGGCAACATCAGGAAGTGCACTACCCACACGTTCTTGAATAGCCGACAACGATTGCGGTGTATCCGAGACCACTTCAATGACTAGCGGATCGCCGTCGAGCGAGACATCGGACCTTGTTAGGGCGTCATATTCCTGCATGGCAAATATCCTTATACAAAAGCAAAAGATGGTGGGGCGCATGGGCCAACGCCGTAAGCGCCAGCGCGGTCAGCAACAGGGTGAATGCGCTGGCGCGGGGGTCGGGGCGAAGAACGGCGCGCTCCGACAGGATGATCACTGTCAAAAAGATCATGACGGCAAAGTCGTGGGTCCCCAGCATGACAAGCATCATCGGCAAGCAAGAGGTGATGCAATCGCGCGCATAGGTCAGCCCAAAGATCAGCACATCGCGGTCGGCACTTGGACCAAAGGCGGCCAGGACCGGACGGCTGTGGCATTTCCTTAATGCGCTGCGTTTTTGCGGGCTGAACTGCCATGCTGCGGCGCACAGGCAAGCCAACGGTGCAAACACGGTTTGGTGCAGAACCGGCGCCAGAAGAAACGCAGCAAGCGCGCCTGCGACCAGCCAGGCCAACAGATATGGCAGAACAAACAGAAGTGCCGCGCGTGATCTTCGATCTGCGAAGCTGCGCGCGCGGACATGTGCGATCTGCGGAACAAGCGTTGGAAGCATCATCGCCAGAACCATCGCCGGCCAATGCAATGAGGGCGCGGGCACCAAAGCAAGCCAAAGCCATGCAAGCGCGGCCACGCCAAGTGTCGTGCGTATTTCGATATCGGCCCGTCCAAACAGGCGAGGGCGATCTATTCCGGTAGCCGACGCCATGGGCGATCAGTCGAAATAAAGGTTTATGCGGCCGATCTCAATGTCTGGCTGCTGTTCTGTTGGGGCGATCTGTTCCAACCCTGGTACTTGGCCAAAGGCCTCGCTGTCATCAAACATCCGTTGAAACCGGATTTGCAACCTGTTGGCGTCGCCTTGGCTCAGCCCCAGTGCGAAGGCCAGCTTTGTGATCTCGTAAGTCACCGCAAGGCCGTTGCCGCCATGTGGGCCGTCCGGGTTGCTTGCCTGTTCAAGGCCAAACGGCGACAAGGTGCCGATAATCGCTGGCGGCAAAGCGTCATCCGGAAGATCCAGCATGACGCGGTAAGATCCGGGCATGCCACGGCCCTTGATCCCCTCAAGATGCAGGTGAACGCGCCGGGTGGTGCCGGGGGCCTCGGCGCCGGAAATCAACGCGACTGAAGTGTCGAGCTTTACGCCGGCAGTGGTCATTGCACCACGCAACTTGACCGGAGCTTCGCTTGCGCCGGCAAGCTCGGGTTCCTTGCCTGCCATGACGAACTCCTCTGCTGGAATGGCGGGTTCTACTGCTGTTGGAACGCCGTCATATTGAAACCCGTGCAGGACGCTTGTGCTGTCCAGCATTTCTTCGCTGTTGAAGGTGAATGCCGCGCCATCGCCATCATGCATCGAGAATGTCTGGCCTGCGCGCCACAGTGGCGAGGGTGGGGCGACATGGCTCGGGTCGGCGTTGCGCCAGACTTCCCATAGCCGATCAATGTTGCAATGGTGCAGCCAGAAAATCGGATCAAAGGCCGCAGTGGCCGGATTTGCCATAAAACCGCCAGAGCCCCCAATCCAAACGTGTATATCGTTATGGGGCGTGCTTTCCAATGCGCCATTGTCCCCACCGCCGGGGTGAAACCCGGTTTGCGGGCCACCAAACCCTGATGAGAAGCCGGGCGTATCATTGGTGAAATCTTCATGATCCAACGCATCCAGCGACACCACGTCGTCCGGAAATCCGAAATCTCCATTCACCACTACACGTCGGCGGGAAAACAGGAAGTTGCGCGTGCCGTCTGACTTGGTCGGCTCACGGAACGCCACAGGAAGGCGGCGCGCATTCGGGTTTTCTGACAGGGGTTGGGAATAGTCCCAATAAGGCAGCGCCCAATCCTGCGGCCCGCCCAGATCGGCGACGGCTTTGCCGACGACGGCCTCAAATGCGGTGATATATCCGCGGTGCCAGGGCAGGAAGAACCAGCTTTGGTGCTGGCATTGGTTCCAGAATTGTCCGGAACCGGGAATGTCCGGAAAATTCTGCGGCTGCCCATGAACTGCGCCCATGAAAAACCACGATGTCGGGTCTTCCAGATCTCGGTCCCAGAGAACTTCGACAGCACGCTCATACCAGATCAGAGTTTCGTCGTTGGCTGGCAGGGTCCAAACGTTTTTGCGGATTCTTGTGGCCATAACAATACCTCAAACTGCAAATAAATCTTGGAATCTAATAATGCGCCGAGTGTAACACTTGCGTGGTTTTATGTTAACCAAAATGAATCCAAGCCATAGCAGGGTAGGCCTAGACAGGTGTTGACAGTGCCGATGTGCGTTTCCCAGATAAGGTGATTTCAGAGTGACGCGCGGCCTTTCGCTTGCATTCTAAGTCAGAGGCGCCAGTTACTGTTTATTTGTGAATTGGACGGCCGCAGCTGCAGTGGGCACACTTGCCGAGTACCCGAAAACAAGGGTGAATTCACGTAACTGTGAAATAATTCTTGCAACCGGTTGCAAAGAGAATCATTGTGGTGTCGAAAAAAGGGAATCGGGGGCGCGGGATGCTAAAAGTAGGATTGCTGGGGGCTGGGCGCATTGGGCGTGTTCACGCGCAGGCTATTGCAGCGCATCCTTACAGTGAACTGAGCGCGGTGTCTGATGCACTGCCCGAAGCTTCGGCGCGTTTGGCTGAGGAATTCGGGGCCAATGCGCGACAGTCACAAGAGATTATTTCCGATCCTTCGATAAATGCGGTGCTGATCGCCACGCCGACGGATACGCATTCCGACCTGATCGAAGCGGCCACCCAAGCCGGGAAAGCGGTATTGTGCGAGAAGCCGGTTGATTTGAGCCTTGAGAGGGCTTTTGCTTGTCAATCCGTTGCAAAAGCCACCGGCCAGCCTGTCATGGTCGGCTTCAATCGTCGATTCGACCCGAATTTTGCTGCTTTGAAGGCTGCGTTTGAGGCTGGTGAGGTCGGCAAGGCCGAGTTGTTGTCCATTACATCTTTCGACCCAGCGCCGCCACCGGTGAGCTATGTCAAAGTATCAGGAGGGCTGTTTCGGGACATGATGATTCATGATTTCGACATGGCGAACTTCCTGATGGGTGACCTGCCGGAAGTAATCTCGGCAGTGGGCACATCGGTTGTTGACCCCGAAATCGGTGCCGTAGGTGATGTGGACACGGCGGTCGTGACAATGACTTATGCAGATGGCCGGATCGCTGTGATCAAAAACTCTCGGCGTGCGGCTTATGGGTATGATCAGAGGGTTGAACTGCTGGGATCAGAAGGGATGCTTCAGGCGCAAAATATCCTTGAAAACTCAGTGGTTAAGTCAACTTCGAATGGCGTGACCGGTGCCAAGCCGACTTACTTTTTCCTTGAACGCTACATGTCTGCCTATCGCGCCGAATGGGATGCATTCGTTAGGTCAGTAAATTCTGGATCAGGGGTGCCTGTAACTCTGGACGACGGTGTCGCCGCGCTTGCTATGGCCGAGGCCGCAACCCGTTCTGCGCAGTCCGGACAGTCGATGGTTTTGGCCAAAGTTTTGAAACCGGTTGCAAAATGATCGGATATGCGGAAACTTGGGGCAGCTTCGCCCCGGATCGGGGCGAAGAAGATTCGGTTTAATCGGAAGATTGGGGCCAAGACCCCAACACACTGTTCAAACGGGAGGAGAAACCATATGAATAATTTCTTTAAAGGCGCACTGGCAGCTGGTGCACTGGCGATGGCCACGCCTGCATTCGCGCAGGAGATCGTCGTTGTGTCTCATGGTCAGGCCAATGACGCCTTCTGGAACGTCGTGAAAAACGGCGTTGAGCAAGCGGGCAAGGATGTCGGCGTGAACGTGGAATACCGCGCACCCGAGACCTTTGACATGGTTGCGATGTCACAGCTGATCGACGCCGCCGTGAACCAGGAACCGGACGGGTTGATTGTCTCGATCCCGGATGCCGATGCACTTGGCCCGTCAATCGAACGTGCTGTTGCTGCCGGAATTCCGGTGATCTCGATCAACTCGGGTTCGGACGTGTCCAAACAGCTGGGCGCATTGCTGCATGTCGGTCAGGACGAGTTTGATGCGGGCAAGGCCGCAGGCGAAAAGCTGGCTTCGATGGGTGGCGCAAATGCGATCTGTGTGAACCACGAAGTCGGAAATGTGGCGCTTGACCTGCGTTGCGCCGGTTTTGCCGAAGGCTTTGGTGGCAGCGTCGAAGTTCTGCCGACCTCGAACGATCCTTCAGAAATCGAAGCGAAGGTCTCGGCCGCTCTGGCCGCGAATGACGCTGTCGACACAGTCATGGCGCTGGGTGCAAGTTCGGCTGGTGAACCCACGGTAGCGGCTGTGAAAGCATCGGGCCGTGATGTGAACGTGGCCTCGTTCGACCTGTCTGCGAACTTCCTGCAGTCCATCGCCGATGGAGATGCGGCATTTGCCATCGACCAGCAGCAGTATCTGCAGGGCTATCTGTCTGTGAACTTCATGGGCCTGCATGCCAAATACGGTCTGATGCCAGGTGGCAACGTGCCATCGGGTCCGAACCTGATCACACAGGACAAGGCAGCCCAGGTTATCGACCTGTCGGCACAGGGTATCCGCTGATCCGTTTGGGACAGTGAAAAACAGAAACGGCGCCAGGTGCGCCGTTTCAACCGAATTGGGAGGGAAACATGAGTGAGTCAGCGCCCGTCACTACGGACGAACGCGTAAAGAAAGAACCGTTTCTGACCAAGCTGATGAAACGTCCAGAGCTTGGTGCCATGGCCGGTGTGGTACTGGTGGTCATTTTCTTCGCGCTCACGGCAGACGATTCCATGTTCACGCTGGCTGGAGTTATGAACTTCATGACGCCCGCGGCACAGCTGGGTATCCTGGCTATCGGAGCGGCGCTGCTGATGATCGGGGGTGAGTTTGACCTGTCGATCGGTTCGATGGTTGCCTTTGCAGGCCTGTTCTTTGGTGTCTGCGTGGTGACTTGGCAGTTACCTCTGATCATTGCGATCCCAATGACATTTGTTTTTGCGGCCTTTGTTGGGGCGGTGAACGGCAATATCGTCATACGGTCGGGTTTGCCTTCTTTTATTGTAACTCTGGCTTTCCTTTTCATTCTGCGCGGTCTCTCACTGGTGGGTCTCAAAGCAGCCACTGGGGGGTCAACCCAGCTGCGTGGCGTGCGCGACGTAGTCGAAAACGACTGGCTGGCCCCGTTCTTCTCGGGCGAAGCTTTTGCCGGTTTGTTTGCCTGGCTGGCTGCAAACGGATTGATCGACACATTCAAAAACGGGGCGCCGAAAGTACCGGGCATTCCGGTCGAGATTTTGTGGTTTATCGTTCTGGCCCTAGCGGCGACCTATGTTTTGCTGCGGACCCCAGCTGGAAACTGGATTTTTGCCGCCGGTGGCGACAGTAATGCGGCGTCGAATTCTGGTGTGCCGGTGAGCCGTATCAAAGTTTCTTTGTTCATGCTAACCGCCTGTTGCGCGGCGCTGGTTGCAATCATCACCGTGATCGACGCGGGATCGACCGATGCGCGCCGTGGCTTCCAGAAAGAGTTTGAGGCCATCATTGCGGCGGTGATCGGGGGCTGTCTGCTGACCGGCGGCTATGGATCGGCCATCGGGGCGTTCTTTGGCGCGATCATCTTTGGCATGGTGGTCATCGGGCTGACTTACACGGATTTCGATCAGGACTGGTTCCAGGTGTTCCTGGGCGCAATGCTTCTGATCGCGGTATTGTTCAACAACGCCATCCGCAAACGCGTAACCGGGGAGCGCTGATATGACTGAAGACAGCAAGTTCCATCACGGGGATGCGGTAAAGGATGTCGCGCCGATCGTGCAAATGAAGAATATCGAAAAGCACTTTGGTAACATTATTGCCCTGGCAGGCGTCAGCTTTGACGTCAGGCCTGGCGAATGCCACTGCCTGCTGGGCGACAACGGTGCCGGAAAGTCGACCTTCATCAAGACCATGTCCGGAGTTCACAAACCCACCAAGGGCGAGATCTTTTTCGAAGGCAAACCGCTGCAGTTTGACACGCCACGCGATGCGATGGAGGCGGGCATTGCGACCGTGTTTCAGGATCTGGCGATGATCCCGCTGATGAGTGTGACGCGGAATTTCTTCATGGGTCGCGAACCGACCAAGGGCAAGGGATTGCTGAAACGGTTCGATATCGACCAGGCCAATGAGGTCTGTATGGCCGAGATGCGCAAGATGGGTATCAATCTGCGCGGGCCGGATCAGGCCGTTGGAACCCTGTCAGGGGGCGAGCGTCAGACGGTTGCCATTGCCCGGGCGGTTTACTTCGGGGCCAAGGTTTTGATCCTTGATGAGCCGACCTCGGCACTTGGGGTACGTCAGACATCGAATGTTTTGGCAACCATCGACAAGGTGCGTAATCAGGGCGTGGGTGTGGTGTTTATCAGCCATAACGTGCGCCATGCGCTGGCAGTGGGTGATCGCTTTACCGTGCTCAATCGTGGCAAGACGCTGGGCACGGCCACACGTGGAGAGATCACACCCGAGGAATTGCAGGACCTGATGGCCGGAGGTCAGGAAATGGCCCAGCTGGAAGGCTCTTTGGGCGGAACGGTTTAACCGTTCCCCCGTCTGGGCCACAGGCCCGCTAATTTCGAAATTGCAGGAATGGCCGAGATGGCCTTGTGTTGAAAGGTATCACTATGGGCAACACAGTCCGACTGACCGCAGCGCAAGCTTTGGTGCGCTATCTGGGCGCGCAGATGAACGAAGCGGGCGAGCCCTTTATCGCCGGTGTCTGGGCCATTTTTGGCCATGGCAATGTGGCCGGGCTGGGCGAAGCGCTGCACGGCGCGAAAGACAGCCTGCCAACCTATCGCGGGCAAAATGAACAGACAATGGCACATTGCGCGATTGCCTATGCCAAGCAGACGCGGCGGATGCGGGCGATGGCGGTGACCTCATCCATTGGACCGGGGGCGACCAATATGGTCACCGCGGCGGCGTTGGCGCATGTGAATAGGTTGCCGGTTCTGATTATCCCCGGCGATGTGTTTGCCACCCGCGGGCCTGACCCTGTGTTGCAACAGATCGAAAGCTTTGGTGATGGTACGGTTAGTGCCAATGACTGTTTTCGCCCGGTCAGCCGGTACTATGATCGCATCTCGCGGCCTGAACATCTGTTGACGGCCTTGCCTCGTGCCTTTCGCACCATGACCGATCCGGCCGATTGCGGGCCTGTGACGTTGGCCTTTTGCCAGGATGTTCAGGCCGAAGCCTATGACTATCCCGAGAGTTTCTTCGAGCCGAGGGTCTGGTATCAGCGCCGCATTCGCCCGGATGAGGCGGAGTTGGCCCGTGCGGTGGCTGCGATCAGATCAGCCAAACGTCCCGTTATCGTTTCCGGAGGTGGCGTGCATTACTCCGGAGCGACGGATGTGCTGCAGAGCTTTGTGGAATCCCACAATATCCCGATCACCGAGACGCAGGCCGGGAAATCGGCGCTGGCCTGGGATCATCCGTTGAACCTTGGCCCGGTTGGTGTAACCGGTGGTGAACCGGCCAACGCCACCTGCGCCGAGGCCGATCTGGTGCTTGCTGTTGGGACGCGGTTGCAGGACTTTACCACCGGGTCCTGGGGGCTGTTTTCCAATCCGAACCGCGAGATGATCTGCCTGAACACAGCCGCCTATGACGCCGAAAAACACGGCGCAATGCCGCTGCAAAGCGATGCGCGTGTCGGGTTAGAGGAACTTGGCGAAGCCTTGCACGGCTACCGGGCCGACCCGGTGGCGGACACGCTGAAGGCAGATTGGTTTGGCAAGGTGGATGCACTGACCGACGCGCCCGGTGATGGAAACGCGTTGCCTACGGATATGCAGGTGGTGGGTGCGGTACAACGCGCCTCGGACAATAACACTGTGGTCATGTGCGCCGCGGGCACCATGCCGGGTGAGCTGCACAAACTGTGGAAAGCGCCCCGCCCCGGTGCCTATCACATGGAATACGGGTTCAGTTGCATGGGCTACGAGATCGCCGGTGCAATGGGGATCAAGATGGCCCAGCCCGATCGCGACGTGATCTGCTTTACCGGTGACGGCACCTATATGATGGCAAACTCGGAAATGGCGACGGCGGCGATGATGGGGGTCTCTTTCACCGTGGTGATCACCGACAATCGGGGCTTTGGCTGCATCAACCGTCTGCAAATGGGCACTGGCGGAGCCGAGTTTAACAATCTGCTGGATCATGCGGTGCACGAAACGCCCTCGGCCATAGACTTCGCTGCGCATGCGGCGGCGATGGGGGCGACCTCGGTCAAGGTGGGCTCGATCGTTGAGCTGGAGCAGGCATTGGCCAAACGTGGCGAGGTCACCGGCCCCTATGTGGTCGTCATAGACACCGATCCGTACCCGTCGACCGAATATGGCGGCACCTGGTGGGAAGTGGCCGTGCCCGAGGTCAGCATCCGCCCGGAAGTGAATGAAAAGCGCGCAGCCTATGAGGTTGCCATCAAGGAAAGAAACACGAAATGAGCGTGAAGATCGGCATCTCTCCGATTGCCTGGCAGAACGATGATCTGCCGGACCTGACCGCGGCTTACACGATGGAACAGGCCCTGAAAGAGGCGCGCGAGATCGGCTATACCGGCGTCGAACGCGGTCAGCGGATGCCCGGCGATACCGAAGGTCTGCGCGCCTATCTCGACACCAATGATATCGTCCTGTGTGGCGGTTGGTGTTCTGGGGCTTCTCTGGTTAACGATTTTGCCACCGAGCGCGAGGCCGTGCGCGCGCAGGTCGAACAATTCGTAGCGCTCGACAGCCCGTGCATCGTCTATGCCGAATGTTCGAACACCGTGCAGGGGCAGATCGGGGTCGCGGTTAATGACCGGGTGAAACTATCCCGGGATGAGGTGTTGGCCTATGCCGCCAAAATCACCGAGCTGGCCAAATGGATGGCTGATCAGGGCATGCCGATGGCCTATCACCACCACATGGGCACGATTATCGAAAGCGAAGAGGATGTGAACTGGTTGATGGAAGGGTCGGGCCCCGAGGTTGGCTTGTGCTTTGATACCGGCCACTTGCTGTTTGGTGGGGGCAATGTAATGGCGACGCTCAATCGGTGGGGCGACCGGGTGCGCCATGTGCATTTCAAGGACATCCGCCCGGCCGTTGTCCAGGATGTGCGCGAGAATAACCGCAGTTTCCTGGATGCTGTCGTCGCGGGCGCGTTCACCGTGCCTGGTGATGGTTGCATTGATTTTCAAGCCGTGGCGAATGCGTTGAAATCTATGGGTTATAGCGGCTGGATCGTGGTCGAGGCCGAACAGGACCCCGCCAAGGCCCCACCCCAAGAGTATTCCAAGATGGGTTACGACCACATTGTCGATGTCTGCGCTCAGGCAAGATTGGAGATCACCAACTAACAAACCGCCCCAAGGGGCAACACCAAGGCCATGAAGAAGGAGAAAATCATGGTAAGTCAAAGAATTGGATATGTCGGGTATTTTGACCGGGAATCCTGTGATCTGGACGAATTCAAGGTGTTGACCTCTCGGAAACTGACCTCGGACATGGTTCCGCAGGCCGCGATGATCGAAAAGAACGTCCCCGTCTATGACATGAATGCCCTGCGTCCCGCGCTGGAAGATACAGGGCAACGGCGCGCTTTGATGGCGGAATGGGGCCATGTGCTGAACCAATCCGCCGGGGTGATCGCGCTGAAAGGGGCCTATCAGGATCTGTCGGTGATCGACCGGGCGACCGAGGTTTTTCGGCAGATCATCGACGAGGAACGCCAAAGCGGCGAAGGCGAGGGTGATCATTTTGCCGCCTCGGGTGCGAATGACCGGATCTGGAATGCGCTGCAAAAGCACTGCCTGCGCGATCCGGAAGGTTTCTCAAAATACTTCGGCAACGCTGCTGTTGCCACCGCCGGCGAGGCATGGCTGGGGCCGAACTATCAGGTCACGGCTCAGGTCAATCAGGTCCGCCCCGGCGGTAAGGCACAGCAGGCGCATAGGGACTACCATCTGGGCTTTCAGACCGCTGAAAGCGCTGCCCGGTACCCGGTGCATGCACATCTGCTGACGGCGGCGCTGACCTTGCAGGGGGCAGTGGCACATTGTGACATGCCGGTGGAAAGCGGGCCCACCAAACTGTTGCCGTTTTCACAGCTATATCCAGCCGGATATATTGGCTTTCACGACCCCGCGCACAGGGACCACTTTGAGAAGAGCTATGTTCAGGTGCCGTTGAACAAAGGCGACGCGGTGTTCTTCAACCCCGCACTGTTCCACTCGGCCGGCGAGAACCGCAGCACGGATATCGACCGTATGGCGAACTTGTTGCAGATCTCATCCGCTTTTGGTCGTGCGATGGAGGCCATCGACCGCCGGTCCATGGCGCAGGCCGTACTGCCGTCACTGGTGGCCTTGAAGCGAAGCGGCGAGCTGACTGGGTCCGAGCTGGACGCGGCCATCGCGGCGACTGCCGAAGGCTATCCGTTTCCGACAAATCTGGACACAGATCCCCCGATTGGCGGTAATGCTCCGGAAAGCCAGGCGGATATCTTGCGGCGTGCGGTCGCCGAAGAATGGACGTCAGAGCAACTGACCTCGGCACTTTCGGCGTTGAAAACCCGACAATCCGCCTGACGTTACGAACCGGGCCAGCGCGCCCAGAAAGGAGGCCCCATGGCCAACCTGCTCAGGAAACCACGCGGCCCCTATGGCAAGGTGCATGACATCACCCCTGCCTCTGCGGGATGGCGCTATGTCGGGTTCGGTCTTTACCACCTACGCGCAGGCGACAGGGCGACCGAAGAAACCGGTGACAATGAGGTCATACTGGTCATGGTCGAGGGCAAGGCGCATATCACCGGGGCCGGGCAGGATTGGGGTGTGCTGGGTGACCGCATGGATGTCTTTGAAAAGACGCCGCCGCATTGTCTGTACCTGCCCAACGGAACCGATTGGCAGGCCGTGGCGGAAACCGATTGTGTTGTGGCCGTGTGTTCGGCTCCCGGCACAGGTGGCCACCCGGCGCGACGGATCGGGCCGGGTGGCATCACACTGACCGAACGCGGGAAGGGTGTGAATACCCGCTATATCAACAATATCGCGATGGAGGCCGAAGACGTCGCTGACAGCCTGCTGGTGACCGAGGTCTTCACGCCCAATGGCCACTGGTCCTCCTACCCCAGCCATCGCCATGATGAGGATGACTTTCCTCGCATAACCTATCTGGAAGAGACCTATTACCACCGTTTGAACCCCTCGAACGGGTTCGGCATTCAGCGGGTCTATACCGATGATGGCGATCTGGACGAGGCTATGGCTGTATCTGATGGCGATGTCGTGATCGTCCCGCGCGGGCATCATCCCTGCGGTGCGCCCTATGGGTTTGAGATGTACTATCTGAACGTCATGGCCGGCCCATTGCGGAAATGGCGCTTTGTTGCCGCCCCCGAAGTTGAATGGATCATGGAGCGTGACGCATGAGCGCGAATTTTGCGAATTACCCCGGTCTTGCGGGAAAAACAGTTTTTATCACCGGCGGGGCCGGGGGGATCGGCGCCGAAACGGTTCGCGCCTTTGCCGCCCAGGGGGCCAGGGTCGGGTTTGTTGATCTGAACGCAGATGCGGGCCAAGCGCTGCTGGCAGAACTGGATGGGCAGCATGCCTTTGCCCAATGCGATTTGCGCGACATTGAGGCATTGCAGGCCGCCTTCGAGCGGCTGGTCGCCGCGCTGGGCGAGGCGGATGTTCTGGTCAACAACGCTGCCCATGACGAACGCCACGACTGGCGCGAGGTAACGCCGGAGTATTGGGATGACCGAATGGCAACCAATATCCGCCATATGTTCTTTGCCATCCAGTCGGTGGCCCCGGGCATGATCGCTAAGGGCAAGGGGGCCATCGTCAACCTAGGCTCGAATTCCTGGTGGGAATGCGGGGCGGGGTTCCCGGCCTATGCCACCGCCAAATCTGCCGTTCACGGCCTGACCCGCACCATGGCGCGCGAGCTGGGCGACCATCGCATCAGGGTGAACACGGTAGTTCCGGGCTGGATCATGACGGAGAGGCAAAAAGAGTTATGGGTGACACCCGAGGCGCTGGCCAAGCAGGTGGATCGTCAATGTCTCCCGGACCCGATTGAGCCGATCTATGTGGCGCGCATGGTCCTGTTTCTGGCCTCGGACGACGCGGCCATGTGCAGCGCGGGGAATTTCATGGTCGAAGGCGGCTCGATCTGAGGTGATGCCGCTTGACGGTGCGCTCCCGACCGACTGGTAACTTGACGCCCTAATGCTGCGGCGGGGCGCCAAAGGCACGGATCACGGTGCGGGCAGCAGCCTCAACTGGGTCGTGCGTTTCCTTCAGGATCGTGACGCGGTCAAACCGTTCAGGATCACGATTGACGGCTTCACGCATGGCATTTCCGAATGCCATACGCAGCTCGGTCCCGATATTGAACTTGCAGATCGAGGTCTCGCGCGCCAGCTTCATACGCTGCTCTACCGGCACACCGGACCCGCCATGAATGACCAAAGGCACTTCGGTCACGGCATCGATTTCGGCGATACGCGCCTCATCCAGGCCACCTTCTTTGTTTTGCTGCAAGTGAACATTGCCAACCGAAATCGCCATCGCGTCGACGCCGCTTTCGCGTGCAAACTTCGCGGCTTCCTCGGGGTCGGTACCATTTGAGCCTTCGCCACCGGAATACCCCACAAAGCCGATCTCTCCCTCGCATGAAATCCCTGCCGCATGGGCCATTTCGGCAATGGCCGCGGTCTCATCGATGTTTTGCTGCAATGGCTTACGCGACCCGTCGAACATCAGCGAGGTAAAGCCGCTGTCCAACGCGATTTTGCAGTCCTCGAACGTGTACCCATGGTCCAGGTGGGCGACGACGGGGATAGAGGCGTTTTCGGCCAGATAGCGGAACATCTTGCCCAGAATGGGCAGGGGTGTGTGCTCGCGGCAACTGGGTCCGGCCTGCAGGATCAGAGGCGCGTTTTCGGCCTCGGCTCCGGCCACATAGGCGCGCATATCCTCCCATCCTAACGTGACCAGGCCGCCCACGGCATAGCCTTGTTCATAAGCCGGTTGCAGAACGTCTTTCAGTGTGGCGAGGGTCATTTGAATTTTGCAATCATGTCTTTGATGCCCGGTATGGTTTCGATCTGATAGGCATGGGTGGGTTGGAAATACTGGACTAGCGAGCGTTGGGTCAGGCCGCCGAGGATCGTGAAATAATACATCTCATACCCCGGCAGGACGCAGCAGGGGTGATAACCCTTGTCGATACAGACGGTCGATCCGTCCATGATATGATAGGCGTCGCCCGGTTCGTTATCCTCGCGCTGCAGCATCTGCAGGCCAGAGCCCCAGTTGGGTTTGAAACGGAAATTATAGGTCTCGTCATGGCGGGTCTCATCCGGCAGGCGGTTGGTATCGTGTTTGTGGCTGGGAAATCCCGACCAGCCGCCCTGACCCACGGTGAACAGCTCACTCACCAGCAGACGGCCCACCTTGTCATGCTGTTTCTGGCCCAGGATGTGCTTGATCTTGCGGTGGGTTTTGGTGTCGTCGCTGCCGTATTGCACCAGATCGTGCTGGCGGACATCGAACGGGTCCAAAACCTTGTCGTATCTGGCGCCTGCGATGAAGACTTCGGAATGATCCGAGATGCAGACGATCTGCACCTTCGCGCCAACAGGTGCATAAACGCCCTCTGGCTCTCCATCCCAGACATCCTCTCCTCGGTTGCCCAGCTTGGCAAATTGCACGCCTTCGACATCCACATCGACCGTACCTGTGGCCGGGACGATGCAGGTCTCATATCCCGGCACTTGATATTCGAACGCCTCGCCCTGTTTCAGTTTGACGATGTTGAAATAGTTCAGGGGCACCATTGGGTCATCGACATCCACGATGGGTTTGTTCTGGTTGTCATAGGGGGCGATATGCATTGGGATCTCCTATGCCGTGGGGCCGGGATGGGTGGCCAGAAACGCGTCCAGCTGTTCGGTGGTCGGCATCGCGGGCGCGCAGCCGGGTTGAGACACGACGATCGAGGCGCAGGCCGAACCGCGCATCACCGCGTCCTTCAGCGAGTACCCCGCTGCAACCGAGGCCAGTAACCCGGCCATGAAACTGTCACCTGCGCCATTCGGCTTGACGGCAGTCACCGGATAGATGCCTGTCTGAAATTCCTGCCCGCCCATCAGCGTGATGGCGCCTTTTTCACCCATTTTATAGATCACCACGCGGCCTGGTTTGGCCGCCAGTTCCTGCGCCTTGGCAAACCCTTTGTTTATCCCGCCCGCCATGAAACCGAATTCTTCGTCATTGCCTACGATCAGATCACTGGCGTCACCGGCGCGGGACAGGACCTCGGACGCGACTTCGGGTGAGGGCCAACTGTAAGGGCGATAGTCTATGTCAAATATTACGGGCACACCGGCCTTACGGGCCGTGTCGATGGCCCGGAATGTGGCGCTGCGCGAAGGCTCGGCCGCAAAGACGGTTCCGGCCGAGATCACAGCCGAGAAGGAGCTGAAATCGACCTGGTCCATATCCTCTTCGGTGACTTGGAAATCGACTGCGCCATTGCGGTAGATGACATTCTGGAAATCTTCTGTCCGGCTTTCGTAGATTGCCAGCGACATGCGGTATTCGCCCCTTACAACCCGTATGTTGGACGTATCGACGCCGTAATGCGCCAGCCGGTTCAGGCAGAACCGCGCGACCGCGTCGTCAGATACCGAGGTGATCAGCGACGCTTGACTGCCCAGCTTGACCAGACCCACACATATATTTGCCGATGAACCGCCCAGATCGGCCCGGAACGCGTCGGCATCCTCACTTTTCTCGCCGATGGGATCGGCAAACAGGTCCATGCCCGCACGACCCAAGACGCCAAAGCGGTTTCCTTTGATACCGTCCATCAAAGCGGTCAAGTCATTTCCTCCGGCGAAAAGGGTCGGCAAGGTGTGTTGATCCTTGCGTTGAATCGATTCACACGATACTGATTTTGCAACCGGTTGCAAATGATATGTGCGAGGCCGCGGCAGATGCCTGAAATTGGAATTGGAATTGTTGGCGGCGGCTATATGGGCAAGGCCCACTCGGTCGCGATGTCAGCGGTAGGTGCGGTGTTCGATACCGTGCTGCGCCCGCGACTTGAGGTGATCTGTGCCTCGACATCTGCAAGCGCGGAAGTCTATCGTGCCGCCTACGGGTTCCAGCGCGCCACCGATGACTGGCGCATGTTGGTCGAGGATCCAAAGGTCGAGGCCATTGTGATCGCCTCACCTCAGTCGACACACCGTCAAATCGCTGAGGCGGCGTTTGCCCTTGGTAAACCGGTGCTGTGCGAAAAACCCTTGGGGGCGTCCTTGGACGACAGCCGCGCGATGGTGGCGGCAGCCGAGGCCACAGGTGCAATCAACATGGTCGGGTTCAACTATATCCGTACGCCCGCCAGCCAATATGCGCGTCAGCTTATTGTTGAAGGGGAAATCGGTCAGGTCACATGGTTCCGTGGCGAACATACTGAGGATTTCTATGCCGACCCCGAGGCCCCGGCAACCTGGCGCACAACGGGAATGGCCAATGGAACCATCGGCGATCTTGCTCCGCATATGGTGAATGGTGCGTTGGCGCTGATCGGGCCGATCACTCAGGTTATGGCCGATGTGGAGACGGTGCACCGGCATCGCCCCGGCGGCGAAGTTACCAATGATGATCACGCGCAGATGATGTGCCGTTTTGAAAACGGGGTCATGGGAAACCTTTATTTCAGCCGCGTCGCAACGGGTCGCAAGATGGGTTACGCCTATGAGATCTCGGGTACCAAAGGTGCGATCCGGTTCGATCAAGAGGATCAGAACGCCCTGTGGCTGTATCGCCGCGAAGGCCCCGAGGCCACGCGCGGGTTCACCAAGATCCTGACCGGCCCCGCGCATCCGGATTACGAGCCCTTTTGCCAGGGCCCTGGCCACGGGACAGGATATCAGGATCAGATCATTATCGAGGCCAAGGATTTCCTGCAGGCCATCCATTCCGGGCAGAATATCTGGCCCACCTTCCACGATGGGCACGAGGTGAACCGCGTTCTGGCGGCTGCATTGGCATCGTCAGACGGGCGGCAATGGACAGATATCAGCGATTTCTGAAAGCACACCACCCAATTTCCAAAGAGAGACTAAGACCATGACAAAGCTGAGATGGGGCATGATCGGTGGCGGTGAAGGCAGCCAGATTGGCCCTGCGCACCGCCTTGGCGCACAGGCCGATGGGCTGTTTGAGTTCGCTGCCGGAGCGTTGGACCACCGCCCCGACGTGGGACGTGAATATGCACAGCGTCTGGGCGTTGCAACTGATCGCGCCTATGGCGACTGGCAAGAGATGCTAGCCGGTGAAAAAGACCGTAGCGACCGCATCGATCTGGTTACAATCGCGACACCGAACTCGACCCATTTTGAAATTGCCAAGGCCTATCTCGAGGCGGGTTTTAACGTTCTGTGCGAAAAGCCGATGACGATGACCGTGGAAGAAGGCGAAGAGATCGTGCGCATCGCCGAAGCATCGGGCAAGCTATGCGCCGTGAATTATTGCTATTCGGCTTATCCGATGGTGCGCCAGGCACGTGCAATGGTGAGGGTCGGGGATATCGGCAAGGTGCGTCTGGTCGTGACGAATTTCAGCCACGGCCACCACGGGGATGCCACTGACGCCGACAATCCGCGCGTGCGCTGGCGGTATGATCCGGCGATGGCCGGTGTCTCGGGGCAGTTCGCGGATTGCGGTATACACGCGCTGCATATGGCCAGCTTCATTTGCGATGATGAGGTCACGTCGCTGTCCGCCGACATGGCCTCGACCATATCAAGCCGCGTGCTGGAGGATGATGCCATGGTCAACTTCCGGACAGAGCGTGGCACCGTCGGGCGCTTGTGGACTTCGTCCGTTGCGATCGGGCGCCAACATGGGTTCGACATTCAGGTCTTCGGTGAAACCGGCGGTCTGCGCTGGACCTCGGAACAGCCCAACCAGTTGCTCTATACACCGGTCGGCGGCCGCACACAGATCATTGAAAAGGGCGAAGGTGGCTTGTACGAGGACGCCCAGCGCCTGTCGCGGGTGGCCATCGCACATCCTGAAGGGTTTCCCTTGGCTGTGGCCAACATCTATTGCGATCTGGCCGATGCCATTCGTGGCGAAACCCGCGACGGGTTGCCAGGCGCAGCGGATGGGGTGCGGTCTATCGCAGCGGTCCATGCTGCCGTTGCGTCGGGCAATGAAGACGGAGCCTGGAAGGATGCGCGCCCCCCTATGTTCCGCTGACTAGGTGCGGGGGCGCAGCGTGCCCCTTTCGACTACGCGGCAGGGGAAAATGCGGGCCTCGGGATAACGCTCGGGGTCTTTCAGCATCTCTTCCACCAGATCCACAGACGAGGTGATGATTTGCTTGATCGGTTGGTGGATGGTCGTCAGATTCACGCTTTCCCAACGCGACATCTCCATGTCATTCAGGCCGATGATCCCGATATCCTTGCCCGGTTTCAGCCCGTGATCCGACAGAGCGGACAGCGCACCGACGGACAGAATGTCATCGCCGCAGAAATAGCTTTCGGCTGGTTGACCCTTTAGCAGATCCAGCATTTCAGCGCGCCCCGCCTCAAATGAATAGGCCCCGGCGAAAGAGTATGTCACCTCAAGATCGGGGTGCTTTTCGACCTCTTCCATAAAGCCCTGATAGCGATCCATGGCCGAGGTCGCATCTTTTGGCCCGCCTAAATATCCAACGCGCCGATAACCCCGCGCCTTTAGCTCGCGGGCTGCCATGCGACCACATTCGACATTGTCGATCCCGACGACATGTACCTCTGGTGAGGTCGCCGAGCGCCCGAACGTATGCACAACCGGAACACCGGCATCGTGAAACGCCTTGGCGAAACTAGGCGGCAGGGTCGAAGAGGCCACGATGGCAGCGTCAACAGAATACTGGCGCAGCATCCGAACGGAATTGGCAGGCTCGGTCTCATCCGTCAGATTCACGATCAACGGGCGTAATCCACGTTCTTGCAAGGCACGTGTGAACTGATCGAACACTTCAAGGAAAATCGGGTTGTGAAAGTTGTTCGAGATCAACCCAATCAGTTTTGTCCGCCCCGTGGTCAGGGACGAGGCCAGGGCGTTTGGGCTGTAACCCAGTTCCGCCGCGGCCTTTTCCACCTTGCTTCGGGTTTTTGCCGAAACCGAGGCGCCCTCGGTAAAGGTGCGCGACACGGCAGAGCGCGACACCCCGGCCAGAGCTGCGACGTCTTTTAGGGTGACGCTCATGTTTCGTACCTGCAGAAGAAAGTTGGGATGACAGACATTTTCATGTCGTGATACTAAGCCAGTTAGTCTGGCGGCTGCAATCGGTTGCAAATGATTGCTCGTTTGACGCGGGGCCCGGTTTATTGACCCCGAGCAGCTTCTCACCAGTCGATTCTTTCTGACGGGAGATCAGGTAAATCTGCCGCCGCGCACCGTAAATCGGTCCGCGATTTGACGCATTTCCGCCCAAAATGATCGAAAATTCGCCCTAAGCGGGAATTTCTTTTCGTTTGTGGGGAGGTTTCGGCACCTCCTCATAGGTAACGATTTAGTTAACGGGGGTGTGTTCCTCGTGTCAGTGCGGGATTTCGCACTTTGGTAAAACAGTCTGGAGTTCAAGTAATGTTGAATGGAATTCGCAAAGTATTTCTGAAGCTGCGCAAAGACGAGCGTGGCGCCACCCTGGTTGAATATGGCATCGCGCTGTTTGTTGCGATTGTCGTCGGCGGGACAATTCTGACTAATTTGGCTGGCACGACCAGCAGCAACTTTAGTGATGCAAACTCGGCAGCCCAGCGGACAACGCCTTAAGCTGCGCGCCAATTTCCTAAGTGAAAAAAACCTGACTTCCCATTCGCAAGAGTGGGGCGTCAGTTTCCTACCAGACCACCTTTGATTTGCATAAGCGGTCTGTTTGGCCATTCAGGCCCAATTAAGTAATTATCCTGAGTTTTCCCGGGAATTGGAGGATACCATGCGTATTAAATCATTTTTGATGACTTTCCTGGGAATAGGTTTGGCGGGTGGCGCAGTCATTCTGGCACAGGATCAAATCCGACGGAATCAGTCAGCGGGTGAACCAACCATAGTTCGTGTTGTGGCCGTGGCCGAAGATATCGCGTTCGGAACGCCGATCGAAGGGCACAAGCTGACGACCATTGATTGGCCTACTGCATCTGTGCCTGCAGGTGTTTTTACAAGCTTTGATGATGTCCTGCCTGCCGCCGGCATAGAACCTCGCCGGGCCAAGCGCGCTTTGGCGCAGGGTGAAATTCTTTTGACCTCGAAAGTTTCCGATTTTGGTGAAAAAGTGACAATCGTTCAGACGATTGGCGAGAATAACCGCGCGATGGCGATCAATGTCGACGCGCAGACAGGGGTAGGCGGATTTGTAACGCCTGGCGACTTTGTCGACATTGTTCTGACCCGCGGCACCAATGATACACTGCGTGCAGTGACGATCCTGCAGAATATCCGGGTCATCGGCGTGGACCAAACCGCGGATGAAGAGCTTGACCAACCGGGCATTGCCCGCACGGTTACGATCGAGGTCACCCCGGATGAAGGTCAGAAGTTGGCTCTGGCGCAGAAGGCCGGGCAGCTCAGCCTGTCTCTGCGGTCTCTGCAAACAGAAGAGGATAAGCCGCTGGAAGCGGTTCGCCTCAGCGACATCCTCCTTGAAAAATCACCGCTAGAAGAGGGCACGCCCAGGCCGATTGTGAAAGTTCGCCGTGGGGCAACCGACGTTCAGGAAATTCAGGTCTTTGGGAACACCAGTGCAACAACTGAGCCGGTGAACTGAGGTCAGGTTGGTCTTTCGAGGGAGGTTGATATGACTTCGCTACGCAAAATCAGGGACAAAGAAGACGGCACAATTCTGGTTTTTGTCGGCATATTCATGGTCGTCATGATCGGAATGGCTGCACTGACTTTTGATCTGGGGCGTATCGCCTCTACCCAAACTGACATGCAAGCCTATACCGACCACGTGGCGCTTGCCGCCGCAGGAGAGCTGGATGGCAATGCTGACGCCATTACACGTGCAACAGCTGCGGCATCCGGCATGATCGACGACGAACAGTTTTTCGCGGATGGCAGCCAAAGCCTTGGAACTTCTGCGGATTTTTCGCTTCGCTTTCTGACCGGATTGCCTACTCCGGTGGCAGACCCAGACGATAACGACTCGGTTTCGCCCTTTGTGACGACAGACCCGGCGCGTGCCGTCTTGGTCGAGGTGACCGCGACACCACGGACTGTTTTCCTGCCCTTTGGCCGATCGCTGGCCAGCTTGCTGGGTGTCGCCAGCCCGTCCGGAGAGGTGAATTCAGTCTCGATCGCTGGGTATTCAGCATATGCCTGTGACGTAACGCCGTTGATGTTCTGCATCCCGTCGGGCTGGACCTCCAGCGCCAATATCGGCGCTTCCATCAAATTGCGTACTGGCGGCAACAACTCGGCCTGGGGGCCGGGGAATTTCGGATTTCTGGATCCAACGGATATCGGGATCAATCCAAACGGGCCATGCGCCGGTCTAACTGGCTCAAAGCTGTATATCTGCCTCATTGCTGCGAATGGGAACCTGACCAAATGCGTGTCTCAGCGCGGTGTCGACACCGAACCCGGTCAGCGGAACGGGATTGGCAGCGCGATCTACAATTCGCGGTTCGATATGTTCCAGGCGACCATGAACCAACTGAAGAACGATCCAGACTATGCGCCGGGTCCAAATGTGATTTCAGGCTGGGACCATTCCGGCGGGGGCTGTGTGAAAAACAACCCGGACCTGTCGACCAATACTATTCCAATGCCGCCGGATGATTGCTTTGACCCGGTGAGTGGTCTTTGCAATGGCAGCCGTTTTGGCGATGGCAACTGGACGTCAGGGCAAGCAGCTTACAACCTTATGAATTATGGCGTTGGACCGGACGGTACGCTGACACCGCATGCGCAGGGTGCACCGACAGGAAACACCCGGTATCAGGTATATCTGGATGAGGTCAGCCGGGCCGGGTCAGGCGATATCGTCACCGGACGGGACGAGACCGGCCGCGCCCAATGTTCAGGCCAACCCAGCACCGATCCCGAGCGGCGTACGTTCATCGCCGCAGCGATTGACTGCACCGCGAACCCGGTTTCCGGGCGGGCCACCGATGTGCCGGTGAAGGAATTCGTAAAAGTCTTTCTGTTTCAGCCACTTGAAGAATCCACAGGTTCGGATTTTGACATCTTCGTCGAGGTGGTCAAACAGGTTGGCGGCGGAGTTGGTGGCAGTGCCGTTGATGGCATTTTCCGCGATGTCGTGAGGCTGTACCGATGAAGCCGCTGGGTCGCTTCCTCTCACGCTTTCAGCGCTGCGAGTCTGGCGCGCCGATGGTCGAGTTCGCCATGGTTCTGCCGGTTATCTTGCTGTTCTTTGTTGTGATCATCGAGGGCAGCCGGATCACCTGGATACATCAGGCGACATCTGCCGGCGTACGGGATGCGTCACGCATGATCGCTCGAATCGCACCGCTGGATCTATGCAGCGCGGGAGGCGTCGCAAGCTATGATGCAATGGCCACAGATATTGTCGCCAACCGACTGGGCGGTGGGGCGCATTTGCCGGTCGGAACAACGCTGGTAGATGTAACCCCGACCTGCATATCGCGGTCTGGCAGCTATCGTATTGACCCGACCTCAGTGGTCGAAGTGACCGCGAAAATCCAGATTGATTTTATCCTGGGCAATGTTCTGGGCCTGTTCGGCGGGGCTGTTAGCACGCTTGACACGGTGATTTCGGATCAGAGCCGGGTGTTCGGCGTATGACCCGGGTGTCGCATATCCTGCGGACCTTCCGGCGTCAGGAGCGTGGCGCCGCCCTGGTCGAATTGGGGATGGTCATTCCACTGTTCCTGTTGCTGATGTTCGGCATAGTGGATTATGGCCGGTTGTTCTGGTCGACAACCATGGCGCAGAAGGCGATGCAAAAAGCATCCCGGCTGGCAACTCTTGGGCCTCCGCTTTGCGGTGCGTTGCCGACCGAGCACACGCTGGCAAGCGGCGCTCCTACAAGTACGAAATTTGGGGTGCTCTGCCGCAGTGGCAATGTCTGTGCCGTGCCTGCCCTGCCTGCGCCTTGCCCGTTGAATACCGCGACGGATTACGGCGCACGTGTCTGGAATGATATCCGCATGTTGCTGCCACCGGGAACGACTGCCGCCAACGTGCAGATCGGATATTCGCATGACGCGCGCCTTGGATTTTTAGGGGGGCCATATACGCCGGTCGTTACCGCCGAACTTGTTAACGTAGACTTTAACTTCATGATGCCAATCGCCGGTCTGGCCGCTCTTGCGTCGAACGGCACAACACCTGCGTCAAATACCCCCAACAGTATTTCTCTTCCCGCGATGAGCACATCGGTTCCCGCCGAAGATCTGGCGGCCGGGGCGAGTGAGTAAGGAGAAACATAATGAGTGCCAAGCAGATTTCAGTATTGTTGATTTCACCGGACGAGCAGATTTACTCGGCCATAGAAGGCTCGTTACGGGGGCAGGCGAACTGCCGGTTCACCGGTCGTCAGGACACCGTTGCGGGGGTAAACGGCTCTGCGATCTCGCTGACTGCAGAGCATGATGTTGTTCTGTTCGATGTGGATGAGAATTCCGGGGACCTACTGCAAACAGCACGGAAAATCTGTGATGCCCGTATGCCAAATGCGATCATCATTGCGTTGGCCCACGAGGATCTGCCCTTGGAAAAGGCGCGCCAGTTGAAAAAGCTTGGTGTCGACGACGTTCTTCCGAGAAAGTGGATCGACGAGGAAATTGTGCCGCAGGTGGACGCAATCCGGGCCCGCCGTCAAGCGCAGTTGCCGGCCGTGTGGGGCGGTCAAGCAACCCTGGGCAAAGTGATCGCCGTGGCCAAATCCCGTGGTGGGGTTGGATCGTCTATCGTCGCTGCCAATCTGGCCAACGAGCTACAGGCCAAGGAAGGGTTCTTCAAGAAGAAAGCCGCCAACGAAGTCGCGGTTGTCGATTTGGATTTTCAGTTCGGATCTATTGCCGCCCTGATGGATGTTGAGGAAAGTGACGCCATGTGGCGGATGGCGATGGATGAGAGCATTCCCGATGGCGCCTTTCTGGAACAGGCCATGACCAAATCCCCCTGTGGGGTTGATGTTCTGGCTGCACCGTCGCGCTTTGGTCCTCTCAGTGCCATTAATGAAGAACAGATCTCGGCCATTTTGGACAGCCTTAAGCGCAGCCATGATTATGTGATTATTGATCTGCCGCGAGCTCTGGTCGAGTGGATCACGCCGGTTTTGTCGCAAGCCGACCGGCTGCTTTTGGTGACGGATGTCGCGGTGCCTTCGATCCGGTCAGCACGGAAATTGATGGATTTCTATCACGCCGAAAACCCGGCCTTGGAAATCCAGCTGGTTGCGAGCCTGGAAAAGAAACCCCTGATCCCGGCCGCGCACCACCGCGCAGCGGCAAAGCTGTTGGAACAGGATTTCGCCCACTGGATCCCCAAGGATGAGCGAACCGTTCGTGAATGCGTGGATCGGGGCGTACCTCTGCAAGAGGTCTCAAACCGGGCGCCTCTGACACGGGCCATCCGCCGCATCGCGCAGGAAACCACAGTTTCTCTGCCGCCACGCGTGGGCAAACAGTAAATCGAAGTCCGAAGATGTGAAGATCAGTTAAGTAAAAGGTAAAGCAGAATGTTTCGTGAATTTGACAGAACGGGTCGCACAACATCCCAATCCCCAAAAGTTGTGCCGTTGGACACGAAACAGCCGAACGGAAATGTTGCTGATATCGAGGTCAAGAACGCCGAACGCCGTGCCATGGAGCGCGAGCGCGAGATGGACCGTATTGACCTCAAGGCTCGAATGCACAACTCGTTGCTTGATAAGCTGAATCTGGCTGTGATCGACAAGGTCGAAGAAGACACATTGCGGGGCGAAATCGGCAAACACGCAACTGATCTGTTGCGGTCCGAGGGCCGGGCCATGCGGTCTGAGGAAATCAAGCTTTTGGTCGAAGAACTGATGCACGAGGTGCTTGGGCTTGGGCCACTGGAGCCTTTGCTGGCCGACCCTTCGATCAACGATATTCTGGTGAACGGTCACAAGCAGATTTTCGTCGAACGTTCAGGTATTCTGGAAAAAACCTCGGCGCGTTTTCGGGATGAACGTCATTTGCTTCGGATCATCGACAAGATTGTCAGTCGTGTCGGCCGTCGTATTGATGAACGCCAACCCTGGGTGGATGCGCGGCTTGAGGATGGCAGCCGTGTAAACGCGATCATTCGGCCCTGCGCGCTGGACGGGCCGGCCTTATCGATCCGTAAATTCGCGCGCGTACCGCTGACGATGGAGCGGTTGGTTAAGAACGATGCATTGAATGACAGTGCCGCGTCGTTGTTGCGCGGTCTGGTCGAGGCAAAGATGAATGTCCTGATTTCCGGAGGAACCGGATCAGGAAAAACGACGATGCTGAATGCCTTGTCTTCCTATATCGGCGGCAACGAACGGGTCGTGACCATCGAAGACGCTGCTGAACTGCAACTGCAGCAGGAACATGTTCTCCGCATGGAGACCCGCCCAGCCGGTTTGGACGGGACCGGCGCTGTGGCCCAGCGTGATCTTGTCCGCAACGCGCTGCGGATGCGCCCTGACCGTATTGTGGTCGGCGAGGTGCGCGGATCAGAGGCCTTCGACATGCTGCAGGCGATGAATACCGGCCATGACGGTTCGATGACGACCGTTCATGCCAACAGTCCACGCGATGCGCTGTCTCGGGTCGAACAGATGGTACAGATGGGCGGGATGGAGCTGCCGCATTCGGCGATCCGGGCCACCATCGCTTCGGCCATCCACTTTGTACTTCAGTTGAACCGACTGTCAGACGGGACGCGCCGGGTTACTTCAATCTCGGAAGTGACTGGAATGGAAGGCGACATCATCACCATGCAGGACATCTTTGTCTTCAAGCGCGAAGGCAAGGATGAAGATGGCAAGGTTCTGGGCCGGTTCATGCCCACGGGAATTCGGCCAAAATCCAGCGATGCACTGGCGGCTGCCGGGGTCGACCTGTCCACGGTCAAGTTCAACTAAGGAGGTCCGGGATGTTCGAGGAAATCAGGTCATATCTGGCCAATCTGAACATCAACAACCTGATCGGCCCGGAAATGGAAGTTGCCGGGTTCGATGTCAGGTTTGTTCTGGCGCTTGCGGTTTTCCTGGGTGCGCTGATTGCTTTTGAAGGGCTGCGTCAGTTTATGCGGCGTGGCGAAAACCGCGAAGAGGCGATCAACCGCCGAATTCAGATGCTGTCCGAGGGGAAGTCGGGTGAGGATGTCCTCAGCCTGTTGAAACCGCAGGAAGCCAAGCCACTGTTGCGGAGTTTCCCGCTGGTGGGGGATTTGCCTCTGGCGTTGAAGGTTTCGGGCCTGAACATGGTTCCCGAAATGTTTCTGGCCGGTTGCGGCGCAGCCTTTCTGATCTCGGCCATTGGTGGGTCTATGGTGGCTGATCCGTTGAAAGTGGTCCCCACCTGCGCCCTTGTTTTCCTGATCGCGCCACTGGTTGCGTTGGGGGTGACGTTGCGCAAGCGCAAGGCGGCGTTGATCAAGCAGTTGCCCGATGCGCTGGACCTGATGTCCCGTGGATTGAAGGTGGGGCACCCACTGAACACAACCTTACAAAGTGTCGCCGAAGAAATGCCTGACCCAATTGGAACTGAGTTTGGGCTGGTCGTTGATCAGGTCTCTTATGGCGAAGAACTGACGACTGCGATCAAAAGCATGGCTGACCGCATCGATGAAGAAGATATCCAGTATCTAGCTGTTGCGCTGATGATGCAGCACGGCACAGGTGGTGACCTGGCCGGCATCTTGCGCACGCTGGCCCGCGTGATCCGAGCGCGAATGTCATTGCGTCGCAAGGTCAAGGCCATCTCGGCCGAAGGCCGCATGACGGCTTATATCCTGTCATCCATTCCCGTTGGCATTGCCGTGTTCATGACCATCATGACGCCGACATATTATGGCGATGTCGCGGACTCTCCGGCCTTTGTGCCAGTCATGAGCGTTATCGCAGTGACCATCGTCCTGAACGCGATTGTGATGTTCAAGCTTGTGAATTTCCGGATTTGAAGAGGCGTATTCGATGGAGTATTTGAGTTCGATTTTTGATAGCGAATTATCAACGCAGATCCTGGTTCTGGGTTGTGTGCTGATAGGTGCGGTCGTAGCGTTTCTTGGTATCTCGTCCTCGCTTAGCGAACGGTCCACAGCCGCAGAGCGCATGGTGTCAAGCCGACCACGTCAGGCTTTGTCACGGGCAGTTCCTGAAAAAGTCGAGGGCGAAGCGCCGACAGGTTTGAGTGCGGCCCTGATACCCAGCGATGCCAGTGTACGTTTCGAAGTTGGGCAAGTGTTGGCGCGTTCCGGATTTCGCAGCAAAAACGCAATCGTGAATTTCTATCTTATCCGTTTGGGGCTGGCGACGTTCCTGCCGCTGGCCTTCCTCTTCCTGATGTCCTGGCAACCGGCAAACAACTTGGGTGCGCGGATCGCGGAATATACGTCCAGCCTGAACGCGTTCGAGATTATCCGGAATGTCGGCGTATTGTGCGGGATCGGGTATCTCATACCGCAGTTATGGATGGGCGCCCGGATCAAAGAGCGCAAGCGTCTGATGGAAAATGCGTTTCCGAACATGCTGGATCTGCTTCAGATCGGTATCGAGGCTGGCCTCGGTTTTGATCAGGCCTTGCTGAAAGTGGCGGTCGAAATGCAACTTGTCGCGCCAGAAATGTCCGAAGAGATGCTGATTGCGCTTTCCGAGATTCAGGCAGGGCGTGACCGAGATACCGCGCTGATGCGTATGGCGCGTCGAACAGGTATCGAGGAAATGAGCTCATTCGTAAGCGTTGTGCTGCAATCGACCCGGTTTGGCGTTCCCCTGGCTGCGGCTTTGAACACTTATGCCGAAGAAATGCGTGAACTGCGCGAGGTGCGGGCACAGGAAAAGGCCAACAAGTTGCCTGTCCAAATGTCGGCGGTTATGGCCAGTTTTATGCTGCCTGCAATCGCTGGGCTGATCCTGGCCCCGATCGTGATCCGTTATATGGATGCGTTTGGCCCCTAAGACGCTGGCATGGTCAGAACCAAAGCGCAGTAGCCGACCAGATTGCTAGGATCACCCCGGATGATCCGATAGCGATTCCAAGAGGAAATTCGCGCGACTGGGCGGTTGACTTGATATGCGGGGAAGTTTGTCGGGCGAGACGCCGAAACAGCGACATTCCGATCAGCCCCGCTGCCATGCAGCCTGCCAGTATTAGCAGATAGGTCGATACGACCGGGACCGGAATTGCGGCAAATACGATTGGCAATATCTTGGCGTCGCCACCGCCCAGCCAACCCGCTGCAAACAGACCGAAACAAATCGCAAAACACGCTGCGGCCACAAGAAGGCGCAGCAGCAGTTGGTTCCAATCCGGAAACGGCGCGGTCATAAGCACGACTGCACCGCCCAGCAGGCAGTACAGGTTAGGGATGCGCATTTGGGTGAAATCCGTCCAGGCGATCATTACGAACAGCGGTGTGAATACCCACAATGTCAGCCAGGACTGCCAGTCCAGTTCAGGCATCAGGCACGTGCCTGGCTAGGTTTCCCATGAAGGGCCTCGCGCTCTTCTACCGATACCAAGCGCCGGGCCAGCATGTGGAAGGTGTCCAGCGCCGTTTTTGAATAGATATGCTTGAGATGCGTGCGAACTGTCGCTGGTCCGATCTCAAGTTCGGCACCAATGGACTGAGGCGACAACCCGCGTGAAACAAGAACGCAAACACGCCATTCGGCACGGGTCAGGCCCGTTGGGTTCTCGGTGCTGAGAATAGGTGCTTCACTGTATGATTTTCTGAGTGCGGTGACTGATTGCCGAGACAATGATTCAGTGATCAGTCCGGCTCGGCGGGCCTGATAGGTCTCGGATAGTTGCGGAGCCACCTGTTCAATAGCTTCGCGGTAACCGGGTTCGGAACTCTGCCCGAAATGAAGTTCCAGAAAGTCGATTTCGCCGCCGTTATGGTCCAGGCATATGAACAGAATGTCATCCAGCTTGCGGTGCGACATCCAATCTAACAAAACTGCGGAGATATCACTGGGGTCTGCCCCGTCATCTCGCAGACTAAACACCGAGGCGCGTTTTGGTTTGTTCCGAAACGGGCCGAGGGCGTCGTTGGCGAAAGAATGAAACAACGGTCTTTGGAATTTTGGATCCCGTGTGTCAGCCCGTGCGGCAACACGATGGGCCCCTTTGTTCAGCCACACACGGCTGATGACAGCACAATCGGCGCCAAATGCTTTGACGATACCTTCAAGCGCGGCATCAAGAACGACGCCTGCCTGGCTCCAATGAATGAAATTAATGATGGCTCTGGCATGAAGCGCGTTTGGCAACCACGCTGCGCTCTGAGCATTCCCCCGGACCATAGATAACAACCTGTACTCGAACAAACATAAACGCGCATTTGCAATATAAGAGTGCGCAACCTCCTACCGATTCTTTACATTCCTATAGTTCTATATAATCGTCTAAAACTCATCTAAAAAATCATTAACCTAATTATGTACGATCAATTCGTCGCGTTTCAGTAAACAAACTGCACAAAATCCGCGGACTATTTCTTTGACCTATTCGCGGAATGCGGGGTGAAGCGTAGTGGTTTATGCCTTTTTTGTAAGGTTATTGCGCTTGTTTGGTCGTCGGTTGGTCGGGCGGTTGCCTGTATTCACCGATGCAGCCGTGGAGGGATTAACCGTTTTTCAATTTGTCACAATTCTTGATTTGCACGACGCTTCGGGTTTGAGACCCAGGTTCAAACGGCTTGATCTGCAGGGGATGTCGGCTCGTCCCGGTGACCATCTGAGCTGTATCATACGGCCTGGGCTCTCCTTTAGATTTAGCAACGACTTCTTGCTTGCCGAGCAGAGCGGCACTGCCTGCATGGCGATCACCAGTATCTTTTCAGACAATACATTTTAATTACAATCATTAAGAAGGAAGGGATGCTTGAAATTTTACAAAAATCCGTACCCAGGTGTTCATTTGTTTACATAACATAGCTGCTTTTTGAATAGGTTATTGAGAAATTTTCAGAACCCCCGCCATACTCGCGGTGCGTAAACCTGCGCAATCGTTTGCTGGAAGAGGAGCCAACAGACGTAAAACAGGGAACTGGGAGGAATGAATGACTAATAAATCTGTCACACGCCGCGGCGTGCTGAAGTCTGGTGCTGTTGCCGGTACCGGTCTGGCCCTACCTACGATTTTTACTGCATCGTCGGCTGCTGCATATACTAACGAACCTTCTGGGTCGTCTGTCACATTGGGTTTCAATGTTCCGCAGACCGGGCCTTATGCAGAAGAGGGTAATGATGAACTGCTGGCACAGCAGCTTGCAGTCGAGCATCTGAACGGTGAGGGAGATGGCGGTTGCCTGAACACCTTTACGTCCAAGGCCCTGAAAGGGAACGGGATTCTTGGTAAAAAGGTCGGGTTCGTAACCGGCGACACCCAAACCAAATCGGACGCCGCACGCGCATCGGCCAAGTCGATGATCGAAAAAGACGGTGCGATCATGATCAACGGCGGCTCGTCCTCGGGCGTGGCTGTCGCAGTTCAGGGTCTGTGTCAGGAAGCGGGCGTGATCTTCATGGCTGGCCTGACCCATGCCAACGACACGACCGGTAAGGACAAGAAGGCGAACGGTTTCCGCCATTTCTTCAATGCTTACATGTCGGGCGCTGCTCTGGCGCCGGTTCTAGCTGCCGAAATGGGCAGTGAACGCCGGGCCTATCATCTGACCGCTGACTACAACTGGGGCTGGACTCAGGAAGAGTCGATTGTGGCCTCGACCGAAGCCCTGGGATGGGAAACGGTCAACACGGTCAAAACACCGCTCGCGTCGACGGACTTCTCGTCCTATATCGCGCCGGTTCTGAACTCGGGCGCGGATGTGCTGGTTCTGAACCACTATGGCGGCAACATGGTGAATTCGCTGACCAATGCGATTCAGTTCGGCCTGCTCGACAAGGTGGCCAACGGCAAGGACTTTAAGATTGTCGTGCCGCTGTATTCCGAATTGATGGCTGCCGGTGCTGGCGAGAACATCAAGGGCGTGCTGGGTTCGATGAACTGGAACTGGCAGCTGCAAGACGAAGGCACCAAGGCCTTTGTGAAATCCTTTGGTGAGAAATACGGCAAGCCGCCGTCCAATTCGGCTCAGACCTGCTATGCACAGGTTCTGCTCTATGCAGATGCGTGCGAACGAGCGGGTACTTTCAACCCCTGTGGTGTCGCCGAAGCGCTGGAAGATTTCGAGTTCGACGGTCTGGGCAACGGGCCGACCTGGTATCGTGGTGCAGATCATCAGTGCTTTAAGGATGTGCTGGTGGTGCGGGGCAACGAGAACCCGACCAACGCCTATGACACGCTGGAGATCGTCGAGATCACCCCACGCGCGCAGGTCGAATACGATCCCGAGCACCCGATGTTTGCCGGTGGCGAACTGGGTAAATGCAATCCGGGCGCGTAACACAAGCGCGAGAATTTTCGACGAAAATTCTCTGACCTAGAAAACGGGCTCTCCCGCCTATGGGGGAGTCCACTGGACAGGCCAAAGGTGGGGACTATGGACGCCATTCTTCTGCAAATTCTGAACGGGTTGGACAAGGGGTCGGCTTATGCGCTGATCGCGCTTGGCCTGACGCTGATTTTCGGAACGCTTGGAGTTGTGAACTTTGCCCATGGGGCGCTGTTCATGATTGGTGCGTTCTGCGCCGTGTCTTTGCAAAAACTCTTTAACTTGAGCTACGTGACCCTTGATGAAAGTCAGAAAGATTTTCTGGGCAACCCGCTGAAGGTTGAAACCCCGTATATAGAGGCCTGGTTCGGCCCCGAGATTGGCGCGTCAATCATAGATTGGTCCGTTCCTCTGGCTGTCCTGTTCGCGATCCCGATCATGTTGTTTGTCGGCTACGTGATGGAGCGCGGGCTGATCAAACATTTTTACAAGCGCCCTCATGCGGATCAGATCCTTGTGACTTTTGGCCTGGCGATCGTGCTGCAGGAGATCATCAAATATTTCTTCGGTGCCAATCCGATCCAGACCCCGCCCCCCGATATGCTGAGTGGGTCTGTTGATCTTGGCATCATGGTTGGATTCGATCCCAACGCCATCATCTATCCGATCTGGCGGCTGGTCTATTTCGGGTTTGCCGTTGGCATTATCGGAGCGGTGTTCTCGTTCCTGCAATTCACAACCTTTGGCATGGTCGTGCGGGCTGGCATGGCAGATCGTGAAACGGTGGGCCTGCTGGGGATAAATATCGACAGGCGGTTTACCATCATGTTCGGGAT
Source organism: Ruegeria sp. CDSC021 (assembly GCF_059610845.1). Lineage (NCBI taxonomy): Bacteria > Pseudomonadati > Pseudomonadota > Alphaproteobacteria > Rhodobacterales > Roseobacteraceae > Ruegeria > Ruegeria sp. CDSC021. The sequence goes on from NZ_JBXWOK010000002.1 coordinate 302,818, forward strand.
TGCGGCCGCAGTCGCGGGCCTCGCAGGCGTGATGTACGGGCCGCTCAACCCCCCGAATTATCACATGGGCATGGACTTTCTGGTTCTCAGCTTTGTGGTTGTGGTTGTGGGGGGGATGGGCTCATTGCCTGGCGCGGTTCTGGCCGGGTTCCTGCTGGGCGTGCTCGAAAGCTTTGCGTCGACCACCTGGGCCACGACCACGATCCCCGGCATCAACCAGATCATCATCTACCTTGTCGCCATCATCGTGCTTTTGACCCGTCCACGCGGGTTGATGGGGCGCAAAGGCGTGATGGAGGAATAAGCCATGTTGGGACTGAACAAGAGAGATACCAGCCTGCTGATCATCGTCGCCATACTGACCCTGTTGGCGCCCTTTATCCTGAACCCGTTCCCCGAAGGCAGCGCCATGGCGCAGTTCAACGCGGGCTATCCCGATTTGATGCAGCGGTTCGTGATCTTTGGGATTTTTGCGATCGGCTTCAACATTCTGTTTGGATTGACCGGATACCTGTCCTTTGGCCATGCGGCCTTTCTTGGGGTGGGGTCGTATTCCGCAGTGTGGATGTTCAAACTGCTCAGCTATAACGTCGTTCCGGCCATCGCGCTCAGCGTTCTTGTCGCCGGGGTGTTTTCGCTGCTGATCGGATTTGTCAGCCTGCGTCGGTCGGGCATCTATTTCTCGATCCTGACGCTGGCTTTTGCACAGATGAGCTTTGCTCTGGCCTATTCGGTGCTTTCGAACCCAAAATTCAACCTGACAAATGGTGAGACCGGCTTGCAGGTCTATGCGGACGATCCGCAGATCCTGCAATCGGCCAGCGCACCGAACCTACCGCATCTGTTCGGCATTCCCATGCGCGCGACCTATACGTTGGATGTGGGTGCCTGGAGCTTTGACTTTAACGCGGGCTATTACCTGTGTGCGGTGATCATGATGGCGGTGTTCTATCTCTCTATCCGCATATTCCGCTCGCCCTTTGGCATGATGCTGCGGGCGGTGAAATCCAACCAGCAGCGGATGAATTATACCGGTCTAAATTCGAAACCCTACACACTGGCAGCCTTTGTGATTTCGGGCATGTATGCCGGTCTGGCGGGGGGGCTGATGGCCGCCATGGACCCGCTGGCCGGGGCCGAACGGATGCAGTGGACTGCCTCGGGCGAGGTGGTGCTGATGACAATTCTGGGCGGTACAGGGACCCTGATCGGGCCGGTACTGGGAGCAGGCTTTATCAAGTATTTCGAAAACATCTTCTCGAAGATCAACGACAATGTTCTGCACAGCTGGTTCGCTTTCCTGCCCGATGGGCTTGAGGACGCGGTTGTGTTCCTGATCCATCCGTTCATCGGCAAGGGTTGGCATCTGACGCTGGGTATCCTGTTCATGCTGGTGGTGATCTATCTGCCGGGTGGGCTGGTTGAAGGTGGTCAGCGGCTGATGGGCTGGTTCAAGCGTAAGAAACCGGGCGCCGATGATGCCCCGAAGGGCAAAACCGAGCCAGCGGAATAAGGGGGCACCATGGCAATTCTACGAGTCAAAGACGTCAGCAAACGCTTCGGTGGCCTCAAGGCGCTGTCGGATGTGAACCTCAACGTCGAAGAAAACTCGGTCCACGCGATCATCGGCCCGAACGGTGCGGGCAAGTCAACCTTGCTGAACTGTTTGGTGGGAAAGCTGATGCCGGATACCGGTTCTGTTTTGTTCGACAACAATTCTGTTCTGGGGTTGGAACCCTATCAGATCAACCAGATGGGTATCAGCCGTGTGTTCCAGACGCCCGAGATTTTCGGCGATTTGACTGTGATGGAGAACATGTTGATCCCGATCTTTGCGATGCGGGACGGCGCTTTTCGGATGCACGCCTATGAAACCATCTCCAGTGAAAAGGCGATTGTCGAGCAGGCCGAGGCGATGCTGTTAGAGATGAACATGGCTGACAAACGCGAGATGCACGCGGCATCGCTGTCACGTGGGGACAAGCGACGACTTGAGATCGGCATGTGCCTCAGCCAGAACCCGCGCCTGCTTTTGCTGGACGAACCCACCGCCGGGATGGCCCGGGCAGATACCAACAACACGATCGACCTGCTCAAACAGATCAAGGACGAGCGTGACATTACCATCGCCATCATTGAACATGACATGCATGTGGTGTTCAGCCTGGCCGAGCGCATCACCGTTCTGGCGCAGGGAACACCTCTGGTCGAAGATACGCCAGAAAACATCCGCGGGCATCCCAAGGTTCGCGAAGCTTATCTGGGTGAGGCCGCGTAAGGAAAAGCAATGAACGAGAAACCTGACTTTTCGAAAAACGCCAATATGGCCAGCACCGCCCCTGCGTTTTTGTCCGTATGGGACATGCATTCATACTATGGCGAAAGCTATATCGTGCAGGGCGTCAGCTTTAACGTGCACGAAGGTGAAATTCTGGCCCTGCTGGGCCGGAATGGTGCTGGCAAAACCTCGACGCTCAGATCCATCGCGCGGGTCAGTGACCCCGAGGTGCGTCATGGTGAAATCTGGCTGGATCACAAGCCGCTGCACAAAATGACCAGCTATGAGGCCGCCGCCGCAGGCCTTGGCCTTGTGCCCGAGGATCGCCGTATCATCCCCGGTCTGACGGTCGAAGAGAACCTGCAACTCGCCCAGATCGCTCCACCTGTCGGCTGGTCGCTGGAACGGCTTTATGAGCTGTTCCCAAGGCTGGGTGAGCGCCGCAAGCAAGAAGGAATTACCCTGTCTGGCGGAGAGCAGCAGATGCTGTCGATTGCGCGGGCTTTGGCACGGGACATCAAGGTGTTGCTTCTGGATGAACCCTATGAGGGGCTTGCCCCGGTGATTGTGGATGAGATCGAAAAGACTCTGCTTCACGTCAAACAGCAGGGTATGACCACGATCATTGTCGAGCAGAACGCGGTGCGCGCCCTGGAATTGGCGGACCGTGCGATCATTCTGGATACGGGCAGCATCGTGTTTGATGGAGCCGCCAGCGAGGTGTTAGAGAATCCACAGCTGCGCGAGGAATATCTGGCAATCTGAACATGCGGATTCAGCAATTTTTCTGAACCGTCGGGCGGGGTGTTCATCCCCGCCCTTTTTCGTTGTTCAATTTTCGATTGGCGGTGTCCTGGGGCCGGGTCACCAACGGAAAATGACAATATTCAACGAATTTCTAGAATTTACGGATAATTTATTATGTAATTTCAATACCCTATCTAGGGCTACGGGAAACCCCCTATATCTTTGATTGGAGCGATTCGTTAACTTCAAATCGTCCAAGGAGTTTCCAAGGACCTACCACTTTTCCCCCTTGAGGGGCTGGCTACTTACCCCCTCGGCCGGCCCCTCACTAGTTGGGGGACATCAACCCAATTCCCCCAAAAGCTCACTTACAAGCGCAGGCACTTCGTACCAGTCGGCGAAGTTACGGGTATGATACAGTTCAGAAACCGGGCTTTTCCGATAACCTTCCGTGAATAGCAAAAAGGGAACCTGGGCCCGTTCAGCGGTTTCTGCATCGACCTCACTGTCACCCACGAACAGGCGCGGACCTATAGCGGCCACTGCGTTAAAACTTGCCTCAAGATGGGCTGGGTCTGGTTTGCGCGTGGCCAGGCTGTCACCACCCAGGGTGGCATCGAAATGATGGGTCAGGCCCATCGACTTCAGAACATGGTCAGCCGGTGCTTTGGGTTTGTTTGTACAAACACCCAGAACACATCCCATCTGGCGCAGCTGTTCAAGCGCTTCGGCCACGCCGGGGTAGACGACGGTTTTGTCGCTGGAGGCTGCGTTGTAGTGGGTCAGCGTCAGTTCCGATAGCTCGGCATGGCGATCCATAGGCAGGTCGCAATGAAACATCATGCGTTCTACCAATTTCGGGAGGCCATTGCCGACGAATTGTTTGATCGTGTCCTGGGGCAGGGGCGAGACACCAGTGTCCCGCAGCATTGCATTCGCAGCGGCGGTGATGTCCGGAAGGCTGTCAACCAGTGTTCCGTCCAAATCGAACATAATTGTAGCGCTCATTGAAATCCTTGCCTCTGAAGCTGCACCGCAAGTCCTAACTGGTGTGTTCAGGCAGTGCAATTCAACCCGGTTGCGAGAGTGAGATATTGAGGCTTGACATACCTGACTAAAATAATCAGATTATATTTCAAGCCGTCAGCAACCCCAGAATCGGGCCAGCCAGATACCTGAAAAGTAAACCGATAAGGCGCATTGCCCGAAACCTTCCGGAGTGATCCTGATGAATGTTCAGAACCCGAATCCCAGCCAGTCTTTTGCCGTATCAATGCTGCCTGCACATAAGGCTGAAGATCTGACCAAAGGGGGCAATCTGGCCCATATCGAGCTGGGCGATCAGCTGTACACCCTGCGCATCACGCGCGCGGGCAAACTGATCTTGACGAAATGAGCGCGCCTGCAGCCCGGGGTGGCGCGACCGTTGGCCGTCTGTCCGACCTAAGCCCTGTCGAGGCCGGTGCGGTCATGTATCTGCGCCTCTGGGGGGACGGAATGCAAACGCGTATGGATGCGGCGCAGGACTTTCAGATCGCCCTGGGTACGGATCAGGGCCGGGCAGCGATGTTGACGCTGGACCGGCTGTGCTCGCTTTGTGCCCATCACGGGCGGCGCCCGCTGATCCGGCATGGGTTGGGCTGTGTCTGCCTTGGCGCGGATGAAAACTGTTTCGCCCAGATGATTGCGGCGGCATCAGAAGGCGCGCGCGAAGACGCTATGATGATGGCGTCCCTGATCGTCCGTCCCGATTTTGCCCCCGCATTGGCCGCTTTGTCTGAGGAATTAGGGCTGGCTTTGCGACGCATGACGGTCTCGATCCCGATGCCAACCCCAAGACATCAGAACCCCACTGCCACGCTGCACTAAGCAGCAGGGCAGGTGCAGAACCCCGGCGAATGCGCGCCGGGGTTCCGTGCCCTCAGCAGCAGCCGCACCCTGCGTGGTGATGGTCATGATCGCATGAGGGTGGCGGGCTGTAATCACCAACTTCTGCCAGCACATCCCGTAATGCCCACAGGATCATGTCCACATCTTCCGCCTCGATCGTCAGCGGCGGGCGAATTTTCAGGATGCTGTCCTTTGGGCCTTCGCTGCCAATAAGAATCCGGTGGTCGCGCATCCGGTTTTTGACATATTGGCAGATCTCACGGCCTTCAGAGCCATCGGGGTTGATCAGTTCGACTCCAACGAACAGGCCCATGCCGCGCACATCACCGACAGATCCGAAATCGGTCTCGATCTGACGCAGGCCTGTCATCAACCTGTCGCCCATCAGGCGGGCATTATCCTGCAAGCCTTCATCATCGACGATATCCAGAACTTCTTTGCCGATGCGGCAGGACAGGGTCGATCCGCCAAAGGTCGAAAAGAACTCGATCCCGTTATCAAAGCTGCGGGCGATCTCTTTGGTAGTAACCAGAACGCCCAATGGATGACCGTTGCCAATGGGTTTGCCCATGACCACGATATCCGGCAGCGCGCCTTGATGCTCAAAGCCGAAATAATATTCGCCCAGACGCCCCAGACCTGTCTGCACCTCGTCGGCGATGCAGACACCACCAGCGGCGCGGATTTTCTCATAAACCGCGGGCAGATAGCCTTTGGGTGGTATGATCTGCCCGCCAACTGAAGGGAAGGTCTCGGCAATGAAACCGGCAACGCCCTGACCTTTGTCCTGTAGGGCTGCAATCGCTGGGTCCACTAGATCTGCAAACTTCTCGGCGCGATCGGGGTCGTCGCGCCGGAAAGACCCTCGGTAGTCATCCGCGACCTCAACCAGTTCCACCCAATCCGCCTGACCAACTCCGCCCGGTTTGTTGAACTTATAGGCCGAAATTGCAACGGCGGCGGTGGTATTGCCGTGATACCCGTGATCGGGCGTCACGATCCCTTTGGCGCCGGTATGGGCGCGGGCCAGCCGCAGGGCGAGCTCATTGGCTTCGGTGCCGGAATTCACAAAGAAGCAGACCTCGAGGTGATCGGGCAGCTTGGACAGAACCTTATCGGCAAAAGCCGTCTGGGCCGGATGCAGATACCGGGTGTTGGAATTCATCCGCTTGAGCTGATCTGCTGCGACAGCCTGAATGCGCGGGTGGGCGTGGCCCACATGGGGTACATTGTTATACGCATCCAGATAAGGGCGACCCCATTCGTCAAACAGGTGATGCTTCCAACCGCGTACCAGCATGACTGGATCGTCATAGGTCAGGGACAGGTTGCCTCCGAAGTGGTCCTGCCGTCCCTGCAGGATCGCCCGTTTATCGGTCGGCCGATAGAACACCTTGTCATCGGGAAGGTTCAGCAGAGCCGCCGGATTCGGGCAGACGGCGTGCCACAGTTCAAGCTCGTCAGGGTCGCCAACACCCGGCCAGTTGGCCCGCATCCCGTTCGTAGTCAGGGCCAGCTGGAAATGTACATGTGGGGCCCAGCCCCCGTTCTGTGTGACATCCCCAAGCCGTGCAAACGCCGCTCCCTGTGCGACTGGATCGCCCGGGTTCAGCCTGTCGCAGACCTCGGGGTCCAAATGTCCGTAGAGTGTATAGAACGGATCGCCTTGGGGTGTTTCGTGATGCAGGATCACCACCCCGCCATAGTCAAGGTGACTGTCGCGATTCTCGACCGCCTCGACCCGGCCACTGATCGGGGCATTCAGGACAGTGCCGGCAGGCGCGAACACATCCACCGCCAGATGCACGGTGCGTCGGTCCGAAGCTTTCCATGGCCCTTTGCGGAACCCCGGCTCTGCGTAAATCAGGCGGGGTTCATTGTAATACCCCAACCAGAAGTCTGTGCCATTTTCCTCGCCAACACGTGCCGCCTCGGCCAGGGGCATGTGGAATGGGTTTTGCGGCCACACAGAGTCTTCGACCGATAGCGAGCCCATGGGCACATCTTTTAGACCCTGTCCAAACATCTCGGCGAATTGACCGCGATGCGCGGACAGATAGGCATGGATGCGTTCGGCCCCATCGGTGACCGGCAGACTACAGGCGACGCGCAGGCGCGCTGGCATCAATCCGCCGTTGACGCTTTGGTCCTCAAGAAACCGCCAGGCCGGCGCCTGACTGATAGTGACATAAGGATCATCCGGGTTTTCAAGGGCCATCAGGGTCGAGTTCACAACCGACACAGCCAGTCGCATCCGCAAGAGAGGCCAGATCAGTTCGACTTCGTCCGCGCGCAGGGGGTTTGCCGCCTGATAGCCGCGCACCAGTGCCGCCAATGCGCGATCGGGTTGCGGATGATCCAATACGATATAGGCCCCGGCAATCGCCAGATCGCAAACGCGTGGCGCGGCACACATATCGCCAAGGTCAATCAAGCCCGACACCCCCGGGCGCTGGCCAGGCTCTGCTTCGACCAGAACGTTATAATCATTGGCGTCATTATGAATCGCCTGACTGGGCAAGCCTGCCAACTTGTCTGATATCGCATTGAATTCGGAACATATCTCGGCCAGCACTGCCTGCCGTGCGGGGCTACTAACGGTGTCCAGATGCTGTTCGATCCACCCTGCCTGCGTCAGATTCCATTTGAAATCGCCCCGGGCCAAACCCTCATGAGTGAACCGCTCTAATGCACGGTCTGTAGCACCCAGAACGCGACCCAGCTTTAGGATCAACTCTTCGGATTTGGGTGCCGATTTCGCATAGCATTGCCCAGGCAGGCATTCCAGCAACCAAACAAGGCGCGGTACCCCCTCGTGATCTTCGATCCGGGGCAGATAATCCCCCTGCAAATCGGGAAACACTGTAGGAAATGGCAGCCCCGGTGCTTCTGAGGCGATATGTTCCAAGGCTTTGACCTGGAGGTCCACAAGCTCTGCTTCGCATCCGGGGCGCATGACTTTCAGAACATAATCCTGTCCGTTGGTTGCCCGGACCAGAAAATTAAGATCGTATTCGCCGTCCAATCTGGTCAGCCGCGCGTCCAGCCCCCAGTCTTGCCGCAAAGCATTAGCCCAAAATGCGATGATGTCGTTCATTTGAAACCCTGTCCCAGTAAACCGGGGTCCTTTTCATCTGGCTAAAAATATCTTCGGGAGTGAATTGGCCCTGCGGGCCAAGAGGGGGCAGACAGCCCCCTTTTCCCGTTACCCCAATGCGCGCAACCGTTTAATAAGCGAGGAAGTATCCCACCGATTCCCGCCCATTTTCTGCACATCCTTATAGAACTGATCAACCAAAGCCGTCACCGGCAGGGATGCCCCTGTTTCATCTGCGGTATCCAAGCAAATTCCCAGATCCTTGCGCATCCAGTCCACCGCGAAACCGTGATCGAAATGATCGTCCAACATGGTTTCATAGCGGTTCGCCATCTGCCAACTGCCTGCGGCCCCCTGACTGATCACTTCCACAACCGCCCGGCCATCCAGCCCGGCTTTTTCGGCAAAATGCAGCGCCTCGCTGAGGCCCTGAACCAGTCCGGCAATGGCGATCTGGTTGCACATCTTGGTCATCTGACCGGCGCCACTGTCCCCAATGCGGCGACAGATTTTGGAATAGACCTGCATAATGGGCTCGGCCGCGTCATAGGCAGCCTGATCCCCCCCGCACATGATCGACAGAACGCCGTTTTCAGCCCCGGCCTGACCGCCCGAAATCGGCGCGTCCACAAAGGCAATCCCTGCGGCTTTGCCCGCGCCATAAAGCTCTCGGGTTACCTTTGCCGAGACGGTCGTATGGTCGACGAAAACCGCGCCGCTTGACATTGCGCCGAAGGCACCATCGTCGCCGGTGCAGACCATGCGCAGATCATCGTCATTGCCCACACAAGCCATGACAAACTCGGCTCGCTCAGCCGCCTCGCGCGGGGTAGCGGCCATTGAGCCGCCATATTGGGCGACCCAAGCCTCGGCCTTAGCGGTTGTTCGGTTGAAAACCGTGACCTCATGACCTGCAGCCTGCAGGTGGCCGGCCATTGGATATCCCATGACACCCAAACCAAGGAACGCAACTTTTGCCATTTGGTGAACCTCTCTGCTGTCCGGGTCCGGTCAGACGCCGCAAGCCGGATTGTTTGGCAGAGACAAAGCAAAGCTGAAGACAAAGGGCAACCCCGTGTCAGGGTTGTCCGCCCAAATCCTTCAGGATCGGACAATCAGGCCTGTCGTCGCCGGCGCAGGCGTCAATTAAATGACCCAACGTATCGCGCATCGCATTAAGGTCGGCGATCTTCGCTTCGATCTGGACCATATGCGCGCGGGCAACCTTCTTCACATCTGCACTTGCGCGGGTTTCATCCTCATACAAGGCCATCAGGGTCCGGCAATCTTCGATCGTAAATCCCAATGCGCGGGCCCGGCCCAAAAAGTTCAGTTTGTGCACATCCTGACTGCGGAACCGGCGATAGCCATTATCATCGCGCAGCGGTTTGATCAGTCCGATATCTTCGTAATAGCGGATGGTCTTGGCCGGGAGACCGGTTTGGTTGGAAACGTCGCCGATATTCATGACGTCACCATTTGTGGAGCCGCCGTATGTGATCCCTCGGGCAGGCTGGCGCGAACCCTGCGAAGTCGCAACGCGTTGGTGACGACAAAGACGCTGGACAAAGCCATGGCTCCAGCCGCCAGAACCGGGGAAAGAAGCGGGCCGCCAAAAGGATACAGAATCCCGGCGGCGACAGGTATCAGCAAAACATTATATCCAAACGCCCAGCCCAGATTCTGTTGGATATTGCTCATGGTCCGGCGACTGATTTCGACTGCATTGGCAACCGCGCGCAGATCGCCCGACATCAGTACCACATCCGCCGTTTCAATCGCCACATCTGTACCCGTGCCGATAGCGATGCCGACATCCGCCGCAGCCAATGCCGGGGCGTCGTTAATCCCGTCACCGACAAAGGCCAGCTCTCCGAACTGGTCGCGCAGGGCGTTGATTGTAGCGAGCTTTCCGTCCGGCAGGACCTCGGCTGTGACATGATCGATGCCCAGCTTGTCTGCCAAAGCCTGCGCAGTCAGGGCGTTGTCCCCGGTGACCATCGCCAGCGTTAGGCCCATAGTGTGCAGCCGGTGCAAAGCTTCGATCGTGCCCGCTTTGACCGGATCCGAGACCGTAAGAAGTGCCGCAGCCTGACCGTTGATCGCGACGAATACGGGGGTTGCCCCTTCGGCGGCATGCTGGTCGGCCTGTTGGCTCAGCGCGGATAGATCAATGCCGTTCTGCGCCATTAATCTGGGTGAGCCGATCAGCAGATCGTGCCCATCGACAGACGCGCGGGCGCCCAGCCCAGTCAACGATTCAAAGCCGGCGATAGGGGGCAGGTCCGCCGGTCCGGCCCGCGTGATGGCCGTGGCAATCGGATGCTCGGATCGCGCCTCGACCGCAGCGGCCAGCCGTAAAACGGTATCGCGGTCAAACCCATTTATGGTCGTGACATTCGCCAGTTCAGGGCGCCCCAGTGTCAGAGTCCCGGTCTTGTCCAAAGCGATGATCTTGGCCTGTTGCAACTGCTGCAAAGCATCGCCTTTGCGGAACAGCACGCCCAGTTCAGCCGCGCGCCCCGTGCCCACCATGATCGACGTCGGAGTCGCCAGCCCCATGGCGCAGGGGCAGGCAATGATCAAAACCGAAACCCCTGCGACCAGCGCCATCGGCAAGGCAGGCGCAGGGCCAAAGATCAGCCAGATCGCAATGGTCAGTAGGGCAACGCCAATCACAACGGGAACAAACCACGCCGTGATCCGGTCGACTAGCCCCTGTATCGGCAACTTGGCACCCTGAGCTTGCTGAACCATCTGGATGACCTGCGCCAGCACCGTTTCGGACCCAACACGCGTGGCGCGCACGCGCAGCGCGCCCGTGCCGTTGACCGTGCCCCCTATCACCTGATCTTCGGCCGATTTCCCTATAGGAACGGGTTCGCCGGTAATCATGCTTTCATCCACGTATGAGGTGCCGTCCAACACCTGAGCATCGACTGGGACGCGCTCTCCGGGTCGGATCTGCAGCACATCGCCAACCAGTATTTCGGATATGGGTCGATCGACCGTGCCCCCGTCCTGTTCTAGCCGGGCTGTTTTCGGTTGAAGCCCGACCAGTTTGCGAATGGCGGCCCCGGTCCGGCCTTTTGCCCGCGCCTCCATCGCGCGACCCAGCAGGATAAGGACCACGATGACCGAGGCGGCCTCGTAATAGACATTTGCACTGCCTTGTGGCAGAACCTGAGGCGCAAAGGTGGCCAGGACGGAATACAGATAGGCGGCACCGGTTCCCATCGCGACCAGCGCATTCATATCAGGTGTCCCGCGCAGCAAGGCCGGGATACCCTTGGCATAGAACACCCTTCCGGGGCCGATCAGCAGAACCGACGTCAGGACAAACTGGATGATATGGCTGGTCTGAAACCCGATTGTTGCCTGAACCCAGTGATGAAAGGCTGGGATCATGTGCCCGCCCATCTCGAGTATAAACACGGGCAAAGCCAGCGCCGCAGCGATCAGGGTGGTGCGGATCAGCGCAGAGGCTTCGCCCGGTTTCTCATCGTTGCTTTCGGCCATCCTGGAAGGGTGCGCCGGATAGCCCGCTTTAGTGCTTAGCTGCGCCAGCTTCACAGGATCAGTTGCCCCGTCGGCAAAACGAATGGTCGCGGTTTCAGTGGCCAGGTTGACCCGAGCACTTATGACGGCCGGATCTGCGCAGAGTGCTCGTTCAATCCTTGCGACGCAAGAAGCACAACTCATTCCGTCAATCTGCAGAACGGCTTCTGCCACTGACACCGGATAACCAGCTTTGTCCAGCGCGCCGGTCAGGTCGCTGATCGGCCTGTCATAAGTGACCTGTGCAGTCTCGGTTGGGAAGTTGACCGAAGCCTCGGTAACCCCGGGAACATTGCGCAACGCAGATTCCACGCGGCCTACGCAGGATGCGCAGCTCATTCCGGTGACCTTCAGTCTGATAGTATGTGAGTTGGCCAATCGACTCATCCTGTCCTGTTTCCAACCCTAGATGGGGGTTCCAGTCACAGGAAGGTCAAGGGCAGAGATCATGATTCAGGCACAATCTCTTGTTTCGAGGGCCGTACGGTTCTTAGTCTTGGGCCAGTTTTTCCAGCAGCAGCGAATTATAAAGCGCGGGCGGGGATGTCCGAACAGCTTCGGGAGATGCGAAAAACCCCAGCATAAGAAAGGCAATCGACAGAGCGAAACCAAACAGGACTATGAAGGCTCGGTGAAGCGTTAACGTTATCATGGTGTCAGTCCTTGAATCACAAGTTGGGGAATGCTTGGCACTGGGGCTTATTTCTTATTTTCCAGTTCCCGTTTCAGCCGGTCATTTTCCGCCTGAAGTTGGGCCAGCTGCTGGCCCAATTCGTTCAGGTGGGGGCGCAGCTCGGCCTCGGTGAATCGTGGGGTAATGTGACTTGGGCAATTCCAGTCCAGACCTTCGACCTTGATAATGACGGCGCGTTCGGCCGGGGTCTGGGTGCCTTCGGGGGAGAGGCTGGCAGCCGCCGCAGCGCCTTCGGCAATTTCGACACGCCCAAGTATTTTCAGGCGTCGCTGGTTGGCATAATCCATCAGGATCAGCGCAACCCGGTCATTGCCATCCAAATTCCCGCGCGAGATATACTGTTTGTTGCCCGAAAGATCAGCATACCCAATGGTCTGCGCATCAAGTACTCGTAAAAACCCCGCGGGTCCGCCACGATACTGCACATATGGCCAGCCGGTCTCGGACACGGTTGATTGGTAGAACCCGTCGCGGGCCTCGATGAACTCTTTTTCGGCGGCTCTGATTTCGTGACCCTGCACAGGGCCGCTTTCCAGGAATTTCGCATAGGTTTTTGCCGATCCCATCCTTTCTTGATGGGTGAGAACGGCAGGCGTGAAGGTTAGTTTGGAAAAAGCACGTGGCATAATAGGTCCTTTCTACAGGCCCAGATCAGACAGGTCGGGATGGTCGTCAGGGCGCGGACCAAGAGGCCAAAGGAAAACCCGATCCTGTTGCCTGATCGGAAGGTCGTTCAGCGAGGCATGACGTTTAGCCATCCGACCATCCCTATCGAATTCCCAGTTCTCGTTACCATATGAGCGGAACCACTGGCCGCTGTCGTTCCGCCATTCATAGGCATAGCGCACGGCAATACGGTTTTCCGAATAGGCCCAGAGTTCTTTGATCAGCCGGTACTCCTGCTCATTTCTCCACTTGCGGGTCAAAAGCGCGTGAATTTCAGCATGGCCCGCGACAAACTCCGCCCGATTCCGCCATTGGCTGTCCTCGGTATAGGCGGGCGTCACGATATCCGGATCGCGGCTGTTCCAAGCATTTTCAGCCATGCGGACCTTTTGTGTAGCGGTCTCAGCAGTGAATGGCGGCAGAGGGGGGCGGCTCATGTCATGGTCCTTCAGGTCAGCGATGCAGCGAGCAGCGCGAGGGTCAACAGAAATGGGATGTACTGGCGGTTGAAGGGGCTGGTACGGCGTTTCATGACGGCTCCATAGTTAACTGATCGGTACATCGTGTCGTTAAGGTGTACTGATCGGTACCTCTTTGCAAGGGGCGCCTGTAAAATATCTAAAATTTTTCTCTATCCAGGTGGAAAATAAAGAGAATTTCCTGAACATTGGTGGCCCTTGCGGATTATGGAGGGTACAATTATGTACAGATCGGTACGTATAGGAGGCGAATCATGCGCCCAAACAAAAGGGATGAGCTGGTCCGCAAGGCCCTGAAGGTCTTTTATCGTGACGGTTTTCATGCGACCGGCATGGACAAGCTGGTGGCTGAGACGCGTGTGTCGAAGACTTCGATGTACAAACATTTCCGCACCAAGGAAGATCTGATTCTGGCGGCTTTGCGTCTGCGGGACGAGAATTTCCGCAACTGGTTCATGCGTCGTGTCGAGGAATTGGCCGACACCCCTGCGGACCAGTTGATTTCAAGCTTTGATGCACTGGGCGAGTGGTTCGCCGAAGACGGGTTTCGCGGCTGCATGTTCATCAAGGCTGGCGCCGAATTCCAGGAGAAAGAGCACCCGATCCACGTGCAGGCGGCGGAACACAAGCGGTTGTTGTTGGAATATTTCACGGATCTGGCCCGCAAAGCCGGTGCCTGCGACCCTGAAAGCCTGGGATGTCAGATTCTTCTGCTGAAAGAAGGGGCAATCGTGACGGCGGTTCTGTTGAAAAGCTGTGATCCCGCGCAAGATGCCAAAGCTGCAGCGCGGGTCTTGCTGGAAAACGCGTTGGCCGCACCGATCCCGTGACCCGGCGAAATCTTCCAAAAGACGTTGCGTAGCGTTTCATCCAACGCATTGGATTAATTGGCGGTCCAAATTACGCTGGCGGCAAGTTGATCTTGGAGGATGCGCAATGTCTCTTATTACCCCTACATCCAGCTGGGTGTCCGAAGAGCACCAGATGTTTGCCGAAATGGCGAACCGTTTCATGCAGGACGAACTGGTGCCCAATATCGAGCGCTGGACCGAAAACGGGGTTGTTGATCGTGCGTTCTGGCGCAAGGCCGGTGACATGGGACTGATGGCTGGCGCGATCACCGAAGAACACGGCGGTGTCGGTGGTGGCATGGGATTTGATGCTCTGACCATGTACGCCCAGACCTCGCACGGAGATTCCGGTTGGGGCTATGCGATCCAGTCGATTGTCATCCACTATATCACCGCTTATGGCAGCGAAGATCAAAAGCTGAAATGGCTGCCGAAACTCGCCTCGGGCGAGATGGTCGGCGCGCTGGCCATGACAGAGCCCGGAACCGGTTCGGATGTGCAGTCGATCCGCACAACTGCGGAAAAGAACGGTAACTCCTACTGTCTGAACGGGTCCAAGATCTTTATCACCAATGGGCAATCTGCGGACTTGATCCTTGTGGCCGCAAAGACCGACAAGACTCAAGGGTCGAAAGGGGTATCGTTGGTCGCGGTCGAAACGCAGGGCGCAGATGGGTTCCGCAAGGGGCGGAACCTCAAGAAATTGGGCATGAAGTCCAATGACACGGCCGAGCTGTTCTTTGAGGACGCCAAGGTCCCGATGACAAACCTGATTGGTGCGGAAGAGGGGCAGGGTTTTTACCAGATGATGCGGCAACTTCCCTGGGAACGCCTGACGATTGCAATCGGTGCCCTGGGTGCGATTGATTTCGCGATTGCCGAAACAGTGAAATACACGCAGGAGCGCAAAGCCTTCGGTCAGCGCGTGATGGATTTCCAAAATACCCGCTTCAAGCTTGCCGAGTGTAAAACCAAGGCCGAAGTGCTGCGCAGTTTTGTCAACGATTGTATTGCCCGGCTTGAGGCTGGAACTTTGGATGCATCGACCGCGTCGATGGCCAAATACTGGGGGTCTGAGGTGCAGAATGAGATCATGCACGAATGTCTGCAGCTGTTTGGTGGCTATGGGTTCATGATGGAATATCCGATTGCTCGGCTTTATGCGGATGCGCGGGTTCAGATGATCTATGGCGGGACAAATGAGATCATGAAGGAACTCATTGCCCGGTCGTTGGACACATAATCCTGTTCGGAACGCTCCCTCCCCGCAGTTTTCTAGGGTGGCCGGAATGGCCCGGTCACGAGATTTGGTCGACTTGGCCTTGCAGCCAAGAACAGAACGACTTCAGCGGCTCGGATGCCACCCGGGATTGCGGCCAGACCAGAAAGAAATCGCCCAGACTGACGCCCGGGCCTTTCCAGGCGGGAACGAGTCGCCCGGTTTTCAGGTCGTCTTCGACCAGATAGCTGGGCAGTAGCGCCACCCCAAGCCCATGAATTGTGGCTTGTCCCATGGTCGAGAATTGGTCGAACAACATGCCGCCAAGCCCGGATGCCACAAGCCCTTGTGCGGCAAACCATTGCTCCCAGGCATCAGGGCGCGTTTCCAGGTGCAGCAGCGGGGCATTCATTAGCCAGTCAATCTGTTCCGGGTTTTTGGGCAGAATTTCCGGGGCGCAAACCGGTACAACGTTTTCACGCATGATCGGCAGGTAGTTGACGCCGTGCCAATCTCGACGTCCGAAATGAATCGCGGCGTCGAAATGTTCCGTTTCGAAATCGAAGGGGCGAAGCCGGGTGTTCAGATTGACGGTCACCTCGGGATGTCGGCGGGCAAAGTCCTGAAGACGCGGCGCCAGCCAATGCATCCCAAACGCTGGCAGGATCGACAGGTTCAGCGATCCTCCGGTCGGATTGGCTCTGAGTTTTAGGGAGGCCTGCGCCAGTTGGTGCAAGCTTTTGCGCGCGACCTGAACGTATTCTTTTGCCGCCGGGGTAAGCTGCAGCCGCATCTGGGTTCGCTGGATCAGTTCGATGCCCAGCTGTTCCTCCATCGACTTGAGCTGTCGGCTGATGGCGCTTTGGGTCAGCGAAAGCTCTTCCGCTGCCGCCGAAGCACTGCCAAGGCGGTCAACGGCCTCGATTGCCAGCAGAGAGGGGATAGACGGCAGAAAACGACGGGGGGCGATCATATGATAATTCCTCATACCTTTCGGATGGAATATCACTGGCTTTTAGGGCCCGCCAGCCCGATACCAAATGAATATTTTGGTCAAGAGAGACGTTGGCAGTGTCCAGGGATATCGCAGCAGATAGTTTTAGGCGTGCAGACAGGCTGCGCGGGATTGAGTTGTCAGAGATTGTTCAGATCTCTGAGCAGGCTGCGCGCCTTAAGGCGCAGGGTGTCGATGTGGTCGCGCTCAGTACTGGCGAACCTGATTTTCCGACCCCTGAACATGTGGTCGAAGCGGCCCATAAAGCGGCGCTGGCCGGGCAAACACGGTACCCGGCGACGGCAGGGGCGCCGGACGTTCGGGCGGCTATCGCCGTCGGGGCCAGTGTCCAGCCGGAAAACGTGATCGTCTCGACCGGTGCTAAACAGGTTTTGTCCGGGGCGCTGATGGCCACGCTCGATCCCGGGGATGAAGTTATTACCGCGGCGCCGTTCTGGACCAGCTATGCGGATATGGTCAGGTTGTCCGGCGGTATTCCGGTTGTCCTGGACTGTCCGGTTTCTCAGGGGTTCAAGCTGACCCCAGCACAGCTTGAGGTCGCAATTACGCCGCGCACTCGCTGGCTTTTGCTGAACACGCCCTCAAACCCGACCGGCGCGGTCTATACTGAATCGGAAATGCAGGCCCTGGGTCGCGTTTTGGACAGGCATCCCAATGTTTGGGTGATCTCGGATGAGATCTACCAACACCTGACCTATGTTCCCTTCACGCCATTTGTTCAGGCCGTGCCGCATCTGGCGGATAGAGTGCTGACCGTAAATGGAGTTTCCAAGGCCTATTCGATGACCGGGTGGCGGATCGGTTGGGGAATCGGGCCATCACCCTTGATCAAGGCGATGACCGCTGTTCAGGGGCAGATTACATCAGGCGCATGTTCCATCGCGCAGGCGGCAGCATTGGCTGCGATTACCGGGCCGCAAACGCTTTTGGGCGAACGCCTGCAGGCGATGCGAGCACGCCGTGATCTTGTGGTTGCTAGGTTGAATGCCGCGGGTCTGGAGTGTGCCGTTCCGGATGGCGCGTTCTATGTCTTTCCCAAAACACCGGCTGAAATGCCGGTCGATCACGAATTCTGCCGGTATCTGCTGGACGAAGTCGGGGTGGCACTGGTGCCGGGGCGTGCCTTTGGTTTGCCGGGCCATCTGCGGCTTTCTTTTGCTTACGCCACCGAAAGCCTGCAAGAAGGGTTGCGGCGCATTTCTGTTGCGACCGCCAGATTGAAGTAGAGGGGCCGCCATGGATCGCGCTCAGATCGTTCATGAGAATTTCCTGACACGTGTGGCGCAAGGCCACCTGCCTGACGGCGCAGCCCCGCGCCCCGGACTTAGCAATACCGAGGCGGTGTCGCTGTACCGGTCGCAGGTTCTCAGCCGGGCGTTGGACCGGACCAGCCGCGCGATGCAGAAGGCGGGGCAGGGGTTCTACACGATCGGCTCGTCCGGCCACGAAGGCATGGCGGCTGTCGCCCACGCGCTGCGGCCCACGGATATCGCGTTTCTGCACTACCGGGATGCCGCCTTTCAGATCGCACGTTCCGAACAAGTGCCGGGCCAGCAAATCGCCTGGGATATGTTGCTGAGTTTCGCCTGCTCGAAAGAGGACCCGATCTCGGGTGGTCGGCACAAGGTACTGGGCTCAAAGGCGCTGATGATCCCGCCGCAGACCTCGACCATCGCCAGTCATCTGCCCAAAGCTGTGGGTGCGGCCTATTCGCTTGGCGCGGCACGGCGGCACCCGCCCGACCATCGCGAACTGCCTGCCGACGGGATCGCCATGTGTTCCTTCGGGGACGCATCGGCCAACCACTCGACTGCGCAGGGGGCGATCAATACGGCGGGGTGGACCAGCGTACAGTCGACCCCTTTGCCCCTGTTGTTCGTCTGTGAGGATAATGGGATCGGTATCTCGGTCAGAACGCCAAAGGGATGGGTTCAAGCGTCGATGCAGCACCGGCCGGGGATCAAATATTTTCAGGCCAACGGTTTGGATATTTTCGAAACCTATGCGGTTGCGAAAGAGGCAGCGGAATACGTGCGCACTCGGCGCAAACCGGCTTTCCTGCATCTAAGAACCGTTCGGCTTTATGGCCATGCGGGGGCGGACGTCCCGACGACCTATATGGCGAAATCCGAAGTCGAAGCTGATGAGGCAAATGATCCGCTGCTGCATTCGGTGCGGCTGTTGGAACAGGCCGGGGCGCTATCGTCGGATCAGGCGCTGAAGATATATCAGGATACCTGCGCCCGCACCGACAGGATCGCGGCAGAGGCCGTGACCCGCCCGCATCTGACCACCGCGTCCGAAGTCATGGCCAGCTTGATCCCACCAAAACGCACCTGCAAACCCACCAATGGTCCGGGGGCCGAGGCCCGTGCAGCCGCTTTTGGCGGCGACATGCGCGCGATGGACGATCCCCAGCCGATGAGTCGTCTGATCAACTGGGCACTGACCGATCTGATGCTGGAACACGCCGAGATCGTGTGTATGGGCGAAGATGTGGGACGCAAGGGTGGCGTCTATGGCGTGACCCAAAAGCTGCAACAGCGGTTCGGCCCGGATCGGGTGATCGACACGCTGTTGGACGAACAGTCCATTCTGGGGCTGGCCATCGGTATGGGGCATAACGGCTTTGTCCCGATCCCTGAAATTCAGTTTCTTGCCTATTTGCACAATGCCGAGGACCAGATCAGGGGCGAGGCCGCGACCTTGCCGTTTTTCTCGAACGGGCAATTCACCAACCCGATGGTCCTGCGGATCGCGGGGCTGGGATATCAGAAGGGGTTTGGAGGGCATTTCCACAACGACAACTCTCTGGCCGTTCTGCGCGATATTCCCGGTGTGATCATTGCCTGCCCCTCGACCGGTTCGGACGCGGTGCAGATGCTGCGCGAATGCGTAAGGCTGGCGCGCGAAGAACAACGCGTCGTGGCATTCTTGGAACCCATTGCGCTTTATCCGATGCGCGACCTTCATCAGGCGCAGGATGCCGGATGGATGACGACCTATCCTTCGCCGGATCGCAGCATCCGCCTGGGCGAGGTCGGGGTACAGGGGGACGGCACCGATCTGGCGATTGTGACCTATGGCAACGGCCACTACCTGTCGCGGCAAGCCTTGCCCGAACTTGAGGCCGCAGGGATCCGAACCCGGATTATCGACATGCGATGGTTGGCTCCATTACCTGCAGAAGCGTTGCGCGAGGCCAGCAAAACCTGTGCGCATATTCTGGTCGTTGACGAATGCCGCCGGACCGGAAGCCAGTCAGAGGCGCTGACAACTTTCTTCGTCGAAGAAAGCCCCGACACCCCAATCGCCCGGGTAGTGGCAGAAGACAGCTTTATCGCGACCGGGCCTGCATATGCTGCGCCATTGCCGTCAAAGGATAATATTGTCGCCGCTGCGCTCAATCTGACTGGAAACCGCTCATGACCCGTACCGCCGTTGTGATCTGCCCGGGTCGGGGCACCTATAACAAGGCCGAGCTGGGGTATTTGCACCGTCATCACGCAAACCGGATGCAGATGATTGGCGGGTTTGACGCCATCCGCGCCAATGCGGGGCAAGCGGCAGTCACGGCGCTGGACGGTGCTGATCGGTTCACGGTCAGTAAGTACTCGCGCGGTGATGTGGCCTCACCCCTGATTTATGCGGCCTCTTTGGCTGATGCTCAGGTGCTGGCCGATGACATTGAAGTGGTGGCTGTCACCGGCAACTCGATGGGCTGGTACATCGCCCTCGCCGCCGGAGGCGCGGTGTCGCCTGAGGATGGCTTTCGTGTGGTGAATACAATGGGGACGTTGATGCAGGACCACCTAATTGGTGGGCAGCTCGTATACCCATTCACAGACAATAGCTGGGCGGATGACCCACAGCGTAAGGCTGAATTGCTGGCCGATGTGGCGCGGATCAACGCGCAGGACGGTCAGGTTCTGGCATTGTCGATTGATCTGGGTGGAATGCTGGTTCTGGCGGGCAACGAAGAGGGCTTGCGAGCGTTCGAGGCATCGTGGCCGAGTGTGCAAGACAGGTTCCCCATGAGGTTGGCAAATCACGCCGCATTTCACACCCACCTTCAAGCTCCGGTGGCTGCGGAAGGGCGCACGCAACTTGGTGCGGAGCTGTTCAAACAGCCTGACCGGCCTCTGATCGACGGGCGTGGCAAAATCTGGTGGCCGGGTGCGACGGACACGCAGGCACTGTGGGATTACACCCTGGGACATCAGGTGACCGCTGCCTATGACTTCACCCGCGCAATCCAGACCGCCGCGTGCGAATTCGCGCCTGACCTGTTCATCGTGACAGGCCCCGGAGCGACTTTGGGCGGTGCCGTTGCGCAATCGCTGGTTCTGGCCGGGTGGCAGGGGATGTGCGATCGGGCAGCGTTTCAGTCGCAGCAAAAGGCGCGGCCTTTCCTGATCGCGATGGGGCGTGAGGATCAAAGGGCTCTTGCGACGACCTGATCCCGCGTCCTAATGGTTTTTGACACCGCAAGGAGACCGCATTGAGCGACTACGATCAATCCCTTTGGCTAAACACCTGCCGCGAGCATGTGGAGAGCGCCCCGCTGACCAGCGATTTGTCTGTGGACCTTGCGGTGATCGGCGGCGGTTATACTGGCTGTTCCGCGGCTTTGACGGCCGCACGGGCCGGAGCCTCGGTCTGTGTCTTGGAGGCACAGGAGATCGGGCATGGGGGATCCGGGCGCAATGTGGGGCTGGTCAATGCCGGACTCTGGGTGCGCCCTGCTGACATTTGCGCCCATCTGGGGGATGCGGACGGAACGCGTCTGATCGAAATCCTTGCGGCGGCCCCAAGTGAAGTATTCAGCGTGATCCAGACACATGGGATCGAGTGCGAGCCGATGCGCAAGGGCACGTTGCATTGTGCGCATTCTGGCTCTGGTCTTGCTGATTTGAAAATACGCCATGCACAGTTGCGTCAGGCAGGCGCTCCGGTCGAGTTGCTGTCGTCGGACAAGACGTACCAGCGCACGGGCAGCGCCACCTTTCGTGGAGCTCTGTTCGACCCGCGCGCCGGAACGATCCAGCCGATGGCATATGTGCGTGGTCTGGCCCGCGCGGCTGCCGCAACCGGGGCACGCGTTCACACGCACAGCCCAGTGATGACGATGCGCCATGTCGATGGCCAGTGGCTGTTGGAAACCCCGCAGGCCACGGTGCGCGCCAAATCAGTGATCCAGGCCACCAACGCGTATCATCGGAACCTGCCCGATACGGCACCGGCCTATGTTCCTGTCTCGTATTTTCAATTCACTACTGCGCCGTTGTCCGACAATCTGCGCGCGAGTATTCTTCCCGGAGCCGAAGGATGTTGGGATACCGGCCTGATCATGACCTCTTTCCGAATGGATCACGACGGGCGCTTTATCCTCGGCGCAATGGGCAATCTAGAACATGCGGGCAGCGCCGCGCACACCGGATGGATCAAGCGCAAACTGTCAGAGCTTTATCCTCAGCTTGCGGATCAACCCTTGCAGCAGGGATGGCATGGCCGCATTGCGATGACCTCGGACCACATTCCCAAGATCACCCGGATCGGACCGGATGCGGTTTCGATCCATGGCTATTCAGGCCGGGGTATCGGGCCGGGCACGGTGTTTGGCCGTATGGCGGCTGAGAGCCTTTTGGCAGGGGATCCGGCGTTGCTGCCAGTTCCCGCTGTGGCGGAACATACTGAACGCTGGACCCGCCTGCGTCACGCCTACTTTGAAACCGGTGCTGCACTGACCCATTTGATCAAGGCGCGCTGATGTCAGCTGCTATGGCTTCGATCCTTCTGCGCAGCCAACGATGCGCCGGGTCATTGGCCGACCTTTGGTGCCAGACCATGTAAAGCGGAACCGGGGTGCATTCGAAGGGCAAATGCGCACAGTCCAACCCGGCCAGAGGACCTTGTCTCATCAAGGCGGTATCGGTCGAGATCAACGAGCTGCCCCGCACAAAGGCCGGTATCGCGTTGAAATGGGGCAGAGTCACAACCGGTGCCCTGATCTGGCTTTGATCAACGCCCCGCATGACGGCACGGGTGTTGCGGCCATCGGAAAAGCGAACCTCGATATGGTCGCTCTCGCAGTAGGTCTGCCAACTGTTTGGCGGGGTGCAATGGCCGGCATCATAAAACATCATCAGCGGGCTTTCGAGCAGCCGTTTCTGGTAAATGTCCGGCCCATCCGGTGGCAGAGGGGTGACCATCAACTGACACCGGTCGCTGCGCAACAGGTCCGGATCGGGAACGCCCGATGGGATGAACTCCAACCGTAGCCGTGCACCCTCGGCGCGTGTGTCGCGCAACAGCCTTGGGAATATCACTTCGCGTGGCATGTCATTTGTGGCGATGCGAATGTCGATCTGTTCGGATAACGGGTCAAAGGGGCGACCGTCAGTCAAGGCACGCATCCCGTCCAGCACCGTTTGAATAGGGTCCTTCAGGGACAAGGCACGTTCGGTCGGGGTCAGGCCCTGACCTGAACGTACAAACAACGGATCGCCCAGCACCTGCCGCAGTTTGGACAGCGTGTGGCTGATTGCCGATTGCGTGACCCCCAGCCGATCCGCTGCTTTCGAGACCGAGCTTTCCTCGAGTATTGTCAGAAAGACCCGCAGGACTTTGCCGTCCAAATCAGTAAAATCATTTTTATTCATATTATTTATGATTAAGTATGAATGGTTTTGCTGTCTACCGGGCATTAAGGGTCAGACGGGCTAGGGGAGGCACGCTATGGGAATCCGTTTCTTTTCAGACCGGAACAGGCCAGTTCATATGGGCGGCTACCCGCTAGAGCGGTTGGCGCGGCAAGACACAATGCCGGACCTGTCACAGGTGCCGCCTATGGGCGATCTTAGTTTTCGCCGCCCCGATCAGCCCCACAGCATCGTCAATGCGATGGGTGAGTTTCAGGCGATGATGGATGCGATCCGCGACGGGTTGGTGAACCCGGCAATGGGCGATATCCCGTCAGATCCGAATGCGCGCGCCAACCATCTGAAAGCCTTTGGTTATTTCAACGATGCGTCGATGATTGGGTGCGGACCACTGCCGCCCGAAGCACTGTTGCCCGAGCCGCGCCGCAACCCTGATATAGACCGGCTGGCTGATGCCCTGAGGACACGGCAAACCAAGACGCTGGCCTCGGGCATTGATGTCATCATGGCGGATTTGAAGGACAGTATCGAGGCTGCGCCAAAGCCAATCGACAGCCACCGCCATGCAATCGTGTTTCTGTACGAACACAACCGAGACCCGGACCTGTCCGAGCCCGGAACCGATTGGATCGTGGATGCGCAGGATCATCGCGCTTGTTTGTTGGCAACCGAGAATGCGGTGGTGATTGCCAACTACATCCGATTGCTTGGCTTTGATGCACGGGCGCATACGGCGATGTCGTCGGATGTTGATCTGGGCAAACTGGCGGTCGCCGCGGGATTGGCCTCGGCCGAAGGTGGACAACTTGTTGCCCCGTGGCTTGGGACCCGGTTCGGGTTGGCCGTGGTAACGACCGAGCTGCAGATCACGCATGACAAGCCGCTGTGTCCGATGGCTCAACAACCGTGGTTTCGTACGCAAGGTCCGGCATGGTGGTTGGGGTCGGGTTTTGCCAAGAATGCGCTGAACCGCGACCCCTATGCTAAGCGCCGTTATGTGGATGGGGCGCATCCGTTCGAAAAGCTCAAGCGCGTCGAAACGCCGACCACCTACATTGATGAAGAAAACGTCGCCCGCGTCCCCAAACGGGCCGACATGTTTGCACGGGCGCAATTCGGCGACATGGGTAAGACTCTGCAGGACGCCGCCAAGGGTGGGCATTATGTGCGCAAGGCGGCCCCCAGTTTCGCGCAACGGCGCGCGCTGGGCGCGTTTGTTCTGCTGCAGGATGGCGACAGCGCCGAGACAGCGCCGCCGACAGATGCCGCCCGGAACGCCGCCAATATCAAGGCCGCGACCTATTTTCTGGGTGCGGATGCCGTCGGTCTCAGCCGGTGCCCCGATTGGGCGTGGTATTCACATGATGCCGCCGGAGAAGAGATCACGCCGCCGCATGATCAAGCCATCAGCATGATCATTGATCAGGGTTACGAGACCATGGAAGGGTCCAGTGGTGACGACTGGATTGCAGTGGCCCAATCCATGCGCGCCTATCTGCGGTTCTCGCTTTTGGGTGGGGTCGTTGCACAGCAGATCCGCAACCTTGGGTACAAGGCAAAGGCCCATACGGTGATGGATGGCGAGGTGCTGCAGCCTCCGCTTTTGCTGTTGTCGGGACTGGGAGAGGTCAGCCGGATTGGCGAGGTCATCCTGAACCCCTATCTGGGCCCGCGTCTGAAATCCGGTGCGGTCACAACAGATATGCCTCTGGTTCATGACAAGCCGATAGATTTCGGACTGCAGAGTTTTTGTGAAAGCTGCAACAAATGCGCGCGAGAATGCCCTTCGGGGGCGATCACCGCCGGGCCAAAACTGATGTTCAACGGCTATGAAATCTGGAAATCCGACAGCCAGAAATGCGCAACTTACCGTGTAACAACATCGGGTGGTGCGATGTGCGGGCGGTGCATGAAAACCTGCCCATGGAATCTGGAAGGCATCTTCAAGGAACGTCCCTTCCGCTGGGCCGCGATGAACTTCCCCCAAGCTGCGCCAGCGCTGGCGAAACTGGACGATGCGGTGGGCAATGGTGGCTTGAACGACACCAAGAAATGGTGGTGGGATATCGAATTGCAGCCCGACGGAGCGTATCGCCCGACCCAGCATCCGCTGAACCGGCGCAACCTGCAGACGGACCTTGCCCTGAAATATGAGGATCAGACGCTGGCGGTCTATCCCGCCTATCTGGCCCCGCATCCCTGGCCCTATCCTTTTGCCATGGACCGCGAAGCCGGGATTGCAGCTTATGAAGCGATGGTCACGGCAGAGGAGTACAAGGCACGCAAGGCCGCCGGGGACATGTCTGTTGTTCACAGCTATACGATCGCCGGGGATGCTCCCGTCATGCGGGTCGAGTTGAGCAAGGTCGACCGGATGACCGATGATGTGACCAAATATGAGTTTGCGACGCTGGATGGCGCGCCGCTCCCCCTCTGGACGGCAGGGGCTCATCTGGACGTGCTGGTCGCGCCAGAGTTCCTGCGGCAATATTCAATGTCCGGCAATCCGGCGAACGCAGCGACCTATCAGATCGGTGTCTTGCGCGAGGATGAGGGGCGGGGCGGCTCGGCCCTGTTGCACCGGATTTTTACCGAAGGGCGCAAGGTTTTCATCTCGAAACCCATCAACCATTTCGAACTGGATGAGACCGCCACCAGGACATTCCTGATGGGCGGCGGGATCGGCATCACGCCGATGATCGCCTTTGCCCACCGCCTGCACAGTCTGGGCAAACCCTTTGACCTGCATTACTCGGCCAGTACCCGCGCCGGGGCGGGGTATCTGGACGATCTGGCCGCAATGCCCTGGGCCGATCACGTGCACTATCATTTCTCGGACGAAGGTACGCGCGCTGATTTACAGTCAATCCTGTCGGGATATCAGGCAGGTTGGCACGTCTATACCTGCGGCCCGGATCGGTACATGGAAGGCGTGATGCAGGCAGCGGAACGTCAGGGGTTCCCAGACGAGGCGCGGCATCTGGAGTATTTCTCCGTTCCCGAGCAGCCCGAATATGAGAACCATTCTTTCACGCTGAAACTGGTCAAATCGGGGCGAGAGCTGCAGGTTCCCGCCGACAAACACGCGGCGCAGGTGCTGAACGAAGCCGGAATTCAGGTCGATGTGAAATGTTCGGACGGAATTTGCGGCGTCTGTAAATGCGGTGTGATTTCGGGTGAAATCGAGCATAGGGATTTCGTGCTGTCGAACAAGCAGCGCGAAGGCGCAATCATCCTGTGCCAAAGCCGTGCTGCGGACCCGGACGGGGTGGTCGAGATCGACCTCTGATCCGAGGTCTGGAAACGTCATTTCGGGATCGAAAAATAGGTCGTTCTTGCCATGGACGCCAGTGTGTTGCTGCATTAACGTCCCTGCGAACCCCAGTGGATCCTGACCAACAGGCGCGAGGTAAAATCATGGATTATCACAGCCCTGCCAGCTTTGCCGAGGCGTCGGCTCTGGCAGAAAATGCAAAAGGCGTTACACGGTTTCTTGCCGGTGGCACCGATGTTCTGGTGCAGTTGCGCTCGGAATTGGTGACGCCTGATACATTGATAGACATCAAGAAAATCAATGGCGTAAGCGATATCACCCGCAATGCTGACGGCAGCTGGACGCTGGGCGTGGCGGCGACAGGTGCGGAAATGAGCGAACATCCTGGGTTGGGCCTCGACTGGCCCGGCGTGGTCGAAGCGATGGATTTGATCGGATCGACTCAGGTGCAGGGGCGGGCGACGCTGACTGGCAACCTGTGCAATGGCTCGCCTGCGGCGGATTCGGTGCCAGCCATGGTGGCAGCGGGCGTGACCGTGACAGTCACCGGACCAAGTGGCACACGTGAGGTTGCCGTCGAAGATATTCCGACCGGCCCGGGCAGAACGTCCTTGGCCAAGGGTGAACTGATCTCGGCGGTCAATATTCCTGCACGCGGCGAAAACGGAGGTGATGCCTATCTGCGGTTCATCCCAAGGACCGAGATGGATATTGCGGTGGTTGGCGTAGGTGTAAATCTCCGTCTGGACGGGGATACCATCACCGAGGTCCGCGTGTCGCTGGGCGCTGTGGCTCCGACTGTTCTACTTGTCGAAGACTGCGCCAAGGCGATCATGGGCAGCACCCTTGACGATGCTGCATTGGACGCGCTTGCCGCTGCCGCATCTACTGCCTGTAACCCGATCGACGACAAGCGCGGCACGATCGCATTCCGTACAGAAGTGGCCGGGGTTCTGGCCAAACGCGCCGCGAAAATCGCCTATGCCCGCGCCAAGGGAGAGCAAGCATGAGCAAGTTCCACGTATCCACCACCGTCAATGGTGACACGGTCGAATACCTGTGTGACCCACGCGAGACCCTGCTGGACTGTCTGCGCGACAAGCTGAACCTTACCGGTGCGAAAGAAGGCTGCGGCACCGGCGATTGCGGTGCCTGCTCGGTAACTGTCGATGGCCGTTTGGTTTGTTCCTGCCTGATGCTTGGGATCGAAGCAGAGGGTAAACAGATCGAGACGGTCGAAGGTATTGCAGACGGGGACGTTCTGCATCCGCTGCAGAAGAAGATGATTGAATATGCTGCTCTTCAATGCGGTATCTGCACCCCCGGTATTCTGGTCGCGGCCAAATCGTTGCTGGAAAAGAACCCGAACCCGACCGAGGAAGAGACACGGTATTGGTTGGCTGGTAATCTCTGCCGCTGCACCGGGTATGACAAGATCATTCGCGCCGTGATGGATACAGCGGCTGAACTGCGGGAGGCTTCGTAATGGCACTCGACGATCGCAAATCTGAATTCACTTTCGTTGGCACCCGACCGAACCGCCCTGACGGGCTGGACAAGGTCACGGGGCGCGCGAAATTTGGTGCTGACGCCACCGCACCGGGCATGTTGCACGGGGCTATTCTGCGCTCGCCCCATGCCCATGCGCGGATCGTAAAGATCGACACCTCCAAGGCCCAAGCGCATAAAGACGTCAAAGCCGTTGTGACCCGTGACGATTTCGCTGAGGTGCCGTTTAAGCCCGGTCTTGAAGGTGAGTTCTGGAACGTGCTGGAAAACGTTATGGCAGGCGAGAAGGCCCTGTATGACGGCCACGCGGTGGCAGCTATTGCGGCAACTTCGGCGCTGTCGGCTCGTGACGCACTCAAACTGATTGAGGTCGAATATGAGGTGCTGCCCCATGTGACCGATGTCGACAAAGCGATGGCCCCGGACGCTCCGGTTATACGCGAGGGGGCGGCGGACTATTCCGTGCCCGAAGGGATGCACCCGAACGTCGTGCGCTATCACGAAAGCGGGCATGGCGATGTCGAGGTCGGTTTTGCCGAAGCGGATCTGGTTGTTGAAGACAGCTTCGTCACCGAGGCAACCCATCAGGGCTATATCGAACCTCATGCCTGTTTGGCGACGCTGGGAAATGACGGCAAGGGTGAGCTGTGGTGCACCACCCAAGGGCACTGGATCGCGCAGAAAACCTGTGCGGCTTTGCTGGGGATCGAAACATCGCAACTGCGGGTGACGGCGTCCGAGATTGGCGGCGGCTTTGGTGGCAAGACAACCGTATTCATCGAGCCGGTCGCGCTGGCGCTGAGCCGCAAGGCCAACCGCCCGGTCAAGCTGGTGATGACCCGATCCGAGGTATTCCGGGCCACCGGTCCGACGGCCTCCGCGTCGATGGATATCAAGATCGGGATGAAGAATGACGGCACGATCACCGCAGCGCAAGGCGTGTTCCGCCTGCAGGGTGGGGCCTTCCCCGGCGCGCCGGGTGATATGACGGCCATGTGTGCCTTTGCTCCTTATAACCTGACTAACGTCAAGCAGGTGGGCTATGATGTCATGGCCAACCGCCCGAAACAGGCCGCCTATCGCGCGCCCGGCGCGCCGATGGGGGCGTTTGCGGTTGAATCGGTGATTGACGAGCTGTGCAAGAAGCTGGGGCTGGACCCCGTGGATGTGCGCCTGAAAAACGCCGCCTACGAAGGTACCAAGGCCAGCTATGGCCCGCGCTACGAACGCATCGGTCTGGTCGAAACGCTTGAGGCCGCCAAGGCGCATCCGCACTATTCTGCGCCACTGAAACCAGGGCAGGGGCGTGGGATATCCTGTGGATTCTGGTTCAATCACGGGGGCGAGACATCCGTGTCGCTGGCCCTGTCCGAGGATGGTTCGGCCCAGCTGATGGTCGGCACGCCCGATATCGGCGGTTCGCGCGCGTCGATGGCGCTGATGGCAGCCGAGGTGTTGGGCATTCCCTACGAGAATATTCGCGTAACCATCGCGGACACGGCAACACTCGGCTATAACGACGTTTCGCACGGCTCGCGCGTGACTTATGCCTCAGGGCTGGCCACGATCAAGGCGGCCCGGCATGCGGTTGAAAAGCTGAGCGAACGCGCGGCGGCCAAGTGGGGCATCTCGGTAGATGCGGTGAAATGGGAAAACGGCTGCGCGGTGCCCTCGGGCCCCAATGCGGGCGATTTCGATCCGATGCCGCTGGCCGATATCACCGCCGATATGGGTGCGACCGGTGGTCCGATCTCGGGCCATTTCGAAGCGACCCCGGAAGGCGCAGGCGTGTCATTCGGCACACATATCGTCGATGCCGAGGTCGACCCGGAAACCGGCAAGACCAGCATCACCCGCTATACGGTCATTCAAGACGCCGGAAAGGCGATCCACCCGACCTATGTGGAAGGCCAGTATCAGGGTGGCGCGGCGCAGGGCATCGGTTGGGCGCTGAACGAGGAATATGTCTATGGCGAGGATGGTCGTCTGCAGAACTCGATCTTCCTCGATTATCGTATCCCGGTCGCCAGCGACTTGCCGATGATCGATACGGTGATCGTCGAAGTTCCCAACCCCGGCCACCCGTTTGGGGTGCGTGGTGTGGGTGAAACCGGCATTGTGCCGCCGCTGGCAGCCATCGCCAACGCGGTTTCGAACGCTGCAGGAGTGCGGATGAAGCAACTGCCAATGTCACCGCCGCGCATTTTGGCGGCGCTCAAGGACAATGGTTGAGGTCCACCTTTGGTCCGGCCTCCGGTCTCTGACCGGGGGTCAACAGGTGGTCGAGGTCGAGGCCAAAACCACCGGCGAGCTGCTGCGGGAACTTGCGCGGGTTCATCCGCAGCTTCAGGCACCGATTGATGCCGGTGTATCTATCTCAATCAACGGGCGCGTGATCGCCAGCGGGCTGACTGAACCGATCCCCGAGGGCAGCGAAGTCTATCTGATGCAAAGGCTGCGCGGCGGTTAGCCTTGGGGAGACCAAGGTTCGCGCCCGACCATCCTGTCTGCTTCGGCGGTGATGTCGTTCATATGCGCCTCAAGGCTGAGGCGAAGGGCCTCGAGTTCTTCTTCACTGGCCTTGCGGGGAACGTTTTCGGTCCATTCCCGGCACAAAAAGACGCCCTGATTGCGCCAAGGGCGTGGCATCAGCAGGCGGTCCCAGGTTCCGGCCTCGCTGCCGTGGCGAGCGGAAAAGGTGATCCCGAAGACCCGCTTGCCCGAGGTGCGGGCCCAGACCAGAGGCACGGTCGACAGCACCCGTTCCGGGCCGCGCGGGCCGTCAGCAGCGATCCCGATGGAAATGCCGCGCTTGATCTTGCCGATCACTTCGCGTGACACCGCGATGTTGTTGGCGTTTTTGCTGGTCATGGCGATGGTGTCCATGCCGAACAGTTTCTGCACCCGACCAACCATGCTGCCAGCGCGTGCCGAGGATGTGATCGAGCAGATACGCCCCTTATCCAACGGAAAGAAATAGGGCGATTGTGCCAGTCGCTGATGCCAAAGGACAACGATGACCGGCTCGCCCTGATCGGCCAGTTGGTCCAGCTCTTCATAGCCGATGCGTTGCCATTGGGTGTTGCGGTTAACCATCCGAATATAGCTCGCGATGCGGCGGGCGGTCCAATTCAGGACGGCCTCGCTATCGGCGATTTTCTTGCGGATACTCACTAATGGTGACCCTCATATTGATCAAACCGTGTCTTATAGAACTCAACGCCATACGCAACTTGTTTGTCGTGCGCATAACTGAGGAGGAATCTGAAAAAGCCTCTTGAGTCCGCCGCGCGGCTAGCATATTTGAGGCGCACCTTAGGGGTATAGCTCAGTTGGTAGAGCGACGGTCTCCAAAACCGTAGGTCGCGGGTTCGAACCCTGCTGCCCCTGCCATTCTCTCCATTGCCAGAAGTTTGTGCCAGCTTGGGCGGAATGGGACATGCGTGACCCTTTGCGCAGCCTAGCTGTTACAACTTGGACCAGCAGAGCATTCGACCGATGCGATAAACCGCGTTCTGGTTGCTCAACAAATCACGGTCTAACCCAAAATCGGTGATATGCCACCGGCAAAAGCGGCCAAGATTGGGGCCGTCAGGGCGAAGCCGGCGCGGATGATGTCACCTGTTCCTTCTGTCAGCTTATGCGACGATCTCCAGTCATCAATGTCGAATGTCTGGTCTGTGCCGCCCTGATTTCGGGCAGCCAAAGCGAGGTTAGAAATTCTTCCGTCCAGAAGGACTGCCACGGGAAGAAAGTAGCTGAGCATTAGCAAGCAAAAATATGTGCCGGTGAACAAGGCCGATGCGTTGAGCAATGCGCTATAGGCGGCCCTTTCTGATTCAGCGATCATGGGCAAGGGCCAGTACATCCAGCTTGCGGCAAAGAACATGCCGAAGGTCAGCACCAGACTGGACAGGTAGAGCTGCTGCCGCATCTGCCGCAAGTTTTGCGCCAGCTCAGCTGCGGTTGCTTCGATGTCCTGAGATTCATGCCGACCAAGACACAATATCATTCCGACAATCAACGACCCGATCGCAAGGCCGGCCATTGCATTCACCAGGTCCAGAATACGGTTGAACAGCGAAAGAACAGGGGCCTGCCCGCATTTCCCAAACATCCAGCTATCTTCCGAACCGGAACATGCCGGCAAGGTGCCTTGCGACAATGCTGTTTCAAAAACGGCTTTGCCGATCTGGTGGTAAATCTGCGGGCTTTGGTCGGTCATATGCTTTCGAATGGTCGGCACGAGAGCCAGAAACACGATGGCGACTACAATCGCGATTGCCGCGATCCGGGTGTTTTTTTCGATCGGGCGTGACAGGGTCCGGAACAAGACTGCCACGGGCAACAAGGCCAGCGATAAAAAGAACCAGGACGCGGCAAGAAACCGAAATCGACCAACGGCTTCCTGCCAAGAGCTACCGCTCAACACAAAGTTTACTGGAACGTCCAGTTCATTGGCGATCATTTGGTTCTGGATCAGTTTATGGATTGCGAAAACACATACCGGCAGCAGGGCGATGGCAAAATAGCGCGGTTTTACTCGGCTTTTTGACACGTGATACCTTTCTAGCCCGGGCGTTGCACAGCACACAGTTTAGCACAAAACTCGTACATCGATGCCTGGAGTTTCAGGCGGGCTTTCTGATGGTGACAATCGAACGGCCGGTACGTTTGCCCATTTGCCCCAGCCAGACCGCCAGAAGTACAATACAGACACCGGCGATCTGCACAAAGGTCAGGTTTTGCCCAAGCATGACCCAACCAATCATTACGGCGGATAGCGGGCTGAGAAAGCCAAGTGCCGAGACCGCAGAGGGTTCGATCCGGGCGAGGCCTCGGAACCACAGGATATAGGTCAGGGCAGCCCCGATGACGCTCAGATAACCAATTCCGAGAAGGTTGTTTTTTTCAAGCGCTGGTAAGGCGGGCTCAAACATCAGTGCAAGCGGCACCAGCATCAGCCCGCCGGCGGTTAGTTGCCAAGCGGTAAATGTCAGCAGCGGCACTGGCGGTTGCCATTTGCGCGTCAGGACAGTTCCTGCTCCCATCGAAAGGGCGCCACCCAGTCCAGCGATCAGGCCAACCGTATCAAGATTGATAGCTGTACCGAGGACAAGGCACCCGACGCCGATCACCCCCAACAGCGCTGCGCCGACCGATCTCAGCCCAACCGGGGTGTTCAGCAGAAATGCCGACAGGAAGACTACAATAAGAGGTTGTACCGCGCCGACAGTGGCTGCGACCCCACCGGGGAGCCTGTAAGCCGCGACGAAAAGCAGGGTCCAGAACACGGTGAAATTGAGCGCGCCTAGAATGAATATGCGGCCCCACCAATGACCCCTTGGAAGTTGACGGGACAAAACTAGAAGCAGCAGCCCGGCAGGCAGCGCACGCAGCGCGGCCATCGTGATCGGATATCCGACGGGCAAAAATTCGGTCGTAACATAATAAGTGCTACCCCAGATCAAAGGGGCAACAGCAGTTAGGGCGATGTCGGTTTGGTGTCTCATGGCGAATCCCTTTATCTTGACGTCAAGATATATTGTAAAATCTTGACGTCAAGATAAAGTTGGGCTAGCCAGAATTCATGGATCATGTGGAGCAAATTATCGCGCAGTGGAACAGTGCCCGGCCCGACCTGGATGTGGGGCCAATGGAAACCGTTGGTCGACTGACGCGGTTGGCGGTTCAGTTGCGAAGGGCGATGGAGCATACTTGGGCTCTTCATGACATGAACGCTGCCAGCTTTGATGTCCTTGCCACGTTGCGAAGGTCTGGCAAGCCAGAGGGTCTTTCACCTGGCGAGCTTTTGGAGCTTACAATGGTGACGTCCGGCACAATGACGAATCGCGTCGATCAACTGGTTAAGGCGGGGATGGTCGAAAGAGTGCAAAACCCTGAGGATGGCCGGGGCTTCCTGATCCGTCTTACCCAAAACGGATTCAAAGCGATTGAGGCCGCCGTTTCGGATCATGTAGAGACTCAGCAGCGCCTGGTTCAGGGTTTGTCCCTGCAACAGCGCGATCAACTCAATCACCTGCTCAGATCGTTGTCTGAAACGCTGGACTGATCCGGGCAGGTAAGCATTCTGGATCGGGGTGCCAATTCCGATGTGGCATAAGCCGTTTTAGTGCGCACGGCTCAAATTCTATAATTCTTGGGCTATGCGGTTTCCTCGGTCAGGGGATTGGCATATTGTCCAAACGAATTTCAGGTAGCCGGATGAGGATACATGTCGCGCTTCGATGGATATTTCCTGCGGCAACTGCTGATTCTGTTCGGCTTTTTCACTCTGATTCTGGTGGGGGTTTTCTGGATCACCCGCTCGGTCAGCCTGTTTGACCGTGTCATCAGCGGTGGTCAATCGGCCATGGTGTTTCTTGAATTTACCGCTCTTACTTTGCCGACGCTGATCCGTACGGTGATGCCCATGGCCGTGTTCGCAGCGGCCGTCTATGCCACCAACCGCCTGAGCCGTGAAAGCGAGCTAACGGTGATGCTGGCCACAGGCTCCAGCCCGTGGCGGCTGGCTCGCGCTGTGGTTCTGTTCGGTCTTGTTGCTGGTCTGATGATGGCCTCGATCAGTGTTTTCCTGCGCCCGGCCTCGGTCGATCTACTGGAAAAACGGCAGGCCGAAGTGGCGGGTGACGTCACAGCGCAGTTATTGAATGAAGGCGAATTCCTGCATCCTGCAAGTGACGTGACCGTCTATATTGGGGGAATTGATCTGGACGGGACTTTGCGCGAAGTTTTTGTTTCGGACCGGCGGGATAAAACCAGCCCGGTCAGCTATTCCAGCCAAACAGCTTATCTGGTCAATAACGGCTCGGGCATTCATCTGGTGATGGTTGACGGAGTTGCCCTGCGTCAGGACCGGCAGGGACGTACCCTGTCGTCTACACTGTTTCAGGACGCGTCCTATGACATCTCAGAATTGACGAGTACTGACAACGCGGCCGAGCGAAGCCTCGAGGCCATTCCCACCGCAGAGCTGTTGCGCGACCGGGCTGCGATTGCGGCAGCAGAAGGGTTCACTGAGGGCGCGTTGATCGACGAGCTGCATCAGCGATTTTCGTGGATCACCATTTGTATCGCGGTCGCGATGGCGGGCTATGCAACCCTTATGTTGGGCAGCTTTTCCAGATTTGGCCTGTGGCCACAGATTTTTGGAGCATTCATAATTCTGGTCCTTTTGGAAGGTATGCGCGGCTTTGTGTCCCCGTTGGTGATCGAAGACCCGAAATTGTGGCTATTGCTCTATTTGCCTGCTGTCATGGGCATATTGATCTCGTGCCTGTTTCTTTTGATTGCAGGTCGTCCGCTTCTGCGCGTGCGCGCAAGAAAACACTCGCGGGCATTGTCCCAAGCCTGAAGTTACGGCGCATTTCGGCGCAATGTTCTTCGGCCAAGCTAATTTGTTTTTTCGCTCAGGTTTTCTGCGTTAGGCTGCGGTTGGATGATCAGTCAAAAGGACCGGACCATGCTGGACAAAACCCACAAACCCACCTGGACCAGCTTTGAAGAGGCGACCAAGGCCGATTGGGACGCCGTTATGGAATACGAAGAGGCCTATAACGCCGCGTTGCCGGACAGGATACTGGATGCGATCCGTTCGCTGGACGAGGATTGGACGCCCTATCCCGTGAACCGCTATCAGCACAGCCTGCAGGCCGCGACGCGCGCCTATGAGGATGGGGCGGAAGAAGAGCTGGTCGTCGCAGCGCTGATCCACGACACCGGCGATATCCTGTCTCCCTATAACCATGGAGAGCTGTCAGCGGCGATGATGAAGCCCTATGTCAGCGAGAAAACCCATTGGATCCTCAAACATCACTGCGTGTTCCAGGGCTATTACTACAATCACCACCTGGGCGGAGACCGCAACGCCCGAGACAAGTACCGCGACAGTCCTTATTGGGAGGACTGCCGCTATTTCTGCCATGAATACGACCAAAAGGCGTTCGATCCGGATTACCCGACCAAACCGTTGGAGTTCTTCGAGCCGATGCTGCGCCGTGTCCTAAGCCGCGGCGAGGGGCATATGGAGTTGAACGAAACCGCCGAAGGTTAGCAGGCGGCCATCAGACGGTAAACGATCTGTGCGGCGGTAAAGTCCCAGGCGGCATTGCCGTCCGGGGCGAGTTCGACCACGTCGAACCCCACGCATTTGCGCCCCCGAAGGGCATGCTCGACCAGTTGTAGCGCCTGATAATAGCCCAAGCCGCCGGGCACGGGTGTTCCTGTGGCCGGCATTTGCGAAGGGTCCAGCCCGTCGACATCAAAGCTGACATAGACCAGTTCGGGGAAATCCTTGGGCAGATCGACCGCGTGGATGTTGCCGGTGACCAGCTCCTCGGCATCAATGTGGAACACGTTGTTCTTCACCCGGCTCTGCGCCTCTTCGGTCGAAAAGGCCCGGACGCCGAATTGGGCCAGTCGGACGCCTTCTTCGGCCAGTAGATGCATGACCGAGGCATGGCTGTGCTTTTCACCCTGATACGTGTCGCGCAGGTCCGCATGCGCATCAATCTGGACGATCCCGATCGGTTGGTTCAACGCGCGGGCCACACCCATCACCGCACCGTAGCTCAGCGAATGCTCACCGCCCAGAGTGACCGGCACTTTACCAGCGCGAATGGCGGCTTCGGTGCGCAGGGCAAGGCGTTCCATCACTGCAGGCATAGGGCCGTCACAGCTCAAAGGTTCCTCGGTGAAAATACCCGCTGTGCAGGGCTCGGCAAGGCCGGTGATGCGCTCCAGCTCGTTGCTGGCCTCTATGATCGCCGCCGGGCCACCGG
The DNA here is from genome assembly GCF_059610845.1 of Ruegeria sp. CDSC021. NCBI lineage: Bacteria > Pseudomonadati > Pseudomonadota > Alphaproteobacteria > Rhodobacterales > Roseobacteraceae > Ruegeria > Ruegeria sp. CDSC021. The sequence goes on from NZ_JBXWOK010000002.1 coordinate 339,558, forward strand.
CTGTACCCGAGCCGTAGGATACCGTGCGCTCCAGCGGTACTGGGATTACACGAAACCGGGCGTTTTCGGTCCGTTCCAATGTGGTCAGTTCACTGTCGAGGAAAACGCTCATGAGAGCCTCTCTTTAAAGTCGTCATAGCCGAACTGTTTGATAATTTTCAACGCGCCGGTTTCGCTGTTCCACAGGGCGATTGTGGGCAGGGGGACACCGTTGAAGGTGTTGGTCTTGACCATCGAATAATGCGCCTGATCGAGGAAGGCAAAACGCTGGCCGATCTGCAGCGGTTTGTCCCACGCATAGTCGCCGATCACATCCCCGGCCAGACAGGAGGGGCCGCCCAGACGGTAGGTATGCCCTGCCTCGGCCTCGTCCATTAGGGCAGGGCGATAGGGGGCTTCGATCACATCGGGCATGTGGCATGTGGCCGAGATGTCGGTGATCGCAAGGGCCATGCCATTGGTCGGCAGGTCAAGGATTTCACCGACCAGAATCCCCGCATCCAGTGCCACAGCCTCGCCGGGTTCAAGATAGACGTCGACGTCATGGGTTTCGCGGATCTCCTTGATGAACGCGATCAACCCATCACGATCATAGTCGTCACGGGTGATATGGTGGCCACCGCCGAAGTTCAGCCATTTGAGATGACCCAGGAACGGGGCGAGTTTTGGTGCAACGGCTTCCCATGTGCGCATCAAGGGCTCGAACCCTTGTTCGCAAAGTGTATGCATATGAAGGCCGTCAACACCAACCATGATTTCATGGCTTAGTTGGCTGACCGGTGTGCCCAGACGCGAACAGGGCGCGCAGGGGTCATATTTGGGTATCTCGCCTTCGGAATGTTCCGGATTGATGCGCAGGCCGACCTGTACTTTGGCTGCCTGTGCCTTGGCTAGGAACCGGTTCTTTTGCGCGGGCGAGTTGAAGATCACATGGTTGGACAGCGACAGGATTTCATCGATGTCAGCGTCTTTGTACCCGGCGCAGTAAGTGGCGACTTCGCCGCCATATTCTTCGCGGCCTAAACGCGCCTCATAGATACCGCTGGCGCAGGTACCGTCAAGATGTTGGCGGACCAGCGGAGCAAGCGAGAACATTGAGAACGCTTTGAGGGCACCGAGGACATGGGCGCCGGACCTGCTACCGACGTCGGACAAGATCACCAGATTGCGCTCAACCGCCTTTTGGTCAACCACAAAGCAAGGCGTTGGCACGCGGTTTAGGTCGAAATTGCGGAAGGCACCGGCATCGCCTGCTTGGGTGGTCATCATGTCGGACATATCAGGCGTCTCCGAATTTGGAGAGGGCGGGGGGCGCTGCCCCCCCGGACCCCCCGAGGTATTTAGGGCCAGATGAAGCTTGGCGGATCAGAACTCGACCGGGCCATCCAGTTCGTGGACCTGCCATGGCAAGCCATGGGCGTTTAGCATGTCCATGAAATCATCCGGGTCGAGCTGTTCCATGTTCCACACACCTGGCTGCGTCCAGTTGCCTTTGAGCACCTGCGCGGCACCGATCATGGCGGGGACACCGGTGGTGTAGCTGACGGCCTGGCTGCCGACCTCGGCGTAGCATTCCTCGTGGTCACAGATGTTGTAGATGTAATATGTTTTCTCACCCGAACCATCCTTGGCCTGACCTGTAGCGATGTCGCCGATGCAGGCCTTGCCCTTGGTTTCCGCACCCAGATCGCCGGGATCAGGCAGCAGGGTTTTCAGGAACTGGATCGGGATGATTTCCTTGCCGTCATGCATTACCGGGTCGATGCGGGTCATGCCAACATTTTCCAGCACTTTGGCATGGGTGATATAGGCGTCGCCGAAGGTCATCCAGAAGCGGGCGCGCTCAATTTCGGGGAAGTGGGTGGAAAGGGATTCCAGTTCCTCGTGATACATCAGGTACATGTTTTTGGGGCCGATGGCGGGGAAATCGAACTCGACCTTATGGGTCATGGCGGGGGAGTGTTTCCATTCGCCAGCTTCCCAATGGCGCACTTCGGCCAACACTTCGCGCAGGTTGATCTCGGGGTTGAAGTTGGTGGCGAATTCCTGATCGTTGCTGCCACCATTGGCGTCCAGCACGTCGATCTGGCGGATCGTATCCAACTTGTGTTTCTTTAACCACGTCGCAAAGACAGACGTCACGCCCGGATCAAAGCCCGAACCGAGGATGGCGGTCAGTCCTGCCTGTTTGAACCGATCCTGATAGGCCCATTGCCAGTGATACTCGAACTTGGCTTCGTCCTCGGGCTCGTAATTCGCGGTGTCGATGTAGTGGATGCCCGCCGCAAGGCACGCGTCCATCAGCACGAGGTCCTGATAGGGCAGGGCCAGGTTCACGAGGACCTCGGCACCGGTGTCCTTGATCAGTTTGACCGTGTCCGCGACCTTATAAGCGTCCAGCTCCGCAGTAGCGATATCAACGCCCACACGCTCTTTCACGGCCTTGGCAATGGCGTCGCATTTCGACTTGGTGCGGCTGGCCAGCGTGATTTCAGTGAAGATGTCCGAATTCATCGCCATCTTGTGCACCGCAGCGTGAGAGACGCCGCCCGCGCCGACAACCAGCGTTTTGCCACTCAAAGTTCCCATGGGGTCATCTCCTCTCGGGGGTTATTCGTAATAGGTGTAGCCATTGATCGAGTCGCGATATGCGCTCATCAGGGTTTTGCGGTCTTTGGCCAGCAGAGTACCGGTCGAGATCGCCTCGTCCACCATTTTGCGGAAGGCGGCGACACAGTCGGCCGGATCAAACTCGACATAGGACAGGACCTGACCAATGGTGTCGCCCTCTTGCTCGTGCAGCAGATCGAAACCGCCATCGGAGCGCAGGTCGATGGTAACCACGTTGGTGTCGCCGAACAGGTTGTGCAGATCGCCCAGCGTTTCCTGATAAGCACCAACAAAGAAGACGCCCATGAAGTATTCGTCATTCTCGGGCAGGGAATGCACTGGCAGGCTGGGCGAGACACCGTCGGCCAGAATAAACCGGTCGATCTTGCCGTCGCTGTCGCAAGTGATATCGGACAGCACCGCGCGGCGGTCGGGCGTTTCGTTCAGACCCTGCAGCGGCACGATCGGGTGTAGCTGGTCAATGGCCCAGACGTCGGGCAGCGATTGGAACAGTGAGAAGTTGCAGTGATAGATATCAGCCACTTTTTCCAACTGTTCGTCGACATCCGTGTCGAGCTCATCACTGGCAGCCAACGCCTTGAGGCGGGCCATCAATGACAGATAAATGCGTTCGGCACGCGCCATCTGGCGCAGGTCGATATATCCGCGGCGGAACAGGGCGCGCAGCTCGTTGCGATAAAAAGTGGCGTCGTTCCAGCATTCCTGAAGGCGGTCGCTGGAGAGGTATCCGTGCACGGCGGCAAGGTCCGAGACTAAGTGATGATCATCCGCCTCGACCTCAGGGCCGTCTGGCGCGTCATAAAGCGTGCTTTCCAGCACGTTGAACACCAGCATGGATGAGGTCGCAACGATAGCGCGCCCGCTTTCGGTGACCAATGTGGGGTGCTTGACCTCGGCTTCATCCATGGCATAGGCCACGGTTTCGACCACGTTGGCGCAGTATTCTTCTACCGTGTAGTTGATCGAGTTTTCGGCGGCTTTCTTTTCGCCCGTGTAATCTACGCCCATGCCGCCACCCAGGTCCAGATGGGTCAGCGGTACGCCTTCGCGGGTCAGTTCGGTATAGTATCGGCAGGCCTCACCCACGGCGCGGCGCACGTCATTGACGTCCTGCACCTGCGATCCAAGATGCGAGTGCTGCAGCTTCAGGCAGTGCAGCAATCCGGCGGCCTTCAGCTTGTCCACCGTGGCGACCAGTTGATCGGTGTTCATGCCAAAGGCGGAACGGTCGCCCGAGCTTTCTTCCCATTTTCCGCTGATCTGGTTGGTCAGTTTAACCCGCACGCCGATCAGCGGTTCGATGCCCAGTTGGTTATAGACTTCGATCACCGTGTCGGCCTCTTTCGGGCTTTCCAGCACGATCACCGTATTGAACCCGATTTTGCGGCTGAGGATGGCCAGCTGGATAAACTCGGCATCCTTGACGCCGTTGCAGACGATCAGCGCCTCATTGGCCAGACGATGGGCAAGCGCGACCACAAGTTCCGGTTTCGAGCCAGCCTCAAGGCCATAATTGTACTTCTTCCCAAACTCGACGATCCGGTCGACCACCTGAGCCTGTTGGTTGACCTTGATCGGAAAGACACCGCGATAGCTGCTTTTGTACCCAACCCGGGCAATCGCCTCTGCAAAGCTTTCGTTAATATGGACAATCTCGTGCTCCAGATAGGAGCTGACGCGCAGGATCATCGGAGCCTTGATGCCGCGATCGTCCAGATCACGCAGAATACCGGGCAGGCTGATAGCAGCAGTCTCTGGTGCAAGGGGATTGCGCAGACCGATTTCGCCGTCTTCCGTCACCTCGATGAGGTCTTTGCCCCATTTCTCAACCCCGTAGATGGAATGCGGTGCGTCGGGCGTCTGTTTCAATCAAGTCTGTCCTTAACCTAGGGTGCCTGCTTCGCGCCCGCCAATACGGCAGCAATTCGATTCGTCCAAGTGTAATCTATGTGACGGGTATTTCCGAATTTATACAGGCAGACCAACGGGAACCAGATGGTTATCCCACTGACAATCCGGCCGGGCGGAAATGCGGGCCTTGGCAGTAAGCGCTCCGACCAGCCCGGTGCCTGTGGTGAAGACAAAACCGGAAGGCCCGGCACCCAGGCCGCAGACATCCTCAAGCGGGGTCGTGTCGTTAAGTCGACCGGTCAAGCTGTCGAACCGGAGCAAATTGTTGCCGCGAGGGCAGGTGATGGCGATGGTTTTGCCGTCCCCGGCAAAAGCAATGCTGCCAGCGTAACCCTGCAAGGCACTTTGCACCGATTCCGGGGCTGCAAGCAGGCGCGGAGCCTCGCCTCTTTTGTGCAGTCCCAGCAAAGGCGGTTGGGTTAACCTGTTGCCCTGCCATTGCATTGCAAACCCAACCAGACCGTCGGATCGAACGGCAAGGTGCCGGATCGAATTTTTATGCAGTGTCCGGGGCAGCTCTATCTGTTCCAGGACCGAGCCTGACAGACTCAGATAACTTAGGCGCGGTTGCATGATGGGCAGATTCAGCTTGGTTCGGCCCATTTCAGGATGTGTTTCAATGCCGCCATTTGCGATGATCAGAGTTTCCCCATCCGGCATGATCCGCATATCATGCGGCCCGACTCCGCCCGAAGAAAACTCGCCCAACCGCGTGTAGTCCTCCGAGTCCCAGACGCCAATCACACCCTCACCGGCCTCATAGTCGTTTTCGGTGGTGAACAGATGGGTTCCATCCCGGGAAAACACGCCATGGCCATAGAAATGGCGGCCTTTGGGAGCATCCATCCGTGCGGTTTGGGTTCCGCTCTTGCAATCGATCACCACGCCAAAGGTGCCAGGGCGGCGGGCGAAAGCCACGGCTTGCGCGCGCAAGGGATGCGCCGCAGCGGCATGGCCGCGCGCCGGCAGGGGGAGAGAGAATAAGATACCGCCTTCAGAACTCAGGCCCGCCAGCCGATAGGTGCCGTCCGGAAACAGCGCCGCCGCCAGGAAATCCGGCGCGCCGACAGTCGACCAACCTTGTGTCGGGGCAAGGCTGGCTGCAGCCAGGCCCGCAAGGAATTGTCGACGGCTTGTCATGGCTTAGTCCCCGTCCAGCGAATTGAATCCGGCACTGATACCCAAGGTCGGGCCCAGCTCGGTTGCTGCAATCGTGCGGATGTCGTTAATCATCTGCTGCAAGGCTTCGACCCGTATCCGACCCGAAGGTGTCGAGACACCGGCCAGTGTAAGGTCGTCTAACTCACGCGTGCGGATGATAGCCTTGTCGAACGCATTATCCAAATCAGCGGCAATCTGCGGATGATCTGCGGACAGCCCGGTGGCCAGATCGCGCAGCGTGATCAATGACAGTTCGACCTGGCGTAGTGACCGTTCAGACCTGCGCGCTTCGGCCCGATTGGGACGGGGGCGCTCTAGGGTGCCCATGGGGCGTCCAAGGCGTGTTTCGGCAGTGAATTCCAATCCGGTGATCAGAGCTTTGTAAAGTTCCTGCATGGCCTCATCAGCAGACCGGTAAGGACTGTCTCCGCCGGGCATGGTCAGGTTGGCAGAGAAAGGTCGCCAGTCGTGATCCATCGCCTTGGCATTGCGGTTTATATCTGCAGCAATCGCCCGGATCAAAGCGCATCGATAGGCCCTGTCGCCCTGATCCGCGAGGGCTGGGTCGAATAGCATCATTTCAAGTGCAAGAAACCCGCGTCCCGCGATCGAAGCCTCGGCATAAGCCTCGGGGGTTTCAACCACCGCGTCTTGGGTGGCAATCAGGCCGGATAGGGTTTTGGGTGTAAACCCTTTTGTGTCTGGCCAGAATGCCATCGCAAATGCGCGGTCATCGACCTCGGAGGGGCCAAAGCGCAAGTGGCTTACCGTGACCCAGCGGTCGAATGCCAGGTGATAGGCTGCACGAAGGTTCAGTGAAGCGGCTGTGCAATCCGCCTGCGCGGCCGCATCCAGCGCAGCTGTTGCGTCAGATAGCTGTGCGTATCCGGGAAGAATGTGCCCTTCAACAACATCTGTCAGGATCTGGCTGGGATTTTGCGCCAAGGCTGACAGGGGCAGAATAAGGGCAATGGCCAGGCCGAGGGCACGCATCAGAGGCTCTCCAGAAAGCGGATCAAAGCGTCGCGGTCAGGTTTTGGCATAGACACAACGGTGTCGCGCGCCGATTGTGCCTCTCCGCCGTGCCACAAAATAGCTTCCAACAGCGACTGCGCCCGCCCGTCATGCAGAAATTGTGTGTGGCCAGAGACCTGCCCGGTCAGGCCGATCCCCCAAAGCGGGGGTGTGCGCCATTCCCGGCCTGTTGCGCGTGCTTCGGGTCGGTTGTCGGCCAGACCATCGCCCATGTCATGCAGCAGAAGATCCGTATAGGGCCAGATCAGCTGAAAACTGTGCTCGGGCCGGTCGTCCATCCGGTGGGTGACATAGGATGGCGTGTGGCACGAGGCGCAGCCGGTATCGAAGAATACCTGCTTGCCGTGCAGGACCTGCGGGTCACCGATATCGCGCCGCGCGGGTACGCCCAGATTGCGGCTGTAAAACGCAACGAGGTCCATGCCCAGTTGGTCGATTTCAAACACACGGTCATCGTTGTCCCCATGGGGGGCGCCAACGCAATCCACCTGCAATTCCGTACACTCCCCATAGCCAGCAGGGTAAAGCGGGCTTGAGATGCCGATATCCCCTGCAAAAGCTGCAGCAGACTGCTCCATTATCGTGGGCATCCCGGCTTTGTGTCCGAACCGGCCCATCATCGGTTCACCATATTCGGTTGACCAAACGATGTTGGGGCGGCCGGAAATACCATCGCCATCCGCGTCATCCGCGTCGGCCTGGGCCAGCAGGTCCTGCACGGGAATTGCCTCAAGCAATCCCAGGCCGATCATCTGCGGAGCCACGCGCGGGCTCAGCATCGCCTCGGGGTGCAGCGGGCCATATCCAAGATCCGCCGCGGTATAGGTCGGGCTGCGGAGAATGACCGTTTCGCCGTCTGATAGCGCGACAGGAAGGTCTTCATAGGTGATGTCCAGCCGGTACTCGGCGGGGTGGCCCGCGAGGGCCAGATCCTGCATCTGCCCGCCGTAATTGGGTTCGGGCTGAGTGGCGATGTAGTCCGCGATTTCATCGATTGCGCCGCCACCGGGGATTGAGACCCGAAGGAACATCGAAACGGCCCCGTCATCGGGCCCATTTGGTGTGTGGCCGCGCCCGTCCTTAATGTGACATCGTTGGCAAGAGCGCGCGTTGTACAATGGCCCCAAACCGTCCGAGGCCAGGGTCGAGGAAGGCGAAGACACCCAGATTTTCTTGAACAGCCCGTTGCCGACCTTGAAATCCAGTTCCTGTTCGAATTTCAGATTGCCCGAAGGTTGCGAAAATGCATCTGCGTCCTGACGTGCCCTTACGGTTGCAGCACCGGCGGGCAGGTCCTCGAACCGTTGCGCGGCGTCGAAATCCGTGGGCGCGGCGATCACATCCGCGATCCGGGCCTTTTCATCTTCGGTTCTGGGTTGGAAGTTGAGATGCAGATCCTGCAGTTCAGCGGACAGGATCGGGGTGGCTGCAATCGCAGCCACCGCTACAAGCGAGAGCTTACTCGCCTTCGTCCATTTTCGATGCGTTAAGTTGCGCATAATTGGCTTCGCCAATCCTTTCGTACAAATCAAGCTGTGTTTCGAGGAAGTCGATATGGCCTTCTTCGTCACTGATCAGGTTCTCGAACAGAGACATAGTCACGTAGTCACCCGCCTCTCGACAATATTCACGGGCCTCAACGTACAGGGCACGCGCATCATTCTCGGCAGCCAAATCACATTCCAGAGTTTCCTTCGGGGTCTGTCCAATCCGAAGCGGGTCCAGTTTCTGCAGGTTGGGGTGACCTTCCAGAAAGATTATGCGCTCGATCAGCTTGTCGGCATGACCCATCTCTTCGATGCTTTCCTCACGGCTTTTCTTTGCCATGTGGGTCAGGCCCCAATCCTCTTGCAGACGGTAATGCAGCCAATACTGGCTGACTGCCGTCAATTCATGCCGCAGAGATTTGTTGAGGTATTCTATGACTTTGGGATCGCCCTTCATCTACACTCTCCTGTGATGCCTTGGTGCGTAATGCACAAAGCTGCATGGGGACTTCCAGATTATCGCTGGCGCGCATGGTGTCTAGGAAAAGCGGCATGCATCCGCCACAATCCGCTGATTTTCCAAGGGCATGATAGATCTTGCCAGGGGTTATGACTGCCCTAGGGTCGGAAACGCGCATCCAGTCAATGGCGGCATGAATCTCGGTGTCTGTGATCTTGGTGCAATGGCAGACGATCATGGAGGTGGCGCTCTGGTTTGTATTCCGACTATATTAGTCAGTTATTAAGTGCGTGTCCTGCGGCATACTGTCAGTTAGCCGAAAATGAGTTGGGGGCGGGATAATCCTCCGCCCCCGAACCGCTAGGTTTACTGGAAAACAGCTGTCGGATTATCCAGGCTTTCAGATCCTTCGAACTCAATCTGATCGACGTCCAGAATGGTGACGATCCGCTCGATTGTCTTGGTCTGGTCCACCAGCCCGTTCACACCGCCCATGATCAAAACTTCGCCACCTTCGTTGCCGCGTTCCAGCATCTGGTCATAGGCGAACCCGGCCTCGGCTGTGGATTTGATCCGACCCAGCGCCTGCATTGTGTTGGCCAGCTTCAGCTTCATCTCGGCGTCAAGAGATGGGTCGGAGGCAATCACCAAGTCCGAAAGCGATGCGCCGCTGACAGGAGTTCCGTCGATGCGGGTATAGCTGCCCAAATAGACGTTCTGAATGCCAAGACCATCATAGTAGTGGCTGTTATGCGTGTTGTCCGAGAAGCAGTCATGCTCTTCCTCGGGATCGTTCAACATCAAGCCAAGACGCATCCGCTCACCGGCCTGCTCACCATAGGACAGCGAGCCCATTCCGGTGAGGATCGCGCTTATTCCTGCGCTTTCATTTTCGGTCAGGGAGGTTCGGGCCGCGCCTCCGTCCTGCCACTGGGTCGCCATCCATTCCAAATCGGTGACCAGCAGTTCAGTCACGGCCTCAAGGTACTGGGCGCGGCGGTCACAGTTGCCGCCGGTGCAGGCATCACCTTGGGCATAGTCCGTCCATGGACGGCTACCCGCGCCTTCACCGTGGCCGTTCAGGTCCTGGCCCCACAACAGGAACTCAATCGCGTGGTAACCAGTGGCGACGTTGGCCTCGATCCCGTCTGCTTCGTGCAAGGTGCCAGACAGCAGTTCCGGAGTGATGTCGTTGGCATCGATTGGTTCGCCTGAAAGTTCAAAGCTTGGGTTGGCGATGACGTTCAATGCGGCGAACTCATTCTCGTCGCTCGGGCCGCCGTAGGTGGTGTCTACATAGTCGATCAAGCCCTCATCCAAGGGCCATGCGTTCACTTTACCTTCCCAATCATCAACGATCGCATTTCCGAACCGATAAACCTCGGTCTGCTGATAAGGGACGCGGGCCGCAATCCAAGCGGAACGGGCGGCATTCAGTGTTGCGTCGTTTGGTTCGGAAATCAGCGCGGTCACGGCGCGCTGCAGCGATTTGGCTGCAATCAGGCTGTCATCGTACTTCGCCTCGGCGATATTGGCGTAGGTATTCAGAACATCTACTTTCGAGGGGGTCTCGGTTGCAAAAGCCGATGTGGCGGTCATCAGAGCCACGGCGCTTGTCAGGATCAGGGGGGTATTCATTGGGGGGTAGTCTTTCTTGTCAGATAACAATGGGTTCGCGCGATGCGACGCTCGACCAAATAACTGATAGAAATAGTCAACTAAGTCAACCTGAGTTTTATAGTCAGGTAAATTGTGAGCGAAAATAGCTCATTCCTACCCAATTCTAGTGGGCTTTGGTGTATCGTGACGCGATTGCGCGAATGTTTTTTCAGTTTAGAGTCGCTTAGTTGATTCTTTTCAGATGGTTCCATGGTCATGAAGTTCTTAGTGTTTGTATTAACGCTTTTCCCGGTAAACGCGTTGCCTCAGTCCCAGGTTGCAAATCAGCACGAGCATGGGCAGGGACGATTGGCGGTTTCCTTTTCGGAAGCCGGGATTTCAATTTCCCTTGTGGTTCCTGGTCTTGACGTCCTGGGGTTCGAAGGCCCAGCGGAAACCGAAGGCGATCAGGCCTCGGTCGCCGGAGCCATTTCTGAATTGTCCAACCCCCTTGATCTGTTCAGTTTGCCTGAAGAGGCGGGGTGTTTCACTGTCTCGGCCAATGTCACGCTGTCTGGTGAAGGGTTGGGACCGGTCGTAGACAACGGATCAAATGTGCATACCGAATTCAGGGCAGACTATCAGATGCAGTGCCAGGACATGACGCATCTGGACCACGTCAACTTTCCTTATTTTGACCGCTTTCAACGTGCTGAGTCTCTGATTGTTCAGATCGACAAATCCGGGAAGGTTGATCGTCACACCGTGACGCGCGACGCGCCTGATTTAGACCTCAACACAGGCCTGTAATTCGGCAAAGAAAGCAAAGGCTTTGCTGCCGGAATAGGTAGAGCTTTCCTGCGTTCTTCAGCACCAGTTCCCAGTGCAAAGGCCATCGCATGTCTGAAGCCACAGGACCCCACATCCAACGTTAGTCTTCTTGCACCCACCGGCAAGACATTCCTGCATTGCCCCACAATCATTGTGCCACCACATACAGGATCTCGAAGACGAACATGTGCACGTAGGCGGCGCGCCTTTGGCAATTTCGATAATCGGGCTTTCGCAAGCATTGTCGCCGAGTTGCTGCGTATATTTATGAAACACCGAGTGATCTGGAAAAACCTTCTCGATCACAGGCGACAACTCCTCAAGACGAGAAGTGGCCGTATGGTTCGCTTTGTCTTCGGAGTAGCAGTCAGGATTGAGTAAATCCTGTAGCTCGGAAAGTAACCGGCACTGAGACTTGTCAGACAGTGCCGCAATGCCTTCACTAAGCCGGTCTTGCCACACTGCCGCCTGAACAGCGGCGGGAAGGCAGTCAAAAATTGACTTCTGTTCGGCGATGTTCAATGCCGACAAGCCGATCCGAAATTTTGAGATAGATGATACGGGATTGTACATAGTAGCCCCCTTTTCTAAGGGGCCATCATAACACATTTTTCGTTTGCGCGTTTGTCCCGACCTTCTGAGGGCGCAGAGAACAGGCTGAAGCAAGGGCTCGATAAGCCTTGGTATGTCCTTAGAAGCGAGATCGAGGACAAAGTCGGAAAGAGAGCGTTTTGGCTTGCTTTTGTGATGGCAGAGTCGCCAGCACCATCACAAATTAACCGGGTTTCTTTAGGTCTTGGTGCAGGGCATCAGCTGCACCGGTGCAAACCCGGATTCCCGCTGATTTGAACTGTGAACTCAACGCTCAGTTATGAAGGACAATCCAGACACAAGCTGTCTCAATCCAAGTGCTGCGCCTGCAAAGATTGCAGCGAATGTTACGGGCGCGCTGTAGGCCAGAAGTGAGAATGCAGATATGCCTTGACCGACGCTGCAACCAACCGCGATGATCGCACCTGGACCCATAATCGCAGCGCCCAGCATTTGCCGCTTGAGTTCACGTGGATCTTCACATGCTTCCCATCGGAAATGGCCCTTAGACCACGACCCCAGAAACGCGCCAATGAGAACGCCGGAGACTGATCCGACCGCAAAGGACAAAGTGTTTCCGGACGCAGTCATAAGGTAGAATATTGTGTCACCCAGGGGTGCCGCGAAGGTATGGGTTTGCACCGGCTCACCATCGAAACCATGTGTTGCAACCCAATTCGTGCCAAGCCAGCCCGAAACGATTGCCAGTCCAACTACAGACCCCCAAAACACCTGTGCCGGAGCGCGGCGGAAGCGATGGCTTGCCAAAGCAAAAAACACCAAAGCCACACCGATAACAGAGCCAATGAGCCAAGCTGGAATAGAGGTCAACCGTTCGGCAAGAAAGCTAATGCTCTGGGGGCCATTGAGATCCATTTCCTCTGGAAATATCCATACCCGCAGATAGGCGAGGGGTCCGGACATTACGACATAAGCGGAAAGACCCATGATCAAAACAATAACGAATGATCGAAGGTCACCACCTCCCAGCCTTGCCAGCGCACCATAGCCGCAGTTACCGCAGATGGCCATTCCGTACCCGAACATGAGGCCCCCCACGATCGAACCGAGGGGGTTCCAGGTCTGCGCAAGATACCTTGTTCCGACAGGGTCAAGTCCCCCCAACGCCATAGCGGTGTGGCTGCCGACAATCGCAACACCGATTGCCATTGCCCACATGCGCAGCCGCCGGTCATCATCTGCGTAAAGGTAGTCTTCGATTGCACCCAACGTGCAAAAACGGCCGATGCGTGCGGCCAATCCCAATACGATGCCACCAATCAAACCGATCAGAGCAACGGTATTTGTGTCTCCCAATGCTTCGAGCATTGCCAGTCTCCTCCCAAAGCTGGCGGCTTTCTGACCGGCTTCTACTTCTCCCTGCAGAAAAGGTCGTAAACGACTTCCAGGATTTGGGTCGAACGATCATCAGCCAATCTGTAGTAGATCGTTTTCCCCTCGCGTCGTGTCTTCACCAAGCCCTCGAAGCGCAAGCGGGAGAGTTGTTGAGATACCGCGGCTTGACGCGCTGAGAGCATTTCCTCCATCTGCGTGACCGATTTTTCCCCTGACGACAGATAACATAAAATCATCAGGCGCCCCTCATGGCTGATTGCCTTGAGGAAATTTGACGCGGTCTGAGCATTCTCCATCATTCTGTCCATGTCTTCGGCGCACATGTCCTTGGAGAACACAGGCAGGTTCGAAGATTTGTCCAACAAGATCGCCTCGCTTTCATGGCTTCACGCATTCAAAACAGTTTATGTAATATACCGCAGTTTATCCAGAGGTCTCAATTAGTATCCCAGCGTCACGCAGTAAAACGCCCAACACACCCCAGAAAAAATCTTCACCGGGATAGCCTTCGATTCGTCCGACCTCTCGGCCATTGTCCAACAGAACAAAGGTTGGTGTGTAGTAGAGAGGCCGTTCCAATGTGATGTCGTCAGGCATGGCTGCGTGGATATCGACACGCCGAAGCGGTGCGGCATTTCCTTCAGGTGTCTTAGGGTAGATTTCTGAAATTTCGGAGTCCCAGCGGGCGCACCACATGCACCCATCTTCTTCTGCCATCAGAAGCGTCATTTCGGCCCGTAAAGCCACGGGAAAAACAAGCAACGTGATCGCAAGCAAACGTAGGATTAGGTGGCGCATCCAAAGCTCCGATTGACCGCAGTGACATATCTTTATAATTTTGAATGTGTGAATGATAGCGCGCCAGGACAGGTTTGACCATGCTCGACATTACTTTTGCAGGAGCTTTGGTCGCCGGACTTTTGTCCTTTCTGTCGCCTTGCATCCTGCCAATTGTGCCGTTTTACCTCAGTTATCTGGCGGGGGTCGGTATGGAGCAGATTACAGCGACATCCGCCATTTCCGGCGAAGTTCGCCGCCGGGCAACGCTTGCTGCAATCGCATTTGCGGCTGGAATCATAACCATCTTTATGGCTCTCGGGGCCACGGCTTCGATATTTGGTCAGCTGGTACGAGAATACTTCGATATTCTGCGTTGGATTGCTGCAGCCATCATCATAGCGATGGGCCTGCATTTCCTGGGGTTAATTCGCATCGGGTTCCTGTATCGGCAGTTACGTGCAGATATTGGCGAGACATCAAACGTGAGCCTCACTGGGGCATATGTACTTGGATTGGCATTTGCTTTTGGCTGGACGCCCTGTGTTGGGCCGGTGCTCGCTGCAATCCTGTTTACTGCGGCCGGAACCGAAACGGCTTGGCGGGGCGCGGGGCTTCTGTTCGTTTACGGGGTTGGAATGACTGCACCGTTTGTTCTGGCGGCCTTTTTGGTTCGCCCCTTCATGCAATGGATGGCGCGGTTCAGGAAGCACTTGCCGCAGATCGAAATGGCAATGGGGGGGCTGTTGATCCTGTTCGGGGTCCTGATCGCAACCAACTCGATCAATCACATCGCACAATGGATGCTGGACTATATGCCCTGGCTTGCGGCCATAGGTTAATCCGGGAGGAAGACATGAAACGCACTTTGTCAGTTTTGATCGCATGCATGATAGGGGCTGCAGTCTCTGCTGCTGATCTGGGCGACGATGGATTGCATAAAACACCGTGGATGCGTGACACGTTCAAAGATCTTCGCGAGGATCTTGAAGAGGCGTCAGGTGAAGGTAAGCGGTTGGTTTTGTTCATTGAACAACGGGGCTGCATCTACTGTAAAAAGATGCACGAAGAGGTTTTCCCACAGCCCGACCTGGCGGCGTTTATCGAAGAGAACTTTTTTGTCGTCCAGCTGGATTTGCATGGAAGCACCACGGCCACAGATTTTGACGGAGAAGAGAGTGAGCAGAGAGCGCTGATGCGCAAATGGGGGATTCTGTTTACCCCAACGCTTGTTTTTCTGCCGGAAGAGGTGCCCGAGGCTGCCTCAGCCATCGATGCTGCCGTTGCTGTAATGCCGGGAGCATTCTCCAAGGGAACAACCTTAGACCTTTTCACCTGGGTCGATCAGAAGCGATATGAACTTGATAATGGCGAAGATTTCCAAAGGTATCACGCGCGGCGCATTCAGGAGCGAAACAATATTTCGCAGTAGTGAGATTGGGCGTTACAGATAAAAAAATTCATTATGATGAATTTGATGTTGCGATAAACCATGTTCGTCGACTACGGTGCACAAAGTCTTTGGGTCGCAAAGCGCCACAGGCGCGGTAGCAAATGGGAGGGATCATGAAGCTGAGACTCTTAACACTGGCATCCGCTATGATGGGCGTTGCCGCATTTGCCGAAGAGACAAGTCCGAAAGACGTACCCTATGACGACTATGGTGCAATCGAGGTCTCTCTGACCGATGTTAATGGGGACGCGGCAAACGGTGCACTCATCGTTGGCGACAAGTCCAAAGGTAATTGCGTGGCATGCCACGCGGTCTCAGCTTTGGCGGACATTCCGTTCCATGGTGAGGTTGGCCCGATGCTGGATGGCGCCGGTGATCGTTGGACCGAAGCAGAGCTTCGCGGTTTAGTCGCAAACGCAAAAATGACGTTCGAAGGCACGGTAATGCCGGCGTTCTACAAGGATGACGGTTATATCCGTCCAGGCGATGCCTATACGGGCAAAGCGCCAACGGCGCCTCTAACGACGATCCTGACTGCACAGGAAATTGAGGACGTGGTCGCGTTTCTAGCGACACTGAAAGAGGAATAATCTCGCCTTCTGGCGTGGCTTTTCGAAGAATCAAAGGAGATTGAAAATGGAACTCTCTCGCCGCGAGACTCTGGCCCTTGGGCTGGGCGCCGCGTTCCTGACAATTATGCCGCTACGAGCGAATGCAGCTGCTGAAGATGCGATCTCCGCATTTTCAGGCGGGGCAGATGTGGCTGATGGCGGTGTTACACTGACGGCACCGGAAATCGCGGAAAACGGAAACACCGTACCAATCGAAGTTAGTGCTCCGGGCGCAGCTGCAATTCTGATCGTGGCCGCAGGCAACCCCGAACCGGGCGTGGCAACGTTCAATTTCGGCCCGCTGGCTGCTGAACAAGCCGCTTCAACCCGTATCCGTCTTGCCGGAACGCAGGATGTCATTGCCGTGGCGAAGATGGCAGATGGCAGTTTTGCCAAAGCGTCCGCGACCGTAAAAGTGACAATCGGCGGTTGCGGCGGTTAATCGCCACGCGCCCTGAAGAACAGGAGATTAACCAATGGCATCCGGTGTAAAGCCCCGCGTCAAGGTTCCAAAGACAGCCGCTGCTGGCGAAGCTGTTACGATCAAGACACTGATCAGCCACAAGATGGAAAGCGGCCAGCGCAAGGATAAAGAAGGCAACGTCATCCCGCGTTCGATCATCAACCGTTTCACCTGCGAGTTTAACGGTGAAATGGTGATTGATGTGACTATGGAGCCTGCGATTTCGACAAATCCGTACTTCCAGTTCGAAGCAACCGTGCCCGAGGCCGGTGAGTTTGTCTTCACCTGGTACGATGATGATGGCTCAGTTTACGACGAGAAGAAAACGATCGAGATCGCCTGACGGCTCGACCACTAAGGAAGGTAAGCGCTGGTTGTGATTTCTGGCGCTGGCCCACCAAGGGAGGAACGTAATGAATACCAAGGCACTTACGGCGATCGCGGCTGTTCTGGCTTTCCCAATGGCAGCAATGGCTGGACCGGACGAAGATAATCTTGTGATCAATGACGAGCTGAATATGACCTCGGTCACCGAGGCCTCGGCGCATCTGGAGAATTTGGACACGGTCTATTCGGGTTGGCATTTCCGCACAGATGAAACTCAGGCACTGCAGATTGATGATTTTGACAATCCGGCAATGATCTTCGTCGATCAGGCAGCCGACCTCTATGAGGCAGTTGATGGTGCTGCAGGTGAAAGTTGTGCCTCGTGCCATGATGGAGTGGAAAGCTTCAAAGGATTGCAGGCGTCCATGCCCAAGGTCGATGCTGAAAGCGGCGAGCTGGTGGTTATGGAAGATCTGATCAACAAGTGCCGTACCGATCGCATGGAGGCCGATGCCTGGAAATGGTCTGGTGGTGACATGCAGGGTATGGTCGCATTGATCGGTCTGCAGTCACGCGGGATGCCCATGAACGTTGCTATTGATGGTGATGCCGCGCCATTCTGGGAACAGGGAAAGGAAATCTATTATACCCGCTACGGTCAGTTGGAACTGAGCTGCGCCAACTGTCATGAAGAAAACTGGGGCAATATGATCCGAGCGGATCACCTGAGCCAGGGGATGATAAATGGATTCCCTACCTATCGTTTGAAGCAGGCCAAACTGATCTCGCGCCACAATCGGTTCCGCGGTTGTATTCGCGATACGCGTGCGGAAACCTTTGCCGAAGGGTCGGACGAGTTCCGGGCACTGGAGCTCTATGTCGCTTCGCGTGGCAACGGGCTTTCAGTCGAAACCCCAGCTGTACGTCAATAACGAATGACCCGCCTGGGCAATGCCCGGAGCGGGTTTTTCACTTATATAACATTCACACATATATATGTGTAAAAGGAAAGCTGATAGATGATTTCTCGACGTGACTTCTTGCAGGTTTCAATGGCGGCCTCGGCTCTGTTCGGAGCGTCCGGGTTTGGCAACTGGGCCAAGCTTGCTGCGCAGCAAAGTCTAACGCAGGATCAACTGCTAGAGTTCGAGACCTTTGGCAATATCAGCCTGATTCATGTCACCGACATTCACGCGCAACTCAAACCAATTTATTTCCGTGAACCCGAAGTCAATCTTGGTATTGGCGATGCAAGAGGACA
Source organism: Ruegeria sp. CDSC021 (assembly GCF_059610845.1). Classification (NCBI taxonomy): domain Bacteria; kingdom Pseudomonadati; phylum Pseudomonadota; class Alphaproteobacteria; order Rhodobacterales; family Roseobacteraceae; genus Ruegeria; species Ruegeria sp. CDSC021. Next base: position 357,512 of record NZ_JBXWOK010000002.1, read on the forward strand.
GATGCCGCATGTTACTGGCGCCGCGTTCCGCAAGGCATACGGGATAGAAGATGGAAGCCCGTCGGCCTATGCGCTGACCTACACCGATTTTGAGTCACTGGCCAAGACCTACGGTCGGGTGGGTGGCTTGGATCGGGTCTCAACTGTCATCAACGCCATTCGAGCGGACCGTCCTGATGCGTTGCTTCTTGACGGGGGTGATACTTGGCACGGTTCTTACACCTGCTATCAGACGGCCGGTCAGGACATGGTCAACGTCATGAATGCGCTGAAACCCGATGCGATGACTTTCCATTGGGAGTTCACGTTGGGCAGTGATCGTGTCAATGAGATTGTCGAAGGTTTGCCTTTTGCCGCCTTGGGGCAGAACATTTTTGACGCGGAATGGGATGAGCCCGCAGAGATGTTCAAACCCTACAAGTTCTTTGATCGGGGCGGTTCCAAGATTGCGGTGATCGGACAGGCCTTCCCTTACATGCCGATTGCAAATCCGGGATGGATGTTCCCCGAATACTCGTTCGGGATCCGGGATGAGAACATGCAGGAAATGGTGGACGAAGTTCGCGATGCCGGCGCCGATGTCGTTGTCGTCCTAAGCCATAACGGCTTTGATGTGGATAAGAAGATGGCGGGTCGCGTTCAGGGGATAGACGTTATCCTCAGTGGCCACACCCATGACGCACTGCCCGAGCCGGTTCTGGTGGGTAAAACGCATATAATCGCCTCTGGATCGAACGGCAAATTCGTCAGCCGTGTGGATCTCGACGTGCGGGATGGGCAGATGATGGGGCTAAAGCACAAGCTTATCCCGATTTTCTCTGATGTTATTGCACCAGATCCTGCGATCACTGCTCTGATAAATGATCAGCGCGCGCCTTATGAGGCGGCGCTGAGCGAGGTGATCGGCAAAACAGACTCGTTGCTGTACCGCCGCGGCAACTTCAACGGCACTTGGGATGACCTGATCTGCGATGCTCTGATCAATGAGCGTGAGGCAGATATCGCAATGTCGCCCGGCGTCCGTTGGGGGCCGTCAATCCTGCCGGGACAGGAAATAACGCGCGAGGATATTTGGAACGTCACCTCGATGTCCTATCCGAACGCCTATCGCACAGAAATGACCGGGGAGTTCATCCATGTCATCCTGGAAGATGTCGGCGACAATCTGTTCAATCCCGACCCCTATTACCAGCAGGGTGGCGACATGGTCCGCGTTGGCGGGCTGGGTTATCGGATCGACGTAACCAAGCCGCAGGGGCAGAGGATCAGCGACATGACGCTGTTGAAAACCGGTGAGGCGATCGACCCGGCCAAGTCCTATGTCGTGGCCGGTTGGGCCAGCGTCAACGAAGGCACCGAGGGCCCGCCGATTTGGGATGTCGTCGAAAACCATGTTCGCAACCTTGGCACCGTAACGGTGCAAGAGAACACCAGTGTCGAAGTAATCGGCGCTTAAGAAACCGATGGAGACCTAAGAGATATGGATGACGCGTTCAAACCGTCCCGCCGGGCCTTCCTGAAAGGCAGTGCCGCGGTCGCCGCAGGATCCGTTGCAGGTGCGGCAGCGGCAGAAACACTCGACCCACTGATAACAGAGCTTCAGGATTGGGCATCTTATACGGGGGCAGGTGTTGATGAGACGCCTTATGGCATGCCGATCAGCTTTGAATCCCATGTCGTGCGCCGCAATGTGGAATGGCTGACCGCCTCTCCGATTTCGTCGATCAACTTCACGCCGATCCACGCGCTCGATGGCACGATCACTCCGCAGGGATGCGCCTTTGAGCGTCACCATTCAGGTGCGATCGAGCTGCGCAAGGAGGACTACCGCCTGATGATCAACGGGCTGGTTGATCGCCCGCTTGTCTTTACATACGAAGACATTGAGCGGTTCCCGCGCGAAAACCACGTGTATTTCTGCGAATGTGCGGCGAACACGGGTATGGAGTGGGCTGGTGCGCAACTCAACGGCGTCCAATTTACTCATGGCATGATTCACAACATGGAATACACCGGTGTTCCGCTGCGCACGCTGTTGCAGGAAGCAGGTGCCGACATCACACCTGACAAATGGGTTTATGTTGAGGGCGCAGATGCGTCGTCCAATGGCCGCTCTATCCCGATGGAAAAAGCGCTGGATGACGTGTTGGTTGCATTCAAGGCGAATGGCGAAGCGCTGCGGATGGAGCATGGGTACCCTGTGCGTCTCGTGGTGCCGGGTTGGGAAGGCAACATGTGGGTCAAGTGGCTGCGCCGGATCGAGGTTGTCGATATGGCGGTCGAAAGCCGCGAAGAAACATCAAAATACACCGATGTTTACGTCGATGGCACGGCCCAGAAATGGACTTGGGTGATGGATGCTAAGTCTGTCATCACCTCACCCAGCCCGCAAATGCCGATCAAACACGGACCGGGTCCGCTGGTCATTTCCGGGCTTGCCTGGTCAGGACACGGACAAATTACACGGGTCGATGTGTCAAAGGACGGTGGGATCACATGGGAGACAGCGCGTCTTGGTAAGCAGGGCGACACCAAGGCTCTTACACGTTTCTATCTCGATACGAACTGGGACGGGGTGCCAATGCTCTTGCAGGCCCGGGCAATAGACGAGACCGGTTATGTGCAACCAACCAAAGACCAGTTGCGTGAAAAACGCGGAGAAAACTCGGTCTACCACAACAACTGTATCCAGACTTGGTACGTGAGCGCAGAAGGGATCGCCGAGAATGTTGAAGTCTCTTAGTCATGTTTTCCTGCCCGTATTTGGCGGTACGGCGTTGGTGCTTGCGGTAGCTGTGTCTTTCGCGAACCGGAACTACGGCCACTCGAAGATTGAGACATTGGAGACCCGGATAGGGCAGGTTGAGGCGCATGCAGCAGTTGCCCAGGAGAATGCGGAAGCAGAATCCAAACGAGCAGCCGAACTGGAGATCAAAGTCGAAGAAATCCGGGCAGCGGCGGCAGAACGGGTCGCCAATGGTGCGAACTTGACCGCATCCGCGCCCATCCGCGAGAGTAGCCTTGGGCTTGGGCGGTCGGCACTGAAGGAAGAGATCGCGGCCTGGGACGTTGACGTCTTGCCTGATGGGCGTGGCCTACCCGTAGGTTCAGGCGACGTCTGGACCGGAGAAGAGGTGTTTGTGGCCCGCTGTGCGTCGTGCCACGGTGAATTTGCCGAAGGTGCCGATAACTGGCCTGTTCTGGCCGGTGGGTTTGACACGCTTGCAGACGAAGATCCTGTAAAAACCGTTGGGTCATATTGGCCACATTTGTCGACTGCCTGGGATTACATTTCCCGCTCAATGCCCTTTGGTGAAGCGGGCACGCTGACAGCGGATGAGACCTACGCAATTGTCGCATACATCCTCTACTCCAATGATTTGGTGGATGACGATTTCGAGCTGAACAACGAAAACTTCGCCGAGTTCAAAATGTACAATATGGACGGTTTCGTTGTCGATGTACGACCCGAGACCGAATACACTGAATGGCGCAAAGAGCCTTGCATGGAGAACTGCAAGGCAGAGGCCGCCGTCACGATGCGTTCTGTTTTTCTGGTTGAAACACCCGCGGAGGGTGGTTCGAACTCGGTCATGAATAATGCCAGCCCGGATGAGTTGCCGACGTTTTCGGCTAAAGGCCCCTCGTTCATTCCAACTGCAGCGCCAAAGCCTGATGAAGAGGCCGCAGCCATACCGGCCGCTCAAGAAACCGAAGTGACAGACGAGGTTACAGAACTGGCTGCTGCCGGAGAGAAAGTCTTTAAGAAGTGTAAATCCTGCCATCAAATTGGTGAAGGTGCAAAGCACAGCACTGGGCCTGCTCTGAACGGGGTAATCGGAGCTAATGCTGGATCGGTCGAGGGCTTCAAATACTCCAAAGCGATGCAGGCGTCTGCGGAGGCAGGACTAGTCTGGACCGATGAAGAAATGACTGCCTTTCTTACGAAGCCCAAGGAATACATGAAAGGCACAAGGATGTCTTTTGCAGGTCTTAGAAAACAGGACGATATCGAAGCTTTGATCATCTATCTTAAGACGTTTGGAAGTTGACGATGCGTTGGTCGAACGCGCTTGTCTGTGCCGCGTTCTTTGGGGCTACTGCTTCATCGACCTACGCTGCAGAAGACCTTGGCGATGCTGAGGCAGGGAAAGCCGTGTTCGCCAAATGCAAAGGCTGTCATCAGGTTGGAAAGGGGGCCGAAAACAAAATCGGTCCGCATCTGAATGGGATTTTTGGGCGCAGGGCAGCTGGTCTGGATGGCTTTAGCTATTCCAAAAGCCTTGCGCGCGCGGGTAGCTCGGGTCTGGAGTGGCACGCTGACACACTGTCTGCGTACATCGAAAACCCACGTGCATTCGCGTCAGGCACCAGGATGAGTTTTGGTGGCCTGAAAGACCCGGAAGACCGCGCCAACGTGATCGCCTATTTGCGGGATTTTTCCGACAATCCTCAGGACATCCCAGAAGCGGACCCGACGGCGAAGGGCACGGATCATTCTATCGACCCCGCGATCTTGGCGATTCAAGGAGATCCGGAGTACGGCGCATATCTCAGCAGCGAATGTACAACGTGCCATCAGATCGACGGAGGCGATGAGGGCATTCCCTCGATCGTGTACTGGCCTGACGAAGACTTCGTGGTCGCCATGCACGCATATAAAGACAAACAGCGGCCACATCCGGTCATGCGAATGATTGCCGGACGGCTGAGCAATGACGAGATCGCGGCATTGGCTGCCTACTTCAATAATCCATAGTGACGGTGTCCAAGAGGAGGAATCGCGATGACGCTAAATAGACGAGTATTTCTTGGAGCCGCCGGGGTGGTAGCAGCCGGGTTATCGGCACCGATGGTGTTGGCGCAAGGCAAACCACGCGTGGTAATTGTCGGCGGCGGTGCGGGCGGTGCAACTGCTGCGCGCTACATCGCAAAAGACAGCAGGGGTGAGATCGACGTAACGTTGATCGAGCCGTCGCGGACCTATTACACCTGTTTCTTCTCAAACCTGTATCTGGGAGGGTTTCAGGAGCTTTCGGACATTGCCCACAGCTATGGCACGCTTGCCGCGAACTACGGCATCAACGTGGTGCATGATTGGGCCACAGGGGTGGATCGCGATGCCAAGACTGTGTCCTTGGCAGGTGGCGGGTCCGTTCCATATGACAAGCTGATCCTGAGCCCGGGTATCGACTTTGTTGATGGTGCGGTCGAGGGCTGGGACGTCTCGGCGCAAAATAAAATGCCGCATGCGTACAAGGCTGGATCTCAGACCGAGCTTCTCAAGGCGCAGATCATGGCAATGCCCGAAGGCGGTACATTTGCAATGGTCGCGCCACCGAACCCGTACCGTTGCCCACCCGGACCGTATGAGCGGGTTTCAATGGTTGCGCATGTTCTGAAGGCGAACAACCCGACAGCAAAGATCATCGTTGCCGACCCGAAACCGAAGTTTTCCAAGATGTCATTGTTCCAAGAGGGTTGGGCCAACCACTACGAAGGAATGGTTGACTGGATCGGCGAAGATTTCGGCGGCGGCAATGTCGCCGTAAACCCGGATGCAATGACCGTTACTATCGACGGCGAAGAAACCAAGGTCGATGTCTGCAACGTGATCCCAGCGATGAAAGCCGGACGCATTGCGGAAATGGCAGAGGTGACCGATGGCAACTGGGCACCCGTGAACGCCGCGGATATGTCCTCCAAAGCCGACCTGGATATCTACGTTCTTGGTGACGCCAGCCAACAGGGTGACATGCCCAAATCCGGCTTCTCGGCCAACAGTCAGGCGAAAGTCTGTGCGAATGCCGTGCGAGGTGCGTTGACCGGGTCCAAAGTGTTTCCGGCCAAGTTCTCCAACACCTGCTGGTCGCTCATCGACACCGATAATGGCGTCAAGGTTGGCGCAACTTACGAAGCGACTCCCGAAAAGATTGCCAAAGTGGACGGCTTTATCAGCCAGACCGGCGAAGATGCGGACTTGAGAAAAGCAACTTATGAAGAGTCGCTGGGTTGGTACGCTGGTATCACTTCAGACATGTTCGGTTAAGGTATTCAGGGGCTTTGACTGGTGTCAAAGACCTTGATGAGCAATCTGAGAAGATGCGGCTCAAGAGGAGGATTAAAATCATGAAACACTTTATCGCTGTAGCCGCTTTTTCCACTGTTCTGGCGAGCCATGCGTTTGCAGAGGAGATCATCACCGCCCCATTTGACGGCAGTTTTGATGATGCAACCTTCGCCGTCGAGTCCGCGATTGTCGGACAGGGACTGGTCATCGACCATGTAAGCCACGTAGGCGACATGTTAAATCGTACGGGCGCTGATGTCGGCAGTGACAAGCAGATATTTGCGGCCGCAGACATCTTCATTTTCTGCTCGGCAAAAACCTCGCGCGAGGTGATGGAAGCCGACCCTATGAATATCGGATTCTGCCCCTACGGGATTTTTGTAGCCGAGGACGACAGTGGCGTGATGGTGGGATATCGAGGCTACCCTGACGGGCCAATGCAAAAGGTTCAGACTCTGTTATCCGAGATCGTCGAAGAGGCCGTAGGGAATTGAAATGAACTATCAGCAGTTTTTTCGTGATCAACTGGACCAGCTTCAAGATGAAGGGAACTATAGGGTCTTTGCGGATCTCGGAAGGCAATGCGGTGCATTCCCGACCGCGCGCAATTACGCAGAAGACGGTCCCGAAAAAGTCACTGTCTGGTGCTCAAATGATTATCTTGGCATGGGTCAACACCCCTGCATTCTTGCAGCAATGCACCAAGCGATTGATGAGTGTGGTGCCGGGGCGGGTGGTACGCGGAATATCTCTGGAACCACTCATGAGCACGTTTTGCTGGAACAGGAACTAGCCGACTTGCACTGCAAAGAGGCGGCATTGCTATTTACGTCCGGCTACGTTTCAAACTGGGCGGCTTTGGGAACTTTGGCCTCCCGCATTCCTGGTATCACCGTACTGTCAGACGAGTTGAACCATGCCTCGATGATTGAGGGAATTCGCCACAGCCGTTGTCAAAAGCGGATCTGGAAGCACAATGATATTGCAGACCTTGAAAGGCAGCTTGCTGACATACCAGCCAACGCACCAAAGCTCATTGCGTTCGAAAGCGTCTATTCCATGGATGGTGATATCGCGCCAGTTGCCGAGATCTGTGATCTGGCGGATCGCTATGGCGCGATGACCTATTTGGATGAGGTTCACGCCGTAGGGCTTTATGGACCGCGCGGCGGTGGCATCGCCGAACGTGAAGGCCTGATGGATCGCCTGACCGTTATCGAGGGGACATTAGGCAAAGCCTTCGGTGTCGTCGGTGGATACATCGCGGCGTCGAAAGAGCTTGTGGACTTCGTCCGGTCCTTTGCCAGCGGGTTTATCTTTACCACTGCATTGCCTCCGGCCGTAGCCGCAGGTGCGGCAGCCTCGGTTCGGCACCTGAAGCAAAGCAATACGGAACGATATCTGCACCAGCAGCGAGTGCGCGAAGTTCGAGACAGGCTGGACGAACTGAGTATTCCCCATACTCCGAACCCAAGTCACATCATTCCGGTCATGGTCGGCGATCCGGTTAAGTGTCGCTTCATCTCTGATGTACTGATGCGTGACTATGGAATTTACATCCAGACGATCAACTATCCAACCGTTCCCAAGGGAACGGAGCGTCTACGGATTACACCGTCGCCGGTGCATTCTACTGAAGACGTGGATCGACTGGTATCTGCATTGGGTGAGTTGTGGACGCAATGCCAGTTGGCGCGCAGGCCAATGGCCGCGCAATGACAACTTGACCGAAGACAAGGATGCACACGTTACGAAGTGAGAGTTTCTGTTGATGGAGAGACTCATCGATCTGTTGGGAGACTCTGGTGCCTTGGCATTTGCCGGAGTGCTCGTCGGTATCTTGTTCGGCGTGACGGCTCAGAAGTCTCACTTTTGTTTAAGAGCGTCGGCAGTCGAAGTCGCCGAAGGCGAGTTAGGTCCCCGCTTGGCGGTTTGGCTGATCGCCTTCACCACTGCGCTAGCCTTGGTGCAGGTGCTTATCGCGTTTGAGTGGCTAGACCTTTCCGAGACACGTGCAATCGCGTCGACAGGTAGCCTGAGCGGCGCGGTAATTGGTGGAGCGATGTTCGGCGCAGGCATGGTTCTGGCGCGTGGATGTGCATCTCGCCTTTTGGTATTAGCCTCCTGCGGTAATCTGCGCGCCCTGGTTACGGGGTTGGTTTTGACCTTAGTGGCTCAAGCCGCCTACACAGGTGTTCTTAGTCCCGCCCGTGAGTTGCTGTCTGGTATCTGGGCTGTCCCAGGAGGCGAGCCGCGTGATCTTTCAGAAATACTTGGGTTCTCGCCAACGGTTTATACAGCCGTTGCAGCGTTGGGATTGGTGTCGGCCATTGTCTTTGCGTCCCACCGGAAAGTCGCGCCTATAAGGATCATAGCGGCCGCAGGAGTTGGCCTGGCTGTGGCGCTCGGCTGGTTGATAACATTTGCCATCGCGCAAGCATCTTTTGAAGTCGTGCCTGTGTCTTCAGTCACGTTTACCGGACCGGCCACGGACACACTAATGGCGTTGGTTGCAAGTCGAAACGTTGTGTTGTCCTTCGGTATCGGCCTTGTCCCAGGCGTAGTAATTGGCGCGGCAGGCTCAGCCTTGACTGCAGGGGAGTGGAGGATCGAACGATTTGGCTCGGATACTCCGATGGAACGCTACCTCGTAGGGGCTGTTCTCATGGGGTTTGGGGCCATGCTGGCGGGAGGTTGCGCGGTGGGTGCCGGGCTTTCAGGAGGGTCCGCCCTGTCATTGACCGCATGGGTTGCCGTATTTTTCATGTGGGTTGGGGCGATCAGCACGCATAGACTATTGATGCTAATCCCTGTTCCGCAACATTCCTGAGCTACTCGAACTCCATCTGTTCGAAAACGCGCCCTGCATTTTTCGTGGCCAGTTCTTCAAACGTGTCCAGGTTGGCATAAGGTGACTGATCGACGTAGTAAGCCTCAGCCAGATCACCTCCTGCATCCATATGCTCTTGAATCTTGCCGCGCAGATATATCAGGTAGTCGCGTGTATAGCGGCGCACCTGATCCATGTTCGTAGGATGGCCGTGTCCCGGTATCACATAAGTGGCATCTAAAGCCTCGAATTCGGTGTCCCAAGTTTCAAGCCAATCCGCTGTATAGGTGTCTTGAAAGATTGGCAGCATGCGTTCGTGAAACGCCATGTCGCCCGCAATGACAAGGCCTTGGTTTGGCAACCAGATCGAGATATCGCCGGGACTATGGGCAGGGCCGAGGTACTTTGCCTCAATCTGGAATTTACCCATCTCAACCACGTATTCATCATCGAATGTCTCGGTTGGGCCAGCCAGGAATGTTCCGTCTGCCTTGTCCTGATTGTATCGCTGCATTCCCTGCAGAATTTGCGGGCCATATTCCTCGAATTCAGCCGCTGCTTCTGAATGTGCGATGATCGGAATGCCGAGTTCTGACCAGTAAGCGTTGCCGAGCATCGCGTGCCCCTGGCCATTCTCGTTGAAGACAAGTCTGACCGGCTGATCCGTGATGGCCTGAATTTCCTTGTGAAGCGCTTCGGCAAGGACATAGGCTGCACCGCCGTTTATGACGACTACACCTTCACCGGTTACAATGAAGCTGAGGTTGTTGTTGTGACCAGAGTTTTCGTAGGTTGGTGGTGCGGTTGCGCCAATGGCGGAATAGACGCCAGGGAAATACTCGACCGGTTTGGAATACAGCACGCTTTGCGGATATTGGTCTGCAATTTCCTCGCTTGCCCAAGCTGGTGCGGCCAAGGCCAAGGCAATCGCAAGCGTTCGTATCATGTTGGTTCTCCAATGAACTTATACGCAGAGCCAGTTTTTTCGACCCGGCCGATTCCACCATTCGGCAGGTGGAAGCCAATTATCTTCATTTGCTCGCGAGAAATCTCATCTAGCAGCAAACTACGAGTTGCTGCAGCTGTCTGTGGATCCTGATCCGTACCACTGTGCCAATCAGGCCGTTCAAAAGCTACGTGTGGATTTCCCAACGCATCGCCGACAATCATCACGGATTCACTGCCGCTGCGGATTTCAAACGCCATGTGGCCGGGTGTGTGCCCAAAGCTTGCACGGGCGGCAATGCCTGGAAGGATCTCTTGTCCGTCGTCAAAGAACGCCACCTGATCCTCAATTTCTGCCATCCGGCGCTTCGCGCCTACAGCGAACGCAGCGCGATCTTCTCCTATTGAATCTACCGTTGAAGGGTTCCACCAATAATCCCACTCTTTACGGCCAAAGTGATGCGTCGCGTTGGGGAAAAGCAGGTCGTCGAAGTCATCCAAAATGCCCCAGATGTGATCCGGGTGCGCATGGGTGAAAATCACGTGCGAAACGTCTTCGGGCGACAGGCCGATTGTTTCAACAGTTTCCATAAGTTTGCCAGACGTGGGCATGAAATCCGGCCCAGCTCCGACATCGAATAATACCGTGTTTTTACCATCACGATAGAGCGCCACGTTGCACTCTGGCTCGTACTTGGTCGTGCCCACTCGATTGCGATTCAGAAGCTGCTCGAGTTCTTCTTTCGGCATGGACCCAAAGACCATTTCCGGTGGCAATGACAGGTACCCGTCTGATACGGTTGAAATCCGAGCTGAAGAGCCGAGTTGCAACTCGGCCCTCACGATCCTGGATTGAGTACCAAGCATCCCAAGGCAAGCGGCGCTGTACAAGAAAGTGCGGCGAGAAAGTGCATTTCCATCCATACACAATCAATAAAATGAATGTTATTATTTGTAAATGGAGAAAGAAAGGCTGTGTGTGCAAAGCTGCTTTCGTCTTGATCACTAAGAAGTCTACTCAACTTCTTCGGTACCGGCGGGTAAGTCAGCGATTACACCGGTGCCCCTGAGAGCCTGCATCTCAACTCTTGGAGCGAAATGGGACTGGTTGCGGCGTGTGGCGTTTCCCGCTTTTTCGTGACGATTCCCAGTTCTTTTTGAACACAAAATTCGTCTGCTGTTACCCAAAATGCCACCCAAACTATGTTTGCGGTACGTGAGAGCAACGCTGAGTTCACGTTTCTAACTGATATGTTATGGGGTTTTGGTAGCGGAGGAGGGACTTGAACCCCCGACACGCGGATTATGATTCCGCTGCTCTAACCAACTGAGCTACTCCGCCATGAGTGAATGGCGATTTAAGGGAGGGGTTGGGGAGGGTCAAGAGGGAAATGGCGCCTTTGTTGGGAATATTTTAGCTGGGACTAATCCGAATTCGGCACAACCGTCGCCCTGGGTTCTGTATTTTGTACCACGCCGCGAATGAAGTTGTTGCAGATGTCCGGGACTGTCAGGGGGATCATATGGCCCAGCCCTTCGATCTGTTCAAAACTCAGACCAAACGCCTGCATTGATTCACCGTGTTGCGTGGCTGACAAGAGCGCATCCTGTGCTCCAAACAATATGGAGCCAGGCACTTTCAGGTCGCCATAACGGGCGACCTGCGCCGGCATGCTCTGTTCAATCCCGATCACATCCTGTGAGGCGCTGATAAACGCGGATGGACGCATCCCCAAAGCGCCGCCGGCGCGGTCCAGAAAGTCTTGGGGCGCGGGTTCTGGCGCAAAAGCCGCGCTAAGGGTGTGCGGTGCGGTTTTTGCGGCCAGCGGGACGGCAATCGTGTTGCCGATCAGACTGCGCAGCCATTCTGTCCGGATTTCAAGCGGTTTGAACACGGCGGGCGGGCCAGGCATCGCCTGAGTAAGCGGGGCTAGCAGGGCCAGGGCCTTGATCTTGTCCGGGTAATCCAGCGCCATCGCCAGAGAAACCGCGCCACCCAGCGAATGGCCGACCAGAATTGGGTTGCTGACCCCCTTTGCCTCTAGAAATTCATGTATCATGCGGCCCTGTTCGGGCAACCGCCCAAGCTCTGCCGTCTCACGAGTTGAGTATCCGCAACCGGGGCGATCCACGGCAATGACGTGAAAATCCTCGGCCAGTTTATCCATCAAGGCGTAGGTGAAATGTTGCAACTGCCCGGCCAGCCCATGAATGAGCACAACCGTCTGATTGGAAGGGTCGCCCTTTTCCACATAGTGGATATCGCCGCCGCGCACGGAAATGATAACCCCCTGTTGTGGGACACGCGTCCGGCCGTCACGGGTCAGCTTGCGTGTCCAAAGATTCATCGCAACAAGAAACAGCGCAATGAACAGCGCAATAGTCAGGAAGATTGTCATCAGCCTATCCTCTGGATGGAGCAGATCAGATTACTGACCGGATAGCGCCACAACCCGAAGGCAATGTCCACAGCTCGCTTAAAGGATCTAATGCGGACTGGGTTAGCCGCGCAAGATCGTCCCAGTTGGATCAAAGGGCGGTTCTTTCAGGATCGTTGCCCTATGCAGGCGCCCTAATACCATGACCTCGACCCTATCGCCTGCCTCGGCACCCGAAACATAGCCCAAGGCCAGCGACATACCCACGGAATAGCCATAAGCGCCCGATGTCACCCGACCAATTCCGCGCCCGTCCATGAAAATGGGTTCGCCTCCGGTCGCGTCAGCGTTCGAAGCTGCGGTGTCGGCTTCGTCCAGATGCAGCAGGACAAGCTGCTCTCTGGCTGGAGAGGTCATGGCAGTATTGGCGGCATCTTTGTTCAGGAACGATTTGTCGAATTTGCACAACCGGTCCAAACCGACCTCGTGTGGCCAGTATTCGGGGCTGTATTCGCGCCCCCAAGACCCATAGCCCTTTTCGATCCTCAGCGACATCAGTGCGCGGCTGCCAACTGGGCCTGCGCCGAACTCTTTTCCGGTCTCGATCAGCGCCTCATACAGGCGGAGCTGATCTTTCGCGGCGCAATGCACCTCCCAGCCCAGATCGCCGGTGAAGGAGACACGCAGCGCCAGGACCGCAATTCCGGCGATTTCGATCTGTTGCGAGCGCATGAAGGGGAAATCCTCGGGGCTGAGCGAGGTATTCGTAAGCCGTTGCAGGATTTCCCGCGATTTCGGTCCAGCCACGTTAAAGCCGCAAGTCTCTTCGGTGCGGCTTTCGAAACGGGTGCCGTCGGGCAGAGGAACTTGTTTGAAGAACCGTTTGTGATAGCGCTCGGCCATGCCCGAGCCGATGATCCAGAATTCGTCGTCGGCCACGCGGGTCACGGTGAAATCGCCGGCAATACCACCCCGTTTTGAGATCAGCGGGGTCAGGCAGGATCGACCAACCGATCTCGGCATGGAATTTGCGAATACGGCATTAAGCCAACCCTCGGCTCCCGGACCTTTGCAAACATATTTGGCAAAGTTTGAGATGTCGATGATCCCGGCCCGATCGCGCAGCATCCGGCATTCCGCGCCCACCGGTTCCCACCAGTTCTGGCGGGTGAATCCGTTGGTGTCCGTGGCGCCGGGCGCCTCTGCGAACCACAGCGGGTGTTCCCATCCGACATTCAGGCCAAAGACGGCACCCATGTCCTTTTGCCTGTCATAAATCGGGCGGGTCCGGGCAGGGCGTCCTGCGCTGCGTTCTTCATTTGGGAAGTGGATGGCAAAGCGGTGTGCGTACTGATCCTGCACGCGGGCCTTGGTGAAATCTTTCGTAGCCCATGTGTCGAACCGCGCCACGTCCCAGGCGAACATGTCGTATTGGGTTTCGCCTTCGATGATCCACTGCGCCGCCATCAGGCCCATGCCACCCGATTGCGAGAATCCCGGAATGATGCCGTTGCAGCAGAAATAGCCGTTGACCTCGGGCACTGGTCCCATCAGAACGTTGGCATCCGGTGACCAGATCATCGGTCCGTTGATGACCCGTTTGATCCCGGCGTCGCCCACGGCAGGTACGCGTTCGATGGCGTTCATCATATTCTCTTCGATCCGCTCCAGATCGTCGGGAAACAGATCATGGGCAAAATCCAGGGGTGTGCCGTCCTCGGCCCAGAATTTCATATCCTTTTCATAAGCCCCCACCAAAAGGCCCTGACCTTCCTGCCGCAAATAGTACTCGCCATCGCGGTCACTGACCGAGGGCAGGCGGGTATCATGCGCCGCGACGTCAGCCATGGTTTCGGTGACGAAATACTGATGCTCGGTCGGTTGCAGGGGTAGCTCGATCCCGGCCAACATGGCAACTTCGCGGCCCCAAAGACCGGCGGCATTCACAACCCACGGCGTTTGGATGTCCCCCTTAGGGGTGCGTACGATCCAGGTGCCGTCTTCTTGCTGATCTGTCGCAGTGACCGGCGTAAAGCGGTGGATTTCGGCCCCACGCTGGCGCGCGCCGACAGCGTAGGCGTTGGTGACCCCCGAGGGATCAACATTACCGCCATCAGGTTCGTACATGACACATCGGATGCCATCGTAATTGACCAGCGGGTTCAGACGCTGCGCCTCTTCGATGCTGATCTCATAGAAATTCATCCCGTACAGCTTGGCCTTGGCGGCCTGCAGCCTCAGCTGGTGCTCGCGCTCTTCGGTTTGGGCCAGATATAACGAGCCGGGCTGGAACACGCCGCAGCTTTGGCCGGTTTCAGCCTCAAGCTCTTTGTACAGCGTCATCGTATAGTGTTGGATGCGGCTGATATTGGTGCTGTCATGCAGTCCGTGGATGTTCGCCGCCGCGTGCCAGGTCGAGCCGGATGTCAGTTCATCCCGTTCCAACAGCACCACGTCTGACCACCCCGATTTGGTCAGGTGATACAGGATCGAGCACCCAATCACACCACCGCCGATTACCACTGCCTGTGCATTTGTCTTCATGAGTCTGTCATCCAAAATTTTGGTCTTGTCGTCATGTGTTACCAGTACTGAACCCAAGACAACGGGTTTAAATTTCACGTGGGATTGAACAGATATAAACCAAGGTTAGTCTCCGATGCCCACCACTATGCACGTCCATACTCGACCAGTCTGTGGTTCAATTCATCTGTTTCAGAGGCCCCGGCTTCCAGGGCGAATATAAAGGCGTGGGTCAGGTAAAAACAGGCCGCGTCGATATCTTGCACCGCTTCGCATTCATCTGCTGCAATAGTGTAATAGCGGACCAACGCGGCAGGATCATCATGATCATGCGCCTCAAGTAGCAAGCGATCCAGTTCTGTTCTGTCCATCGGGTCTCCGTCGCGTCTGGCCAGTCGTGCGTGGCCAGACAGCTGGTTCAGTCGGCGCGACCGCTTTCAATCTGTGTCGCAACCCAGTGATGGAAATTATGGGTCGGACCATCCATCACCGGAGAGAATCGACCGCCGTCGAACAACATTCCGTGCCGACCCTTTTGCATCCCTTCAACAACGAACACATCCTCTTCAAACACAGTTTTCCATTGCTGGGCGTTTGCCGCCCTCAGGCCATCATGTTCAGGTGTGTCTTCGATGCTTTTGGCATAATAAAGCTCGATATGCTCAACGGTATTTTCGTGATCAACCGGTTCCAGGACAATGGCAAAGGCATGGTCACGCTGCACACCCAAAAGAACATTCGGATACACGGCCACATACTCTGCACCCTCATTCCATCGATCGCTGAGCCCGTCGAAATCGGCGAATGTGGTGCCGTCATGGTCAGTGAGTTGTCGATAGACAAGCGTGCCTTGACCGGAATAGTGCCCGCGCACTTCGATGTTATAGTGATCCTCAAGTCGCGAATAGCTGTTCAGGCCGGGATGCACCCAGGGCAGGTGATAGCTTTCGCAATAGTTCTCAACCGCCAGCTTCCAGTTGGTCTTGACCTCCAACTTGAACGAAGAGGCCTCACCGCCGTGATGTACTGGTTGATCAAACTCTTTCCAGCGTTCCAATAGGGCGGCGTGCGCCTCTTCGAATTCGGGTGCATTGCCGTCCACATTCACAAAGACCACGTCCCGCCAGACATAAGAGCGAATACGGATCAGGCCCAGAGATTTGCGATCCACGTCCTCATGGGTGTTGTGACCGGCGCCGCCAACATGTGGCGTCGCACGCAGCTCTCCCTTCAGGCTGTAGCACCAGCTGTGATAGGGGCAACGGATCGCGCCACTTATCTTGCGAGGGGTATCGACAAGGATCATCCCGCGGTGACGGCAGGTATTTTGAAATACGCCAACCTCACCATCCCGATCCCGCACGATTAGTAAAGGCATGCCTAGGAAATCGACCGGCATGGCA
This sequence comes from Ruegeria sp. CDSC021, assembly GCF_059610845.1. Lineage (NCBI taxonomy): Bacteria > Pseudomonadati > Pseudomonadota > Alphaproteobacteria > Rhodobacterales > Roseobacteraceae > Ruegeria > Ruegeria sp. CDSC021. Next base: position 373,661 of record NZ_JBXWOK010000002.1, read on the forward strand.
TCGCCTTCCTCGGGCACGTCTTTGCCAAAGCCGATCCCGGACCAGTTGGCGTACAAAACCGATCTACGCTCTTCGGCGAAAAGTGCCGGGTCGATATAGTGTTCGTTTGGCAGGCCGTTTGCGACATTCACATCGACCAGAACGGAAGACAACGCAGTATGCTTGTTCATCGGGCTCTCCTGCAGGTGTTGTTTGGTCTCTATTGGCGGATACGCTGGCATCCACTCAATATCAGAAAACCTCATCACAGGGTGATTTCACCTAAACCGAACCGTCCTGAACCTCTTGAATGATCCAATCTTTCAGCGCCCGGGCACTTTCGGACAAGTCTTCATCCGAGCGGCCAACCAGATAAAACTGGTTTGGAGCGATCTGGAGGTGGGGCCCGATTGCCACCAGCTTTCCCGATTGCAGCATGGGTTGGATCAAGCGTTGCCATCCAAGAACCAGCCCGGCCCCCTTACGCGCCCGCTGGAGGGCTACCGAATAGCTGTTCACACGAGAATCAATCGGAATGGTCCCCGTGTACCCGAGTTGTTGAAACCATTCGGGCCAAGTGGTCCAGCTGCGGTCTTCAGAGTCTAGATGTATCAGTCGTTCAGCGGCGAGATCTTCAAGGCTTGCACCGGCCAACCGATCCGCCACCTCTGGGCAGGCGACGGGGACCAGACAATCCCGAAACAGAGGAGTGTGCGAAAGGTCACCGTTGCCGTCCCGGCCGTAGCGAATAAAGAAATCGATATCCGGCCGATCCCGAAATGGTCGATCCTGTGAAAGCTGGTCAACATTTACTTCAGGCATTTCGCGCCAGAACCGGATTACCGATGGCGACAACCAAAGAGCAGCCACTGCAGTGGTTGATCCTACGGTTACCTTTTCGACGGTGGCACGGTCGCGGATTGTTGCCAGTGTTTTTGAGATGCGGGTAAACGAAGAAGCCAGCGCGTCATACAGCGCTTTGCCGTCTTCCGTCAGTTCGACCCCTCGGTGTTTGCGCTGGAACAAGGCGGTGCCAAGATCACCTTCCAACGCTTTGATCTGATGACTGACCGCGCCCGGCGTTACCGACAGTTCTTCAGCCGCATTCTTAAAGCTTAGATGGCGCGCAGCGGCTTCGAAGGCCGACAGCGTGGTGAGTGGCGGCAGATTATAGTGGCGTCTGGACATGACAGGTGTAGCCGTTGGTGGTCTTCAGGTTAATTCTTCTCACTCAAATATTGGACTTTTTAAGATTGTGCGCCAGAAGAAATTTTCCAAAACGATGATGTTGAGTGCCGTGTTTCCGATACGTGCGGTAAAGATCAGGCAATGTTTCTGTGACGACCGGGTTTGGTGTCAGCCAGTTCATTGACGGTTCTTATGCCATCACCGACATGGAGTGGATCATGGATATGGGCGGAGATGATCCCGCGCTAAGCATGGCAGAACTGATAGCAGGTCTGGTCGTCATCATGGGTCTGTAGATCATTTCGGCGGTTTCGGGTGCGGGTCGCTTCCTGCAAACATGTATCGCAATTAGTGAGGCTTGCTTTGACCAAATACCGCAATCTTTTGGGGAGGATTGGAGGATCGCCCTGTGAATATGCGTACCATGACCCGAACCGGTGGCCGTGCGGCCCGGCGCGCGCTGCGCTCTGCTCCGAATTTCGAGATGTTGCCCGGCCTGACCCGAGGCATCCCCCTATGCGAGGTGATGGATGGCAGCCAGATCGACCGGATCGACAGCGCCTCAATGGATATTCTCGAGAATGTCGGTGTTCAGTTTCGCGATGCAATCGCACTGGAGGATTGGAAAAAAGCTGGTGCAAAGGTCGAGGGCGAACTGGTCTATCTGGACCGGGGCCTGGTCCGAGAGCTGATCGCCACCATTCCCAGCACCTTCACTTATCATGCTCGCGATCCGAACAAGAACGTGCGACTGGGCGGACGGCACTCGATCTTTGTGCCGATGACCGGCGCGCCCTTTCTGCGCGATCTCGATGACGTGAGGCGCAATCCGACGCTCGATGATCTAGCAATGTTCCACAAACTAAGCCACATGCTGCCGGCGATGCATTCCTCGGCGCATCACATTGTCGAACCTTACGACCACCCGATCAGTCAGCGACATCTGCGGATTACCTATTCGTCGATGAAACATTCGGACAAGACGTTCATGGGTATGACCACCTCGCCCAGAAACGCCGAAGACGTCATTGAGATGTGTGCGATCCTGTTCGGGGAAGATTTCATTGAAGATCATCCGGTCACCACGGGCAACTGCAACGGAAACTCTCCGCTGGTCTGGGACGAAACGATGCTGGGCGCGATGCGGGCCTTTTCTCGCCGCAATCAGCCTGTGTTGTGCTCGCCCTTTGTTTTGGGCGGGGCCAATACGCCCGCATCGGTTCCCGCCACCGTGGCGCAATTGAACGCCGAAGCACTGAGCGCGCTGGCCTATACCCAAGTCATTCGCAAAGGTGCTCCGGCGATTTACGGGCACTACCTGTCGACGGTGTCGATGAAATCAGGTGCCCCGATGGCCGGCACGCCCGAGATCAGCCTGATGAACTTTATGATCGGGCAGATGGCCCGGTTCTACGACGTTCCATGGCGCACCTCGAACACGCTGGGTGGGGCCAAGACATTTGATGCGCAGGCCGGGTACGAATCCGCCACGACGCTGCAGGCGGTTCTTCATTCCGGTGCGAACTATATTTGGCATTCGGCTGGCTGGAATGAGGCTGGGATGCATTGTTCCACCGCCAAGTTCATTGTCGATGCTGAACAATGTGCGATGGCTTATCGCATGGCAGAAGGCCCGCAATGGGATGATTTCGACCAAGCTCTTGCCGCCATTCCAGAGGTCGGTCCAGGCGGGCACTATCTGGGTCATCCGCACACGCAGGACAATTTTCAAACGGCGTTTTTCATGCCCGAGATGTTCGACAATAACTCGATTGAGCAATGGGTGGCAGAAGGCGGGTTTGAGATCACTGAGCGCGCGTTGAAGCACGCGCGCAAGCTGCTGGCCGAATACCAGGAACCGACACTGGACGTGGCCAAAAACGAGGCCCTGCTGGACTATATTGCCCGGCGAGAACGGGAAATTCCCGCCGCTGACGAGCTGAACCAAACCTATTAAAGATTTCGCCTTGGACCTATCCCGACTGCATTGTCGGGTGGGTTTCCATTTAGCACTCGGAGGGAAAATGGAGCTGACGGGCAAAACAGCGCTCATCACAGGGGCTGCGGGCGGCATCGGATCTGCTATTGCACAGCGGATGCGGCAGGCAGGGGCACGAGTTGCGGTTGCGGACGTTTCGGTTGAGGGTATCGAGGCCGACGCCCATTTGCCCGGCGATTTGCGCGAGAGCGCTTATGCAGATGCATTGCCGCAACATGCGGCGGATGCGCTGGGCGGGCTGAATATCGTTGTCAACAATGCGGGGGTCATCACCCGCGGAGCGGTGACCGAGACCTCGGATACCGACTGGGCATTGTCGCTGGGCGTGAATGTCGAGGCGCCCTTTCGCATCTGTCGCGCCGCAATCCCGATCATGGCGGCGCGTGGTGGTGGCGCCATCGTGAACACCGCGTCATGCTGGGGCCTGCGCCCTGGGCCGAACCACGCGGTCTATTGCATGACCAAGGCAGCCATTGCGTCGTTGACACAATGCATGGGTATGGACCACGCGCATCAGGGCATCCGCATTAACGCCGTATGCCCGAATGAAGTAAACACGCCGATGCTGCGGTCGGGGTTTGAAAAACGCGGCTTTGATCCGGATACTGCCGTGGCCGAGCTGGGCCGGACGGTGCCCTTGGGGCGTATCGCCGAGCCCGAGGATATTGCTGATGTGGTGATGTTTCTTGCCTCGGACGCCGCGCGCTATGTGTGCGGGGCATTGCTGGAAGTGAACGGAGGAAAACCGGTTTCATGACGCGATTTACCGGCAAAACCGCGCTGGTCACGGGCGGGCGCAGCGGTATCGGACGCGCCATCGCGGAACGTTTGCAACACGAAGGTGCACGGGTCTTTACCGCGCAACGTGGGAGCGATCCGGAATTCGAAGGGTTCGAGGCCGATTTCAGAGATCCCCTCAGCCCGCAAACGGTGGTCAATCAGGTCGTTGATCAGGCCGGGCGATTGGACATTCTGGTCAATAATGCAGGCATGATGCAGGAAGCCGGCGTCGAGCAGATGAGCCTTGCGGACTGGCAGCGCACGTTGACAGTCAACCTCACGGCCCCGTTCCTGCTGATCAAGGCGGCGCTGCCCCATTTACGACGGGCCGGCGGGGCGATTGTCAATATCGGCTCGATTGAGGGGCTGGGCAGCAATCCCGGCCATGCCGCCTATTGCGCATCCAAAGCCGGGTTGCATGGTCTGACACGAGCGGTGGCCGTGGATCATGGGGCAGAGGGCATTCGTTGCAACGCCGTGGCCCCTGGCTGGATCGACACCGAGTTGAACGTGGATTTCATCGCCTCAATGCCGGACCCGGAGACATTTCACGAGGATATCAAGCGCATACACCCCATTGCCCGAACCGGAAGCCCACAAGAGGTTGCGGCGCTCGTCGCCTTCCTGGCGTCGGGTGATGCCAGCTTTATCACCGGGCAGGTCTACACAGTAGACGGAGGCCGCATGGCCAAGCTGAGCCTGCCCTGATCACTCGTCCCGCGCGCGCCATTCTTTCCAGCGCAGCACCGCATTGGCACCGATCTCGCGGAATGGCTTTGGGGGCAGGCGTTTGGGTTGACCCTGGGCGTCGAAATACCGGGTGATATTCGAGCTGTGGCCGCAGGCGCGTTCTGCCGCCGCGATACCGGTCAGGGTGCCGCGCGCCGTGCCCAGCCCGTTCTGGACACAGCCAGAAATTACGCCCTGTTCGACCTCTCGTGCGACGGCGACGCCGTTCAGGCTGAGGCAGAGATGACCGGCCCAGCGATATTGCATGTCCAGCCCGGCCAACTGCGGAAATCGCTGGTCGAATTTGCGCTGCATCACCCGCGAGGCGCGCGCCAGATCACCAGCAGTCGAGGTCATGCCCGGGCGCAAGGCCGCGCAGGTACGAGTTATGATCCGATTGCCGCCCTGTGCCGTATCAATGCGCCGCATCGTTGTACCCAACGGATCAGATGGTGTGACACTCCAGCGGGGTTGCCCCCCCAGCCGCGACAGTACTTCGGCGTCCAGCTCCGGGGTCATTGCCGCAAACAGGAACAGCTGCATCAGGCGGTCACGCTCGATCCCAAAGCTTTCCAGATGCCCGTTCACCGTGAGGATGACTGTACCAGTGCTGACGGTACCGCGCGCGGTTTTTACCAGCCACGCACCGCCTTGCTTCTCAAACCCGGTCACGCCAGAGCTCTCGTACAATGCAATGCCATCCTTGATCAGTCCCGCAGCCAGACCACGAATATAGCCTGCTGGTTGCAACATAACCGTGCCGGGCGTGTATAGCCCCGACCGATAGTGGCGCGACCCTGTCAGGGCGTGCATCTGCTGTTGGTCGAGCATTTCACTGGTCTCACCCAAAGTGCTGAGATGATGCGCATAGCTGATATTATGTGCATGTCCCGCCGCGCTCACCGCTCCGTTAACCTTGCCAGCCGGATCAAAGAAATTCGGGTCGATCTGATATTGCTCGACCGCCGATCGGGCAAAATCAATTGCAAGTCGGTTTAGTGTGATCATGGTGCGATCATCCCCCGGCCCGGAATAATTGTCCGAGGCCAGGTCATGTGGCAGATCGATCATAAAACCCGTATTGCGCCCAGCAGCCCCTTCGGCCACGCGGCCAGCCTCAAGCACGATGATCTTTGCGTCGCTTTGCAGCTGCCTCAAACGCTGTGCCGCTGACAGGCCTGCGAAACCGGCACCAACAATCACGACATCCGCCGTCAGATCACCATCCAGTTCTTGGGCTGGGGGTGGATCGCCTAATATGACGCTCCAGGCCGCAGGTCCGCGATGGACTGGCAGGGTTCGGGCGGCATAGCTGCTCAATCCACGGCCTCATCCGCATCGTCGGACAGGTCGACCCAGATGGTTTTTAGCTGGGTATACTGGTCATGCGCATGGATCGAGTTGTCGCGCCCACCAAAGCCAGACTGTTTATAACCGCCAAAGGGCGTGGTGATATCGCCCTCTCCAAAACTGTTTACAGTCACCGTTCCCGCCCGGATCATCCGCGCCCCGCGAATGGCGCGTTTCGCATTGGCTGTGAAGATCGACGCACACAAACCATACTCGGTATCGTTGGCGATCTTGATGGCCTCATCAAAGCTGGAAACCGTGATCACCGAAAGAATGGGACCAAAGATCTCGTCACGTGCCAGGATGGCGTCATTGCCAGGGAGTTCGACTACGGTGGCCTCGACAAAGCCATTGTCCGCTTTGCCTCCGATCACTACGTTTTCGGCCTGATCCAGATATCCGCAGACCTTATCGAAATGAGCTTCGCTGACCATTGCGCCCAATCGTGTTTCCGGGTTCAGAGGCTCGCCGACATTCCATTGCTTTACATGATGGGCGATGCGGTCGAGCAACTCGGCCTTTACGGCCTTGTGGACAATCAGGCGGGACGTGGCCGAGCAGTTCTCACCCATATTCCAGAACGCACCATTGACGATATGTGCCGCCACGCGGTCCAGATTTTCTGCATCTTCCATCACAATGGCCGGATTCTTGCCGCCCATTTCAAGCACCACCTCTTTGGCGTTGCTTTCCGCCGAATAGCTCAGAAACCGTTTGCCAGTCACGGTTGAACCGGTGAAGGACACCATATCGATATCCATGTGCCGTCCGATAGGTTCGCCCACCTCGGCACCTGCGCCGGGGACGATGTTTAGGACGCCGCGTGGCAGACCGGCCTCCATCGCCAGTTCGGCCAGCCGCAATGCCGTCAGTGAAGTCTCCTCGGCCGGCTTCACCACCACCGAGCAGCCCGCAGCCAGAGCGGGCCCGATCTTCCATGCCAGCATCAGCAATGGGAAATTCCAGGGCAGGACTAACCCGACAACGCCAATCGGCTCGCGCACGACCAAAGCGATGTGGTCGTCACTGGCGGGCGAGACCTGATCATAGATCTTGTCGATCGCCTCGGCGTGCCATTTCAGGCAATGAATGGTCTCGGGCAGGTCGACGGTCTCGCAGTCAAAGATGGTCTTGCCACTGTCGAGACTTTCCATCACCGCCAGTTCACGTGCATTGCGTGTGATCAGTTTGGTCAACCGGATCAGTACATTTTTGCGCTCGGATGGGTGCAGCCTCGACCAGCGGCCATCTTCGAACGCTTCGCGCGCCTTCTCGACGGCAAAATCTACGTCCGCTACGCCGCAGGCGGCAATGTTGGCCAATTTCTTGTTGGTCGCCGGGTTAACCGTTGTGAAGGACTGCCCAGAAATCGCCGGGCGGTACGCGCCATCAATAAAGGCGCCGGTTGGCAAGGTCAGACCCGCGGCGATGGAGTCGTATTCGTCCTGCGTCAGCAATGTCATACCTTACCCCTCTGCCATGATGTCAGCGATTTTCTGTTTCAGCACGCGCGTCACTTGCTCTAGCGCGCGTTTGTCATCTTTGTTCAAAGATTTCAGCGGCGGTCGAACGGTGCCCGCGTCAATCCCATTCATTGTGACACCATGCTTGATGGTCTGGATGAATTTCCCACCCTGTTCTAATACCCGCATCAAGGGCATCAGCGCCGACATGATCCGGCGGCCCTTGGCATAATCGCCCTCGATTACACAGGCCTGGTATAGCGCCACATGCTCGGCAGGCAGAAAGTTCGAGCCGCCACAGACCCAGAACGGCGCGCCCCAGGCAAAGAATTCCAGCGCCTGATCGTCCATACCGCATCCCAGTTGGATATGCGGATAGTCCCGCGCCAGAAGATGCACCCGGTTGATATCGCCCGAGCTTTCCTTGATGCCGCAGAAATTCCTGCTGCGTCCGACGCGGTCCAGGAATTCTTCGCCCATCATCGTGCCTGTGCGGTGAGGATAATTGTACAGCATTACCGGCAGGTCGGCGGCCTTGTCGATGGCCAGCGCATTCAGCGCATTTTCGCGGTCGGTGGGCACCGAATAGGGCGGGCTGGCTAACAGGATCGCATCCGCCCCGATTTCCTTTGCACCCGACGCCAGCGCAACCGAGTCCGACGTCAACATCGCGCCCGTGCCAACAACCAGAGGCAAACGGCCTTTCAGACGCACATGGGTGAACCGCGCCAATTCGAGCCGTTCCTCCACGGTCTGCGCATAATTCTCACCAGTCGACCCGCCCGAGATCAGACCATGCACGCCATTCTTGATCAGAAGCTCGATCACCTGCGCCAGCGCGTCCCAGTTCACGCTGTCGTCGGCCTGATAGGGCGTGACCACCGGGGTATAGACCCCCTCAAATCGGAAAATTGGGTTCATTCCGTCCTCATGCAGGTTTCGAAAGCGGTGGGAGGCCCATTGGGACATCCAGCGCATCGGGCATCACGAACAGTTCGATCTGATCGCGTGACAGGTTCCAGTGATCTTCGGCCAGCTGCGCAGCAGCCGTTTCATCGCGTGCCTCTATGGCGTCGATGATGGCGTCGTGTTGCTGGCTTGCCTCGGACAGGTTTTCGACCATCCTGCCCGACCGTGGCCGGTAGAAGGTCATGCCGATACGGGCATGGTCAATCAGCAAACGGTTGAAAGAGGGCAATAGATAGACATTGCCCGACATTTCGCCGGTCACTTCGTGAAAGCGGTTATTGGCCAGGGCGCGCTCTTCGGCTGCCCCATCCCGCAGCGCGGCCTTGAATGCCTGCTGTGCGGTTTTCAGGGCTTCAATCTGCACAGGCTTTGCATTCGCCGCTGCCAGTCGCAGGATTGCACCATAGATCATCGGCGCGGCCAGAAAGAAATCGCGCAAGGTGGTATACGACATTTCGGACACGCGCGCGCTGCGGTTTGTGCGCAGGTCCAGATACCCTTCTCCGGCGAGTTGTCGGAACACTTCGCGTAAAGGCGTTCTCGACAGGCCAAACGCATCGGACAGATGCACCTCGTCCAGATCGGTGCCGGGTTGCAGGCGCAAAGTCAGGATCGAGACCTTCAAGTGCTCGGCCAGCTGCGTTTTGCGGGTTTTTGCGACGTCCTTCATCCGGATCCTCCAGCCCAGCCAGCAAGAATCGATTGGGTTCGATTGCCTCCTTTTTGTATCCGAATAAAATACATATTGTATACATAGAAATTTCGTGCAGCATAATCCAACGACAAAGACTCAGCCAATCCGGCCGAACAAAGTGGAAAGCCCTATGCCTCAGATGCGGCACATCACCATTGTTCTGATCGAGGAGTTCTCGCATCTCGCCTTTTCCTGCGCCGTCGAACCACTGCGGATCGCCAATCTGGTCAGTGAGGAAACGCTATATGATTGGACGCTGATATCGGAGGACGCAGAGCGTGCAGTGTGTTCCAATAAGGTGGTGACACTTGTGCATGGCGGGTTGGGCGATATTCCAAAGACTGATCAGTTGTTTGTCTTGTCGGGCATCCACATGCGCAACCATGTCTCACGTGACCTTCTGGCGACGTTGCGACGCGAACGTGCGCGGGGCACGCCGATCGGGGCATTGTGTTCTGGTGCTTGGCTTCTAGCAGAGGCCGGATTTCTGGATGGCTCTCAGGCTGCGATCCACTGGGAATATCACGATGCGTTTATGGAAGCGTTCCCAGAGGTGAACCTTGTGCGCAGTGTCTTCGTGGCAGACGCGAAACACATCACAGCATCGGGTGGGACGGCAACTGCCGATCTTATGCTGCATCTGATCGGACGCGACCACGGCGAGGAGCTGGCGATCGCGGTTGCAGACCAGATGGTGTATAATGCTGCCCGCAACGCAACGGCCAAACAAAGGGTATCATTGCAATCGCGCAACGGGATGCGTAACGCACATCTGGCTCGGGCTATCCATACCATGCGCGAATGCCTTGAAGCACCGGTTTCTCCGTCAAAGATCGCGGATGATCTTGGCATATCCACGCGCCAGTTAGAGCGGTTATTTGGTAAGTATCTCAACACTTCGCCCAAAAAATACTTTATGGAATTGCGCCTGGAACGCGCGCAAAAGCTTTTGCTTCAGACCGAAGCATCCGTCACCGAGGTCGCCTTGGCTTGTGGCTTTGAAAATCCCGGTCATTTCTCGCGGGTTTATCGATCCAGTTTTGGTGTCACACCGCATTCGCAAAAAAGCAAAATCGACTGACGGAAGGCGGCGGGGGGAGCTGCTCTGCCCTAGGGCGAGCCCGGCCCGGCAGGCGCTCACCCCCTAGTCCCGCTTGTACCCCCTCGTTAAATTCAAACTCGTAAACTGATCAGCAGGATTGACTGTTTGTATTTGGTAAAAAGGGCACAAATTCTGCAAGATCGTGTCAGATGTAAGGGGGTTTAGGGCGATATAAAGGCCCAGATTTCTGCAAAAAATGCGGCTCAAATCCCACACAATTAATAGCTCAAATAGCCAAGTTTGTCCTTGAGTTTGCGTTACATATGAAAAATGGCTTTTAAGTTCAGCCAAAATACCGGGTATACTTACAAACTATGGCAGAGATTCACATCGGGATGCATTTTCGAACCCCCATGTTCCCTTCAGCAACCAAAGCCGGAGGCCATGCATGAATTTCGAAACTTACCAGCCGGTCGTGACACCTGTCCCGCCAGTCATACCCGTAGACGTGCGCGAGGATCAGATTATTCAGGCCTCGCAGGCGGCCAGTTCAGCATTTGAGAAGATATCCGCCACGGCAATATTTGAGGTTGATACAGTCACTGATACTCAGAAGCGCATACTTGCGATCTTTCGCTGGTATTTTCTGGCGGCCTATTGCACGCGGATGTTGTCTGGGGCAACGCATCGGCTGGATCATTTGACGATGCAAGTAGGCATGGATGTATACAGTGCGGTTGGTATGATTTTGTCCCGCGATGAGATCGAGTATTCGAGAAACCTGATTGAAAAAATGCCGGATTCTGCGGCTGATGCACGGATGAAGGCGATCGGTGCGCGGGGGCACAAGGCAGGTTGGATCGCGGCCAATCAATATAAACAGGGCAGAGGCATGCCCTTAGAGATCAAGGTCGCTCTGTCGGGTGCTTTGGCGGCTGTGGATCGTTTGAATTGAACAGCGGTCCCAATTTGACATGAATTTACAAGTGTAGGTGAATTTGCCTCGCAGCAGGCAGGCGCGCTCCTTTCGTTGAAGCTCAGGTCGAAGGGTGGAAATGCTGCCCATTCACAGTAGGGGATTGAAAACCTTACCAAATCACTACATTCACCCCTGATAGATCCAACAGGTTAATTCTACATGCCCCTTTCAAAAAGATTGCTAGCCTATGGCTCGGTTCCCGTGGTTGCGATTGTATGCTTTGCCGTTTGGTATACCAGTATCGGTTCCAAACCAGGTCCTGAGTTTGTCCGGCTGGATGGTGGAGAATTCCTGATGGGTTCGCAAAACTTTCAAGCGGAAGAGACTCCGGTCCATCCAGTGAATGTCAGGTCCTTTGACATTACGCGGACAGAAATTACCAACGACCAATTTGCGAAATTTGTCGAAGAAACCGGGTATCAGACAACGGCAGAGCGTGGCTTGTCGGCGGAGGATTTCCCGGGTCTGCCTGCAGATTTGCTTGAGCCTGGGTCGATGGTCTTCGCCCAGCCTAAGGAAGCGGTGTCGCTGAATAATCCCAACGCATGGTGGCGCTATGTCAAAGGTGCAAGCTGGCAACACCCGGCAGGACCGGGCAGTTCGATTGCGGAACTGGGCGACCATCCGGTGGTGCATGTGTCACCCGAGGATGCCGCAGAATTTGCAGAGTGGATCGGAGGTCGTCTGCCGACCGAGGCCGAATGGGAATTTGCAGCTCGCGGCGGGATCGAAGGCGCCGACTACACCTGGGGTGACAGCTATGATCCCAGCAATGGGTGGAAGGCAAACACCTGGCAAGGACAGTTCCCAAGCGAAAACCTGGCTGACGATGGCCATGTCGGAACCGCACCCGTAGCTTCATATGTGGCCAATGGCTACGGCCTGTATGACATGGCGGGCAATGTCTGGGAGCACGTGGCCGACTGGTGGGTGCCGGGGCACATTCCTGGCGACCAAATTGATCCTACCGGCCCGGAAAAGGCCTTTGCCGCCCAGTTCGGTAGCGCATCGATGGGTGCAATGCGGTTGGTCAAAGGGGGCTCATGGCTTTGCGCGTCGAATTTCTGTCTGCGTTACCGACCTGCAGCGCGGCAGCCGGTTGAGATGTCGTTGGGCAGCAATCATGTCGGATTTCGCGTTGTCCGCGATGTAGACTAACCGCCGGGCATTCCGGTCATGCGGCGGGCTTATTCCGCCCCGTACCGGTGGCACAATCGATTCCAGAACATATCAAGCGCGGCAAATTTAACGCCCTTGCGACGGGCAGCGCATATGTTCCAGGTCAGAGGTTGCGTGGTTCGTATCTCTTTCAACATCCCCAATTTCAGGTGCTGATCAAAATCTTCCTTCATTCCTCCGGCAATCAGGTCTGCTCTGCAGGCCATATCGGCAACTAAAGAGAAATCGTCACTTTCGATCTGGGGCAATCGGTCAACAATATGCCAGGCTTTCTCGTCATTCCCCAGAGTGGCGGCAATGGCAGAGCGCCAGTGGCGATGCATATGCGCGGTTATAAACGGATGCCGAAACACCTCAGCGATTGAGACCGGAGTTGCCTGATGAATGGGATGGTCGGGGCGAGCGCAGAAGAAAACGGGTTCCTTTCGAACGACCTGAATGTCCAGATCGCTTAGGTTGGGCGTGTGCGTCAGATCGCAAACCGCCACGTCCAGGCGCCCTATCCGCAATGCTTCGAGGGGTTCCATGGTGGCCCGCACATCAACGCGGACGCGAAGATCTGGCCAGTTATCAAGCAGCTCTGCCAGAAGCGGCGTGATGATCGTCCGGGTCGTCAGGGGGCCGCAGCCGATATTCAGCACCTCCGGGCCGACCGAACGCAGCCGTTTGACTCCTGCTTCAAACTGGCTGGTCGCATTGTGCAGCGCGTCCAGAAGTTGCAGAAAGCGTTTCCCCGCCGGTCTGATGGTTGCGCCGCGGCCTGTCCGTTCGAATAGCGCCTGACCGGCATAAGTTTCTGCCTGGCCGATATAGCGTGAGAAACTTGCCGGAGAGGTTCCGATTGCATCCGCTGCCACGCGAAAGTTGCCGTGTCTGGCCAATGAGCGCACCGCATCTATGGCTTTGGAATCAATCATTTGCACCCTCGTTCCAATATTCAGAACGCTCATACCAAATGATGGAATGACCGTCTCTTTCTGTAGCCGGAAATGTCGTTTCCTGCGACATTATTGTCGACCGTGGCACGACGCCCCGGACTTCCCACATAACGGAGGATTCAATGGTTCCTTTAAGGAATATATTAGCTGTGCTTGGCGCTTCGGCGTTATCAACGACTGCAGCACTTGCCGATTCTGAGGATACACGCCCAAACGTTCTTATTCTAATCGCAGATGACATGGGGTTTTCCGATGTTGGCGCATTTGGCAGTGAAATCGAAACGCCCTCGATCGACCAACTGGCAGATGACGGTATGCTGTTCACCAATTTCCACGTCGGAGCGTCTTGCTCGCCCACTCGGACTATGCTGATCAGCGGTGTCGACAACCATCTCGCAGGCCTCGGCAATATGTTAGAGATTCAGGCCGATAACCAATTCGGCAAGCCTGGCTATGAAGGTCATTTGAACGACAAGGTTGTTGCGTTGCCGCGTCTGTTGCGCGACGCAGGATACCACACCTATATGACCGGCAAATGGCACCTAGGTCATGAGCCTGGCACGATCGCTTATGACCGCGGATTTGAGAAATCCTTTATGCTGGGCGAAAGCGGTGCGGATAACTGGGTCGAGCAGCCCTATGCCCCGTTCTATACGCGGGTGCACTATTACGAGGACGACAAGCTTGTCAGCCTGCCAACGGACGACTACTTCTCGTCGGATTTTTATACCCAAACGATGATCGATTACATCGACAGCAACCTGGATGACGGTAAACCATTTTTGGCCTGGGTCGGGTATCAGGCCGTCCATTACCCTCATCAGGCGCCAAAAGAATTCATCGACAAATATGACGGCGTTTATGACGAAGGGTTCGAGGCCCTGCGGGTTTCGCGTCTGGAAAAGCAGAAGGAACTTGGGCTGATCTCTCCGAATGTGGAATTGGACCCGGAGTTTGCGAAAACCTCTTATGAACCGTGGCAGATGCCGGATTGGGAAAAGCTTAACGACGAAGAAAAAGCATTCAACGCGCGACGGATGCAGACCTATGCCGGAATGCTGGACAATATGGATGTCAATATCGGCAGGATCCTGAGCTATCTGGATGAAAAAGGTATTGCGGACAACACCATCGTCATTTTCCTTGCGGATAACGGCCCGGATCCGAACCAGTTGCCGCTGTCTGAAGCCTATCGTGATTGGTACAAAGCCCATTACGACAAGGTCTATATCGAGGATTTTGACGGCGATTATTCGGATATGGGGCAGCAGGGTGTCTATGCTGATTACGGCCCTGGCTGGGCGGCAGCCGCAGCGGTTCCGGGCAGCTACTTTAAGACATTCTCGACCGAGGGTGGTTTGCGTGTCCCTTTGATCGTGAAATTCCCGGGTGTTGTCGAGCCCGGATCGCAAGTCGATAAATTTGCCTTTGTTCGCGATATCGTTCCAACACTTCTTGAAGTTGCCGGCGTAGACGTTCCCGGACCGGTCTATGACGGTCGCGAAATCTATACGCCAGACGGTATCAGTATGATGCCGGTCCTGAAGGGTGAGACGGAAACCGTGCGCGACGATAACAACCCGGTCGGATATGAGCTTGCAGGGTCCTCGGCAGTATTCCAGGGCAAATATAAACTGATGCAGAATCTGGCCCCTAAAGGCACAGGCGAATGGGAACTGTTTGATATCGAAGCTGATCCGTCGGAATTACACAATCTGGCGGACCAGATGCCCGAGCGTGTCGCAGCGATGCAGGCCTATTTTGAGGACTATGCAAAAAGGGTAAATCTTGTGCCTGTTCCAGAAGGCTATAACCCTCTGGAGCAGACGGTCGTCAACGCCAAGCGTAGTGGCGCGCATTAACTGAAATGTCATCGCGCCGTTTCGGGACGGAAACGGCGCGATGCGTATATTTGAAAAAGGGACTGTGCTGGTTGGTCCGCCGATAGATATGTGGCGCTACTGCGGGTGCAGCCACTGTTTGCCGCAAGCACACGCCCATGGAACAGGCCGGTGCATTGTTAGGAGGAGATGCGGGTTATTGCCCTGTGATTTCCGTGCAAGTTCCTTTGCCCCAACCGGTTCTACTACCAGAGGCAGAGAAATCGAACGTGCCTTTCTGGGGGTGGACGTTATAACTCAGCGTGTGATCCTCGCCGATATACAGGTAGGTCAAGGTATCGAGCCCCGGGAAAACATCGACCTCTTTGTCGATGTCACCGATCTTGATACGACCTTTATTTTGATCTTCATATTTGATCAGTTTCGCAGCCATTTCGGGATGCTGTTCGTCTGGCGACTGACATTCAAACACCCGCTCTTCTGCAAGCGCCGTGAAGGGCATAGATATAAGAAGAATGGCCAACTTTTTCATTTGATCTCACCTAGAGCAGATTCGTTTCGAACGCCGCAGCTAGGTGTGATTTCTGTCATAAATTTGCTGAAATTCTGGCCAGACTGTGCCTTGGGCACAACCAAAGAAAATATAGGTGTTGGACCGTCTGCAAAATCAAGATTCTAGCGTCTCGGCAAGAAGCCTGTGGCAAAGATCGCATCCCAGAACAGAATGCAGGTCGGCTCAACTGAGCATTGCATTCACTACCAATCAAATCTCTCATAAGTATCTGTTTCAATACAAGTAATATTTGCATCTCCGAGGGTTGAGATCGGCTCGTCCAGAACATCCACCTCTGGGGCATTGTCGGTCGAATGGATAGCATCCCAAGGCAGGGTTCCAGGAGTACTCGAGTGCAGCGCTTCGTAAGCCAGTTCTTCGTCCAAAGAAATCCCTGGGCTGACAGGGTCGTCACCGACGGTCAGGGCAAATGGGTTTTCCGAAGTGATGAGAGTGCCGGCGCTGTCTATGTCTGACACAACGATCTGACCATGAATTACGCCCTCGAAACCTACTGGCGGGGAAAGCTCCAGGTGGTTCAGGTTACAACCCGACAAATCCACCGGATCACCATTGGTGATCACCGAATACTCACCACTGATTATCAGGGTATTTGCCGGTAACCCCTCCAGTGTAACACTCGCCTGATCAGACGCATGCGACACCTGGATGCCAACTTGGATCGCGTCGTCCTTGGGAACCGACAAACCGGGATCGGCCTGCATCACCTCACGGCCATGGGTATCCGGACCGTCCCATTCCAGCTTCAGCCCCACATGGCCGTGGTTCTCGACATATCGGACTTCGATGCCATAAGTCCCAGGCTCAAGTTTGACCTCTTCTGAATACGTGCGAAACCCATGTGGCTTATCTCCTGTGTTGGAGACATCATCTCCGTTTAAGTGCAGCGGAGGCGCAGCGGACACAGTTTCATGCGCAGCACAGCAAAAGGTGCTAGCCGCGTAAGACCTTGATACATTGTAGGGAAAGAATGGTGGGTGATGAGAGACTCGAACTCCCGACATCTTCGGTGTAAACGAAGCGCTCTACCAACTGAGCTAATCACCCGTGAGGCTGCATTTAGCCAAGCCGGCGCGCGGGCGCAAGAGGGTCTGGCACAATTTCTTTCACTGAATTTAGACAAGGCGGGCATCTGGGGTGATATCTCCGCCAACCGGGCTCTGATTTATCAGACTTTTTGAGGGATCACGAAATCTGAACCGGTCGTTTCGGATCAGGCACCTCCAAAATATCTTGGGTGTTGTAGCGGCTATGAATTGCCCGTTTCAAAGGTTCTTATTCACGATGCGTCCTATCGATGCTTGCGCGCCCCCCGCCGCCTCAGATATCCCCTGATGGAACCTTAACCTACGAGACGGGAACAATATGACCCTGTCATCCGCAAGCCGTTTTCTGGCTGCTGCTATTGTTTTGGGTAGTTTGATATCGACTCCGCAGCGTGCAGAGGCCGACGATGTTTTGGTTTTTGCTGCTGCCAGTCTGAAAAATGCTCTGGATTCACTTGTACCGGGTTTTGAACGGCAAAGCGGTCAGGAGGTTGTCATATCGTATGCGGCGTCTTCTATACTGGCACGTCAAATTCAACAGGGCGCCCCGGCGGATGTGTATATTTCAGCCAACAGTGACTGGATGGATGTCCTTCAGGAGAATCGGCTGATTGATGCTGGATCGCGGGTTAACCTTTTGGGAAATGGGCTTGTCCTGATCGGTGGGCCGACGGCCGTTGAAATTGAGGGGCTTTCCCCGCAGACGGACATCTCAGCCGCTTTGTCAGGTGGGCATCTTGCGATGGCCCTGGTCGATGCCGTGCCTGCGGGAATTTACGGCAAAGCGGCGCTGCAAAACCTAGGTCTTTGGGATAGTGTTCAGCAGCAGGTGGCACAGACCGACAATGTACGCGCGGCTCTGGCTTTGGTTGCCGCGGGGGCTGCCCCCTTGGGTGTTGTCTACCGATCGGATGCCCAGGCCGAGGATCGGGTGCGGGTTGTGGCCTCTTTCCCTGCAAATCTTCACCCGGAAATTGTCTACCCGGCCGCTGTAACAACGCAAGCCTCAGCCGAGGCATATGCTTTCCTAAGCTACCTACAGACCGATGCAGCGATGGCAGTCTTTGCAGAGCAGGGATTTGCCCTGCCGGGCGACTAGCCGATGGGTTGGCTGGGACCGGAAGAACTTGAGGCGCTGAAATTGTCGCTGCGTGTCTCTTTCTGGGCAACGCTGGTTACTTTGCCCTTTGGTATATTCGTTGCCTATGCACTGGCGCGCTGGCGCTTTCCCGGACGACAAGTGTTGAATGGGTTGGTGCATTTGCCATTGATCCTGCCGCCGGTTGTTACGGGATATCTGCTGCTATTGACCTTTGGTATTCAGGGCCCGATTGGTGGACCTCTGGCGGGGCTTGGAATTGTCTTTGCGTTTCGCTGGACCGGCGCGGCGCTGGCCGCCGGGATCATGGCGTTTCCGCTGATGGTCCGTGCTATTCGCCTTTCGATCGAAGCCGTCGACCCTAAGCTCGAACAGGCCGGAGCCACGCTGGGTGCCTCGCGTCTGTGGGTTTTTGTCACCGTAACCTTGCCGATGATTCTGCCGGGGGTGATCGCCGGGACCATCCTTGCCTTTGCAAAAGCCATGGGTGAGTTTGGCGCGACGATCACCTTTGTTTCGAACATACCTGGACAGACACAGACGTTGCCATCGGCCGTTTATGCGTTTCTGCAGGTTCCGGGTGGTGAGGCGGCGGCGATGCGGCTAGTGGTGATATCGGTCATCATCGCGATGGGGGCGCTGCTGTTGTCAGAGTTTGTCGGTCGTCGCGCCGCGGCAAGGGTGTCGGGGACATGAGCCTTTCCGTCAATCTGCAACATGATCTGCCAGGTATTCAGTTGGATGCCGAATTTGATGCGCCTGCCGGGGTGACGGTTCTGTATGGAAGGTCCGGCGCCGGTAAGACGACAATCGTTAACGCTGTGGCGGGATTGCTGGAGCCCAAAGCTGGTCGCGTATCCGTGGACGGGTGGACGTTGTTCGATACGGAAAAGCGCCTTTGGCTGCCTCCGCATAAACGCCGCTTGGGGTATATTTTTCAGGAAGGCCGGCTGTTCCCACATCTAACTGTGCGCCAGAACCTGTCCTATGGGTGCTGGTTCGCGCCCAAAAGCGTGCCGCGCGAAGACCCCGATAAGGTGATTGAAATGTTGGGGATCGGGCATCTTCTGGACCGTCGTCCACTGAGCCTGTCAGGTGGCGAGAAGCAGCGTGTCGCCATAGGCCGCGCCTTATTGGCCAGCCCGCGTCTGATCCTCGCGGATGAGCCTCTGGCCGCATTGGATGATGCACGGAAGGCCGAGATACTGCCCTATTTCGAACGGCTTCGGGATGAGATTTCGGTGCCGATCCTTTATGTGACCCACTCGGCAGCAGAAGTTGCGCGGCTGGCAACTTCTGTCGTAGCCCTGCAGGACGGTAAGGTGGTTCGGCAAGGCCCGGCTTCCGAAGTGATGGCTGATCCTTCTGTGGCCCCGCTCGGTGTCAGAGCCGTTGGTGCGGTGCTTCAGGTGCAGGTATCAGCTCACCATGCAGACGGGTTGACCGAGTTGGCAGCCGAAGAGGCGCGCCTATTTCTGCCGCTTATTCCCCATAAGGTCGGTGAAAGCCTGCGTATTCGCATCCCCGCACAAGAGGTGATCCTTGCCAGTAAGCGGCCCGAGGGCCTGTCAGCGCTGAATGTACTGGAGGGCAGGGTTGATACGATCCGAGCCGGGGAAGGCCCCGGTGCGATCGTCTCTGTCATTACACCTGCAGGGACTATTCTGGCTCGGATCACCCGACGTTCGGTTGAAGCCCTTGGGCTTGCTGCAGGCAAACCTTGCTTTGCGGTGATAAAAACCGTGGCGCTTGCGCCGCAGGATGTCGGTGGGCGGCTGCACTTTGCGGATTGAAACTGCGCTTTACGGAAAGCGTATCTGTTCTATGATTTTCCAAGGAAATCTTTTTTGCCCGGGGTCAAGCACCATGAAATACTTTGTATCAACATGTATTCTGACGCTGATGATGGTGCCTGCCATGGCCCAGGCTGTTGGGTTCGGGGTCGGTATAAACCCCGCATTCCGAACGACAGTGACACCACGTGACAATGGCGTTTACGAGGTCTCAACCAGCGGCAGTTCTGCGCCAGTGGCCTATTGGTGCGGGATCGGGGATTTTGCGATACGCACGCTTAGAACCAAATCGAACCAGCGTATTTACATAACCCGGGCCTATGACAAACAGACACGGACGGTGCAATTCTCGCTGACTGCGCCCGAAGGGGTTGATACGACGCCGGGCTATTCGGTTACTGTCAAACGCGTTGGCGAGAACATGTCAGCGGCATCGGCGCAGCGCTATTGCTCTGACAATTTCATGGATTTCGGGTTCTGAAACCCCGGAAGTAAAAAGCACCGCAGGGGCAGGTCAGGCGCTAGACCCATTTGGCCAAGGGCGGCAGGCTCATAAGCACTGCGTCCGGGTCGTGCCCGGTCTCTAGCCCGAATTTGGTTCCGCGGTCATAGACAAGGTTGTATTCGGCATAGAGCCCGCGATGAATCAGTTGGGTATCCTTATCAGCGGCGTCAAAGCTCTGTTGCCTGCGCTTTTCAACCAAAGGCAGAAAGGCTGGCAAGAAGGCCCGCCCGATATCCTGTGTCAGGGCAAAGTCCGATGACCAGTCTCCGGTGCAATAGTCATCCAGAAAGATACCGCCGACACCGCGGGCGCGCTTGCGGTGCGGGATAAAGAAATACTCGTCGGCCCATTCTTTCAAACGCGGATAGTGGCCCGGTCCGTGGGGATCCAGATGGGCCTTCTGGGTTGCGTGGAAATGGGCAGTGTCTTCGTCATATTCGATACAGGGATTCAGGTCTGATCCGCCGCCGAACCACCAGGCGTGAGGTGTCCAGAACATGCGCGTATTCATGTGAACAGCGGGAGCGTGCGGGTTCTGCATATGGGCAACCAGGCTGATACCCGAGGCCCAGAACCGCGGGTCCTCGGTCATTCCGGGAATGCCTTTTCGGGCAGCCATTGCCTGTTGCGCCCGTTCCCCGAGCTGGCCGAATACTGTCGAGACATTGACGCCGACTTTCTCGAACACGCGGCCGCCGCGCATCACGGACATCAAACCGCCACCGGCGTCCGCCCCGTCATCCGAATGCCGTTTGGTCTCTTTGACTTCGAAGCGACCGGGTTGAGCATCGGAAAAAGGTCCGGTGTCGTGGGAATCCTCAAGCTGCTCAAAAGCGTTTACGATTTCATTGCGCAAGTCACGAAACCAGGCTGCGGCGGTGGCTTTTTCAGTATCGAACATCTGTTTAATGGGCCGGGGCTGCGACGGGGTCCAGCAAAGTGCGTCCACCGTCAATGGTTAGGATTTGTCCAGTGATGAAACCTGCGGCGTCCGAGGCAAGGTACTGTGCGGTTTCGGCCAGTTCGTTTGGCGCGGCAATCCGGGAAAGGGGTGTGTGCTTTTCGATATCATCCCGAAATGTGCGATTTTCCTTGAGCGTGGATTGCAGCGAAGCGCTCATCACCGATCCCAGCGCAATCGAGTTCACGCGGATGCGGTTTGGGGCAAGGGCAACGGCCAGGGATCGGGTCAACTGATCAAGCGCTGCTGTAGACACCGAATAGGCCATCAGATCGGGATGGGTGCGACGGGCAGCAATCGAAGATAAGTTGATGATGGATCCCGCAGGGTTTTCGTTTTCATCATCACCGGATTGCTTGATCATCCGTTTGGCAACTAGTTGGCTCAGTCGCAAGGCCGGCATCAGGTTCTGGTTCAACAAGGTGCGGACCGAGTCGTCTTCCATGTCCAATGGATCAGACGGAATAACCTGGCGCGAGCCATTTATCAGGATGTCGACCTGTTCGAAAGCGTCAATCGTGGCCGAAAGCAGGTTCGCAATCGTCAGCTTTTCACGCAGATCCCCGGCGAAGAAACGGATGTTGCTGTCATCTGCCTGCTCGCCCAGTTCATTGGCCAGTCGTTTTTCATCCATGTCGGCGAACATGACATTGGCCCCGGCATCCGCGAAGTGACGTCCGATGGCCAATCCGACACCATTTGCACCACCTGTGACGATCGCGGTCTTGCCGGCTATGGAAAAGGACATGCGTGTTCTCCTGATGTGCGGTGCAGGTTAGCGGGTATCACCGCCGAGGGCGAGAGGCGTGGAAGACCTTGAAACGATTGTCCCCGGTCACTTCCTTCATCTGCGCGAAGGCCTCGTTCAGCGTAATTTCATAGGGTAGGTGTCGATTGGCGACCATCCAAAGGGAACCGCCCCGTGTCAGACTGCGCGCAGCAGATTTGATGAATCCCTGACCCAACGTGGGATCAGCACTGCGCGATGCGTGAAACGGCGGGTTCATAATGACCGTATCCAGCGGCTCAGGCGCGCGCCAGGTGACCGCGTCAGCCCAGTGGAACTGTGCACGGTCGTCTTTTACATTTGCACGAGCACATTGCAGGGCGATGTGATCGGCCTCGACCAGATGCAATTCCTGCAGCCCCTTTGCACCCATTAGCCCTGTGGATAGGTATCCCCAGCCAGCCCCCAGATCGGCGACCCGACCGCCCAGTTTTTCAGGCAGGGCGGCAAGCAGCATTACTGAGGCCGGGTCGACCCCGTCTGCAGAAAATACTCCGGGCGCTGTCTGAAATCCGTCGGCGGATTGGGTGGCGGGTGCGGCCCAGTCCTCGAACGCGTTTACGTCGGACTGGAACCAAAAGATCTTGCCATGTGCTTTTGCGATGGGCCCCTGCACGGTTACGCGTTTGCGAATATCCTTCAACAGGCTGTCGACGCCATTTGTCTTGGCGCCGTCGACCACAACCAATCCGGCCGAACGCTGGCAAGCCTGATACACGAGGCTGCGGGCCAAAGCCTTAGCACGCGGCAGGAAAACGATGGCATCCTGGCACAGGTCATCGGCCTCGGGCGTGGCCCTGAATCCGTGATCCGCAAAATGGTCGTGAAACGGCTTGAATGGCTGGACTACCTGCGTATCTGAAGCCAGCCCAGCGAGGTCTTCCTCGGGCGTTGGCCCAATCAACGACAGGGGTTGCGCGATTTCAAGGCCGCTTTGCAAGGCAAGATCTAGGCGAAGGGACATTGGCAATTCCGAAAAGAGGTCAGGCGTCGCCTTACTCTTCGCGTTCCATAGTGCACTGCAGGGGGTGTTGATGGCGGCGAGCAAAATCCATGACTTGCCCGACCTTGGTTTCGGCAATCTCATGACTGAAGACACCAACAACGGCGACGCCCTTCTTGTGGACGGTTAGCATGATCTCGAACGCCTCTGCGTGGGTCATGCCGAAAAAACGTTCCAATACGTGAACGACAAACTCCATCGGGGTGTAGTCGTCATTCAAAAGCAGCACTTTGTACAGCGGCGGGCGTTTGGTCTTGGGGCGCGTCTGTACCAGGATCGACGAATCTGCATCGTCGTCCGGTTTGTCAGACATCATCCATTGGTTCTCAAACATTAGGCGCAAACGTCCGATTCAGGCTTCGGTTTATCTGTGCGCTTATATAACGTCCAATGCGTCAGATAAAAGAGCCAGCAGGACGTTATCCAAATGGGCGAAAAACTAACCACAATCGGGTTCGATGCCGATGACACGCTGTGGCACAACGAACGGTTCTTTCAGCTGACGCAGGCACATTTTGTCGACCTGCTATCAGATCATGCCGAATCGGATCACCTGAAGGACCGATTGCTGGCTGCCGAAAAACGCAATATCCGGCATTATGGGTATGGAATCAAAGGCTTCACCCTCTCCATGATCGAAACGGCGATCGAAGTGACCGAAGACCGTGTTCCTGCAGGGCTCATTCGCCAACTGATCGAAGCGGGGCAAGAGATGTTGGCCCATCCGATCGAGCTGTTGCCCTATGCCCGGCAGGCCATCGAAAGCGCTGCCGACACCCACCGCGTAATTCTTATCACCAAGGGCGATCTGATAGACCAGGAACGCAAACTTGCGCAGTCCGGTTTGGGCGATCTGTTCGACGGGGTCGAGATCGTGTCTGAAAAGACCCCGGAAATCTATCGCCAAATCTTCGCGCAGCATGGCGAGGGGCCCGCTGCGGCTATGATGGTCGGAAATTCGATGCGGTCCGATGTGGTTGCTCCGATTCAGGCCGGATGCTGGGGCGTATACGTGCCGCATGGGCTGGTCTGGGAGATCGAGCAGGCCGACGTGCCGGCCGACAGTTCCAGATACCACGAATTGCCCGATCTTGGTGGATTGACGGCGCTTGTTCGCTCTTTGAGTTGATGTTGCCATTTGGTCGCAGTTTCCGAAAATAGGGGCCGGCCGACGACACAGTCTTGACGAAATGGCAGGTTTAGCGGTGCACCGCCGTTTGCACCGCCACATCTAGTGGGTCTTTGACATACGCTGAAAGCGCTAAAGTTATGAGCTTTCGGTTTCTTTCGCGGGGGTGCTGTGCTACGCTGATGGGTAATAAAATAAATAGTAGCTGACCGGGAAAACCCGGCGGCCTGAGGTAGACAGAGGCAAAAATCGTGCAGGTACGGCGGACAGTTCCGGCCCCTATGGGCGTATTCCTTGCAGCATTCCTGTTGTTGTTTTCCTTCGCTCCGGCGCAGGGCATTGCTGCCCCATATGCGGCGATGGTGATCGACGCGCGAACGGGCGAAGTGCTGCATTCCCGAAACGCCGATACACGCCTCCATCCGGCCTCGTTAACCAAAATGATGACACTGTACATCGCATTTGAAGCGGTTCGGAACGGCGAAATCACTCTCGATACGCAGGTGACCATCACCAAAAAGGCTTCCTCTGAACCGCCTTCAAAGCTGGGTTTACGTTCGGGGCAGAAAATTGCTTTCCGCTATTTGATCCGTGCTGCGGCGGTGAAGTCGGCCAATGACGCTGCCACTGCCATTGGTGTCGCCCTCAGCGGGTCCGAGGCTGCCTTTGCGCGCCGCATGACACGTACCGCCAAGGCGATGGGAATGAGCCGTACAACCTTTAAGAACGCACATGGTCTGACCGAGGCCGGACATCTGTCGACCGCACGGGACATGACCACGCTGGGACGGCATCTGCTGTATGATTACCCGCAATATTACAACCTGTTTTCGCGCCAATCCACGAATGCGGGGATCAAAACCGTTCCCAATACGAACCGTCGCCTGCTAGCGGCCTATCGCGGTGCGGATGGGATCAAGACGGGCTATACCCGTGCAGCTGGGTTCAATCTGGTTGCCTCGGCCAAGCGCAAGGACGAACGGATCATCGCGACTGTCTTTGGTGGCAAATCCGGCGCATCGCGCAATGCCAAAGTAGCCGAGCTGTTGGACATGGGTTTCCGCCGCGCCCCGTCGCGCGCGCCGATCCGCAAACCAGCCCGGCCGGCCTATGCCGGTAATGCAGGTTTGAATGCGAAAGTCGCCAGCGTAAGCGGCGCGCCCACCAGAAGCCTGCGACCGGTTCTTCGACCCCAGCGGGGGAGTACCGTTCTAGTGGCGAACAATGTCGCCGCAACCGCAGCCAAGAACGACGCGCGGATTCAGGACGGTATCGCCGCAGCCATCGCCTCGGCCGGTGTAGAGACGCCGACCGAAGGAACGACGCGCCCGACGGTCCGCACGGATGATCTAGTGCTGGCCTCGGCAGAACAGCCCGAGCCAGAGCAGGAAATCGTCACACGCTTGTCGACCTCTGGCGGTCATTTGTGGGGCGTGAATGTGGGGCGCTATACGACCCGGTACGAGGCTGAAAAGGTTCTACTGAAAACGGTCCTGTCGGAAATGACTACATTGGAAGGCACGCTGCGCAAGGTCAATCAAAACTCACGCGGGTTCGACGCGACGTTCCAGGGCATGACCCGAGAGCAAGCCGATCTGGCCTGCCGCAGACTTCAGGCCCGCAATGTCACCTGTTTCATGATCGGGCCGTCATAAGACCCGACATATACTCTCCTGGATGGGTCTGGCCACGGAATTCCGTGGCCCTTTTTTTCTGAGCGAGCGTGCCGTAGTAGGTGGCAGGGGTCAGGTCAGTCGAATACGTGGCCGTGCTGATATTGCTCATCCTGACCGGCGGCCGCAGTCAGGGCCGCGACGTTATCTTTGGTAAAGAACCCATCATACTTATGACAGCGCTCTATATACTCGGTGATCAGCAGAGTGTTCTTCGAATGTTTTGAGAAAATCTGCTTGAGGTTCGGATCGTCTTTGCACTCTCCAACCACATGGGCCAGGAATGGCACCCCCTGGTCTTTCAGAGTGTTCACAACGAAATCCACATTCTTTTCGCCCGCACCGTGATCGCCGTCCAGAATCTCGATCGCCATGTGATGCAGCCGACGTCCGAAATTGCGGACGAAATCCTCGGTTGGCATGGGCCGTTTGGCAAAAGAGTTTACAAACGAAGGCGTATTATTGGCTGTAAATACCTTAGCCGGGGATTTCTTGTCATCATTCACACTGGCATTGCGGTTCACATTGGTCGACGAATTCATGTCGAAAATGTTGTACGCCCCCCAGAAATAGTAGGGCACCATCGTCAGAAATTCGAGGATCGCATCCTCGCGCTCACCAGCCAGAACGCGTGTCGCCAGATGGTCGATGCCCAACATCAGTGAAGAGATATTGCTATCGGCACCAAAGGCAGCAGCCTCATCCAGTCGCGCTTGTTCTGCGCTGCTGAGCAATACCCTGTCGCCCAGACCCAAACTGTCGGTATCGTTGAAATCCAGCGTTGAATAACCGACCCGGTTGCAGGTGAAATCAGAAGGGGTGGTGAACCGAAGGCCCTTTAGCGTGTAAAACGGGTTCTCGGTGTCGCCGGAATATTCGAACCGGATATTCTGATCCTCCAGCGTTTTGGTCAGCGTGTTCAGGTCAGTGGCGCCAAACACTTCGCCAACATAGCGCGTTTGCGGCGTGTTTCGTGCCAACGGGTACATGCGGTTGATGCGCGGGATGAAGTCTTCGAATGTCGGGCTAAGCGGAGCCATCACGATGAGCGCCGGGTAGTTCAGGTGTGAATGCAGGACCGAGTATTTATGCGTCCGTCCAAGATAGCTGGCCGTGTGACGGTATGGCGACATCACATATAGCTCGACCAGAGTGTCGAAAAGAACGTCAGTTTCGACCTGAAGCACGACAGCGCGCATGGGCCCAACCTGCTGGGCGACACCAGAGCTGGCACGGCGTTCGTAAATTTTTGGCAAATACTCGTTGAAGAAGTCCGAATTCTTCTTGTCGCCGCGTGGTTCGTAAGACGCTAAATCAAAAGACATAAAGTTACTCCTTGCCCAGACTAGGCAAACCAGGTGCGGTTCGTTGCCGGGATTGTGGTATTCAGAACATATGCTTGCTGACATGCTAGGGAGGGAATTCAGCCTCGGCAACAGTCTGAGTACGGGCGGACGCATTGCACCCGCGGGATTACCGCAGGAACTTTGTCACCTCGACACCGCCCGCGATCAGGTTTTCGCGGACCGAATGCGCAATCTGAACGGCGGTTGGTCCATCCCCGTGCAGGCAGATCGTGTCGATCGCGGTATTAAGCCTTTTGCCGGTTTCGGTAATGATGGCCCCTTCGCTGACCATTTCCAGAATTCGAGGCCCTGCAATTTCGGGGTCGTGGATGACGGCGCCGGGCAAGCTTCGGTCGACCAGAGTGCCATCGTCGTTATAGGCGCGGTCGGCAAAGATCTCGCCGACCCACTTGCAGCCCAATTCCCGAACGGCTTCTTCCTGCTTGGTGACGGCCAGCACCATGATGATGATATCTGGGTTCACGTCCAGCGCGCCCTGATAACAGGCCCGCGCCATGTCGATATCGACCGAACACATGTTGGACAATGCACCGTGCAGCTTCAGATGCCGGACCTGCGTTCCAACGGCGTTTGCCATACCGATCGCCGATCCCAACTGATACCGAACAAGATTTCGCAGGCTATCGTGGGGTATTTTCATATTGCGGCGGCCAAATCCCTGTAGGTCAGGAAAGCCGGGATGCGCGCCAATGCCGACACCGTTTTCCGCAGCCAGGGTCATCGTTTGCGCCATGACGTCCGGATCGCCCGCGTGAACGCCACAGGCAATGTTGGCCGAAGTGATAATCCGCAACAGGCTTTTGTCATCGCCCATGCTCCAGGGGCCAAAGCTTTCCCCCATATCGGCATTAAGATCTACGCTGGGCATCGGCAAACTCCTTAGTCTGTGGCAGAGATCATTCCGCTGACCAGTTGATAAGATAGCAGGTCAGCAATGTCATGAGGATCACGGATCAGCGGTTCGACCTTGGATGGCAAGTTGGCCAGTTCTTTTTGAAAAGCCGCCTGCAGGGAAATGGCCTCGTCCATTTCGACCAGCCTGAACTGAAGCTGTACGCCCGCCGGGGTTTGCGCAGCCCGCGGCAGGTCACAGGGAAGGACGGTCGCAATTCTGGGATACCCGCCGGTTGTCTGACACTCGGGCAGCAGAATAAAGGGATTGCCAGTGCCGGTCATCTGAATGTCGCCGGGGGCGATGACCTCGGACAATATGTTCAGCTGCCCCTTTGCGGCGAAACCCTCTCCGTCGCCTTCCAGCTGCATTCCCATGCGATTTGCGCGGGACCCGCGAGTGAATGTCGTGCGCAAAAAGCGGTCCAGCGTTTGCCGGTCGAACAGTTCGGTCTGAAAACTGGCCACAACCCGCAGCGAACCGCCCGAGAACCGATCTTCAGCGCGCAACTTCTGTCCTGCCTGCTGTGACGCTGCCCCGGCGGATAAGCTGTCTCCGGCCTGTAGGGCGCGCCCGATTTTGGCAGTAAGGTGAGTTGAGCGGGATCCCAGAAACTCCTGCACCTCAATACCGCCGCCCAGGTGCAAATATCCATAGGTTCCCCGTGTGGCGGCCCCGACTATCACCCGCTGTCCGGTCTCAAGGCGGTAAGAGGCATTCCACGAAATGGCAGCGCCATCAATACTGGCCTGCATCGGTGCGCCCGTCAGTGCAATCTGTATGGGATGAGTGGCCTCAAACTCACCGCCCATTCCGGCCATTTCAAGCGCGGCAAGTTTAGGACTTTGCCTCAACAATGCGGCACCTTCGTGCAGGGCCAGTAAATCTGCTGCGCCAGATCGGGAAAGCCCTTGATCCAGATATCCGTGGCGGCCTTGGTCCTGTATTGTACAAGCAGGCCCTATGCGCAGGACAGACAGGCTCAAACCGCGATCTCCTGACAGGTCGCGCCGCCTGATCCATCAACGTCATTGGCGCGTATCGCCTCTAATTCCTCACGCGTGACTGACACGAACTGCATTTCGTCGCCGGGTTTCAGGGCAAAGCTGTTCTGTGCTTCAGGGCGAAAACAGCGAAAAGCGGTTTGGCCAATATGTCGCCACCCGGTTGGTGTGGGTCCCGAGAAAAGGACAAATTGCGAAATCGCCAATACCAAAGCGCCCTCGGGCACCATCGGGGTCAACTTCTTGAGGCGCGGTATGTTGAACTCAGGGCCGAGCGGGCCAAGATATGGCTGACCGGGAGCAAATCCGATCGTCAGGACGCGGACGGTTGTGGCGCTCAATCGATGAACGGCTTCATCGGGGGACAGCCTGGCCGCAGCCGCAGCCTCATCTAATTGAGGGGCAAGCGCGCCGCCATAAACCGTGGGGACACTCCATAACCTGCGCCCCTGGGGGAGGGGCGCTTTGTACCAATCCTGCCGCCGCAACAGCTGCTCGACCCGGTCGCGAAGGTTTGCGTGGGCAGACTGGGATGGTTCAAATCGGATATAAGTCGACGCCAGCGTCGCAGAGGTTTCAATGACACCTTCCCACCGTTCAGAATCCACCGCAGCTCGAAACGCCAATGCTGCCCGGTTCGATGGCTCGGCCATGGTTTCGGCGAAAGAGACCAGCAGGCCGTCAAAGCCGACGGTGCATATGCGTGGGAAGATGGCGGCGTGTGTTCGTGTCATCTCGCTGCGTGCCAGTATGTAACTAGTCAGGTGACCTGAACGCAATCCAGAGCGTTTCGCAAGAGAGGGTGCAAAGTATTTGCCGGTGCATCCCCGTTTCAGACCGCGTGCAGGCAAATTCCGACTCGGTGCGGGTGTGTTTCATACCGGGCGACTCATACGAGTCTTGTAGTAGACGTGGGGAGCTCAACAATATGTTGATATCGGGCATAGCTCGTACGGAAAGCAGTGTGGATACCTTAGGCGTGATAATGGGCTTTCCTGGGTGCATCGGTCGAATTTATCACCTTAATTATCTGAATTTATTGAGTAAAATAAGAAAGTGCAAAAAAGTTGCTCAGGGCGTGATTTTCTGCTTGCGGTGTATGTTTGTAATGCTTAGAACCCCCTTCACCGGCGCTGCTGAGGCGCTTGTGACACACTGGAGAGACGGTGGGACGGGCTGGAGAGACGGCCGGACGCATCGGAGAGACGGTGGGCATCTTAGGGAATGATTTAGGCGGGCGCGCTGATGTTATTG
>NZ_JBXWOK010000003.1:0-373083 GCF_059610845.1 Ruegeria sp. CDSC021
CCATCATTCGCGCGAAGATGCCCTTGTCGCTCCACCGTTTCCATCGATTGTACAGCGTCTTGTGCGGTCCATAGGCGCAGCCGAGGACACGGTGTTGTCTAATAGGGTTGCCCGAGGGGAAAGGCAGCGTCTTACCCCAGATGGCCAGAGGCGTTTGGCTTGTCCAAATCCTGCTGGCCCTAAAACAAGTGCGGCGGTGCGGGCTGCGCTGTTACTTTTTGCGCCAGAACAGGTTGTTTTTTTTGCGCAGTACAAAATGGTGGGAGTAGGACAAGCAGAGCCCGGATCTTGCCAGGCCAATCATGGTTCCTAGGATTACGCGCTTAGGGGCGCCATTGTGCGCAATAAGATATGGAATCAATCTGCGGTGGACTCATTGAGGCCTACTTTCCTGAATCAATTTGGCTGAAACACTATCTTTAAGGGTTTGATATGATATCTATTTTATTGCAGCTAGATGTCGTAATACCTGTCCATTGCAAGGCGTGGTCGAATGCTCCAGTGGCGCGTGGGCTGCAGCTGAAAATCTACACCAACGCGAGCAATGGTCCCTCGGCACGGATTGCTCGATAGTTCTGACGGCTTCCATCTCGAAAACCTATCAGATGAGAAATCAGGGGATGTCCATTCCATCAGAGCCCTTCTGCACCTAGCCGCTATCTACCCCAGAGCATCGGGTAAAGGACCAATCACTACGCCGCCATTGCCCAGCACGCTTCGGTCTTTCTGTTAGACCGTTGCCCCTTTGATACGGATCGCAGAACCCAGTGTCCCGGCACACAGACCCACAACAATGGCGATCAAAAGTTCGGTCGTTGCAACATTGGCAAAGTCCCAATGGGCAAACAGCAGCGTCCCAACAATGCCGATCAAACCGCCCATCATGGCCCCCAGCCAGAGGCGGCGCGTCATCATGCCAAGCGCAACGCCCAGAATGCCTGGAAGGCCGATGATGTTGCCGCCGATTGTTCCCAGAAGTTCCAGCATAACTTACCCCTTTTCAGTCCGACTGTGTGGTCAGGTATGACCGGATTTCTGCGCTGCCGTCTGCAACCTGTTGTTGCAAGTTACCTGCGGATTTATTAGCCAGCGCATCGGTGATTTTCTGGTATTCTTCCTGATAACCCTGCGGCAGGCTGTGTGCGATGCCTTGGTGGCAGTCGATGCAGGTCATGTTGTTGTCAATTGCCCGCTGATGTTCCGATGCAGCGCGTGCTTCTTGAATGGTGAAATCCATATAGTCAAAGTTATGGCAGTTGCGGCACTCGCGGCTGTCAGAGGCCTTCATCTTTTTCCAGACCGCCGATGCCATACTTAGCCGATGCGCTTCGTATTTCTCAGGCGTGCTGATGGTTCCGGCAAGCTCGTGATAGACATCTTTAACAGCCATGATCTTGGCCTTGATCTTGTGGTTCCATTCATGTGGCACGTGGCAGTCAGAACAGATCGCGCGGACACCGGAGTGGTTGTTATAGTGGATCGTCTCGCGGTATTCACCCAGATTGGTTTCCATCGTGTGGCACGAGGTACAGAATTCCTCGGTATTGGTCAGTTCCAATGTCCAGTGGAACCCACCCCAGAACAGAATACCGGCCAGAAACCCGGCGAGGATCAGAAAGCCCGAGCTGAACATAACAGCCGGGGTCCAGATCGCGTTCCAGAGGCGGCGGATCCAACCGCGGTTTTCGGGGGAGTCTGCCATCTTGGTGCTCCTTTCAGACATGCGTTGGATTAGTTGCCGGACGAGGGTTCAAACACGTTGTCGACCAACGCAGGCGCATCTGCCTGAGGCACGTGGCACTGGTTGCAGAAATAACGGGTCCCGGCGATGTGATCCAACTCATTGCCGTCACGATCCAGATAATGGGTCATCGACAGGGTCGGCGCATTGCGTTCCCCGGCTTTGGTCCAGTCATGGCAGGACAGGCATTGATTGGTGCGCACGTCAATCTGGTATTGCTCGATCGAGTGGGGGACAAGCGGTGGTTGCTGGCGATAGTTGCGCTGCATCCGTCCTTCCACGTTCTTGTGAATCCGGTCCAACGGAATGGGTTCATCCACCTCGGCGCCACGCAGGGTTTGCACCGTCGCAGATTGCGCAAGGACGAACCCGCTCAGGAATATAACGGGGATCAGGGCGACGACACCTGTGAGGATTGGCTTGTTCATCTCGGCACTCCCTTAAATAGGTCTGGCTACGCGCGGTTCAGGCGCGGGAACTGGATCGGAAGGTGCGGCGACTTGGTCGTCGAACCGGTGAGTAAATTTGAAGACATCAACTGCACAGACATCGATACAGCGACCGCAGTTTGAGCAGTCGGTTGACAGGATCAGCGGCGTGGCACCCGGCTTGCCCTTCAGCGCGGGCGAAATGATGTGGTTTTCGGGGCATACGGCATAACAATCCATGCAATCGTCACAGGCCGAGCGGTTAACCGCGCTGACCCGTAACAGGCTTTTGGTGCCGATCAGGCCATAAAACGCACCGACCGGGCATATGTGGCCGCACCAGCCGTGACGGGCGACAAACACATCAAAGACAAAGATCGCAACGACCATGACCCAGACAAATCCGGCCCCAAAGATAAGGCCGCGATGCAACATGGTGATTGGGTTGATAATCTCCCATGCGATCACGCCGGTGAGGCCCGAGACGATCAGCGCCGTGGCCAATATCCACAACCGCGTGCGCCGTTTAGGTTGCCAACCTTTCGGCAAGTCCAACCGCCTGTGCAACCAGTTGGCGGCGTCGGTCACCGGGTTGATCGGACAGACCCACGAACAATAGACGCGGCCCCCGACCAGCGCATAGGCCACCATGACGATCAAGCCGCCAATCAAAGCGGTCATCGCCGGCCAATGCCCGGCGATGATGCTTTGCAACAGGATGAATGGGTCCGTCAGCGGCAGTACACCCAGGGTCTGCGATCCTGCCAAGGTACCTGTAACGACCCAGATGCCGAACCAGGGTCCCAACAGGAACAGGACCAGAAAGAACAGCTGACTGATACGGCGAAGTATCAGGTATTTATGCGCGCCGACCCAGCCTTTGACCGCCACGGCTTCTTGGCCTATGGGCATATGTGTGCGGGTGGTCATTGTCCCACCCCTGGAAGATCATAGCCGGGTTCAAAACCACCCGGTGCGATCAGATTGTCGACCCCCGGGCCGGGCAGGCGGTCGGGCAGGTCGATTATGCCTTCAACAACCGGCGCGCCCTTGGCATCTTTTTCTTCCCAACCTTTGCGGTAATGATCCGCGCTGCTGCCCCGCGCAAGACGTACCGGCAATACCTTGATTGCGGCTTCTGGCAGAACACAGCTTTTTTCGCACATGCCACAGCCGGTGCAGCGGTCGGCATTTACGGTTGGGATAAACATCGCATGGTGGCCCGAGCGGGCGTTATGCGCCGTTTCCAGCGTGATCGCTTCGTCTATCACGGGGCAGACACGGTAACAAACGTCACACCGCAATCCCAGGAAGTTCAGGCAGTTTTCCTGATCGACCAAAACCGCGACGCCCATTTTGGCATCGTCAATGTTATCCAACTTGGGATCTAGCGCACCGGTCGGGCAGGCGGCAACACAAGGAATATCGTCGCACATTTCACAAGGCACATCGCGAGCGGTAAAATATGGCGTGCCCGTCGCCCCGGCATCCGACCCAAGCTCGGCCAGTTTCAAGGTATCATAGGGGCAGTCTCGCACACACAGCCCGCAGCGAATGCAGGCCGACAAGAACTCCCGCTCTGGCAGCGCGCCGGGGGGGCGCAAAGCTTCGGCCGACAATGCACGGGCGTCGCGGGCCAGCCAGGCCAGCAGTGATCCGGCGACCATACAGCCGCCTGCCGCACGCGCCGTATCCTGAAGGAAGCGGCGACGTTTCGGCGAAAGGGGTGTTTCGGCGAGGGGCATGGGGATTACCTTTGCGATCCGTGCCGATTACGCGCGCTCGACCTTACAGGCGCATTTCTTGTAGTCGGTTTCCTTCGACAGCGGACAGGTTGCATCCAACGTCAGCTTGTTGGTCAACTGGTGTTCATCAAACCACGGCATAAAGACCAAGCCGCGCGGCACCTTGTTGCGCCCGCGTGTCTCAACCCGACTGGTGACCTCGCCACGGCGGGTCGACAACACGATTTCCTGCCCGCGGCGCAGGCCGCGATCCTTGGCGTCTTGTGGATGCATATAGACAACTGCCGATGGGAAGGCCCGGTGCAGTTCCGGCACCCTGCGTGTCATCGAGCCTGAATGCCAATGTTCCAGCACGCGACCGGTCGACAGCCACAGATCATATTCTTCGTCCGGCTCTTCTGCGGCGGGTTCGTAGGGGGCAAAGATGATTTTTGCCTTGCCGTCCTTGTGACCGTAGAATTTAACATCCGCGCCTTCGGGCACATACGGATCGTACCCTTCGCGGAAGCGGTAAAGGGTTTCTTGCCCGTCCACGACCGGCCAGCGCAACCCACGCGCCTGGTGATAGGTTTCGAACGGTGCAAGGTCATGTGCGTGACCACGGCCAAATTCGGCATATTCCTCAAACAGGCCTTTCTGAACGTAGAACCCAAAATGCTCGGATTCGTCGTTGTCAAAGCCTTCCGCAGTTTCGGCTAGGGGGTACTTGTCCACCGATCCGTTGGCGTAAAGCACATCATACATGGTCTTGCCGCGGTGTTCGGGCATCTTAGCCAGCAGTTCTTCATCCCAGACCTCTTCAACGGTGAAGCGCTTCGAAAACTCCATCAACTGCCACAGGTCAGATTTTGCTTCTCCTGGCGCTTTCACCTGCTGGCGCCAGAACTGAGTACGGCGTTCCGCGTTGCCATAGGCGCCTTCTTTTTCGACCCACATGGCGGTGGGCAGGATCAAATCTGCAGAGACAGCTGTGACAGTTGGATAAGGGTCAGAGACTGCGATGAAGTTTTCCGGGTTGCGATAACCCGGGTAACCTTCCTCGTTGATATTGGGTGCCGCCTGCATGTTGTTGTTGCACTGCACCCAATAGGCATTCAGTTCACCATCCTTCAGCTTCCGGTGCTGCAAGACCGCATGGAACCCGGGCTTAGGTGGAATAGTACCTGCCGGGATATTCCAGGCGGTTTCGCAAATCTGACGGTGTTCGTCATTTGCCACCACCATGTCTGCAGGCAGGCGGTGGGCGAACGTGCCCACCTCACGCGCGGTTCCACAGGCCGAGGGCTGACCGGTCAGCGAGAAAGGCGAGTTGCCGGGTTCAGAGATCTTACCAACCAGAAGGTGCACATTATACATCAGCGAATTCACCCACGATCCGCGGGTGTGCTGGTTGAAACCCATGGTCCACAAGCTCATCACTTTGCGGTTCGGGTCTGCATATTGTTGCGCCAGCTTCTCAAGTTTATCGGCGGGCACGCCAGACAGTTCGGCTGTGTATTCCAGCGTATAAGGTGCGACCGCCTCGGCGTATTCTTCAAAGCTGATCGTCTCGAGCTTGCCCGAGTTTGGGTTCTCTGCCTCTTGCTGCAGCGCGTTTGTATCGCGCAGACCATAACCGATATCGGTGGCGGTTTTGGTGATGTTGACGTGCTTGTTGACAAACTCTTCGTTCACCGCGCCGTTCTGAATGATGTAATTGGCGATGTAATTCAGGATCGCCAGATCGGTCTGCGGGTTAAACACTAGGCCATTATCGGCAAGCTCGAACGAGCGATGTTCGAATGTCGATAGAACATGCACTTCGCATCCCGGCTTGGTCAGGCGCGTGTCGGTCAGGCGCGACCACAGGATCGGGTGCATTTCGGCCATGTTCGATCCCCACAGCACGAAAGTATCCGCGTGTTCCAGATCGTCATAGCAACCCATCGGCTCGTCAATTCCGAAGGTACGCATAAAGCCCACGACCGCGGAAGCCATACAGTGCCGCGCGTTGGGGTCGATATTGTTGGACCGGAACCCGGCTTTCATCAATTTCGATGCAGCATAGCCTTCCCAAACCGTCCATTGGCCTGACCCGAACATTCCGACACTGGTTGGGCCCTTTTTGGCGAGCGCCTCTTTCCACTTGGTGGCCATGACGTCAAAGGCTTCGTCCCAACTGACCGGCTCAAACTCACCGTTCTTGTCATATTCGCCGTTGGTCTTGCGCAGCAATGGGGTGGTCAGGCGATCCTTGCCATACATAATCTTTGACAGGAAATAGCCCTTGATGCAGTTCAGCCCGCGATTGACCGGCGCGTCAGGGTCTCCCTGAGTGGCGACAACACGCCCGTCCTTGGTGCCGACCAGCACAGAACAGCCGGTGCCACAGAACCGGCAGGCGGCCTTGTCCCAGCGAATGTCAGGGGTGCCCACCTGCGCGGCAGCCTGACCAGTGGCTAGAGGAATACCTGCGGCAGAGGCCGTAGCTGCGGCCGCTGAGGCCTTGAGGAATGTCCGACGAGTTTCTGATATGGTCATAGCGTGGGCCTCCGGCTGGTGGTTTGGCTTGGGGCATCGGGATGCGGATGGCCGTCCGCAATGTCCTCGAAATGGTGGTACGTCAGCGTCAGAGAAATCACCCCGGGGATCTGGTGCAGGTCCATGATGATCTCGGACGCAAGGCGTGTCGGCGTGTCTTCGACAACAATTACGAAACGGCCGTCTTCGGCCTCGGCGTGAATTTCGACACCGACCGTGCCTTTCATTGCCTCGGACGCCGCCAGTGCCTGCGCTGGTGCGATATGTAAAAGGCATCCGCAGATATTCATTGGCTGACTTCCGTTTGAGATATGGTTTTGCGTTTCAATGTGACGGCATCGACCGGGCAAGACGCCATACACGACCCACAGCCAGTGCAGGCGTCGAGGTCTATTGATGGATCCGCGCGGCCACCCAGTTGCAGCCTGAAGCTGATGGCGTTCTGTTCGCAATTATCCTGACACACTCGGCAGCTGACACCATTGCTAGACAGGCAGGACGCAGCTTCGACCGACGCGCGCCACGGCCAATCTTGCAGGCGTTCTATGTCCAGGGCATCCGTGGGACAGGATTGAGCGCAACTCCCACAAAAAGTGCAGGGACCCTCGGTGGGTTGAAACACCGGATACCCATCCTGACCAATGGTAATCACACTTTCGGGGCAAGCCTCGACACAGTCGCCACATTTACTGCATTGATCTGCAAAACCAGGCACAACCGAACCCGGAGGTCGAACAAGATTACTGTCCTCCCGGAATGCGGTGACGCCCAAAAACACGCGTCGGCTGGTCAGTTGACTCATATCGCTTTGACCTGGCTATCTCTGATTCCTTTTCTGAGTTTACTGCATAATCGTTCTGAGGCTGGTACATTTTGATCCAGATCATAGTTTGAGCGCATCGTTCTTAAACGATTTGAGCTATTTGACGTCTGGAATGCCACCATCCGTGCTGCTTGAAACCAGATGAGCGATGACACAACAAAGCCAAACCGCCATCTGTCTCAATACATCTGATGACGTATAGCCGTCCATTGCCAACCGTTGCCACGTCGACAGGTGATTGGGCCGTAGATCATGTCGTCGCGCAAATTCATTGACCTCACACCCAGGACCGACGACTTGGCCACAACACGACCCTTGAACGGTTCTGAAGGTGTAGACGCCCCCGCTGGCCTCGGTGTGCCATTGTGGGTTTGCAAACAAACTGAATGGAGGCGTCACTGGAAGAGATTGGCATGATTGGCCTGGATTTGGCGAAGAATGTGTTCCAGGTGCACGGAGCGGCTAGAACAGGTCACCCGGTTCTTCAGAAGAAACTGCGCAGGGGCCAGGTCCTCGAGTACTTTGCCAAATTCCCGCGTAGCGTGTTTGCAATGGAGGCCTGCACCAGTGCGCATTATTGGGCGCGCGAGATCGGTCGTTTGGGTCACAAAGTCAGGCTGATCAATCCGGCCACGTGAAGCCATTCGTCTAACGTCAGAAGAACGATATGGACGATGCAGAAGCAGAACTGTGAAGCTGCAAGTCGACCAACGATGCGCATTGTTGCTGTGAAGTGTGAAGAGACCTAGGCGTCAGCGATGGTTCTTCGGTCCCGGGAATTGTTGGCTCGGCAACGCACGCAATTGATCAACGCTCTGCAAAGTCACCTTGGCGAGCTAGGTCAGGTCGCACCGACAAATCTCTGATCAGCACGTCGAATGTTGAGTGTCAAAACCTGACCATGCGTATGCCCATGCGCCCTTTTACCCGCCTGACAAGTGGTTTCAGCAAGAAGGTTGAAAACCGCATGCACTCCGTTGCGCTGCGTTTCATGTACTACAACTCTGTGAAGGTGCATCAGACGTTAAAGGTGACACCTCCAATGGAAGCGGGTTTGACTGATCGCCTCTGGAATATAGCTGAACTGGTTGCTATCGTTGATGCCAACGAACCCGCACCAAAGAAGCGTGGAAACTATAAGCCCCGTAATAAGGCACTTTCAAAGTGACCCAATCCCGTACGATCCGCGTATATTAGCGCGTTGATATATGAAGTCGTTCATGAAACCGGCCAGGCCAAAGGTATTCCGAACCAACCATCAGCGGGTTTTCCATCCACTTCGCGACTGACAAACGTCTGCCTTCGAAGATCTCGAAACGCACCGGCTTCTGCGTCTTACTCTGCAGAACGGAGGCTCGTTCCTTGACCTGTCCGGAGGCCATTACATCGACCACCTGCATTCGGACCAGATCGCAGCCTCGGAGCTTGTTGTCTATTGCCATATTGAAGACGACAAAGTCCCGGTGGATTTTGGCTAGCTCAAGTCCAACCCTGATCGCCCAGATGTGTTTTGGTTTCAGAGGGCGCTTTTGTCCTACGATCCGGCCCTTGTTTCAGGCCGGGCGAAGCGCGCGAATGGCGGGTAAGTTTGGTGTTTCCATGACTGATCCTCCGAACCGCCATTCCCTCCCACTTCGACAACCCGACGTTGACCGGTGCAGCATATCACCGGATGCTGCATCGCATTCGACGTCCAGTGTGAGCCCAAAGCGATAGAGTTTCAAACCTAACATCAAACTTTTCGAGGGCTAAAACAACTGCTACTCCCTTATGAATGATTGTTTGTTGAGCAGCCTCATCTGACTGGTTCAATTTGATTGTTAGTGCATCATTGGCCTGTGATCCATTGAGATGATGGTTTCGGGAGCTGACGGGCGGTAGCCCAGTGCACTGTGGGGAGGTTTTGTGTTGTAGTGTTTCCTCCATTGTTCGATCAGGATTTGAGCTTCGCGCAAGCTGTAGAAGATCTCACCGTTGAGCAGCTCGTCTCTGACCCGGCCGTTGAAGCTTTCACAATATCCGTTCTCCCACGGGCTGCCAGGTTCGATGTAAGCCGTCTTGGCGCCAACGGCGGCGATCCAGTCTCGGACCGCCTGGGCGACAAATTCCGGCCCATTGTCAGAACGTATGAACTGGGCGCGCCGCGAAGTATGAACAGGTCTGTCAGAACGTCGATTACATCGGTCGAGTTCAGTTTCCGCTCGACCCTGATTGCCAAGCATTCCCGGCTGTACTCATCAAGGATGTTCAGCGTCCGGAAGGCTTTGCCGTCGTCGGTTCGACAATGAACGAAGTCATACGACCAAACATGGTTGCGATACTCTGGCCGTAGCCGAACGCATGAGCCGTCATTTAGCCAGAGCCGCCCTTTCTTCGGTTGTTTCACTGGCACTTTCAGCCCCTCTCGTCGCCAAAGCCGTTCAACCCGCCATCGCTGACAGACCATCCAGCCTCTCTCAGCAGCGCAGCGATCCTGCGATAGCCATATCGGCCGTACTGTCGGGTCAACTCGATCATGTCGGCCACCAGTCGGCCTTCGTCTGCGCGACCTTGTGGGGCGCGTCGTTGCGTGGACCTGTGCTGTCCAAGCACGCGACAGGCGCGTCTCTCGGAAACGTTCAGCTGGTTGCGTACATGATTAATACAAGCACGACGGCGAGCGGGGCTCAGTAGGGCTTCGCGTTCAGGGTTAGCAAACCATCCACGGGATGGTTTGCTAACCGCCCTTCATCCTTTGTGGCTTCCGTCAGGATCAGTTTGTCCAGCGTCAGATCTGAAACTGCGCGCCTCAGCCGCTCGTTCTCTTTCTGAAGCCGTTTCAGTTCCTTCAATTGATCAACACCCATTCCGCCGTACTTTTTCCGCCAGCGGTAATAGGTTTGTTCAACAACTCCGATCTGTCTGATCACATCAAGACGGGACATGCCTTGACCCATCAGAACTTTAACTTGCCGTAACTTCGAGACAATCTCTTCCGGCTTCGGTCTCTTGTTTGCCATTCTAGGTCCTCCGTTTCCTAAACATAAAGGGGGACCAGTTCAGTTGGGGAGGCTCAGCACTGGGTTTTGCCGGTGCTGATCCGGGGATTGAGAAACAAATGCCGCTGCCCATCGGGTGCCGTGTTCGCGCCGGCTATGACGTGTTGTTGGAAGACCTTGAAGAGCATCCAGGCAGTGACGTCATTCATTTCCTGTTGCGCCGCCCAGCTCTGAAAAGCATCGTGCGCCGCATCCAAACCATGAGCAGGCACAAATACGCCGAAATCCGAGCCAACCTTGCGGACCGGAACGTGCGCCCCATGGACCTGTTGCGCTGCAAGCTTGCCTTCTTTGGCGTCAGCAAGTTCGACCCTCGTTCGAAGCTATGGCTACGTAACACAATGTATCAGGGGGCACCGCTGATTGATGACATCGGCCAGACCTATGAAAGCTGGTTCCTGCCACTGAAACCGCAGATTGAGGAGGCACAGGCATGAAAGTATCCCGTAACGAAATGATCACCGCGCTGTCCCGCGCCTACGAAGGAGCCGGGCACGAGATCGGTGACTATGAGGACGCTGGCCAATTGGTCACTTGGTTGCAAATGGCGGGTCTGAGCGGGTTCGACCGTATCAGCCTGCCACCACGGGCCCCCAAGGGTGGAGCGACTCCGCGGTTGGTGTTCGAAAATGGCGACATCGCCGTTCTTGATGCAGGTGGCGCGGATGTCTGCGAGCACGGCTCATTGGCGGCCTATCTGATGCACTCCAAGGCCAACAAGTCGGGCTTTGCGATCATCGAACTGGCCAACTGCCGCTATCCTGGTCTAATCCTGCGAAGCCTGTCGATGGTCGCGCAGTTGGGCGTGTATATCTCAGCCTATCGGAAAGATCAGGTTGGATCACACGGAGCGAGCTTTGAAAGCGGCGCGACTTTCCCGCATTACTGGCGATTGGATAATGCAGATGACAGAAAAGAAATCTCGACCGTCACTATCATCTTCACAAATCAGCCTGCATTGCTGGCGGACGCGGTGACACGTCAGGTGGAGCAACCCGAACTTCAGCGGTTTGAAATTTCGGCGGCGCAGCTAGCAGCCAACTATAACCAAGCTTTGGAACAGGGGATCGAGGTTGACCCCGACCAATGGGACGCCCTGAACGCCGCCGCTTGGCCCATTCTCGTTCGCTCGGATACGCAATCCCGCTCAGGCGCGGGGCCCATGTGAGGCTTGGGATATGAGCCAGCGCTTGCACCGTTTGCAAACAAAAAATGCCGCCCCGATTGGGGCGGCGTCGGACCGGAACTCGTTCAGCATGATGTTCTGTTGAATCTGCGCTGGGTCGCCAAAGAACCTTTTGACCCTGCGCGCCATGAGCCAGGGGTAGTGCACAGGGCCAAGGTCTGATGTGCGTCAATCCTGCCGGTTATGTTCGCGGTAGCTCGGACATTCTGGCAAGGATGTCCACACCCTGCTGTTTCCAGAAATGCAAAAGGTCGATGAATATCCAGTTCTCGGCCAACTTATCCCCGTCTCGCCGATAGATATCTATCACCCGAAATTCACCGGCTTTGTCAGTTGCAGGCATTCCCATGAACCCGCCAGTTGGACGGGCTGTGAAGTTCGGCCAGCCAAAAAAACCGCCATAGTGACCCTCCGCCAGGCGGCATATGTGTTTGGTTTTCGACCGGTCAGTGAAACCAGCACGGAAAGGGCCTGCATGCTGTTGGGCGTAGCGTTCGATCGTGTAGGTCGCCCCGATCCCGGATGGCCCCCACCAGATCATGTCTTCGGACCATGTGCGCCGTAGTTCTTCCTCAAGGCTGAGGCCGCTGTTCCATTGGCCCAGATCGGAGATCATAGAGTTGATGGCCGCCAGAGTCCGCTCTCCTTCCGCCGCAGGTTGCGGACCGACCATCAGGCCGTCATGGGTCATGGGCCCCGGCTGCACGAGCTGCGCGGCTGTCTGAGGCGGGAACGGCTGCAATCCGGCCTGCATCATGAAATGAGGTATGTCGAAATACATCGCCGTTTCAGTGATTTTTCCGTTTTCGACCTTGTTGAATTCGCAATAGCGCAGAAATGTCATTTTGCCGTTTGGCGAGATACCTAGCCAATCTTTGTCGAACAGCCCCATGAGATGGCCCATTGATACAACCCAGACCGAGGTGAAACCGTCCATCTCGTTTTCTCCGGCCATGAATACGTCCATACGGCGCTGCATTCGGGTCAGGCTTTGTTTCAGCGGAAGCCAGAACTGGGCACCTACGTCACTGGGGCCATGCAGTTCGTCAAAGGGATGGAATCCGCGCCACAGATAGTCATCGGCGCAATATTTCGAGATCACGTCAGGGACCGCTGATTCTTCAGCTCGGCTCAGAGCTTCATAAAGATCCAGAACAATATTTTTCTCGGCTTCGTAAGGCATATTCTTTTCTTTCAGTGCTTTACCAGGAATTGAGCACAGGTTTTCTGTATAGTGAAACGTAGATTTGCAAACGCATGCAAAAAAAGCTTGCCTGATGTTCCATCAGATGTCTATGCTCTTGCAAACGTATGCACGACAAGTGCACATGGGAGGACAGAATGGCCGAAATTCAACTTCGCAGTGTTGGGAAACGTTGGGGATCGTTTGTGGGGGTGGATAATTTCGACCTGACTATTGCCGATAAAGAGTTTCTGGTTCTTCTTGGCCCATCAGGCTGTGGCAAGACGACGACCATGCGCATGATTGCGGGTTTGGAAGACGCCAGCGAGGGCGACATTCTGATAGATGGCGAGCGTGTCAATGACATGGAGCCCAAGGACCGCGATGTTGCCATGGTGTTTCAGTCCTACGCGCTCTATCCGAACATGAATGTTTATGAGAATATCCGGTTCCCGCTGAAGGTGCGCGGCATCGACCCTTCCACACATGACGAAAAAGTGCGCCGCGCTTCGGCCATGGTCGAACTGGATGACTTTCTGCATCGCAAACCGGCAGAGCTGTCGGGCGGCCAGCGTCAGCGCGTCGCTTTGGCCCGCGCCA
Organism: Ruegeria sp. CDSC021; assembly: GCF_059610845.1. Taxonomy (NCBI): domain Bacteria; kingdom Pseudomonadati; phylum Pseudomonadota; class Alphaproteobacteria; order Rhodobacterales; family Roseobacteraceae; genus Ruegeria; species Ruegeria sp. CDSC021. Next base: position 13,265 of record NZ_JBXWOK010000003.1, read on the forward strand.
TTGTTCGCGAGCCAAATGTCTTTCTGATGGACGAACCGCTGTCAAACCTTGACGCCAAGCTGCGTGTTTCGACGCGCGCGCAGATCAAGAACCTCAGCCACGAGCTTGCCGTGACCACGATCTACGTGACTCATGACCAGATCGAAGCGATGACTCTTGCAGATCGTGTGGTGATCATGAAGCAGGGTATCGTGCAGCAGGTTGGCTCTCCGACCGATATTTACGATGCACCCGCAAACACTTTTGTGGCCAGCTTTATTGGCAATCCGGCAATGAACCTTATCGATGGTCAGGTTCAGGATGGGGTGTTTCGGGCTCAGAACACTGAGGTGCATGGGCTGAATGCGTCGGACGGCCCGATTACGCTGGGCTTTCGCGCCGAGGACGCCAATGTCGTGGAAAGCGGCGGCGAGATTAACGGGCCCATCTACACGCAGGAGCTTTTGGGCGACAGCACGATGGTCTCGGTTCGGATCGGTGGCGCGCTGGTTTCGGTCAAAGCCGACAAAACCTATCGCGCTGAAATCGATGATCAGGTTTCAATCCATATCCACACCGATCACTGCCACTTGTTTGATGCGCAAACCGGAACGCGTTTGGAGCGCTGAACAGAAAATCCAAACCCGCATTGCCGGGTTTAACGCAGGTGCAGACTTCGAAGATGCACCCATCTACCTAGGGAGGAATACAAATGTTTCTGAAGAAAATTGCATTGGCTGGGTCCTTGGCCGCCTTTGCCGCCAGCGCAGGTTATGCCTGTGAAATTAGCGGGCGCGTGAATATCGTTGGTAACGAATTTGCGGCCATTCAGGCCGTCGCAACCGGCGCGAAAGAATGCACAGGCGCATCGGTCGATTCAAACCTGACCTCCGAGCACCAGACCATCAACGTGGCTGGTCTGTCCGGAAACCCGTCTGAATACACCAGTGCCATCATCGCCAACAGCTCGATCGTGGCGTTGATGAACGAAGATGTTATTCGGCCGCTCAACGATCTGGTGGAACAGCATGGTCAGGACCTGCAGCCAGGTCAGTTGATCAAGATTGGTGATGACATTATGGCCGTGGCGTTCATGGCGAATGCTCAGCACCTGATGTATCGTAAGGACGTGTTGGAACAGGCCGGTGTCGAAGTGCCGACAACCTATGAAGAATTGCTCGAAGCGGCCAAAGCCATTCGCGAGCAGGGCATCATGCAAAACCCGGTTGGCGGCGCCTATGCGTCGGGTTGGAATCTGGCTCAGGAATTCAACAACATTTTTCTTGGCTATGGCGGCAGCCACTTCAAAGCCGGAACAGCTGAGCCCAACGTGAATTCTGAGGCTGGTGTCAATGCGCTGAACATGATGAAGGCTTTGTCGGAATACATGAACCCCGACTTCCTGACCCACGATTCCAATGCCACTAATGCCGAATACCGTGCTGGTAACGTTGCAATCATGAACATGTGGGGTTCACGGGCATCACAGCAAACCACGACCGAAGGCGTGCTTCAGGAAGTGATCGACGGTCATGCGATCGGCGCACCACTGACAGTCGGCGGCGGCTCGACGCCGGCATCGACCCTGTGGTGGGACGGCTGGACCGTCGGCAAGAACATCTCGGATGAAGAAGCCGAGGCTACGTTCATCGCGATGAAACACGGTATCCGTCCTGACATGCTGAACGATGAAACCACGCCGCTGGCGGTATGGTTGATCGAAGGCTACGAGCCTGGTGCGGACGCCGAAGGCGTGTTTGAGGCGGCCAAAATGGGCACACCGCCTTATCCGATGTTGCCTTACATGGGCCTGATGCACAGCGCGCTAGGCAATGAACTTTCAGACTTCATGCAAGGCAAGGAAAGCGCTGAGCAGGCGCTGGCCGATGTCGAAGCCGCATATCGCGCCGCTGCCATCGAACAAGGTTTCCTCCAGTAGGGCCTGACTCGTGCGGGCGTCTGTAAGGGCCGCCCGCACAAACCAATTCACGTGGGGATTGCGACATGCGCCATAAGACCTTCCTGTGGTTCTTCCTGCCCACCGGGCTTGCGATGCTGCTGTTCATCGCGATGCCGATAGTCTCGGTGGTGACCCAATCCATTTTCGCGCCTCATCCGGCCGTTTTGTTAGAGGTCGAAAGCTGCACCCCCCTGATCGGCTGCACGACAGAGACCACGATTGATCAAGAGGCAACAGCCGCCCTTCGCGCCGAGAAACCACTGGGCCGATTTGTCGGATTGGACATTTACCTGGACCGTGGCCACCTGGCGATCCAGGAAATTGGACAGATCTGGGCTGCGAATGAAACCTGGGGCGGTTTCTTCTCAAAGATCGGTAATTTGCCCTTTTACAGGGCAATGGCTTTTACGCTGACCTTCACGTTTGTTGTGACGCCGCTCACAATCATTTTGGGGCTGGTGATTGCGCTGGCAATCAACTCCCTGCACCGAAATCTCAAAGGGCTGCTGATCTTCTTTTCGCTTCTGCCGATGATCGTCACTCCGTTGATTGGCTCGCTTATCCTGTTCTGGATGATTGACAGCCGCGGGGTCATCGGCAACGCCCTAGTATATCTGGCCGGGGATCCGGATTTTAGCCTGAAGGCCTCAACCGGGCTGATGTGGGTGGCGCTGATGGTTTATGGAGTTTGGCACGCCGCTCCATTTGCATTTGTCGTGTTCTATGCGGGGTTGCAAACATTGCCCCAGGATCAAATCGAGGCCGCCCAGATAGACGGGGCAACCCGCTGGCAACAGGTTAAGTTCGTGGTCGTTCCTCATCTCATGCCACTGGTCACATTTGTTGCGTTGATTCAGTTGATGGACAACTTCAAGGTGTTTGAACCGATAATCGGGTTCAGCGCAGGTGCGCACGCACAATCCCTTAGTACATTCATCTTCAACGACTTAGGCGGTGAAACCCGGCAGCTTTCTTCCGCGGCCGCGACCTCTGTGATCACGATAATCGGAGTCGCCATTCTGCTGTCACCGGTGCTTGTCCGCACCTGGCGCGACTTCAAAGGAGCAAGATAATATGGCCAGCCGCGCACAAAGAATGCCTAGAAGTCTCCGGATCGCCACGTCCTTATTTGTGATCCTATGGTTCGTTCTGGCCGCTTTCCCGTTCCTCTGGACGGTCTGGGGTTCGTTCAAGGTAGAGTTGGATTTCTTTTCGATCGCCGACTGGACCAATGCCATCACCGGAGCACGGACCGAAGCCGTCTATGGCTCGCCTTTCACAACCACAGGGTACGAGGGCGCCTGGATACAGGAAGAATTCTGGCGGAATGTTCTCAACACAGGGATCGTCTGTTTCTTTGTTGTCACCATCTCGCTCACAATCGGAACGCTGGGGGGCTATGCTCTGTCCCGGTCGACCTACAACTATACGTTCTGGCTATTGATCACGGCACTTATCTTCCGGGCTATGCCACCGATTACGCTGGTCTCGGGATATTTGCTGCCTTTCTTCGAATGGAACATCTGGGGGATCCTTCCAACCACGATCATCGTGCTTGTGGCGATAAACCAGCCGTTCACTCTGTGGATGCTGCATTCTTTCTTTAAGAACATCCCAAGCGAGCTGGATGAAAGTGCCAAGGTCGACGGATGCAACCAGTTCCAGGCATTTCGTCGGGTGATCATTCCGGTGATGTGGCCAGGGGTGATCACCACCGGGCTGTTCTCGTTCCTGCTGGCCTATAACGATTTTGCCGTCGGGGCGATGCTTCTGTCCGAAAGTAACCGCACGATGGTGCCTGCCATTGCCGCGTTTCTTGGTACAACGCAGACCGAAGGTAACGTGATGTTCGCGGTTGCGGCTGTGGTTTCAGCCACAGTTCCACTGTTCATTCTGGTCATGTTCTTCCAGCGACAGATTGTGGGCGGTCTGACGGCCGGGGCTGTGAAAGGCTAACTCTGATGGGACGCACTCATCCTCAGTCCGTATCTGCCCATGCGCATACTGCCAGACTGAATGTGGCTGCGCGCAGGACCCGGCGGCCGGGACGAATTCCATTTGCTTTGATGCGCGCGGGACCTTGCGGGGCGCTTCTCCGAACACGCCCCGAACAGACCCCATTGAGACAGAGAAGATGAAAAACCTCGACCGTAAACCCTTTCTGAGATTCACCGAAGCACAACGCCATCCTGGCAACTTCCGGCCGGCATTTGACGCTTTCTTCGCCCCCGGTGCACATGTCAACGTGGTGCATCCCTTCAATGAGGTCGCGGGCGGCCTCGGGCTGCACGATCACGTCATCGCCCCGCTCGCCGCTGCCTTCGACGGGCTTTTTCGGCGCGATGACATCGTCATGGCCGGCGAATTTGACGGGCAGGACTGGATCAGCACCACCGGCTATTTCGTTGGTCGGTTCTCGCGCGACTGGCTTGGCATCCGGGCCACAGGCGAGCTTGCCTATCTGCGCTTTGGCGAGTTCCACCGGATGCAGGACGGCAAGGCGGTGGAAAGCTATATCTTCCTCGATATTCCAGAGCTGATGCTGGCCGCTGGACAATGGCCGATCCCCGACAGCCCGGGCAAGACCCGCGGCTTCACCGGCATGATTCAGGGCCCTGCCAGCCATGATGGCATCTTGACCACTCCGCAGGATCCTGCCGAGGGTGCCAAGAGCTATCATATGGTCACAGAAATGCTGGCCGGGCTTGCTACCGAGAACGAGGCTTGGCGCCCCTACTGGCATGACAACATGGTCTGGTACGGCCCCGGCGCCTTCGGTTCTTTCGTCGGGATCGAGAGTTTTGCCAGCTTCCAGGTGCCTTTCGAAGCCACCTTTGAAGGCTGGTCCGGCGGCACTGCGGGCAACGGTATGACGGCGCATTTCACCCGCTATGGCGAAGGTAACTACGTATGCTCGGGCGGTTGGCCCTCGTTAACTGGCGTCCAGGTGAAACCTTTCCTCGGCCAGTCCGCAAGTGGCAAACGCGTCTTCATGCGGGTCTGCGACTGGTGGCGCCGCGAGGACGATCTGCTGGTCGAAAACTGGGTTTTTGTCGATGTCCCGCATGTGCTGTTGCAACTGGGCTATGACCTCTTTGCTGAAATCGCCGAGCAGGCTGCATGAGCTGCTCTGCCAGACATAACGCCGTTGCGCGCCATCCGGCGCTCAACCGGATGCCAAGGGATTTTCTGACGGCGGATTAATCCTCGCCCTCCACACAGAAGACCCCTTGGTAACCATAAAAGGAAGAGAAACATGAAGGGCTCCCGCCCCGAACAGGCCGTGCTGACACGTGACACGGACATGAGCAAAACCGACGAGACCCGCGCCGTGATCGAGGGGATGGTCGATGGTTTGAACGACCACCGTATCGAAGACATCGGCGAATTCTTCGCCGAAGGGTTCCGCTGGCTTGGCAACCAGGGTTGCGGCACCAAGACGGGCCTGAAGGAATTCCAGGAAAACTGGCAACGCCCGTTCCAGGCTGCGTTTTCCGACAAGACCTGCATCGACGAGGCCCGGCTTTATATGGGCGAGTGGGCGGCAGCTTTTGGCCGCCAGGAAGCAACCCATTCTGGCGAATTTCTGGGGATTGCGCCCACCGGCAAGCGCGTCGAGATCCGTTACATGGATTTCTGGAAAGTTGTCGACGGCAAGATCGTCGACAACTGGGTGAATGTCGATTTTGCCCATGTCGCCTCGCAGCTTGGAGTCGATCTGTTCCAGGGCAAAGGGTGGGAAACATTTGACCGGGGAGAAGAAATTCCGCCCCGGCCCGAAAATTGAGGATTAGGACAATGGCTATCGAATATCTGAAAAGCGGCAAACCCGAGGCCGACCGGGCCGAAGATGACGCCAAAACCCGCACTGTCGTTGAAGCGACGCTGAAAGACATCGAAACTCGCGGTGATGCGGCGGTGCGCGATCTGTCGGAAAAGTTTGACAATTACTCGCCGGAAAGTTTCCGCCTGAGCCAGGAACAGATCGACGAGCTGATTGCCTCATTGACCGAACGCGAGCTCGCCGACATCAAGTTCGCTCAGAAACAGGTGATAAACTTCGCCCAGGCGCAGCGCGACTCAATGCTGGATATCGAGGTTGAAACCTTGCCGGGGGTCATCCTCGGCCACAAGAACATCCCGGTGCAGTCTGTTGGCTGTTATGTTCCTGGCGGTAAATTCCCGATGGTTGCGTCGGCGCATATGTCGGTTGCGACCGCTAAAGTGGCCGGTGTGCCTCGCATCATCGCCTGTACGCCACCGTTTCAGGGCAAGCCCAATGCGGCCGTGATCGCTGCCATGTATCTGGGTGGGGCGCATGAGATCTATGTCATGGGTGGTATCCAAGCGATTGGTGCCATGGCGATCGGTACGGAAACCATTGATCCGGTCCACATGCTGGTCGGCCCCGGGAATGCCTTTGTGGCAGAAGCCAAACGGCAGCTCTTTGGTCGCGTTGGCATCGACCTTTTTGCGGGCCCGACCGAGACGATGGTCATTGCCGACGAAACCGCTGCCGATGCCGAACTTTGTGCGACCGACTTGTTGGGGCAGGCCGAGCATGGCTACAACAGCCCCTGTGTTCTGGTCACCAACTCGCGCAAGTTGGCCGAAGAAACGCTGAGCGAGATCGACCGTATCCTCGGTATCCTGCCTACCGCCGGAACCGCAAAAGTCAGCTGGGAGGAGTATGGGGAAGTCATTGTCTGCGACACTTATGACGAAATGCTGCAAGTTGCCGATGATATCGCCTCTGAGCATGTGCAGGTGATGACCGACCGTGACGACTGGTTCCTGGAAAACATGACCAGCTATGGCGCGCTGTTTCTTGGGGCGCGGACCAATGTTGCAAACGGTGATAAGGTGATCGGCACGAACCACACGCTGCCGACCAAAAAGGCCGGACGTTATACCGGCGGCTTGTGGGTCGGCAAGTTCATGAAAACTCACAGCTACCAGAAGGTTGTTACTGACGAGGCTGCGGCAATGATCGGCGAATACGGCTCACGCCTGTGTATGCTGGAAGGCTTTGTCGGCCATGCCGAGCAATGCAATATTCGCGTCCGGCGTTATGGGGGCATCAACGTACCTTACGGCGAAGGTGCGGCTTATCGCGAGGCTGCAGACGCGTCCTCATAAGAGTGAGGTCATTGCTGCAGAACTTGCGCTTGGGGTTTGCCCGGGCACCACGGGTTTTGAAAGAAAAGCAGATAACACAATGCGAGATTTCGCAATGGACACACATTCTACCCATAAGGCCCTGATCGCGCCATTGCGCGAAGCCATGTATAACTTTGACGAAACCGGCGTCCGAGCTGCACTGCAGGCGGTGATTGCGCCCGATGCCGTCATCCACATGCCCCATCCATTCGGCGACCTGACCGGGCCGCAGGAACTCTATGATGCCTGCTACACACCGCTTTTGAAATCCATGCCCGATCTGGAACGCCGGGATTGGATTGTGATGGGCGGGCCGACGCAACATGGTGATGATTGGGTCTGCTGTGGCGGCCACTACGTAGGCACCTTCGTCGCCCCTTGGTTGGACATCCCGCCGACCGGGCATCTGACCCATATGCGGTTCCACGAATTCTACCGCTTTGAAAATCGCAAAGTTGTCGAAATCCAGGCACTCTGGGACATTCCCGAAGTGATGATGCAGGCGAAGGCCTGGCCGATGGCCCCGTCTTTGGGGCAGGAGTTCTGTATTCCCGGCCCGGCGACGCTGGACGGTATCGTGCGGGGCCCCTGGGATGAGGCAAAATCGAAGGCCTCCTGCGACCATATCGTTTCCATGCTTGAACATCTGGAAAAGCATCCCAGTCAGGGTGGCCCCGAAGTGATGGAGATGGAAAGGTTCTGGCATCCGCGCATGAACTGGTACGGCCCCGCTGGGATCGGCACCGGGCGCGGCATTGCAGGGTTTCGCAACTGGCACCAGATCCCTTTCCTGGGTGGCATGCCGGACCGAGGCAAATACGCCGACGAGATCACCTTTCATTTCTTTGGTGACGGTGATTATGCAGCTGTTACCGGCTGGCCGGACATGATCCAGACCATCACTCATGACGGCTGGATGGGTATCGCCCCTTCTGGCCAGCCCATCACTATGAGATCGTTGGATTTTTGGCGATTGGAAGATGGCCTGATCCGGGAGAACTGGGTGTTGGTCGACCTGCTGGACGTGTACCGGCAACTGGGCGTAGATGTCTTTGCCCGCCTGCGCGAATTCAACAAAGCGCGTGTCGCGGGTGAAATTCCATACCCAGTCGGCGAGGTCTGATATGCTCAATTTTCCCAGCACCCCCAGTTTTAGTCTAGGTGGCAAACGTGCGCTAGTCGCCGGGGCATCGTCGGGCATAGGTCTGGCCTGCGCCGTAGCGCTGGCAGAGCATGGGGCCGAGGTCACATTGGCGGCGCGCCGCGCAAGTGCGTTACAAGAGATAGCCGATCAGATGACTGCCAGGGGATGGTCTGCCAAGGTGCTTGAGATGGATGTCACCGATGTCGCAGGAACTGCCGCGGCTGTCGCCGAAAACGGGCCGTTTGACATCCTTTTGAACTCGGCAGGGTTTGCACGTCATAGCAAGGCGGTCGAAACGGTGCCCGAAGATTTTGACTTGGTCATGAACGTCAATGTCCGGGGGGCCTATTTCCTAACCCAAGCCGTTGCCAAAGGGTTGCTTGAGGCCGGGCGTCCCGGATCGCTGATAAATATCTCAAGCCAGATGGGCCATGTCGGCGGGCAGGAACGCGCGGTCTATTGCGCCTCCAAGTTTGCGGTCGAGGGCTTTACCAAGGCGATGGCGCTGGAATTCGGGCCCGCAAAGATCCGTGTCAACACGATTTGCCCGACTTTCATCCTGACGGATTTGTCCCGGCCTACATTCGCGGACCCGACCAAACGGGCCTGGATTTTGGACAAGATCAAGCTGGGCCGCCCGGGAGAGATTGAGGATATTATGGGCGCGGTAGTGTACCTGGCATCAGAGGCGTCGGCTTTGGTTACAGGAACAGCAATGTTGGTGGACGGAGGCTGGACGGCAGACTGATGGTTACTCAGAAGGTTACATCGTTGGACGTTGCCCGGCTGGCCGGGGTCAGCCAATCCGCCGTTAGCCGGGTCTTTACGCCTGGTGCATCTGCCTCGCAAAAAACGGTCGCGAAAGTGCGCAAGGCAGCGGATGAGCTGGGATATCGGCCAAATTTTCTGGCCCGTGCGGTGGTCTCGGGCAAAAGCCGGATCATTGGACTTGTGGTCGCCTATCTGAACAATCAGTTCTATCCTGAAGCGTTGGAAAAGCTGACAAACAAGTTGCAAGAGCGCGGCTACCACGTGCTGGTCTTCATGGCGTCGCATCAAGCCGGCAACATAGACAACGTGATCGAAGAAATACTGGATTTTCAGGTTGATGGGATTATCGCGGCTTCGGTGGCTTTGTCGTCGGATCTGTCGGATCGTTGTCTGGCTGCCGGTGTGCCGATGGTGCTGTTTAACCGGGTTCAGGACGACCCGGCCATGTCGGCGGTCACCTCGGACAATATCGCGGGTGGGCGCAAGGCTGCCGAATTCCTTTTGGCCGGCGGGCATAAAAAGATCGGGTACATCGCCGGTTGGGAAGGCGCGTCGACCCAGCGCGACCGCGAAGCAGGTTTCAGGGCCGCCTTGCATGATGCGGGGGCGGAACTGCATGCGCGCGGCGTTGGGAACTTCACCAGCGAACAGTCGCGGGCGGCAACGCTTGAGATGTTTGCTTCGGACCCGCCCGACGCCGTTTTTGTGGCCAATGACCACATGGCTATTGCAGTGATGGACACCCTCAGATTCGAGTTGGGCCTAAGGATTCCCGAAGATGTTTCGGTTGTCGGATATGACGATGTGGCCGTTGCAGCATGGCCAACCTATAGCCTGACCACTGTACGACAGCCTGCAAACCGTATGGTTGCCGAAACCGTGGACATTTTGCTGAGCAAAATCGAAGGGCCCGATGTTGGTCCGCACCGATTGGAAATAGATGGACCGCTGATTGTTCGCGGTTCTGCACGTATACCTGAAGGATGGAAGACATGAAGGGATTTGACCCGAAATTCAAAGATTTCCCTGACTATATTATTGGGATCACAAAAGAAATCTGGGAAGATCGGGGCATTGCCACGCTGCACCATTACTATGCACCCGATATCGTGGTTCGATCCCCGGGGTCAGTTGTCGTTGGCAATCAGGGCGTCATTGCCGCTACCATGGCAACGCTTGCCGAGTTCCCCGACCGCACATTGCTGGGTGAGGATGTGATTTGGTCCGGCACACCGGAAAATGGCATGCTGTCCTCGCACAGGCTTTTGTCGACTGCGACCCATCTGGGCGACGGTGTCTATGGGAAGGCTACCGGGAAAAAGCTGGTCTACCGTATCCTTGCTGACTGTCACGCCATCAACAACCAGATCAACGATGAATGGCTGATCCGCGACCAGGGTGCGATTGTCCAACAGATGGGTTGGGACCCAAAAGAATATGCCCGCGATCTGATCGCCCGCGAAGGCGGCCCAGAGGCTTGCGCCCAGCCTTACACGCCGGCGAATGATCAGCCTGGACCTTACAAAGGGCGTGGTAATGACAATGAATGGGGTCAGAAATACGCCGACATTCTGAACCGGGTCATGTCTGCAGACCTGAGCGTGATCAGTGCCGAGTATGACCGCGCCGTGCAATCGGAATATCCGCGCGGCACGACTGGTCACAGCTGGGCTCCGGTCGATCGCTTTTGGATGGGACTTCGCGCCTCTTTCCCGAATGCCGAGTTCAAAATTCAACATCAGATCGGTCGCGATGACCCAATGATGCCGCCTCGCGCCGCGATCCGCTGGTCGCTGCATGGCAAGCATGATGGATGGGGTGTGTTCGGCACGCCGACGGGGGCCGAGGTCTTTGTGCTGGGTATCAGCCACGCCGAATTCGGCCCCTGGGGCCTGCGCCGTGAATACACTCTGTTTGATGAAACGTCGGTCTGGAAACAGATCCTTTTGAAAACCGGTGATCTGTAAAATGTCGCATCGTCTCTCAAATCTGGAGGCTGGGCAGGCCCTGCGGCTTTTTCACGCCCACCGGGCCAGCCTGCGTGCCCGGCGACTGAACAACCGCCCGCCTGGTTTCGGAGTTTGACCGCAGCGAACTCCAACCAAAAGGAAGACTGAAATGAGTACCATCCAAAGCCGCATCGTCCGTTATGGCGAATTGAAACCCTGTAAAACCGCGTTCATCGACGCCCATACTCCGGGGTCAGATCAAAAGGAAAACTTCACCATCATCGGCGGGGGCGTATCTGAAAGCCCCGACCAGCATGTCCACATCACCGACAAGATTGGTTTCAACATCGGTGCCGCAGGCCAACCGCCGAGATGCCGGAACTCTCTGCATAGCCACACCACGGCCGAAGTGTTCTTTGTCGCCAAAGGCCGTTGGCGGTTCTTCTGGGGCAGATACGGATCGGCTGGCGAGTTCATTGCCGAAGAAGGAGACATCTTCAACATCCCGACCGGTATCTTCCGCGGGTTTGAAAATGTGGGGCAGGACTATGGGATGATCATGGCGGTCCTTGGCGGTGACGATGCCGGGGGCGGGGTCACTTGGGCGCCACAGGTTATTCAGGATGCGCAGGCCCATGGCTTGATGCTGGGAAACAATGGGGTTCTTTACGACAGCAAAAAAGGGGAAACGCTGCCGCATAACGTACAGCCCATGCCCTTGCTGACTGAAGAGCAGTTGAAAGCCTATCCCGAGGTCCCCGTCGAAAATGTGATTGGCAATTACGTGGCCCGCTATTGGGATTTGATGGCGCTGTCATCAAACAAGCCTGCCGTTGTGATCGGTGAAAACGGCCTGATCAAAGACAAGCCGGGTTTCGAGGTTGATTTCCTTGGTCGCGGCTCGTGTGTGTCTGATCCGGTTAAAGCCGAAAAGCCTGTGGTCTTGATGCCGGCCAGTGGCCACTGGCGGATTACGATTGAGGATGTCGAAACAACCCTGACAAATGGGGATACCGCACTGGTTCTGCCCGGCGAAAGCTATGGCGTCACGCCTTCGATGACCGGTGACGCGGGGCTCTATCGCGTTACCGCAACCGAAGATCCGGCAGGTACAACTTGGACAGGTGCATGAAACAAACTGCGCTGCCTTCCGGGCGGCGCAGATTAGACTTGCAGAGGGAGAAGAAGGAATGACCCGCATTTCAACCACACATGTAGGGAGCCTTCCGCGTAGTCAGGAGGTCGTGGATTTCATCTTTGCGCGCGAGCGTGCAGAGCCATTTGACGCGGATGCGTTTGATGCCTGTATGACCTCGGCCGTGTCCGAGACAGTGCGCAAACAGGTCGAAGCCGGGGTCGATATCGTATCGGATGGCGAGACATCGAAGATCTCATACGCCACCTATGTCAAAGACCGCTATACCGGCTTTGACGGGGACAGCCCGCGCAACGCGCCAGCGGATCTGAAGATGTTTCCCGGCTTCCTGAAACGTCTGGCTGATGATGGCGGTACGCCACAATATGCGCGCCCAATGTGTGTGGGTGAGGTGCGGTCAAAAGGGCAAGGTGAACTGCAAAAAGACATCGACAACCTCAAGGCCGCCATGGCCACGCATGATGTCGAGCGTGGTTTTATGAACGCGGCCAGCCCGGGTGTCATCTCTCTGTTTCTGCAAAATGATTTCTACCCCACGCGTGAAGCCTATCTGGCTGCACTCGCCGATGCGATGAAGCAAGAGTACGAAACCATTGTGGGGGCCGGTCTGGATCTACAGCTGGATTGCCCCGACCTGGCCCTGTCTCGCCATATGCTGTTCTCTGACCTTTCGGACGAAGAATTTGTCAAGATCGCCAATTTGCATGTTGAGGCCCTGAACTACGCATTGCAGGACGTTCCCGCTGACAAGGTGCGCGTCCATATTTGCTGGGGCAATTACGAAGGACCGCATTGTTGCGACATTGGAATGGACAAAGTGTTCGGCACGCTGATGTCGACCAAATCCCGCTATGTCCTGTTCGAAACCTCGAACCCCCGTCATGCGCATGAATGGACGGTGTTCCGTGACCGCAAAGCCGAAATACCAGAGGACAAAGTGCTTGTACCTGGCGTTGTCGACACCACGACAAATTTTGTCGAACATCCGGAACTGGTCGCCCAACGTATTGAACGGTTTTCGAATATTGTCGGCCGCGAAAGAGTGATCGCGGGCTCGGATTGCGGATTTGGCACTTTTGCCGGATTTGGTGCGGTTGATCCTGATATCGCCTTTGCCAAGCTTGGTTCTCTGGCCGACGGGGCTGCATTGGTCACATGAAGCCACTTGTAATGTTGCCCGGCATGATGTGCGATGCCCGGCTTTTTGCCCCGCAGATCGCGGCGCTTTCGAGCAGCAATCCTGTCCTCTATGCGCCGATTGGGGGGCATGACACGGTGCAGGCTTTGGCCGCCGAAGTGTTGTCTTATGCGCCCCCGCGCTTTGTCCTTGCGGGTCTGTCCATGGGTGGCATCGTTGCGATGGAAATAATCCGGCAGCAACCGCAGCGCGTCGTCAGCGTGGCGCTGATGGATACCAACCACATGGCCGAACGGGATGACGTCAAAGCCAGGCGTGGTCCACAAATCGCCTCTGTGTCCAGTGGGGGCTTGGGCCGGGTCATGGCCGAGGAGATGAAACCAAACTACCTGACCGATGGCCCGAACCGCGAGGCAATTCTGAACCTGTGCATGGATATGGCCTTGGGTCTTGGATCGGATGTTTTTATTAACCAGTCCAAAGCACTGCGAGATCGCCCCGACCAAAGCGATACCTTGCGCGGTTATACCGGGCAGGCCCTGATCCTGTGCGGGAAAGATGATGCTCTGTGCCCGGTTTCGCGACACGCCTTGATGCATGAACTTCTCACGAATAGCCGTTTCGAGGTCATCGAGCAGGCGGGGCATTTGCCTACACTTGAACAACCCGAACGGACGACAGCGGCTCTGTGCCGTTGGCTGGAGGCACTATGAAAAAACCCTTGCTGGATCTTTTGAAATCCGTCGACACCCCCACCGTCTGCAATGCGATTGAAGTGGCGCAAGGCAAGCGTGGGTTCGACAATTTCACGCGGGGCACAATGCTGTGCTCGGATCCCGATGCGGGGGCAATGGTCGGTTATGCCAGAACGGCAAAGATCGCGGCGGTGAACCCTCCCGACGACCCTCCCGAAGTGATCCGTCAGCGCCGGATGGATTACTACCGGCATATGGCAACGGGCACAGGCCCGGCTGTCACGGTTGTCGAAGATCTGGATTTCCCGGACTGCATCGGTGCTTACTGGGGTGAGATCAATACCACGGTCCACAAAGGGTTTGGCATCAGCGGTGCGTTGACCAACGGCGTGATGCGGGATCTGGGCGATTTGCCGGATGGGTTTCCGGTTGTGGCGGGCTCGGTCGGTCCAAGCCACGGGTTCGTGCATGTCAAAGAGGTGGGCACTCCGGTTACCATCTTCAGCCTCTCGATCAAGGACGGGGACCTGGTGCATGCGGACCGGCACGGCGCTTTGGTGATCCCGCCCGAAGTGGTGGACAGCCTGGAACAGGCGATCCGCAAATTGCTTGAAACCGAAAAGCTTATTCTTGGCCCAGCACGCGCGTCAGAGTTCGATTTTGAGGCCTTTGAACAAGCATGGGCGGCGTTCGAAGCCTCGCGCACGTAAATGCGGCAACAACCGCGCGGCCCAGCCATAGACTAACCCGGCAGCGAGCCGATGTGATCCTGAATTGGCCCGTCACTAGCGATGGCGATTGTGTCGGAAATCACGGCTGGATCACACCCATCTCATGCCCAAATCCGACAGATGCCTTTGAACCCGTCCAGGATAGTCCGAGACGATGGCATCGACACCCAGATCAATCATCCTGCTGATATCCGCCGGTTCATTGACCGTCCATACGGCTACGCAAAGCCCAAGTTCTTTGGCAAGCGCGACGTCCTCAGAAATCACATCTGCGAAATACGGACACCAAAGCGCGCCGCCCGCTTGCTTGACCATTTGCGGGATTTTTTCGCTTTGGCCTCGAAAGTCCGGACAAACGGCCTTGGAGGAATCCTCGCCAAGGTCATCGGCATTTTCGGGAAGCTGCGTCAGGTAAGATGACGGCATGTCAGGTGCCTGCCGCTGACAGACTTCCAACAGGGTCCAGTCAAAGCTGTGCAGCAACACGCGATCGGATAGGCCAGCGGCCCGAACCTGCTGTACCACGCGTTCGACAAAGCGGTCCAGATAGGCCGCGTCATGGGCCAGATCCGGATCAGATTTCAGTTCGAGCATCAGATTGGCTTTGCCGTATTCCGGCCGATTGATCAGATCCAGCAGGTCCTGCAGCTTTGGCACGCGAACGCCGTCCAGTTGGGCCTGATCGGGGAACCGTCGACCATAATCCGAGTGTCCGTCCAAGCGCCCGATTTCGAACTGTTGAATCTGGTCGAAGGACAGGGACGAGACTTTGGGTTCTTTTCCGGTCAAAAACTGACCGCTGGCATCCCGAAAGGTCGGCGCGTGCAGCCGATGGTTATGGGTTATGACAGGTACATCATCCGCCGTCAGCACCACGTCAAACTCAAGAAGTGGAACCCCGATGGACAGCGTAAAATCGAAACCGATCATGCTGTTTTCGGGCAGGACGCCGCGTGCCCCCCGGTGCCCTACTACACGGATCAGGTTTTTACCGCCGCGAAACGCCTCGACCTGAGGGAAAGGCATCAGCCCTCGAGCCTTATGCCAGAGGTAGGGTCAAACAGATGCATATGCTCTGGCGCAACAGAAAAACGCATATTGGGATGACGGCCTTCGATCGGATGAACACCCGGAAGGCTGATCGTGATTGCCGCGCCAGAGCCTGACACCTGACCGTGCAGCAAAGTATTCGCCCCCAGCGGTTCGGATATCTGAACTACGACATCAAAGGGCCCGTTTTCATCAAAGAACAGATGCTCTGGCCGTATGCCCAATTTGAACGGGCCATCGGGCCCGCCTGATGGGCCAATCTCGGTATCTTTGATCCTGATCTTTCCGCCCTGTCGCTCTGCATCAAAGGTATTCATCGCCGGGCTGCCGATGAATTGCGCAGCGAACAGCGTCCGCGGCGTCTCATAGACCTCAAGCGGGGTGCCGATCTGTTCGGCAACACCACCGTTCATCACGATCATTCTGTCGGCCATGGTCATGGCCTCGACCTGATCATGGGTCACGTATAGCGAGGTGATACCCAGCTTTTCTTGCAGTTCGCGGATTTCCAGGCGCATCTGGACACGCAGCTTTGCATCCAGGTTTGAGAGCGGTTCATCAAACAGGAACACGGCAGGTTCACGGACAATAGCGCGGCCCATGGCAACCCTTTGGCGTTGACCGCCTGAAAGCTGACGAGGCTTGCGGTCAAGCAGCGGCTCAAGCTGCAACAGCTTAGCGGCCTCGGTCACCTTCTGGTCAATCTGAGCCTTGGGCAATCCGGCGATTTTCAGACCATAACCCATGTTCTGGCGTACCGACATATGAGGGTACAGAGCATAGTTCTGGAACACCATCGCAATGTCCCGGTCCATCGGCTCCTTGTCATTGGCGCGCTCTTCGCCAATCCGGATTTCGCCGGATGTCACAGTCTCAAGCCCGGCCACCATCCGCAGCAAAGTGGATTTGCCGCAGCCGGAGGGGCCCACGATCACGATAAACTCGCCATCCGCGATATCGACGTCGATGCCATGAATGACGTCCGTCGGGCCAAAGCTCTTTTTGACGTTCTCAAGGGATACTGTTGCCATTTCTTATTTCTCGCTATCGACAAGGCCGCGGACAAAAAGCTTTTGCATCGACACCACCACAAGGACCGGTGGGATCATTGCCAGGATCGAGGTCGCCATGATCGTCGGCCAATGGGCAAAATCATCGCCCGAGGGGAACATCTGTTTGATGCCCATCACGATGGTGTTCATCTCGGGGTCGGTCGTGATCAGCAGCGGCCAGAGATATTGATTCCACCCATAGATGAACAGGATCACGAACAGGGCCGCGATGTTGGTTCGGCTCATCGGGATCACGATATCAACGAAGAACCGCATCGGGCGGGCGCCATCCACCCGCGCGGCCTCGGCCAGTTCGTCCGGGATGGTCAGAAAGAACTGGCGGAACAGGAACGTGGCAGTGGCCGAGGCGATCAGCGGAAAGATCAGCCCCGAATAGCTGTTGAGCATACCAAACCCGGCCACCACCTCGAAGGTAGGGACAATCCGCACCTCAACCGGCAGCATCAGGGTCAGGAAGATCAGCCAGAAAAACGTGTTCCGCCCGGGAAAGCGGAAGTAGACGATGGCAAAGGCTGACAGGAGCGAGATGACGATCTTGCCCACGGCAATGCCAATCGCCATCACCAGGCTGTTGAACAGCATCGTTGCGACCGGGACGTTCACGCCTGAGAACAGGGCCGCCTTGTAATTCACCCAGAACTGATCACCTGGCACAACCGGCATCGGGGGCGAGATTATGTCGGCCTGAGTAACGGTCGAGGCCACAAAGGCCAGCCAGATCGGGAAGAAGATGACCAGAACGCCAAGGATCATAAACGCATGGGTCAGCCACAGGCCCGCACCACGTTTCTCGACCATTCCATGTTGTTGGGCCGCCATCAGTAATGCACCCTCTTCTCAACATATTTGAACTGGATCACTGTCAGCAGGCCGACAACCACCAGCAGGATGACCGACTGGGCCGAAGACGACCCCAGATCTTGGCCCACAAACCCATCGGAAAAGACTTTGTAGACCAGGATGGTTGTGGCTTGTTGCGGACCCCCTCCGGTGATCGTGTGGATCACGCCGAAAGTTTCAAAGAAGGCATAGACAATGTTCACGACCAGCAGGAAGAACGCGGTCGGCGACAAAAGCGGCAGTACGATGGTAAAGAACCGGCGCCAAAAATGGGCCCCATCAATCGCCGCCGCTTCGATGACCGAGCGGGGCACGGATTGCAGCGCCGCAAAGAAGAACAGAAAGTTATAGCTGATGCGTCCCCAGGCCGAGGCGACAACGACCAGCCCCATGGCTTCGGCATCGTTCAGGACGTGGTTCCAGTCATAGCCGAGCTGGCCCAGATACCATGCGACCACACCAACGCGGGTGTTGAACATGAACAGCCACAGCACACCCGCCACCGCGGGGGCAACGGCGTAGGGCCAGATCAACAAGGTCCGATACACGCCCGAGCCCTTGATCAGTCGATCTGCGATGACTGCCAGGAACAAGGCCGGGATCATCGAGCACAGGGTCACAAGAGTAGAAAACACCGCCGTCGTCACGAATGAGGCGCGGTAGTATTTATCGCTCAGCAGGAATTCGAAATTGCCCAGTCCGACGAACTGAGACGACAGCCCGAACGGGTCGGGAATGAACAACGATTGCCATACGGCCTGACCAGCAGGATAGAAAAAGAAGACGGCGGAAATGATGACCTGCGGGGCGATCAGCGCAAGCGGCAGCAGCCAGCCGCGAAAAATGACGCGTTTTTCCATTCTATTGGCCCACCAGAGTAGAATGCGGGCCCAACGAGGCCCGCATCAGATTACGACTTATTGATTGGCGGATTCGAACCGGCGCAGCAGCGCGTCGCCGCGTTCCTTCGCACTGTCCATCGCCTCTTGGGCGGTCTTTTCACCGGCCCAGATGGCCTCAAGCTCTTCGTCGATGATGCCACGGATCTGGTCGAATGAACCCAGACGCAGACCTTTCGAGTTTGCCGTCGGCTCTTTCGCGGTCATCTGGATGACGGCGATGTCAGTGCCCGGGTTTTCGTCATAGAAACCAGACGCTCGGGTCGCCTGACCTGCCTCAGTAGTGATGGGCAAATAGCCGGTGTTCTGGTGCCAGGCCGCCTGAACGTCAGACGAGGACAGGAAGCTGAGGAACTCGCCGACGCCTTTGTATTCATCGGCCTCATGACCTTCCATGACCCACAGTGAGGCACCACCGATGATGGTGTTCTGCGGCTCGGCCGTGACAGCTTCCCAATAGGGCAGTGGGCGCACGTCGAAATCAAACTCGGCTTCGGCTTTGATTCCGGCGTATCCCGCCGAGCTTTCGGTGAACAGGGCGCATTCGCCGGACCGGAAGTTCGCGCCACCTTCGTTGCGGCGGCCCGTGTAGATGAACTTGCCGTCCTTGGCCCAGTCACCCATCGCGGTCAGGTGCGCAACCTGGGCCGGACCGTTCAGCATCAGCTCGGTATCCAGACCGGCAAAGCCGTTATCCTGCGAGGCGAAGGGGACGTCGTGATAGGCTGACAGGTTCTCAAGATGAATCCAGCTTTGCCATGCAGTGACCAACGGGCAATCTTCACCACCGGCCTTAAGCTGCTCCAGCGTTTCCCCGACCTTTTCCCAGGTCGACAGATCGGTGTCAGGATCAACGCCCGCCGCTTCGAACGCATTGCGGTTGACCCAAAGAACCGGTGTTGACGAGTTGAAGGGCAGGGACAGCATGTCGCCATCCGTGGTCGTATAATACCCTTTGACCGAGCCGATATAGGCGTCCGGATCAAATGACGCACCGCTTTCAGCCATCACCTCATAGACCGGTTTGATCGCGCCCTGGGCCGACATCATAGTTGCGGTGCCAACCTCGAATACCATCAGGATCTGCGGTTGTTCACCGGCGCGGAAGGCGGCGATGCCTGCATTCAGGGTTTCCGAATAGTTGCCCTTGTGGCTTTCAACCACGACATATTCATCCTGGCTGGCGTTGAATTCTTCAACCTGAGCTTTCACAAGCTCACCTAGGCGGCCGGTAAAGGCATGCCAGAACTGAACTTCGGTTTGCGCCATTGCCGCGATCGGGGACAAGGCTGTTGATACGGCAAGAGCGCCAAGCAATTTCGTTTTCATGATTCCTCCCATGCATCAAAGGCGATGCTTCGTTGAATACCGAGCGCTACGCGTAATCGGCACACATGACGATTTCACGACGTTAACGTCACAGAAATATAATTCAAGCCTGATTTTCTGGCAAAAAATATAATACGATGTTATGAATTGACCGAGGTTTGCAGCAAAAACAGGACGCTCCATGAGCCAAACCCTGAGAATTAGGCAGCTTGAGGCACTTATGGCGGTGACCGTCAATGGCTCGGTCACTGCCGCCGCTTTTGATCTGGGGGTCAGCCAGCCTGCGGTCAGCAGGTTGCTTTCAGATTTGGAAAAATCGCTTGGGTTTCAACTGTTCGACCGCCGCGAAGGTCGATTGGTTCCGACGCAAGAGGTCCGCTATCTGCAACCCAGCGTAGAGCGCGTGCTGGAATTGATGCGGCAGATCTCGGATGTCAGTCAGGACATCACGCAACGCAAAGCCGGGCATATTCGCGTCGCCTGCCTTCCTGGCTTCGCCACCAGTCACTTACCAGATGTTGTAGCCGGATTTCTGAGCGACCGGCCTGGCGTCACCATGACGATAGAGCCGGATCGGCCCGAGCGCATCCTGGAGTGGATGATCGGCGAGCAATATGATTTCGGAATCACAGATGGGTTTAATGGCCACCCGGCTGTCGAAAGCACCCATATTGATATCCGCACAGTTTGCGTCTTTCCCGCAGGCCATGCGCTGGAAGACCTTTCGACCGTGACACCGGCAGATATTGCCGATCAGAAGATCATCCACACCCGGCGCGACAGCGACTTTTTCGCGCGCCTGTCGCGTGCATTTCAAAACTCGAATGTCGAACTGAACTCGCATATCGAGGTTCGGCAATTCACGGCCGCTTGCGAATTGGTGGTGAAGGGCGTTGGGGTGTCTGTCGTTAGCGAACTGGACGCAGTACAATATCAGAACAGGGGGTTGAGCTATCGGTCTTTCAGGCCATTTCTGCCTCATACGCTGTCGCTGGTGCGACCGGTTTTGAAGCAACCATCGCTGGTCACGCTGGAATTCATAGAACAGTTCAGCGACAGCCTTGGACCTTTCATCGCCGATCCTTAGCTGGATACAGCAGAAAGCGTTGCCCGATTGATTGCCTGAACGCGGCTTTGGGCATTGGCAAAATTTTACAAAAATCGAATTGAGACCCCGGGATTGCTTTACGCGCCCTGAAACTTGTGGGCAAACTGACTTGGTTCATGCCCAGTTCGACGCGTGGCAGGACCTGCCAGCCAGTGTCACACCACTGTTTCGCAGGGCCTGCACAAGTCGCGTCGACAAACGAAAATGAAAGGTGTCACATGCCATTTTCCAACCCCAGCTTGATGTCCCGCCGTCAGTTCCTTGCGACCACCACCGCCAGCGCCGCGGCCATTACACTTCACCCTTTTTCTGCGGCGGCTGCCAATAATCAGGCGCATTTACGGATAATGGAGACGACGGACATTCATGTGCATGTCTTCCCTTATGATTATTACGCCGACAAGCCTCGCGACACGGTAGGCCTCTCCCGCACCGCTTCGATCATCAACGGCATCCGGTCCGAGGCGACGAATTCTCTGCTGGTCGATAACGGAGACTTTCTGCAGGGCAACCCAATGGGCGATTACATCGCCTATGAGCGGGGGATGAAAGAGGGCGACAGCCACCCGATTATCACCGCCTTCAACACAGTCGGTTATGACGCCGCCACATTGGGCAATCACGAATTCAACTACGGTTTGGACTTTTTGGAAAAGGCGCTTGCTGGCGCGGATTTCCCGATTGTACTGGCCAACGTCGCAAAGGAACAGGGGGCAAACCCGCGTGAGGATAAAACGCTGGTCAAACCCTATGCGATTCTCGACCGCCAGATTGAAATGGGCGATGGCAGCAAACACCCGATCAAGGTCGGCGTCATTGGGTTTACGCCGCCGCAGGTCATGAACTGGGACCGCAAGCATCTCGAAGGCAACGTGCAGGCCCGCGACATTGTCGAGACAGCGCAGGCCTATGTGCCTGAGATGAAAGAGCAGGGCTGCGACTTGATCATCGCGCTTTCGCATTCGGGGATTGGCGATGCCGACCATTCCGACGGTATGGAAAACGCCTCGGTTGTGCTGGCCGGTGTTGACGGGATTGACGCGCTGGTGACCGGTCACAACCACCTTGTTTTCCCGTCCGAGACATTTGCCGACCGTCCCGGTATTGACGTTGCAAAAGGGACGTTGATGGGCAAACCCGCCGTCATGGGCGGGTTCTGGGGATCACATCTTGGCCTTCTGGACCTGCTGCTGGAGCGCGATGGGAACGAGTGGCGTGTGGTGACCACAACGTCTGAGGCGCGCCCGATTTCGGTTCGCAACGAAGATCGCTCGATCACGGCGCTGGTCGAGGACGATCAGGCCGTGCTGGCCTCGGTCGCGAAAGACCATGACGAAACCCTGGCCTATGTGCGCAGAGCGGTCGGCAAGACGTCGGCCCCGCTGCACAGCTATTTTGCGCTGGTAGCAGATGACCCGTCCGTTCAGATCGTGTCGATAGCGCAGAAATGGTACGTCGAAGAGATGATGAAGGGCACGGAACACGAAGGCCTGCCCATTTTGTCAGCCGCGGCGCCTTTCAAAGCCGGCGGTCGTGGTGGCCCCGAGTATTACACCGATGTCCCGGTGGGTGACGTGGCAATCAAGAACGTGGCCGACCTTTACCTTTATCCCAACACCGTGCGCGCCGTACGGGTGAACGGAGCGCAGGTCCGAGGTTGGCTGGAGCGGTCTGCCGGAATGTTTAATCAGGTCGAACCGGGCGCAAGCGACGCGGTCCTGCTGAACCCAGAGTTTCCGTCCTATAATTTCGACGTGATGGACGGTGTCACCTATCAGATCGACCTGTCCCAGCCATCGCGGTTTGGACCCAAGGGTGAAGAGGTCAACCCTGGCGCGGCCCGGATCGTGGACCTTGCCTTCAATGGTTCTCCGGTCACGGATGACATGGAGTTCATTATCGCCACCAACAATTACCGAGCGTCCGGTGGCGGATCTTTCCCCGGCGCGATGGGCGACACGGTTGTGTTCGAGGCGCCGGACACCAACCGCGACGTGATTGTCCGCTATATCGTCGAACAGGGCACGATTGACCCCAAAGCAGATGCCAACTGGTCGTTTGCGCCGCTGGACGGCACCACGGTCCTGTTCGAAACAGGCCCGAAGGCGCGTGACTATATGAGTGACGTCAAAGGTGTTTCGATTGAGGATGCCGGTGAGGGCGCAGATGGCTTTGCGGCCTTCCGCATCCAGCTGTAACAGATTGAAAGCAGGCTTATCCCCCTATTTCTGACCCAATGGTATGGATCGGAATTGGGGGGTGAGCCAAAATTATTCTGTTAGGCAACTGTCCTGCGAAGCGGCCCGTCCTGGGTCTAGAGTTTGCGTATTCCGTGGAGCGTTAGGGTGCTGACCAGATCAGCGTAATCCTCACGTGCTTTGGTGCCTGCGCCTGTGTTCCACATATAATACCAGTTCAGCATGCCAAAAACTGACATCGTGGCACCGCGCAGCTTGTCCTTGTCATCGCCAAACGAGTCCGGAGACAGGTCTTTCAGGATGTCCCGGACGAAATTCACTAGATCCAGCTGATACCCTCGTAAGAGCTTTTGCTGATCGTCGCGCAGGGCGTTCATGCCGCTGATCTGCACTCGGTGTTCATCATCCGCACCCTGATAAGCGAACAGGATCTCACGAACGGTCTTTCGCAGCTTTTGCTCGGGTGTAAGACCCGTCAGATCGACCTCGCAAATGCGGTCGCGCAGCTCGCGCAGATAGGTTTCGAGGATGTCATACAGGATGGCATCCTTACTGTCGTAATAGTGGTAAATGTTAGCCTTGGAGATTCCGCACTCATTGGCCAAAAGGGTCATCGAAGCGCGATCAAACCCCTGGTCGGCAAATACTTTGGCTGCCGTTTTCAGGATTTGTTCCCGCTTTTGGTCGTGGTCTTTTGCGATTGTCCGGGCCAAGGCTTAATCCTTATCGCGGTTGTCGATGACGCGCTTCGCCTTGCCCTGAGAGCGTTCGACGTCGCCCGGCTCACCTACAACAATTTCAGTTGAAACTCCAACGATGTCCTTGATGCGTTTGGTCAGCATCCGGGCGGCCGCCGTCTTGGACATTTCATCGGTAGATCCCGGAGAGGCTTCGACAAAGACCCGCATGGCATCCATCCGGCCGGATTTATACAGCTCGACCTGGTAATAAGGCGCAAGGCCTCCAGTCGCCATGACCTGTTCCTCGATTTGGCTGGGAAAGACATTGACGCCGCGCAGGATCATCATGTCGTCGCTGCGGCCGGTGATCTTGGCCATGCGACGCATGGAACGGGCCGTTCCGGGCAGCAGGCAGGTCAGATCGCGCGTGCGATAGCGGATCATCGGCAGCCCTTCTTTGGTCAGGGTGGTAAAGACCAGCTCACCAGTTTCACCGTCAGGCAGTACTTCGCCGGTGGCGGGGTCGATGATTTCTGGCAGAAAGTGATCTTCCCAGATCACAGGGCCATCCTTGGTTTCGACGCATTCGCTGGCAACGCCGGGCCCCATGATTTCCGACAGGCCATAGATGTCGACCGCGTGCATGTCGAATGCAGCCTCGATTTCCGAGCGCATCGCGTCGGTCCAGGGCTCCGCGCCGAAGATACCAACCTTCAGAGAGCTTTCGCGCGGATCAAGGCCCACCTTATGGAATTGTTCGAGGATGTTGAGCATGTAGGATGGGGTCACCATGATCCCATCGGGTTGAAAATCTGTGATTAAACCAACTTGTTTTTCGGTTTGCCCGCCACCCATCGGAACCACGGTCGCCTCTAGACGTTCGATGCCGTAATGCGCGCCCAGACCCCCGGTGAACAGGCCATAGCCATAAGCGTTATGCACGATATCGCCCTTGCGCAGACCTGCGGCCCGCAGCGACCGAGCACCCAGATCGGCCCAGTTGTCGATATCGCCTTTGGTATAGCCCACAACGGTTGGCTTGCCGGTTGTCCCGGATGAGGCATGCAGCCGAACCAGTTGGCTGCGCGGCACGGCGAACATGCCGAACGGGTAGTTGTCACGCAGGTCGTTCTTGTAGGTGAATGGAAATTTCGAAAGGTCAGATAACTGTTGCAGGTCATCCGGATGCACGCCGGCATCGTCGAAGCGCTGGGTGTATATTGGCACATTTTCGTAAGCGTGACGCAGGGACCATTTCAGACGCTCCAACTGGGTGGCGCGGATTTCGTCAACCGAGGCTATCTCGATCGGGTCCAGGTCAGCTTTGTTAGGGGACAGGTCCTCCATCGCGTTACTCCTTCGGTCGCGAAGCTATTCTTGAAAATTCGTGCCACCAATCGCGCGGGACATGCCGCGGAATTCGGCGACCACGTTGCTGTCTTGATTGGTGACGCGCACGTCATAGATGCCGCTGCGGCCCGTAACCGAGACCTCGGTCGCGGTGGCCGTCAGGCGATCCCCCAGCTTGCCGGGGGCGAGATAGCTCATCATCGTGTGCTGGCCAACGGTCGCGTGATTACGGCTGTTGCAGGCAAAGGCGAAGGCGCTGTCGGCCAGGGCATGGGTCACGCCGCCATGGCACATGCCGTGCCCATTACAGTGATGCGCAACGACGGTCAGCGCCAGAACTGCGCAGCCTTCGTCCACTTCGACAAGCTCCATGCCAAACCATTTGCTGGCTTCGTCACTCGCCCACATCGCAGCGGCTGATTTGCTGGCACGTTCCTTTGGTGTCATCGTCATTTACCCTGAAAATTGGGCGCGCGCTTTTCAAGAAAGCTGGACACGCCCTCGGCATAATCCGCGCTTTCGCCGCAGATTTTCATCGCATCAGCCTCGAGTTCCAGATGATCAGACAAAGAGGTCGTCGCCGCTGCTTGGATACAGTGTTTGGTCTTGCCCAACCCAAGGGTCGGGCCATTGGCCAGTTGATCAGCCAGCGTACGAGCCTCTGCTAATAGCTGATCGTCGGGTATGGCTTTCCAGATCAGGCCCCAGTCTTCGGCCTGTTTGGCGGGCAGGGGCTGTGCGGTAAAGGCCAGCCCTTTGGCGCGCGCCTCGCCCAAAAGGCGGGGCAGGTGCCAGCTGCCGCCAGTGTCCGGTATCAGGCCGACCTTAGAAAAGCTCTGGATGAATTTCGCGCTTTCCGCTGCCAGAACCATGTCGCAGGCCAGTGCCAGATTGGCCCCGGCGCCGGCAGCGACACCATTCACCGCGCAGATGACAGGGCAGTCCAACGACCGGATCAGCCGCACGAGGGGGGCATAGAAACTGCGGACGGTCTTGCCCAGATCCGGCGGCCCGTCCATTTTCGACGGATCGCGGTCACCAAGGTCCTGGCCGGCACAAAAGCCACGCCCGGTGCCCGTCAGCAGCACTGCCCGCGCGCCTGTATCGCGCGCGGAATTCAAGGCAGCCTGAAGCGCATGATGCATGTCTTCGTTGAACGAATTCAGCTTGTCTGGACGGTTCAACGTAATCTCGACCCAGTTCCCGTGATTTTCTACAAGAATCGTATCGCTCATCACTGCCTCGGCCGGTATCGTTTCAACTTTATGATTGCATTAACCGAACGGTTGGTCAATATATAAACGCAAGCCGAATCTGAGCAAATCAAAGGGATGGGTTATGGCAAAATCGCCGGTGGTGAGCGTTGAGCGGAAGGGTGACGTTGCCTGGGTAACGATCAACAATCCGCCAGTGAACGCGACATCCGCTGCGGTGCGTCAGGGGTTGGCCGACGCGGTAGGTGCCATCAAAGGCGCGCGCGTGGCTGTCCTGCGATGTGCGGGTAAAACCTTTGTTGCCGGTGGCGATATGTCAGAGTTCGACGCCCCACCGGTTGAGCCACATCTGCCTGACGTAGTACAGATGATCGAAGACAGTGAAGTTCCCTTTATCGCCTGCATGCACGGTACTGTTCTGGGCGGCGGGTTCGAGATTGCCATGGCTTGCGCTTGGCGCATTGCCGCGTCGGGCACCAGATTTGGTCTGCCAGAGGTCAATGTCGGCCTGATCCCCGGGGCAGGGGGTACCCAGCGTATTCCCCGTCTTGTGGGGATGGAGGCCGCGATTGACATGGCCTGCCGGGGCGAGATCCTGACTGCAGAAACGTTACTAGGGCTGGGTGGCCTTGATCTTGTCGCTGAACAGCCTGAGGCTGCCGTTGAGGCCTTTGCGGCCGAACTGCCGCAGCGACCAGTGCCAGTCAGTCAGCGTAGCCTCACCAGCTTTGCACCGGACCTGATCGAGGTTTCGCGCGCGGAACTTTTGAAACGGTCAAAGGGTCAGCAGTCTCCGCTGGAAAATCTGACGGCATTGGGGTGGGCGACCGAACCCTTTGCCGATGCCTTGCCAAAAGAGCGCGTCCGCCATTTAGCCCTGCGCCAAGGTGCCGAAAGCCGAGCCCTTCGCCATGCTTTCTTTGCCGAACGGAGCGTGTCCAAACCTTCTTTGATCAGAGGCGTAACCCCGCGCGACATCAGCCGTATCGCGGTGGTCGGCGGCGGTCTGATGGGGGCCGGGATTGCAACCGCCGCCCTGAATGGGGGGTTTTCTGTCACGTTGATTGAGCAGAACGCCGAAGCCGCCGCGGCGGCCTTTGGGCGTGTTAAGGGTCTGCTCGAAGGCGCTGCCAAACGGGGAAAGCTGACTGAGGCGCAGATGCAGAGCCGTCTGAGCGCCTTTCGCGCCGTTGACAGCTATGCCGACGCACGGGATGCGCAACTGGCCATTGAGGCGGTGTTCGAGGACATATCTGTCAAACAGCAGGTTTTCGCGGAACTCGCCCGGCATATGGACACAAACGCAATTCTTGCCACCAACACATCTTATCTGGATCCAAACCAGATTTTCGCCGGTATCGACAGTCCGGCCCGCTGTATAGGTCTACATTTCTTCAGCCCAGCCCATGTCATGAAACTGCTTGAAATCGTACATACCGGGTATTCGGACCCAGAGGTCATCGCCACCGGATTTGCGTTTGGCAAAAAGCTGGGCAAAGTGGCGGTCCTATCGGGCATTTGCGATGGCTTTATCGGCAATCGCATGCTGGCCGCCTATCGGCGCGAGGCTGATTATCTTCTGGCAGATGGTGCGCTGCCTTATCAAGTGGATCAGGCCATGCGCGACTTTGGTATGCCCATGGGTCCGTACGAATTGCAGGATCTGACCGGTCTTCAGATCTCATGGGCCAATCGCAAGCGCAATGCCGCAACACGCCCACCGGATGAGCGCTATGTCTCTGTGGCCGACCAGCTTTGCGAGATGGAGCGTTTCGGGCAGCGGTCCGGAAAAGGCTGGTATAGTTATGATGACGGCGACCGTACGCCGATCCGTGATACACAGGTCGAGGCTTTGATCGAAGCCAACTCGGCTGAACATGGCATCACCCGGCGCGCGTTTGCGAGCACCGAGATTTCGTCGCGCTTGATGGCGGTACTTGCGAATGAGGGCGCATTGATCATCGAAGAGGGTATCGCCGAAAACGCGATGGCCGTGGATATGGTCCAGATCCATGGCTACGGATTCCCGCGCTGGCGCGGGGGGCCGATGAACTATCGAGATGAAATTGGGGCGCAGCTGTCGCGGGAAATAATGGAGACCGTCGCCTCTGAAAGCCCCGGGTCTTGGAGGATTGCGAGGCAGACCACATCACCATGACTATTGATGGTTACAAAACGGACTATTAACGCAGATTCAATGTATGTTTCAGAGGGAGGAGACAAAACCATGAAATTCAACAGTTTGAGCACGCTATTGGCCTCAGCCGCCTTGGCCGTTTCGGGCACCGTGGCGCTGGCCGCAGATTATACGCTGACCATATCCAGCTGGGCACCGCCGACCCACGGTATCAACGCGAAGATGTGGCCAAAATTCGTGGAAATGGTTGAAGAGGCCACAGACGGTCAGGTCACCGCCGAACTGAAGTTGGGCATCGCGCCGCCACCAGCACAGATGGATCTGATCATGGATGGCGCGGCGGATGCCTCGATCATTTTCCACGGCTACCAGCCGGGGCGCTTTGTCACCACAAAGATGATAGAACTGCCCGGATATGAAGGCTCGGCAGAGGCCGCATCGGTTGCATATTGGCGCACCTATGACGCGCATCTCAAGGCCGCGGACGAGCATCGCGGCGTGAAAGTGATCGCCCTGCATACCCATGGTCCGGCGCAGCTGCATTCCAGCAGCGCGGTGACCACGCTGGATGAAGTGTCGGGCCTCAAGGTCCGTATCCCGGGTGGGGTTGGCGGTGACGTCGGCACAGCGCTTGGCGCGACCGGCATCCAGGTGCCTGCACCGAAGGTCTATGAAACCCTTGCTTCGAAAGCAGCCGATGGCGTTGTCATGCCGTTTGAATCCCGCAAGGGTTTTAAGCTGACCGAGGTTGCCCAGAACGTTTACGAAGTTCCGGGCGGTCTGTATCGCGGGTCGTTCGCCTTTATCATGAACGAAGAAACGTTTGCCGACCTGCCCCCTGAGCTGCAACAGGCGCTGGAGGAGAATGTGTTCGGTGAACCGCTGAGCCGCGAAATCGGCAAGATCTGGGACGAGATCGACGGGATCGGCCGCGAGGCGACCGAAGCCACTGAGGGCAACGCAATCAACGCGGCCTCGGCGGAAGATCTGGAAAAGTTCAACGCGATCGCCGTTGATGTCCGCGCCAAGGTGATTGACGAGGTCAACGGCACCGGTGTTGACGCACAGGCGGCCTATGACATGATCGTAAATGAAATGGCTGCCCAGTAACGCAGTCCGGCTGGCGGGGTCTCTTCGCCAGCCATATTCACCAGCCGGGACCCAATCATGCAATCTCTCGTGACTTTTGCGCGTCGCGTCAGCATCGCTCCGACGCTGCTGGCCTGTATCGCGCTGTTCATCCTGATGGTGATGACCTTTTTTGACGTCATACTGCGGTCTGTCTTGAACGCCCCGATTGAGGCAGCGACTGAGCTGACACGTATTCTCATGGCGATCATGGTGTTTTCGGTTCTGCCGATGATCTCAGCCGGAAAGGGTCAGATCGCCGTCGACCTGACGGACGGAGTATTTTCCCGCTTGCGGCTGAGCCGAGCACGTGACGCTGTTGTATATATTGTGTCGGGCGTGATGCTCATCTGGCCGATCAAACGCGTCTGGATTCTTGCCGAGCGCGCACGGGACTATGGTGATGTGACTGAATACCTATCGATCCCGGTATTCTATGTCGGCTGGTTCATCGCCGGGTTCACTGCGATCACGGCCATGGCGATGATTGTCACGGGCCTAATTACTATCTTCTCCCCCCAATCCTTGTCGGAGACCTCTCAATGACCGCCGCACTTATCGGTTTTGCCCTTGTTCTGGTGCTTGTACTGGTGCGTCTGCCTATCGTCTTCGCGATGGGTCTGGTTGGTACGCTTGGGTTCGCCTACGAACGTGGCGGCAGCATCTTTTCGGAGCGCGGCTTGAAGGCGGCGATGTCGATGGTGGGTCGCCAGATCACCGATACGGCACAGGATTACGGATTGTCGGTGGTGCCTCTGTTCATCCTGATGGGCCTGTTCGTGAACAAAGGCGGGCTCGCGCGCGAGCTTTATGCGGTATCCAATGCATTTCTCGGCCATTTCCGGGGCGGCATCGCCATGGCGACTGTCGCGGCCTGCGGCGGGTTCTCGGCAATTTGCGGATCGTCTCTGGCGACCGCGGCCACCATGTCCAAGGTCGCGATGCCGGAAATGCGCCGGTATGGTTATGCGGATGAGCTTTCGACTGCGTCGATTGCAGCGGGTGGCACGCTTGGCATCCTGATCCCGCCCTCGGTGATCCTGGTCATATATGGCCTGCTGACGGAAACCTCGATTGGCAAACTGTTTGTTGCGGGCATTATCCCCGGTGTGCTTGGCATTCTGTTTTACCTTTTCGCGGTGCGCTGGACCGTCTGGCGCAAACCAGAGGCGGGACCGGCAGGCGAACGCCACGGTTGGGTCGAGCGCCTGAGGGCCTTGCGCTCAGTCTGGGCCGTGTTGCTGCTGTTCTTTCTGGTCATTGGCGGGCTTTATGGTGCCTTCGATTTTCAACCGCTGAACCTGACCTTCAGCCCGACCGAGGCGGCAGGGATGGGGGCCATGGGCGCCTTTTTGATTGCCTTGTCGCGCGGCGGGCTTAGCCTGGGTTCAACATTCGAGGTTTTGAAGGAAACCACCGCGACCGCTGCGGCCCTGTTCTCGGTCCTGATCGGGGCGCAGATATTTTCGAACTTCATCAACCTCGCCGGTTTGCCCGAAGCGCTGATCGCCATGGTCACAGCGTATGACGTTGCGCCCTTTGTGGTGATCCTGATGATCCTTGGCATCTACATCATTTTGGGGTGTGTTTTTGAATCCCTGTCGATGCTACTGCTGACCGTGCCGATCTTTTTTCCTCTGGTCACATCGCTGGGATATGACCCGATCTGGTTCGGCATTGTTGTGGTCGTCGTCACCGAAATCAGCCTGATCACCCCGCCCGTGGGGCTGAACGTGTTCATTCTGAAGGGTGTGGTCGGGGATGTGTCGACTGGGACGATCTTCAGGGGGGTAACACCGTTCTGGATCGCAGATATCTTTCGGCTGGCCCTGATCGTTCTGGTGCCCTGGCTTGTGCTGGTTCTGCCGGAACAGATGGGGGCGATGGGCCACTGATGTTTGCGCTGACCAAGCTGCCTGACGGGTTCCACGATGATCCCTATCCTACCTATAGGGCGCTGCGTGAAGATACGCCCGTCTGCCTGCAACCCGATGGGTCGGTGATCCTGTCACGACATCAGGATCTGGACATCATCTATCGGGACACAACGCGATTCATTTCGGACAAGAAGGCCGTGTTTGGCCCCAAATACGGGGTGGATAGCCCATTGTTTGAACATCACACCACCAGTCTTGTGTTCAATGATCCGCCCTTGCACTCGCGTGTCCGCAAGGTGATGGTCGGCGCGATGAACCCGCGCGCTTTGGCGCAGATGGAGCCGGGTCTGATCGAACTTGTCGACGCGCTGTTGGATCAAATGCAGGCCAAGGGCACAGTTGAGTTGATCGAGGATTTTGCCGGGGCGATCCCGATCGAAATCATCGGCAACCTGCTGGGCATCCCTCGGTCCGAGCGCGAGCCGTTGCGTGAGTGGTCCTTGGCCATTCTCGGGGCGTTGGAACCGCAGCTGACGCCCGAGCAGGAAGATTGGGGCAACCGCGCAGTCCGCGAGTTCAAAGCCTTTCTGCGCGATATCATCGACGACCGCAGGGCCAATCCGGGCAACCCGGAGACCGATGTATTGACCCGGTTGATACAGGATGACACCGAGGGCGGCCTGACCGAGGTTGAACTGTACCAGAACTGCATCTTCATTCTGAATGCCGGGCATGAGACCACGACAAACCTGATAGGCAACGCTTTGGATCTGTTGGACCGCCACAGGGATAAGCGGACCGAGCTGTTGGTTAATCCAGACCTGATTTCTACCGCAGTGGACGAGTTTTTGCGTCTGGAAAGCCCGAACCAGTTCGGCAATCGCCTGACCACTGAAGAGGTGGAATTTCACGGACATGTCATTCCAGCAGGAACCGATCTGCATCTTTGCATCGGCGCGGCCAACCGCGATCCGCGACAATTTGATTTCCCCGATGACATGATGTTGGATCGCCGTCCCAACAAGCACCACGCGTTTGCGGGCGGGCCGCATACTTGCGTTGGTTTGACCTTGGCCCGGATGGAAGGTCGGGTTGCCGTTAGCCGGTTTTTGAACCGGTTCCCTGATTACCAGATCACGGAAAGTGCTCAGCGTGGGGGGCGTATCCGGTTTCGGGGGTTCGCCCACCTGCCCGCGCAGGTTTGAACTAGCCGTGCTGCTTGTTCTGAAATTTATTGACCGACCGTACGGTTAATAATAAGATATCGCAAATGCCCCGCGCGCTAGCCCTGCCGCGAGTAAGGAGAAACCTATGACGATCCAACAGATTTCCAGTTTTGCTGCGGGCGAGTGGATTGCGCCGGGGGCAGGTGCCCGCAACATCGCAAGCGCGGTGACGGGAGAGGTGATCGCAACAGCCGGAAACAACGCCTTGGACGTTCAGGGAATGCTGGATCATGCGCGCAATGTTGGTGGTCCTGCGCTGCGCAAGATGACGTTTCACCAGCGGGCCAAGATGCTCAAGGCGCTGTCTGTTCATCTGGGCAAGCACAAGCAGGCGATGTACGATCTGTCCTTCAATACCGGCGCAACCCAGGCGGATCATCTGATCGACATTGACGGCGGTATTGGCACGATGTTCGTCTTTGCCTCAAAAGGGCGGCGCGAGATGCCGGACGGGCATGTCTATCTCGACGGCGAGGTCGAGCAGCTTTCGCGCAATGGCACCTTTCTGGGGCAACATATCTGCACCCCGTTGAAAGGTGTTGCGATCCATATCAACGCTTTCAACTTTCCGGTCTGGGGCATGCTGGAAAAGCTGGCTCCGACTCTTCTGGCGGGGGTTCCGGCTATCGTCAAACCGGCCACAAATTCCTGCTATGTGACCGAGCTGTGCGTTCGGCTGATGCTCGAGTCGGGCATATTGCCCAACGGTGCATTGCAACTGGTGTCAGGCGGGCTGGGCGACATGCTCGATCGCCTGACCATGCAGGATGTGGTCAGCTTTACAGGCTCGGCGGATACGGCGCTGAAGCTGCGCGCGAACCCCGTAATCCTGGAGAATTCGGTCCGGTTCGTGGCGGAGCAGGACAGCTTGAACTGCTCGGTCCTGGGCCCTGATGCCGCGCCGGGAACGCCCGAATTCGATCTGTTCGTCAAAGAGGTTCAGCGCGAGATGACCACCAAGGCGGGTCAGAAATGCACTGCCATCCGCAGGATCATCGCGCCCGAGCCGCATGTGCAGGCCGTGATTGAGGCGCTGTCCGCGCGTTTGGCAAAGACCACCATCGGGGATCCGAAACTGGAAACCACCCGAATGGGTGCGCTGGTCTCGGCCAGTCAGAAGCGCGATGTTTTGGAGAAGGCCGTGATTATAGGGCACGAGGCCGAGTGCGTCTTTGGCAACCCGGACGACTTCGTGGTCGATGGGGCCGATGCAGATAAGGGCGCCTTTCTGCCACCGATGCTGTTCCATTGCAGCGATCCCGATGCCGCGCTACGTGTGCATGATACCGAAGCCTTTGGGCCCGTCAGTACAATCATGGGCTATCGCGATACCGACCACGCGATTGAGCTGGCGAACAGAGGGCAGGGGTCTCTGGTGGCCTCAGTCATCACACATGATGCTGATGTTGCCCGCAAATTTGTTATGGGGGCAGGGGCCTATCATGGGCGGCTCTATTTCAACAACCGAGACTCGATGAAAGAATCCACAGGCCATGGCTCTCCTTTACCGCATATGGTCCATGGCGGTCCCGGCCGTGCTGGCGGTGGCGAGGAAATGGGCGGTGTGCGCGGTGTGATGCATTATATGCAACGTACGGCGATTCAAGGATCGCCGGACATATTGACAGCTATTGGCGAGAGATGGGTGCCGGGTGCAGCCGAGATCAATGCGCCAGCCCATCCATTTACACGCCGCTATCACGATCTGGCCATTGGTGAGACGATCCACACCGCACCGCGGACCGTGACCATGGAAGACATTGAACATTTCGCCGAATTCACCGGCGACACCTTCTATGCCCATATGGATCAGGCCGCAGCTGAGCGTAACCCGTTCTTTCCGGGCCGGGTCGCGCATGGATATCTTTTGCTGTCATTCGCGGCGGGTCTTTTTGTGGAACCGAACGAGGGGCCGGTCCTGGCCAATACTGGGCTCGATAACCTGCGCTTTATGAAACCGGTAGAGGCAGGCGACAGCATCAAGGTGCGCCTGACGGTCAAAAAGAAAACCCGCCGCAATGATGAATATGGCGAGGTGCGCTGGCATGTCACCCTGACCCAGCAAGATGATGAGCCTGTGGCCGAATATGAGCTGCTGACCATGGTGGCCTACTAAGATTCTTGGGCCGGATGGTAATTCGATCTGGCCCGATTATACTTGCCGTATGAAAGATTCAGCCCCTGATTGGTTTGAAACCTGCGTTAGCCATCTGACCTCTGAGGGTACGCAACGGGTGTGGTCCGTGCTGGTGACGATATTCGGTGATCTGGCGCAGGAAGAAACAGATCAGATAAGTGGTGCGGTGATCACCGCACTGACCAGCCTTGCCGGGATCAAGGCCGAAGCCACGCGTGTTGCCCTGCATCGGCTGCGCAAGGATGGCTGGATTGAAAGCACCCGCAAAGGGCGCAGCAGCTTTCACCGCCTGACCGCGTTTGGCCGTCATCAGAGTGTGACCGCCGCACCGCGTATCTATGCCAAGGAAGCGCCGGAACCCGGCCTCTGGCATGTACTTATCGCCAGCAATTCGGACTCATCGCGCAAAGAATTGGCTGACCTGATGCTGACTGGGGACTACATCTCTCTCAATCCCGCAACGTCGATGGCTCCGGGTCAGGTTCCGGCGGGTCTTGAAGAGCTGATGGGCGTGGAAAGCAGCGCTATCTCTGTTCCTGGCTGGCTTCGGGATCTCTGCGGGCCAGAGGCGTTGAAAACCGCCTATGATCAGTTCTTGAGATCGACACAGATCATCGACCAAGAGATGCCATCTGAGGGGGCGGGCGACCCGATGAAGACGGCCATTCTGCGTGTCCTGATCGTGCATAATTGGCGCCGTATTGTTCTGCGCCATCCCGCCTTTCCTGCAGCGTTTCTGCCCGCTGACTGGAAAGGCCCTACATGCCGGGCGGCTGTATCTCAGTTGTTGGAAAAACTGCCGCGCCCTGATTTGGAATCCTTGGAAGCCGAGCTGGACAGCTAGGTTTTCTTTAGCGTCACCTATCTGATCCGCCCGATGCTGGTCATTCGGCGATTATTGCGGCGTTTCTCTCGCTCCAAATGTTACAGAAAAGCTAAAAAAGAAAAAGAACTCGTAACATTAAGCTTGCCTCGAATCGATGGACGCCCTAAAAACCGACCATGCGGTCAATGATACGGATCAGCACCTACAGGAGAATTAAGTGATGGACGCATTTATTTGCGACGCGACGCGCACTCCGATTGGGCGATATGGGGGGGCTTTGTCGTCAGTCAGGACAGATGATCTGGCCGCGATTCCATTGGCCGCCCTGAAAGAGCGCAACCCGCAGGTTGATTGGGCCAGCGTTGATGATGTGATCTATGGCGATGCCAATCAGGCGGGTGAAAGCAACCGCAATGTGGCGCGGATGGCGGCCTTGTTGGCTGGATTGCCGGTTGATGTGCCTGGAACAACAGTGAACCGATTGTGCGCCAGTGGAATGGATGCGGTTGGAATGGCAGCGCGGGGCATCAAGGCGGGCGATTATGATCTGGCTGTGGCCGGCGGTGTCGAAAGCATGTCGCGCGCGCCCTTTGTGATGCCCAAGGCGACCTCGGCCTTTACCCGCAGCAATGCGGTCTATGACACCACAATCGGTTGGCGCTTTGTGAACCCGAAGATGAAACAGGCCTATGGCATCGACTCGATGCCGCAAACGGCCGACAATGTGGCCGAAGACTTTGGTATCAGCCGCGATGACCAAGATGCTTTTGCGGCGCGCAGTCAGGCCCGATGGGCCGCCGCGCATGAGGCAGGTCTGTTCCGGGATGAAATCACCCCGGTCACGATCCCGCAACGCAAGGGCGATCCGATCATTGTTGATACGGATGAACATCCGCGCCCAGATGTTACCGTGGACAAACTGTCTGGTCTCAAAGGTGTCAACGGGCCGGATAAGACGGTGACCGCTGGCAACGCCTCGGGCGTCAATGACGGCGCTGCGGCCATTTTGATGGCCAATGAGGCGGCAGCGTCAAAGAACGGCCTGACCCCGATGGCCCGAGTCGTGGGCATGTCTGTCGCCGGGGTTGAGCCGCGTGTCATGGGCATTGGCCCGGTTCCGGCTAGCCGCAAAGTTTTGGCCCGCGCCGGGCTGAGCATCGAGCAAATGGACGTGATAGAGTTGAATGAGGCCTTCGCGTCCCAGGGTCTGGCGACACTGCGCGAACTGGGTCTGCCAGACGACGCGCCACAGGTGAACCCGAATGGGGGCGCGATTGCCATTGGCCACCCGTTGGGCATGTCCGGCGCAAGGTTGGTTATGACCGCGGCCTATCAGTTGCGGCGCACGGGCGGGCGATACGCGCTGTGCACCATGTGTGTCGGCGTCGGTCAGGGCGCAGCGCTTATTCTTGAACGCGTATAGGGGAGATGACGGGACATGTATGCTCAGATGGTTAAGTCCGAGGCGACACAGGAAGATCCTGCAAAGCTCGCTGCCTTTCAGTCGCGCATAGACGCTGACGAAAAGATCGAACCCAAGGATTGGATGCCCGAAGGCTATCGCAAGACGCTGATCCGCCAGATCGGCCAGCACGCCCATTCCGAAATCGTTGGACAACTGCCCGAGGCGAACTGGATCACACGGGCACCCACACTGGAACGCAAGGCGATCCTGTTGGCAAAAGTTCAGGACGAGGCCGGGCATGGTCTGTACCTTTACTGCGCCGCCGAAACACTGGGTGTCAGCCGGGATGAGATCACCGAAATGCTGCTGGACGGGCGCATGAAATACTCGTCCATCTTCAACTATCCCACCCTGAACTGGGCTGATGTTGGTGCCGTTGGCTGGCTGGTGGATGGCGCCGCGATCATGAACCAGGTGCCGTTGCAGCGCACGTCTTACGGTCCCTATTCACGCGCCATGATCCGCATCTGCAAAGAAGAGAGCTTTCATCAGCGTCAGGGCTATGACGCCATCCGCAAGATGGCCGAAGGCACGCCGGACCAGAAACGAATGGCGCAGGACGCTTTGAACCGCTTTTGGTACCCATCGCTGATGATGTTTGGACCGTCCGACAAGGACTCGGTGCATTCGACGCAGTCGATGAAATGGAAGATTAAGATGAACACCAATGACGAGCTGCGTCAGAAATTCGTCGATCAGACTGTGCCACAGGCCGAGTATCTGGGCCTGACCATCCCTGACCCAAAGCTGAATTGGAACGACGATCGCGGCCATTATGATTTCTCAGAACCCGACTGGTCTGAGTTCTTCGATGTCATCAGTGGCAATGGCCCCTGCAACACCGACCGGCTGGCCGCCCGAAACCAAGCCTGGGACGACGGCAAATGGGTGCGCGACGGGCTGATGGCCCATGCCGAAAAGAAACGCTCTGGCACAGTGGCTGCCGAATAAGTCGACCCTGAGGAGGAAACCCGATGAAAAACGAATGGCCCTTGTGGGAAGTCTTTATCCGCGGTCAGCATGGTATGAGTCACCGTCACGTCGGCTCGTTGCATGCCCCTGACGCGGAGATGGCCATCAAGAACGCGCGCGATGTCTATACCCGCCGCAACGAAGGTGTGTCGATCTGGGTGGTCGAGGCGAATAATATCTCGGCCTCCTCGCCCAGCGACAAGGGCCCATTATACGAGCCCAGCGAAAGCAAGGTCTATCGTCACCCGACCTTTTTCGACATCCCCGATGAAGTGGGGGCCATGTGATGGACCGGGACGCGGCATTTGTACAATTCCTTCTACGGATGGGCGACAACGACCTGGTCCTTGGCCATCGCGTCAGTGAATGGTGCGGCCATGCGCCGGTGCTGGAAGAGGATATCGCACTGGCCAACACGGCCTTGGACCTGATCGGGCAGACTCAGATGTGGTTGGGTCTGGCGGGGGAAATCCAAGGCGGCAAAACCGCTGACGATCTGGCCTTCCTGCGCGATGCCTGGGATTTCCGCAATGTGCTGCTGGTCGAGGTTCCCAATGGGGATTTTGGCCGGACCCTGATGCGCCAGTTCCTGTTCGATGCATGGCATTCCATCATGCTGGGACGCTTGCTCAACTCTACGGATGACCGTGTCGCGGCCATTGCCGCGAAAGCCAGCAAAGAGGTGGCATATCACCTGGAACGCTCGGGCGACACGGTGGTTGGTCTGGGGGACGGAACAGCGGAAAGCCACGCCCGGATGCAGTCGGCTCTGGACTACCTGTGGCCGTATGTCGGTGAGATGTTCACCAGCGACGAAGTTGACGTCGAGATGGTCGCGGCGGGCATTGCGCCGAACCCCGCGGATCTGCGCGCGGAGTTTGACGCTTTAGTGCAGCGGATCCTGTCCGAGGCGACCTTGACGATCCCGGAAGGCGCGTTTGCCCATAAAGGTGGGCGTGACGGGCGGATGCATACGGAACATCTGGGTCATCTGTTGACACAGATGCAGTGGCTGCAACGCGCCTATCCCGAAGCAAGCTGGTAACGCCGATGGATCGGGCATCGACCAAACAAATCTGGGAATGGCTGGATGCTGTTCCTGACCCTGAAATTCCGGTGATTTCGGTGGTCGATCTTGGCATTGTGCGCGATGTGCAGTGGCAGGACGAGACGTTGAAGGTGACGGTCACTCCAACCTATTCCGGCTGTCCGGCAACATCCATTATCAGCCTGGATATCGAAACCGCCTTGCACGATCGCGGGATCAGTGACGTGCAGATCGAAACCAGCATCGCCCCGGCCTGGACCACCGACTGGCTCAGCGAAAAGGGCCGCGCCCGGTTGGAAGACTATGGCATTGCCCCGCCGCAACCGGCAGGCGGCCCGGATCGCTGTCCACGCTGCGGCAGCAAAGCGGTCGAGAAGGTCAGCCAGTTCGGTTCGACGCCTTGCAAGGCGCATTGGCGATGCACCGACTGCCTGGAACCATTTGACTATTTCAAGTGCATCTGAGGAGGACCACCGGATGGCACGTTTCCACGACCTGAAAGTCACAGATATCCACAAAACCACTCGCGATGCGGTGGTGGTGACACTGGAACCTGTGAACGGCGCTGCAGATCAGTTCGATTTCACCGCCGGTCAATATCTGACATTTCGTCGCGAATTTGAGGGCGAAGAACTGCGCCGGTCCTACTCGATCTGCGCGGGCAAGGATGAAGGCGTGCTGCAGGTTGGCATCAAACGCGTTGAAGGCGGCGCCTTTTCCGGATGGGCGAATACTGAACTGAATATCGGCGACATCGTCGAGGCCATGCCGCCGATGGGCAGCTTTCATACTCCGATAGATGCGGGTGCGGAAAAGCAATATCTGGGCTTTGCAGGGGGCTCGGGGATTACGCCGGTGCTGTCGATCCTCAAAACGACCCTCGCACAGGAACCGCAATCACGCTTTACCCTTATCTATGCCAATAAGGGCATCAACACGATCATGTTCCGCGAGGATCTCGAAGACCTCAAGAACCTCTATATGGGTCGCCTCAACGTGATCCACGTTCTTGAGACGGATTCACAAGAGATCGAGCTGTTCACCGGTTTGGTGACCCAGGAAAAATGCGCGCAGCTGTTCAAACATTGGGTCGATATCGACCATGTCGACACCGCATTTATCTGCGGCCCGGAACCGATGATGCTGGGCATTGCCGCCGCATTGCGCGAACACGGACTGGATGACAGCCAGATCAAGTTTGAACTGTTCGCCAGCGCCCAGCCCGGACGGGCCAAGGCTAAGCCCGTTTCGGCAGAAACGGGTACGCAGGGCAATCAAAGCAGCGCGTCGATCACGCTGGATGGATCCACTCAGACCGTGACCATACCCAAGGACCAATCCATCCTTGAGGCGGCCCTGGCAAACGCTATGGATGCCCCGTTTGCCTGCAAGGCGGGTGTCTGTTCGACCTGCCGCTGCAAGGTGCTTGAGGGTGAGGTCGAGATGCTCGCCAATCACGCGCTGGAAGATTACGAAGTGGAAAAAGGCTATGTGCTAAGCTGCCAGGCCTATCCGGTAACAGACCGCGTGGTCGTCGATTACGACCGGTAGAAAGGGGGCAGATATGTCCGATTCAATGACACTCGACAGCTATCTGGCCGCAGGCGGTGTTCTGACCAACCCATCGAACGTGCCGCCTCGCTATCGGGCCGAGCTGATGAAGCTGATGGCGACATTTGTCGACAGCGAACTGGCTGGGGCTGCCGGGTTTGCCGACATCATCAATCAGGGGCCGGGGATCAAGGAACGGATCGCCGCCGCAAAGATCGTGCTGGAAAAGTCAGACCACGCAAATTGTGTTCTCAGCATCATGGGCGAATTTGGCGCAGATACCGAACGCTATGCCAATCACCATCCTTGGACCATGCGCTTGTCGCGGGATGCGGATATAGGGGCCACCCGGTCCGAGCATGACATGCGTCTGGCGGTGTTCAACTATCCGCTGTCCGGCTGGACAGACGCTGTGGTCATGAACCTGCTGATGAGCCGCGCGGTGGCCGAACAACTGGCCGAGTATTCCACCATCTCGTATCAGCCTCTGGCCGAAGCCTTCCGATCCATCGCCCCGGTCGAGGCACATCATGGCGAGCTGGCGTTGGAAGGGGCGGTCAAACTGATCGAGAACGGTGCGGCGGACGACATGCAGAACTCGGTCACTTACTGGTGGCCTCGGGTTGCGGTGTCCTTCGGCGGCGATGACCCGAAACGGTTCGAGCTGTTGAAATCAATGGGCCTGCGTCGCAACACAAACAGCGCATTGCAGGACCGTTGGGGCCAGACAATGGCTGCAACTCTGGCAACGCTTGGCCTCAAATCGCCTGCTTGAACGAAAGCGCCCTAGGCGGACACCCTTCTCGCTCTATCCAAAGAGCCGTCCGAACTGAGGGTTGAGGTCCTCAATGCCGGCCAATCGAAGCATATGCCAGGCAAGCGCCTGATTACTGGAAATGACTGGAATCCCGATCTTTTCTTCTGCCTGAACAATGACGTCAAGGCATCGCAGGTTCGTGCAAGAGACAATGACAGCATCGCAGGGCGCTTGAGCCGCGACCTTTTCAATAGCGTCAAGGATCGACCCTTCTGTGATCCGCGCAACAACGCGATCATTTCCTTCCTCGAACGACCCGAAACCTGCGATTTCGAAACCGGCCTGTTCCAGCTTTGTGCGCATCCCAGCGGAAACTTCGTGAATATAGGGGGTGACGAAGCCCAATCGTCGGGCTCCTAAATGCTGACCGGCAGCGATGATTGCCGCCAACGGATCTGTCACACGTGCATCCGGGCAGACCGTCTTTATCACCTTGGCCACATTCTCGGACCCGATCACGGTCGAGGCCGAGGTACAGCCAAATCCGATTGCATCAAAGCTGAGCGATGGTGGCAAAAGCCGTGCCGTCGCAGGCAAGTCCTGTTCCATCCGTGCCAATGTGTCGGGTCGGATTTCGGGCACCATCGGAATCCGGCTGTGATAGAGCGCGACACCAGCTAGGCACATGATCCGAGAGAATTCGTTCTCTAACGTCTCGTCAGTCTCAAGAACAATCACACCCAGATTGGCGCGGGTGCCAATGCCTTCGTCTGTTTCGAAATCAAGCTTCATGATTGGCCTCAGATGATTGGTAGTTCAGGCGCGGCGCGTTTGGTCAAAAGCTCCGCCCCACTTGCACGTATGACGATGTTCTCTTCGTGCACCATGACCCGACCGTCGCCATAGCCAAGCGATGGTTCAAGGGTCAGTACCATATTTTCGGCGATCTCGGTTGTATCCCAACTGGTGTGCGAGGGCCATTCGGTCAGCTGCATGCCAAGCCCATGACCCAGCCTGCCGACGTCACCACCCTGATCGTCGAGCTCCGTGATCACCTTCTGCATCGCTTGAAACAATTCTCGGCAAGTCGCTCCGGGGCGAGCTGCGGCCATCCCGGCCTCAGTCGCACGCCAAAGAACATCATATGCATGGCGTGAGGCGTCATCGGCGCGGCCAATGGCCCAATTCCGATCGAAGTCGCAAAAATACCCGTCCCAGTTGGAACCGGTGTCGAGCATCAGCACATCGCCGCGCGCCAGTGGTCGGCGGGACGGGGGCGAGATGACGTCGTGATAGCCGCCCGTATCCGCACCGCCGACCAAATACGGAACATCATCGGCACCCTGCGCCAGCCCTTCGCGCCGAAAGGAGCGGAACACATCCTCAAGCGGCTGCCCTTCGCGGGCGATTTCGGGCACCTGCTCAAATGTGCGCGACCCGATGGCGCAGATATAGGTGAGTTTTTCGATCTCGGCCTCGGATTTCACCATTCGCAAGCCCCGGACGATCTCGGTCGCGTCAGTGATCTTTAGCCCATTCAGGCCCACCAACAGCCGCTCATAATCGCCAAGCGGCATCCGTAAATGGGTTTCGTGGCCCTTCATCAGGCCGACAGTCTCGCCGCGGCTGGCAAGCGGCGCCAGCAGATCGGTCAACAGCCCGATACCGTCATCCTTTGGTGCAGGTGCGCCCCAGGTGCGGATATCTGTGACCCAGGTTCGCCGCATAAGGTCTGCGCCGATCTCAGGGATGATTGCGATGGGCTTGCCGGATGCCGGGATGAACAGGAACCATGGGCGGGTCGGGCTTTGCCAAAACAGCGTGTGGAACCCGCTGAAATAGCGCACATCCGGTTCAGTTGTCAGCAATATGCCCGCCATACCGGTTTCGGCCATCTTTGTCTGCGCCGCTGCGGTACGCGTTGCGAATTCTTGTTGGTCAAAACCACGTCGTGGGGCGTTCATGACTTTTGATCCTTTCGCAGGGGCAACCGGTCCTGAACCAATCGGACCCAGAATTCAGCTCCGATCGGCAGCAGTTCATCATTGAAATCATAGTCAGAAGCATGAAGCGGTTGGCCATGTGGCCCGGTCTCGCCATTGCCCAGCAAAAGGAAACATCCTGGTACGGCGGTCGAAAACTGGGCGAAATCCTCTGAAAAACTCATCGGCTGCCGATCCTTGATCAGGTCACACCCAGCGGCCTCGGCGGCACGATAGACCGCTTGGGCCGGGCTGGCAGCGTTGATGGTCTCGACGAACTGCGTGTCAAAGCTGACCGAGGCCTGAATGCCATGCGCCGCCGCAATCCCCTCGGCGATCTGGCGCATGAACCCTTCGATGGCGCTGCGGTCCTCGGGCGATCTGGCGCGGAAATCTCCTTTGAGAGTGGCGTTGCCCGGCAAGACATTTCGCTGGCCGTCCGTCAGGAATTCGGTCACGGACACTACCGCGCCAGAGGCGGGCGCAAGCTTTCGTGCCACCACGGTCTGCAATGCCACTACAATCTCGGACCCTACGGTAATTGCATCAACGCCGGTTTGTGGCATCGAGGCATGACCGCCCTGGCCTTTAACCGTGATCTCGAACAGGGTTTCACTGTTACAGATAATACCGGTGCGGGTCGAAATCTGACCGGTTGGAGCGCCTGGCAAATTGTGGATTGCATAGATTTCTTCGACCGGAAATTGCTCTAGCACACCGTCGTCGATCATCGCGCGCGCGCCCAGGCCGTGCTCTTCGTTTGGCTGGAATAGAAAAACAACCGTACCGTCAAAGGTAGGTTCTTTCGCCAGACGCTCTGCCGCCCCAAGCAGCATGGTTGTATGTCCATCGTGGCCACAAGCATGCATCAC
This sequence comes from Ruegeria sp. CDSC021, assembly GCF_059610845.1. Taxonomy (NCBI): domain Bacteria; kingdom Pseudomonadati; phylum Pseudomonadota; class Alphaproteobacteria; order Rhodobacterales; family Roseobacteraceae; genus Ruegeria; species Ruegeria sp. CDSC021. The sequence goes on from NZ_JBXWOK010000003.1 coordinate 57,667, forward strand.
ACCGGGTGAGGTAGAGACATAGTCATGGGACGAGGTTTCGGTGATTGGAAGCGCATCCATGTCAGCACGCAGGCCAATGGCTTTGTTGCCACCGCCGGATCGAAGCACACCGACAACGCCTGCGCCTTCGTGCACTTCGATCCCAAGGGCGCGCAGCCGTTCAGCGACAACCGACTTGGTTCGCTTCTCTTGAAAGCCCAGTTCCGGGTGCCTGTGCAAATCCCGCCGAAGCGCGATCATACGGTTTTCTAAATCGCTCATTTCTTCATCCGCGTGTGAGTTGCATCGGTTCTACAGGATAGGGCTGCGTGTTTCGCATCAAATTTCCGGCCCTAAAGCAGAAAAAATTGCACAAAAGCGCCAAGTTCAGATCGGAAGTTCCAGACCAATCTTTGTACGGTCCATCGCGACGGATGTGCGAAATCTGCGGACGTTCGAGTTATCGAAAAACAAGCGATGGGTCAGGTCCTCGAAATCCTCCATGTCCTGCGCGACGCAGATAAGAACAAAGTCGGCATCACCGGTCACATAATAGCATTGCTGAACTTGCGGCTCGTTCCTGGCGCGTTTTCGGAACAGATCGAGTTGCTGAAGCGATTCCCGGTCAAGTTCGACCAGAACAATGAAGGTCATCTTATAGTCAAAGCGCGACGGGTTGAGCACCGCGACCTCTTTCAGGATCAGCCCGGATTCTCGCAACCGCTTGAGCCGCCGCTGCACCGAGGGAACAGAAAGACTGCATTCTTGCGCCAGCTGTTCCAACCCGATTCGACAATCCCTTTGCAGGGTTCTGAGGATTATCGTGTCTGCATCATCAAGTTGTTGGTTCATGAAAAATCCTCGCGATGGAAGAGGCAGGTTTGAAACATATTATCGAGATTAGGGTCAAATACGATAAATAGAAATAGGTCGGTCATGCACAATCTCTGCACATGGAAAAAGCGGATGAAAAATACATGACAGCGACCGACGACCTAAGCTTCGCCCCGGATTTCGTCCGTGCGCAGGAGTTTTTTCAGGGGCAAGAGACCTACGCTGTATCGCCGCTGATTGAAATCACGGGGCCTGATGGTCAGAGCATTCTGGTCAAGAACGAGACAGAGCGTATGGGGCTTGGCGCGTTCAAAGCTTTGGGGGCGCCCTATGCGGTTGCACGCCTTCTCGAGGATGCATGGCTCGAGAATACCGGTGAAACGCTCTCCCTCACGCGGATGAAGGATGCCGCTTTTCGAGAATTCGCATCTGGCCACACATTCGTCTGCGCAAGTGCAGGCAACCACGGAATGGGCGTTGCGGCTGGGGCGCGGGCGATGGGTGCAAAGGCGCGAATTCATCTGGCGCAGACCGTACAACAAGGGTTCGGCGACCGTCTTAGAACCTTCGGTGCCGAGGTTGTCCGTTCGGGCGATGTTTATGACGAAAGCGTCGCCGCCGCTATTGCTGACGCCAAAACCACCGGTGCCACGCTTTTGGCCGACGGAACCTGGCCTGGTTACACCGAGATTCCGAAACTGGTGATGGAGGGCTATTGCGTCATCGCCGAAGAGTTGCGCGCCCGGTTCGAGGCTTCGGGGCAGTGGCCTACGCATGTCTATCTGCAGGCCGGTGTCGGTGGGTTGGCCGCCGCAATGTCGCATATGATCCGTCTGAACTGGGCGGAACAGCCTGAACTGATCGTTGTCGAACCCGGCGCTGCGTCCTGTTTGCGGGCCAGTCACTTGGCCGGACGGGCCACCCGCAGCGATGGGCCGGATTCGAATATGGGTCGGCTTGACTGCAAGGCACCGTCGATCGTGGCCTGGGATGTGCTCGAGCGCTGCGGCGTGAGCTACGAAACCCTTTCCGAAGAAGAAGGCCAGGCAGCCGCAGAAGCTGTCACAGCACTTGGAATCGCGACCACGCCGTCAGGCGCGGCCGGTTACGGCGCCCTGTGCAAGAGAACCAACCAGCAGGCGAGGACGCAGGATTTACGTCCTCTTGTCATCATCTCAGAAGGGCTCGCATGAGCGGGCAAGAAAGGACTAACAGAATGACATCCATTTTTAGCAAGCTGATAACCTCGGCGGTTTTCGCGGCAGGTCTGTCGACTGCTGCCTTTGCGGACACCTGGAAATTCGCCTCGGAAGAGGACAAAGGCGACGTACAGGATATCTTTGCACAGGCCTTCGCCGAAAGTGTCAAAGAGCAGTCTGATGGCGACATCAAAGTGCGCATCTACTACTATGGTCAGTTGGGTACCGAGAACGATATTGTCGAGCTGACATCTAAGGGTACGGTCCAGTTCGTATCGGTGGGGACCGGTCACCTGGGGTCTTATGTGCCCGAGGCGCAGGTTCTTGATCTGCCCTATGTTCTGGGCGGTGATATCGACGTGATCCGCGAAGTTCTGACCACCAGCCCGACCATCTATGAAGACCTCAGCGAGAAATTCGAGAAGGTGAACCTGAAGCTGCTCACCATGATCTCGGAAGGTGACATGGCCTGGGGTGCCAACAAGGCGATCCGCAGCCCGGCGGATTTTGAAGGCCAGAAAATCCGTACCTTCACTTCGACCATTCCGGTGGAAACCTTCAAGGCGTTTGGCGCCAACCCGACGCCTTTGTCCTGGGGCGAGGTCTATGGCGCGCTGCAGTTGAAGACCGTCGATGGCATGGTGAACCCGATCTATTTCATCTACAACGCCAAGTGGCATGAGGTTCAGGATTACCTAATCTTCCCGGGTCAGCTTCCTTACGTCGGCACTGTTTCCACCAACAGCGATTGGTTCAACGGCCTGCCTGCAGATCAGCAGGAAATGGTCAAGAACGCTATCGCCAAGGGTGAGCAGGCCGCGCATGACTATCAGATCAAGATCAACTTGGAAAACATGGAAAAGATCAAGGCAGAGCGCCCCGATCTGCAGGTCATTGTCCTGACCGAGGACGAGCGCGCTGTCTTTGAAGCCCAAAGCGCCACATTGCATGAAACATTCTTCGATGTGGTCGAAAACGCCTATGACGACGCCGAGAAACCTGCGGCGCGCGCGCAAGCCCAGAAGATCCTCGACGGCCTGCTTAACGAGGTGAGCAATGCGTCGCAATAAAAGCTGACATCACTGAAAGGCGCGGCGTCTCATTCAGACGTCGCGTCTTTCATTTACGGAACGCTGACTGGCGGACCGAGGGAGGGAAAATCATGAAAAGCGCATTGGTCGCCCTGAGTAGGGGCACCGAGTTCATCGAGAAATTCGTTATCATTCTGGCCATATTGTTGATGATGGTGAATTCGACCGCTAACGCCATTGGCCGCTACGCCTTTGGCAAAAGCCTGTTCTTCTCGGAAGAGCTGAACCAGTTTCTGATTGTCAGCGTGACCTTTTTTGGATTTGCCTATGCGGTTCGGAAAGGTCGGAACATTCGGATGACGGCGGTTTATGACACGCTGTCCCGTCGGTCCAAGAAAGTGATCCTGACGCTGATTTCGATCACGACCAGCATGCTGCTGGCCTTTTTGGCCTACAAGTCCGTGTTCTACGTGCTTGAGATCAAAGAGCTGAACCGTCTGAGCCCGGCGCTGCAGTTTCCGGTCTATATCATCTACTCTGTGATCCCGGTCGGCCTGTTTATGGCCAGCCTGCAATATCTGATCGCATTCATCATGAATGTCACTCATGTCGGCATCTGGCACTCGTACGAGGTCGAGGACAATGACGCAGTGGATGTAGGAGTCTGAGATGCCCGGATTCCTTGATTTCCTTGGCGATGTCATAGCTGGTGAGCTGGATATCTATGTCATCACCTTTGCTCTGGTCATGGTGATGGTGGTTCTGCTGTTCCTCAGCTACCCGATGGTTGTTCCGCTAGCGGTTGCCACGCTGATTGGCCTTGTTCATTTCTCGCAAAGCGATACTGGCGTCATCATCCAGCAGATGGTCACCGGCATTTCGCCAAACGCGCTGATCGCTGTGCCGATGTTCATATTCGCCGCCGATATCATGGCGAGAGGTCATACGGCCAATAATCTGCTGGGGCTGATCGAAGCCTTTGTCGGTCACCGCCGGGCCGGATTGCCGATCACGGCCTGCATCAGTTGCACATTGTTCGGCTCGGTTTCGGGTTCGACTCAGGCGACCGTGGTTTCGATTGGTCAGATCATGCGGCCAAAGCTGCTGAAGGCCGGTTACAAGGACAGTTTTGTCATGGCGTTGATCATCAATGCCAGCGACATCGCCTTCCTCATCCCTCCAAGCATCGGGATGATCCTGTACGGCACGCTGGCCAATACCAGCGTGGGCGAGCTGTTCATTGCAGGAATTGGTCCGGGCGTTGTTCTGGCGCTGATGTTTTCGGTCTATTGCTATTTCTACAGCGTCCTGCAGGGCGATCTGATCGCGCGGGTGCCAAAGAAATCAGGTGCCGAGCGGCGCGCAGCGTTTCGCAAGGCCATACTGCCGCTTGGTTTCCCGGTCCTGATCGTCGGCGGTATCTACACCGGCGCAGTGACCCCGACCGAAGCAGCCTCGTTTTCGGTGCTTTATGCGCTGATCGTCGAATGCGTGATTTATAGGGAACTGAAACTCAACGACGTTTTGGATTCCGCTCTCAGCACAGGATTGATTACGGCGGTTGTGTTCATCCTTGTCGGGATCGGTCAGGCGTTTTCCTGGTATATTTCCTTCGAACAGATTCCACAGGGCCTGTTAGAGCCGCTGAACCTGGAAGGCGCGTCGCAGGAATACATCCTGTTCATCATAGCGCTGTGCTTCTTCGTGGGATGTATGTTCGTCGACTCGCTGGTCGTGCTTGTCATCCTTACGCCAATCTTCGTTCCGATCGTGGATGCCTCGGGGATTGATCCGGTTCTTGTCGGGGTTATGGTGACGCTGCAGATGGCCATCGGATCAGCAACACCGCCGTTTGGCTGCGATATCTTCACCGCAATCGCGATTTTCAACAGACCTTATCTTGAGGTGATCCGGGGCACTTTGCCGTTCTTCGCGATCCTGGCGCTGATGACGGCTATGCTGATCTACTTCCCAGGTATCGCGCTGTTCCTCAGGGATCTGGCGGCGTTTTGACAAAATGAATGACGGATGGCCGGTTGTTTTGAATCGGCCATCCAAACTTGATCCGAAGATCAGCGCCCAATACCGACGTAACTATCGAAGCCGGATTTCTTGACGGCGGGTTCGGAATAGATATTGCGCAGATCGACCATTCGGGGGGATTTCATCGTGCCAGCTAGTTCGCTCAGATTGAGCGCACGGAACTCGTTCCATTCGGTCAACAGCACAACGACATCCGCATCAGCAGCAGCAGCATAGGGGTCTTCGCACCATTCGACGCCGGGCAGCAGGGCCTCACCTTCGGAACGCCCCTGAGGGTCGACAACCCGCACCGTTGCCCCACCACCGATCAGTGCAGGCACGATAGTTAACGAGGGCGCATCACGCATATCGTCGGTATTGGGTTTGAAGGTCACGCCCAGAACAGCGATCGTTTTTCCATTGAAACTGTCGTCGCAGACATCTCGGATTTTCTGGATCATCCGTTTCTTGACCTCGTCATTCACCCGGATGACGGTTTCGGTGATCTGCATCGGGTGGGCATGTTCCTGACCGATCCGGGCCAGAGCGGCGGTGTCTTTTGGAAAGCACGATCCGCCATATCCCGGACCTGCATGTAGGAATTTATTGCCAATGCGCCCATCCAGACCGATGCCTCGGGCGACCTCTTTCACGTCGCCGCCAACACGTTCGCACAGGCCTGCGATCTCATTTATAAAGGTGATCTTGGTCGCAAGAAACGCGTTAGCGGCGTATTTGATCATCTCTGCGCTTTCCAGATCAGTGGTCAGGATCGGGAAGTCCCGCAGGTAAAGCGGGCGGTATATTTCCGCCATTACATCGGCGGCGCGGTCTGATTCAACGCCGACAACCACACGATCCGGGCGCATGAAATCATCAATGGCGGCCCCTTCGCGCAGGAATTCAGGGTTCGAGGCGACGTCGAATTCGGCCTTCGGGTTGGCGGCAGAAATGACCTGATGCACCTTGCGATTGGTGCCAACTGGAACGGTCGATTTGGTTACCACCACAGTGTAGCCCGTAATCGCATGCGCAATTTCTTCTGCGGCGGCCATCACATAAGTCAGATCGGCGTGACCGTCCCCGCGACGTGTGGGCGTGCCCACGGCAATAAAAACAGCATCCGCACCATCCACTGCTGCGGCCAGGTCCGTGGAAAAGCTGAGCCGACCAGCGGCTACGTTTTTGGCCATCAGGACGTCAAGCCCGGGCTCATATATCGGGACTTCGCCAGCCTGCAGCATCTCAATTTTCTGTTCGGCCTTGTCGACGCAAATGACATCATGGCCGAAATCGGAAAAACATACCCCGGACACCAAACCTACATAGCCGGTTCCGATCATCGCAATACGCATACTAAAATACCCTTCTTAACAAATACCGCCTTTGGCGCGCACACATTCGAAGAAAGTTCCGCCGGTTTCAATGCCTGTCAGCGTGCTTGGGTTGCATTCCGGGGATTCTTGCTGTTTTTGGGTCGGCAATCATACACATTTGTTTTCGTAGGGCGGAACTATGACAAAAACGGCATTAATCACCGGGATTACCGGACAAGACGGATCGTATCTGGCCGAGTTTTTGTTGGAAAAAGGTTATGAAGTTCACGGCATTAAGCGCCGCGCGTCCTCATTCAACACGCAACGCATCGACCACATCTATCAAGACCCACACGTTCCCAATCCCAAACTGCACCTGCACTATGGTGATCTGAGCGATACGTCTAACCTGACGCGAATCATTCGCGAAGTGCAGCCGGACGAGGTCTATAACCTTGGCGCACAGTCCCATGTGGCCGTCAGTTTTGAATCCCCGGAATACACTGCGGATGTGGATGCCATTGGTACTTTGCGTTTGCTGGAAGCGATACGTTTTCTCGGGCTCGAGGAAAAGACTCGCTTCTATCAGGCCTCGACCTCGGAACTCTACGGTCTGGTGCAAGAGACCCCGCAACGCGAAACCACCCCGTTCCACCCACGGTCACCTTATGCGGTTGCCAAACTTTATTCTTACTGGATCACGGTCAATTACCGTGAGGCCTATGGCATGTATGCCTGTAACGGGATCCTGTTTAACCACGAAAGCCCGCGCCGGGGCGAAACTTTTGTTACCCGCAAGATCACACGCGGTTTGGCAAATATTGCGCAAGGATTGGAAAGTTGCCTGTACATGGGCAATATCGACAGTCTGCGGGATTGGGGCCACGCGAAGGACTATGTGCGGATGCAATGGCTGATGCTGCAGCAGGACAATCCTGAGGATTTCGTGATTGCGACCGGGGTTCAGTATTCGGTACGACAGTTCATTGAATGGTCGGCAGCCGAGCTTGGCGTTTCACTGGAATTCACCGGGTCAGGCGTTGACGAAACCGCGACTGTTGTTTCGATCGAGGGGGACAAAGCCCCGGGATTGAAACCCGGTGACGTCGTAATGCGGATAGACCCACAATATTTTCGCCCGGCCGAGGTCGAAACCCTTCTGGGCGATCCCTCAAACGCCAAGAACAAACTGGGTTGGGTACCAGAACTGACCGTGCAGGAAATGTGCGCTGAGATGGTGACCGAAGACCTGAAGACGGCCAAACGTCACGCGCTTTTGAAAGAGCACGGGTTTGAGCTGCCAATGAGCCTGGAAAACGGCTGAGGAGGCCCTCATGCGTAAGATCTATGTTGCCGGGCATCGTGGTATGGTTGGCGGCGCAATCCTGCGCCGTTTGCAAAACCGCAAGGACGAAGGCGAAGCGCTGGAGTTGATCACGCGCAGGCATTCCGAACTGGATCTGACCGACCAACCCACCGTGCGTGATTTTATGCAGACCGAGCGTCCGGATATGGTGATCCTAGCCGCGGCCAAGGTTGGTGGGATTCACGCAAATAACACCTACCCCGCAGATTTCATTTACGAAAACCTGATGATTGAATGCAACGTGATCCATCAGGCTTTTGCAGCGGGGGTAAAGCATTTGCTGCAACTGGGCAGCTCGTGCATTTACCCACGGGCTGTCCCTCAGCCCATGCGTGAAGACGCTTTGCTGACCGGCGTGCTGGAACCCACCAACGAACCCTATGCCGTTGCAAAGATCGCCGGGATCAAGCTGTGTGAAAGCTATAATCGCCAACATGGTGTCGATTACCGGTCGGTTATGCCAACCAATCTTTACGGACCCGGAGACAATTTTCACCCCGAAAACAGCCATGTCCTGCCGGCCCTGATCCGCAGATTCCACGAGGCACAGCGCGACGGGCTGGAAGAAGTGGTGATCTGGGGCACAGGAAAACCGCGGCGCGAGTTTTTGCATGTTGATGATATGGCCGAGGCGTCCTTGTTTGTGCTCGACTTACCGCGCGATATCTACGACGCGAATACCCAGCCGATGCTGAGCCATATCAATGTGGGATGCGGCGAAGATATCTCAATCGCTGAGCTGGCGGCCCTGGTGGCCGGAACAACCGGATTCACGGGTAAGATCACTCAGGATGTCAGCAAGCCTGACGGGACACTGCGCAAGTTGATGGATGTGTCCCGACTGGCAGATATGGGGTGGCGCGCACGCGTTGGACTCGAAGATGGTATCCGCGAGACCTATGCGTGGTTTCTGGAGCAGGCAGACACCGATTTGCGCGCCAAATGACCGCCTGGGCATAGCTCCGGACGGTCTAAAGCTCAGAACCAGCGACCGGTTGCGATTACCGTTGGGGACAGGCTGCTTGTGTCCGACGATGCCGATAGAACCTTAAAGGGCACTTGTGTTTCAGTGGCCGCGCCTAAACCTATAAACCGGCTTGTCGCGCCGCCACTGCCACCGACCGAGGGTGAGGTTCCGGACGCAAAGGCTGCGGGAAAGCTCCAGGTGGTCTCGGCGCTGGAATACAGCGATCCTTCGGCGTTCACGCAATCGGTGGCCGTCAGAACGCCCGTGCAGATTTGTGTACCATCCGCAAACCGGACGTATTCGCCATTGGCGGCTGATCCGCGTTCGACGACCGCGCCGGTTGGCACCCCGGCGGTTTCTGACACAGAGCCCAGCAGGTTTCCGGGGCAGTAGCCATAGTCGGCCCGCATCAGGCGACCTGCGGTGATGTCTTCGGCATCGTTTTGAATGGCAGAGCCTGAGGCTGTTCCGGTGGCTGGGTCAAAGCTCAGCGCCTCGGTCCAGGATCCGCCATCAGCCGAGACTTTGATGGAAAAACCGGTGTTGCCGGACAATCCCATCTCCGCATGACCGACCCAGTTTGACTGGAACAAAAGCGAGGCGGTATCCCCGGCCGCTGCCTTGTTGATCTTCAACTGGTGCCCCGCCCCGTCATGGCTGAGCAACGTCGCAGGCGACCGGACCGATAGCCGATTGGTGCTGTCATACCCGGTTGCGATGCCCAACCCGTCCAGGTTCTGGGTCGCGACCTGAGGTTCGGACCAGTCTGCGCCGTCCCAGATCTTCAACCGGTTGGCCTGTTCATCCCAGGCCCGCCAGCCGATTCCCGGGGTCACAAAATGCCAGGCGTCATCCAACCAGGCCGCAAGGGCGCCCGGCTGCGCGGCCCAATCCCCGGTAGGGTTGGCACCGAGCGCGTGAATCTCGCCCTGTTCCGGCACCGCAGGCGGCACCGAGGCGTTTGTCGACGCTACGCTCAGCTGGACAATCAGGTCCAGAGCACGCAGCGCCTCGTTATGGGTGACATGTTTCTGAGCCTGCGAAGGTTGCAGGAAAGGTAAATCCAATCTGGATGAGTTCTGTGACACGGGCGGCGTCCTCCTGTAGCTGTCGGTCCGACTATTGCATTGCGCGCTACATTGCCGTGCCCAGGATGAATCCGGTCTGATCTGACCGAACGTTCGAATAATCATTTGCTAACGTTTGGAGGATTCCATGGGGCGTAGCCAAAGGTCTGGATTCAACGAAAAAGGACAGCCGAAGCTGCCCTTAAGTTTACCAATCGCCGCTAAAGGTTAGCTGCGGGCGTACACATCCTCGTACCGGATGATGTCGTCCTCACCCAGATAAGACCCGGTCTGGACCTCGATCAGAACCATCGGCACCTTGCCCGGATTCTCCATCCGATGAACGGCGCCGAGCGGGATGTAGACAGATTGGTTTTCAGAGATCAGGCGCACATCTTCGTCGATCGTAACTTTTGCCGTGCCCTGAACAACGATCCAGTGTTCAGACCGGTGGTGATGGGATTGCAGGCTTAGTGAGGCGCCGGGGTGAACGTGAATGCGTTTGACCTGGAACCGATCCCCGATGACCAGGCTTTCGAACCAGCCCCAAGGGCGATGATCGACCGGCAGCGACTCCGCTTGTTTGGCACCTTTGGCCTTCAGGGCCGCAACCGCTTGTTTGACGTCCTGAGCCTTGTCCATGCTGGCCACCAAAACCGCATCGGGCATGGCGACCGCGATCATGTTTTCCAGACCCATCGCAACAACTTCTTGCGTGGGGGTTTCTGAACGCACCAATACGTTCCGGCAGTCAATGGTGGTAACCTGGCCCGTGGTGGCAACGCCATCGGCGTCTGGATTGCTCAGCTCTTGAACTGCCGACCAGCTGCCGACATCCGACCAGCCCGACGCATAGGGCACGACGCTCAGATTGCTGGCTTTCTCCATGACCGCATAGTCGATCGAGATATCCTCGACCGTGCCCCAGGCTTGGGGGTCGAGGCGCAGAAACCCGAGGTCGGTCTTTGCCTCACGGACGGCCTTGCCGACCGGGTCCAGCAGTGCGGGCGCATGTTCTTTGAATGCAGCTATTATGTCTTTGACCGCGAACAGAAATATCCCCGAATTCCAAAGATAGCTGCCATCGGCGATCATGGCTTGGGCATTCTGCAGATCAGGCTTTTCGACAAAACGGTCCAGCGCAATGGCGGTGTTGCCCGTATCTGGGGCATGGCTGAGCTTGAGATATCCATAGCCGGTTTCCGGCCGGTCCGGAGTGATCCCGAAAGTGACGAGATCCCCACGATCCGAAATCGCGCGCGCGCCTTCGGTAACTGCCTGATGAAAAGCAGCTTTGTCCGGGATGACATGGTCCGATGGGGCGACAAGCATGATCGCATCCGGGTTGCTGGCGGCCAGATACAACGCGGCGGCCAGAACCGCTGGTGCTGTGTTGCGCCCTTCGGGTTCGATCAGAATGGGGCCCGGATCTATGCCAATCGCGCCCAGTTGTTCCGGAACCACAAAACGGAATGCATCATTGGTAAGGATCAGCGGCTTGGCATAAGGCGCGTCCTTGGGTCCCTGCATTCGTTCAGCACAATCCTGAAGCAGGCTTGAATCACCGATCAGAGGGACGAACTGCTTGGGGTAACTTTTGCGCGACAGGGGCCACAGTCGGGTGCCGGACCCTCCGCAGAGTATGATGGGATGGATGGTGGTCATTGCGGCTTGCCTCGAAGGTTCTTGGACTTTGTCACTTTAGAAACGACATGCTGAAGGTTGCGGGCGCTATTGAGCGGCCTTCCCGGCGGCGACTATCTCGTTCAGATATTGGCTCAGGTCATCACGCAGATCGCTACGGGCCAGAGCAAAGGCAACAGTTGCCTGAAGGAACCCGGCTTTCGAGCCGCAATCAAATCGCTGACCGTCGAATTTATAGCCAAACACGGGCACACCGTTACAGATGTCTTCTGCGATAGCATCGGTCAGCTGAATTTCACCGCCACTGCCCTTTTTCTTTTGGTTGAGATTGTACAGCACTGACGGCCCCAGAATATACCGACCGATAACGGCCAGGTTCGAGGGGGCTTCTTCCGGCTTGGGCTTTTCAACCATTCCTCTGGCGCGTACCACGGAGCCGACGTTTTCGCCTACATCCAGAACGCCATAGGAACTGGTTTTTTCGTTTGGCACTTCCATCGTTGCGACCATGTTGCCGCCGGTTTCCTCATAGGCTTCGACCATCTGCTGCAGACAGGGTTTATCAGCAGCAATGACGTCATCCGGCAACATTACGGCAAATGGCTCGTCGCCGATCAGCCGGCGGGCGCACCAGACCGCATGGCCCAGACCAAGCGCCTTGTGCTGGCGGATATAGGCGATGGCGCCGCTTTCCATATTCGTTGCATTCAGCGCTTCAAGCAGGTCATCCTTGCCCTTGGCCTTGAGCTCTTGTTCCAGAACGAGGTTGTGATCAAAGTAATCTTCCAGCGCAGATTTGCCACGCGAAGTTACAAAGATGAATTCGGTAATACCTGCGGCGCGGGCTTCGTCGATTGCGTATTGAACCAAAGGACGGTCAACCAGTGTCATGATCTCTTTGGGGACGGATTTTGTCGCTGGGAGAAAACGCGTGCCCAATCCCGCAACGGGGAAAATCGCCTTGGTGACCTTGCGTACCATGTTACCTCTCAAATTCAATTCTTGCCCGACCGCGTAGGGCAGGCCGGGGTTTCCTATTAGGCTGCGCAGTCAGAACAATCAATGACATCGCGGCCGCAGTCTAAAATCTGACAGGAAGGTGCCACCGGGGGTAGGGGAAGTCAAAACGAACCGCCGTTTGATGCCTTTGAAACCCGTCATTTACCGGTGTTTTGTTGTACAATCCGGCCCTTCGTCCATTCATTGGCAAGAATACGCCAAGAATCGTCATGAAGTCGTGCAAAGCCGAACCTGTCCCCGAGGCTGTTCATGCGGCCTCGGGGATAGGGGATTTATGTGTTCGCCAGGATTGTCTCAAGCGGATCATGCTCGGCGACGAAATGGTTCGGGGCGACCTCGTTCAGCTGAGGCACATATTCGTTCTGACCGGCCGATAACCGACTGGGCAGGAACCTAAGCGCCGCCTTTGGATCCATCGGAGACGGCAGCTCGCCCGGCAGTTTCAGCCGTTGACGCTGCCGTTCCACATCCGGATCGGGGATCGGAACCGCAGAGATCAGCGATTTGGTATAGGGATGGAGCGGTTGCGAACAGACCACCTCACCATCGCCCAGTTCAACGATGCGGCCCAGATACAGCACCATGATCCGGTTCGACACCGCGCGCACAACGGACAGGTCGTGGCTGATGAAAATCATCGACAGCCCGAATTCCTGCTGCAGCTCTTTCAAAAGCTCTACGATCTGGGCCTGGATCGACACGTCCAGAGCCGAGACCGCCTCGTCACAAATGATCAGCTTGGGCTTGTTGATCATCGCCCGCGCGATCCCGACCCGCTGGTTCTGCCCACCAGACAGCTCGTGCGGATAGCGGTTGATCATGTTGGCCTGCAGGCCAACCCGCTCCATCATTTCGCCGACCATTTTCTTGCGCTCACGCTCTGTCAGATCCGGGCGATAGGTTTTCAGCGGTTCGGCGATAGAGGCCGAGATGGTCATCCGCGGATCGAGGCTGGCCAGCGGATCCTGGAACACAATCTGCAGGTCCTTGCGGTACTTGTTCAGCTCGGCCCGCTTTAGCCCGACTATCGGATGGCCCAGCCAGCTGACATTGCCACCGCTGGGTTCGATCAGCTGCAGAACCGCCCGCGCCAGTGTGGATTTGCCACAGCCGGATTCACCCACAACGCCCAGCGTTTCGCCCTTACGGATGTCAAAGCTGACACCGTCCACAGCTTTCAGCGGTACCTTGCGCCCGAACAACCCGCCCGACACGTGGATCGGGAAATGCACTTTCACGTCATCGACCCTAAGCAAAGGTGCGTCGGTTTCTTCCAGCGCTTTTGGCGCGTCACCGGCATCAATGCGCGGCATCGCTTCAAGCAGGGTGCGGGTGTATTCATGCTGCGGCGCGCGGAAGATCTCGCGTGTGTCCCCGGCCTCAACAAACTGACCCAGACGCATGACCTGAATGCGGTCACACATCCGTGCCACCACGCCCATGTCATGCGTGATCAGCGCAATGGCGGTGCCTTCGTCCTTTTGCAAGCGCACCATCAGGTCCAGGATGTCGGCCTGAACCGTCACATCCAGCGCGGTGGTTGGCTCATCTGCGATCAGCAGCTTGGGGCTGCACAGCATCGACATTGCAATCATGACACGCTGACGCATGCCCCCGGACAATTCGTGCGGGTATTGATCCAGACGACGGTTTGCCTCGGGGATGCGGACCCGATCCAACCACTCCAGACAGCGCGCTCGCGCGGCCGAACCCTGCAACCCTTCGTGAACCTGCAGAACTTCACGCATTTGCTGCCCGACCCGCAGATGCGGGGTCAGGGCGGTCAGCGGATCCTGAAAGATCATGCCGACGTCATCGCCCCGGATCTGGTTCAGCTTGTTGATCGGCAGATTCAGGATTTCCTTGCCGTTCAGCGTGGCCGATCCGATTGCACGACCCGCTGAAGGCAACAGCCCCATCGCGGCCATGAAAGTCTGGCTTTTGCCGGACCCGCTTTCGCCCACAATACCAAGGCATTCGCCCGGATTAATGTCAAAGCTGATGCCTTTGACGGCCTCGACCACACCATCGGGGGTGTCGAACTGGACGCTTAGGTCCTTAACAGAGAACAGGCTCATATCAGCGATCCTTTGGGTCCAGAGCGTCACGCAGCCCATCGCCGATGAAGAACATCGTGATGATAATGGCGACATAGAATGTCAGAGGGAACATCAGCTGCCAGAGGGTTCCGTACCCCATTGTGCCTGCCCCTTCAGCGATCAGACGGCCTAGCGAGGTATAGGGCTCCGAGATGCCAAGTCCGAGGAACGAGATAAAGCTTTCGGTCAGGATCATCTCGGGCACCAGAAGCGAAGCATAGACGATTACCACACCCAGCAGGTTGGGCAGGATATGGCGATACATGATGGTGAATTCGCTGACACCGGCGGCACGCGCGGCCTCGATGAATTCGCGGTTTTTCAGGGCCAGAGTCTGCCCTCTGACGATCCGTGACATGGTCAGCCAACCAACCGCGCCCAATGCGATGAACAGGGTAAAGAACGACCGACCGGCCACTACAAGCAACAGAATGATGATCAGAGTTGTCGGAATGGCCAGAAGGATATCGACGAACCGCATCATCGCACCGTCAAGGCGCCCGCCAATATACCCGGCGGCGATGCCATAGCAGGTGCCAACAATCAACGCGGTGGCCGCCCCGACAAGCCCCACCAACAACGATGTTGTTGTGGCCTGAATGACCCGGCTGTAAAGGTCGCGCCCCAGATCGTCGACGCCAAAGAAGTGCCCGGTCTCGATCGACGGCATTCCCATGCCACGGATGTCACCCATCACGTTCCAGTCGATTTCCTCATTGCTCCAAACGGCGAAATATGGGCCGAAGATTGTGAACAGAACGATCATCAGCAATATGAATACGCTCGCCATTGCGGCTTTGTTGCGGACAAACCGCATCCGCGCATCCTGCCAGAGGGAACGCCCCTGAACGGCCGTGAAATCGGTGATGTCCTCGGCCAGATGGGCGGCTTTTTGTGATTTTCCTAGCATTTTGTGCCCCTCAGTACCGGATTTTCGGATCGAACCAGGCATATGCCAGGTCGGTCAGCAGGTTCACGATCACTGTCAGCGTGCCGTACAGGATCGTGACCCCCAGCAGCACCGCATAGTCACGCGACAGGGCCGAGCCGACATAAGCCTGCCCCAGACCACCGGTCGAGAAATAGATGTCGACGAAAACCGATCCGGTCAGAACATAGACAAAGACCGGCCCCAGATAGGACACTACCGGCAGCAGCGTGGGCTTCAACGCATGGCGCCAGATTACGGTCCTGGTAGGCAAACCCTTGGCCCGGGCCGTGCGGATGAAGTTCGAGTTCAGAACTTCCAGCATCGACGAACGGGTAATCCGCGCGATCGACCCCATATAGGACGTGGCCAATGCGATGACCGGCATGATCAGATATTGCCACTGACCGCCGTTCCAGCCACCACCCGGCAACCATCCCAGCCACAAAGTGAAGGTCAGGATCAGGATCGGGCCCATGATGAAGTTCGGCAGCGCCTGCGCAGCGATCCCCAGACCTACGGCAAAATAGTCGATCCAGCTGTTGTGTCGGATGGCCGCGGCGATCCCAAGGCCAATACCTACGACACTCGCCAGCAGGAATGACAATGACCCGTAAGTGAGCGAGATCGGGAAGCCTTGCGAAATGATATCATTGACGTCCCGGTCCTTGAACTTGAAGGACGGGCCGAAATCGAAATGCACGACAATGTTGTACAGATAGTCCCAAAGCTGTTTCCACAGCGGCTGGTCCAGACCATAGCGCGCCTCGATATTGGCCAGCACCTGCGGCGGCAATGGCCGTTCCGAGGTAAACGGCCCGCCGGGCGCGTAGTGCATCAGAAAAAAACAGGCAACGATCAGCAACAGGATCGTTGGAACGGCGATCAGCAATCGCCGGATGATATAGGCAAGCATTTCATGCCCCCATTATTGGCTTTGCCCCGGGGTGATCCTCGGGGCAAAGCGTGGTCTAAGGAAGGTTATTCGGCGATCTTGTAGAGGTTCTTGGAGTACCAGTTCTGCTCTACGTTCTTGACCGGCCAGTTGCCGACATCGCTGTCCATCATGTAGACGCCAGCATAGTGATAGATCGGGATAACCGGAGTCTCTTGTGCAATGATCCGCTCAACCTCGGTATACAGTGGTGCTGCGTCATCTGCTGTCTTGGCCTGGGTCAGCAATTCGTCAACCTTGGAGTTGTTGTACTTGCCGTCGTTATAGCCGGAATCCGACTGCAACAGGTCCAGGAAGGTCGAGGCTTCGTTATAGTCGCCACACCAGGCGCCACGGGCCAGATCGAAGTTCTGGTTGCCGCGCTCTTCCAGGAACACTTTCCATTCCATGTTGGCCAACTCGACCTGTACGCCCAGTTTCTGTTTCCACATCTGGCTCAGTGCCACTGCGACTTTCTTATGGGCCTCTGATGTGTTGTAGACCATGTCAAAGCTCAGCGGGTTGTCGGGGCCAAATCCGGCCTCGGCCAGCAACTCCTTGGCCAGCTCGTCACGCTCGGCTTGCGTCATCGAAGCCATTTCGACCTCTGGGACGGTGAACCCAGCGGTTGCTTCGGGTGCGAACGTATATGCGGGCGGCTCACCACCGGCTTTGACGTTCTTGGTGATGATGTCGCGGTCAACTGCAAGAGACAGGGCTTGACGTACATTTGGGTTCTTGAATTCTTCCGGTCCGCTGTCAGACAGGTTGAATGTATAGTAATAGTTGCACAGGCGCGGGAAGCTGATGGCCTCTTCGGGGTGCTCTTTCTGTAGGCGCGGGAACTGACCTGCAGGTACTTCAGTGCGGTCCAGCTCGCCTGCAAGGTAACGGGTCAGGGCTACGTTTTCGTCGTTGATGACAAGGGCCACGACTTTTTCGACAATCGTATTGTCGTTGTCCCAATACATCTCGTTGCGCTCACGGACCGAGCGTTCCTGTGGCAGGTGTTCGGTTAGAACATAGGCGCCGTTCGAGACGATGTTTTCCGGCTTAGTCCAGGCGTCGCCGAACTCTTCGATCACCTTCTGCGGGGCAGGGAAGGTGGTGGAATGGGTGGTCATTTGCGCGAAATAAGGCAGTGCTGCGCTCAGCTTGACCTCAAGTGTGTGGTCGTCGATGGCGGTTACGCCCAGTTCGTCCACCGGCCTCTCACCAGCAATGATTTCGGCCGCATTTTCGATCGACATCAGTTCCATGAACCACGCATAGGGCGAGGACAGAGCGGGATCGACGGCACGTTTCCATGCAAAGACGAAATCGCCTGCCGTGACCGGATCACCATTGGACCATTTGGCGTTATCACGCAGTGTAAATGTGTAAACGTCCTTGGTATCGTTTGTGGTATAGCCGGTTGCGACGCCGGGCACCAAATTGCCGTCTTCGTCCTGGTTCATCAGGCCTTCGAACAGGTCGCGGACAATTTCCGCACCGGTAACGTCTTCAACAACCTGCGGGTCAACCGAACTGTGCTCATCCAGAACGCGATAGGTGAAAGTTTGATCATCCGCCAGCGCCTCGCCGGTTTCGGGATGGGTGCCGGCGGCAAATGCAGCGCCGGTGATCATGGTCGAGGTCAGTAGCCCCGCCAGAGATGTCCGAATGTATTTGTTCATATCTTTCTACTCCCATTTGTGTGGTGGCAAGGTACGCACATCCGTTCAGGATGGTCCCTGACCACCATGATTGTCCGACTCAGATAGACCGGGACTTGTTCGAATTTTGCTTTTTCAGATCGCAATGAACACCGCGTCGCAGTCTTTCGGTTTGCTGTCGGAAACGTAGTTGCGAAAGTCGCCTTTCACTGATGCAGAACGTGGCACTATTTCAAAAAAGGTTAAAGCCTTTGCGTGCAAAATGGCCAGGTGCGGCCGAAATCTAAAAAATTCCACGGGAGAATGGAAATATTATAATGATACGCGATGGTTTCTTGACATTTTTGTGAAGCTCTTGAGTAAGCGGTTGAGCGTTGACGCAAGGTCCGCTTTTGCGGCTTTCCAAAAATTGGCGCGAATCGCTATTGGGTTAGTGCCCGGACCATATGGGTCTGAGGAAAGCATGTGGCGGACTGATTGGTGGCCTCTTGCCAGCGCCCGATAGAGCGGCGTGTTCGAAAGCCCGGCAGGCCGTCAGCGCCGCCGACGTCATGGCCCATCTGTTCCAATGCGCGCTGCATGGCCGCTATATCCGATCGGTAAAGACCGCCGACTTTGTCCCACCGGCCGCGGAAATCCTGGACGCCATATTCTATCCTATCCCCAACATGGCCGACGAACAGCGCGTAGAGATCGCTTTTGTTGTATTCCTTCAGGACATAAAAATTGGGGGTGACAATGAAGGCCGGGCCATTGCGCCCGGCGGGCATCATCAAAAACCCTTGTCCCTGCATTTCTTGTTTTGGAAACGGCTTGCCAGATACACGGGTGATCCCCAACCCGGCCCAGTCGCGAATAGGACGGCCCTGATCCGGCCCTTCAAGGGTGCAGGAAACCGAAGACGGGACAGTTACTTCGAACCCCCAATCACGACCCGAGACCCAGCCATGTTGGTCGAGGTAGTTTCCGATCGATGAAATTGTGTCCTCGGCCGAGGTCCAGATATCCGCGCGCCCGTCGCCATTTCCATCGGCCGCATAAGTCAGGTAGTTCGATGGCATGAACTGCGGTTGCCCAAGCGCACCCGCCCAACTGCTTTTCATTTGATCCGGCGGTATGTGGCCAGCCTCTGCAATCTTGAGCGCGGCGATAAGCTCTGACGTGAAATATTCTGAGCGGGTGCTCATGAAACCTTTGGTGCCCAGAACCTGAAACGCATTATGCCGGATAGCCACCTGCCCATATCCGCTTTCGCGGCCCCAGATCGCCAGAATGACGCGCGCTGGTACTCCGGTATCGGATTCTACCTGTTTCAGTGTCGTGTTATAGCGCCGGGCCATCTTGCGTCCGACAGAAGTGGCCCCCTGAACCGAACCAGCGTTGAAATAGCGCCCGGGTGATCCGAACTCGGCCTGCTTTTGTTCCTTGGGAACCGCTGTTGCCGTACCCGGAGGAACCAGGTCTGGCAGTTTCCAGTTCAGCGTGACGCCGTTGAAGGCCCTGTTCATCGTGCGTTTTGAAACACCCTCGGATTTCGCCCGCGCCCAGACCGTGTGTTTCAGCCATGACTGAAACTGAGCCTCGGTCGCCGCACGATCCTGTGCTGTCGCACTTGTCGACAGGTAGCAAAGTCCAAGAGTAAGGATTAACCAACGCATTGTCCTATGATCTCACCTGCGATCTGCTTTAAGTCAACCTACCAGAACGGCGTTTCTGCCGCTGTGATCCGGGTGGCAAGATCAAATCTCGGGAAACAGGCAGAGCTGCGTAAAAATCCTTGTGAAAATTCAGGACTCTGCCGATAGTTGTCCCAATCAATTTTGAAATGAGGATGAACAGGCGTGACATATTCCAGACCGTCTTTTGCATCCTTGGTTGTCCTGTCTGCCGCCATAGCAGGTCTTGGCTTTGTGCCGGTTGCCGAAGCCAGCAACAATTTCTTGGACCCTCAGGGACCCGTCGCCGCCCTTCAGAAAAGCCACCTTTTACGGGCAACTGTTCTGATATTGGTCGCAGTTGTTCCGGTTCTGATCCTGGTGCCTTTGATTGCCATACGGTATCGAAGGCGAAAGGAGGGGCAGGCAGATTATCGACCGGAATGGGATTTTTCTGCCCGGTTGGAATTCCTCATGTGGGGTATCCCGGTTGTTATCGTGGCCATCCTCTCGTTTTATCTGTGGAAAGCCACCCATCGGCTGGACCCCTACGCGACTTCGTTCGGGGAAGACCCGGCGCTGAATGTGCAGGTTGTTGGTCTCGACTGGAAATGGCTGTTCATCTACCCCGATCTTGGTATCGCCAGCGTGGGTGAGATGGGCCTCCCCGTTAACCAACAGGTCGCTGTCACACTGACAACGGATACGGTGATGCAGTCCTTTATGATCCCGGCGCTGGCCGGACAGATCTATGCCATGCCGGGGATGACGACCAAACTGCACCTTGTCGCCGATAGGCCCGAAACGATGCAGGGCGAGAACACGCAATATAACGGGCGTGGCTTTACCAAGCAGAAATTCAAAGCGATTGCCATGGAGCCCCAGGACTTCAACGACTGGGCCGAGAATGTCCGGGCAAACGGGGTTCCGTTGAGCGCTGAAACATACCGAACCCTCGCCATGCGAACCGATCGGGATGAGGTGCAGGCCATGTTGGGCAATGATCAGATGCCGACTGATGCGCTGTATTTCACACTAGCCGATGGTGATCTGTTTCAGTCGATCCTGCACCGCTATGACGGGGCCACACCCTTGTCTGCCGATCAGCAACCGGGCACTGCCGAGTATGGTCAGGAGAAAACACAATGACCGATGTCGAGACTGGTTTTTTCGGCCGTCTAAACTGGGATGCTTTTCCGATCACCGGGTTGATCCAGTCGCCCAACGCAAATGAGATCGTGGCAAATGCTGCCGCTGGGATCGTGATTGTGGGCGCCATTGCCGTTGTGGGGCTGCTGACATGGTTTCGTCTGTGGGGGCCGCTGTGGCGTGACTGGCTGACCAGCGCCGACCACAAGAAGATCGGCATCATGTATATCGTCTTTGCCATCGTGATGTTGGCGCGGGGGGTTCTGGAAGGTGTCGTCATGCGCGCCCAACAAGCCGCAGGGCCGGGCGAAGGCTTTCTGGAAGCCGAGCATTTCGCCGAGCTTTTCAGTACCCATGGCACGATCATGATCTTCTTCGTCGCCGTTCCGTTTGTGTTCGGCGCCGCCAATTTCCTGATCCCGCTGATGATCGGCGCCCGCGACGTGGCATTCCCGGTGATGAACCAGATCAGCCTAGGCCTGACCGTGTCCTCGGGCATGATGCTGATGGTTTCCCTGGTGGTCGGAGAGTTCTCGACCGGGGGCTGGACGGCCTACCCACCCTTTACCGGTGCGGCCTTCAATCCCGGCGTTGGGCCGGATTATTGGATTTGGGCCATCGTCGTATCGGGGATCGGAACGACTCTGACCGGGATCAACTTTGCCGTTACGATCTACAAGATGCGCGCGCCGGGGATGCAGTTCATGCGGTTGCCGATGTATTGCTGGACGATCATCTGCAGCTCGATCCTGATTGTCTTTGCCATGCCGCCGCTGGGTGTTGCGGCGCTGATGCTGGCCGCAGACCGGTACTTGGATTTCCACTTTTTCACAAATGACCTTGGCGGCAACATGATGAACTATGCCAACCTGTTCTGGCTGTTCGGACATCCCGAGGTCTATCTGTTGGTCCTTCCCGCCTATGGTATCTATTCCGAGGTTTTTGCGACCTTCTCGGCCAAGCGCCTGTACGGGTACAACTCCTTGGTGATTGCAACGATGTCGATTGCGGTGCTGTCCTTCACGGTCTGGCTGCACCACTTTTTCACCATGGGCCAAAGCGCGCTGATCAATGCGGTGTTTGGGATTGCCACCATGCTGATCGCCATACCGACTGGCGTGAAAGTCTATGATTGGATGGCCACGCTGTTTCGCGGGCGTATCCGGTTCTCGGTCCCGATGCTCTATGGGTTGTCTTTCCTGATGCTGTTCGTGATCGGAGGGTTGTCGGGCGTCATCCTGGCCAATCCGACCATCGACTATCAGGTGCATAACACCCTGTTCCTGGTCGCGCATTTTCACAATGTGCTGCTGCCTGGCGTCCTGTTTGGCCTGCTTGCGGGATACAACTATTGGTTCCCCAAAGCCTTTGGCTTCCGCCTGAGCGAAGGCTGGGGACGGATATCTGTCGCGTTGTGGACCGTTGGGTTTATGTTGACCTTCCTACCGCTTTATTTTGTCGGCCTGATGGGGATGCCACGTCGATCTTACAGTTGGGAAGATCCCAGCTTTCACCCCTATATGATCGCCGCCGTGCTTGGGTCTTTGGTCATTCTCGCAGCGCTTCTGTCGATCATTGTCCAGCTGTGGGTCAGCATTCGAGACCGGGAAAAAACCCGCGTGCCGGTTGGCGACCCTTGGGATGGGCGCACGCTGGAATGGTCAATTCCGGCACCGCCGCCTCCGTATAACTTTGCAATCATTCCGCATGTGACCGACCGGGATGATTTTGCCGCCGCAAAAGAGCGCGGCAACGCCTATCCGTCCCTTGATGCCTATGAAGATATCCTCATGCCACGCAATACGGCGATCGGGTTCGGTCTGTGCGTGCTCAGCGGTATCTGGATGTTTGCGCTGGTCTGGTGGATCTGGTGGCTGGCTATTGCGACGACAGCCGCGATGTTGGCGGCCTTCATCGCCTGGACTTTCAGAACCGACACCGAAGAGTTTATTCCGGCCGAGCAGGTCCGCAAAGAGCATGAAGCCTGGCTTGATCTTGTGCGCGCATCGGTTCCGGTCAATCGCGATCATGAATACGCGCCCGAGAACCGCGGCCTAGCCCGTCCCGATCTGGAGGCCACTACATGAAACGCGCGCCGACACACAGCTATCCGGGCCTAAACTTGGGCCGACGGCATCCGGGAGCCGACAAGGCCAGCGAAGTGGTCACCTTTGGGTTCTGGGTCTTTCTGATGAGCGATCTGGTCTATTTCGGCCTGATGTTCGCGATCTATATCACCATGATCGACGCGCAGGCGGGTGGGCCCGGTCCGCATGAGCTGTTCGACCTGACCAGCATTTTTGCCCAAACCCTGATCCTGTTGACCAGCAGCCTTACAGTGGGCCTTGCGATGCTGGCGTTGAAATACAACCTGCCACGGCCCCGTATCGTGCTTTGGTTCGCGGTAACTCTGGTTCTGGGCCTCAGCTTTCTGGTACTTGAGATACGTGACTTTCTGGCTATGGCGGAAAAGGGTGGCATTCCACAGCGCAGCGGGTTTCTGTCAGCGTTTTACGGGCTAGTGCCGCTGCACGGGCTGCATGTTGCTGCGGGGTGCCTGTGGTTGATCGTTCTGGGTATTCAGCTGCGTGTGTTTGGTCTAACCGACGTTCTGATGTCACGGGTGGTTCGTCTGGCCCTGTTCTGGCATTTTCTCGACCTCATCTGGATCGGCATAATCACGATCGTCTATTTCGGAGGGCTGACCTATGGATAGGCGCAGCGAAATGCACCGACGTGAACGCCGCCGATATGTGATTGGCTATGGCGGATCGCTGCTGCTGACACTGGCGGTCTTTACCATTGCATATACGTTCGGGATCGAGACCAAGGGCGTTTATTTGTCGATCGGTTTGTTGGGGCTTGCGCAGTTGATTGTTCAACTGGTGTATTTCCTGCATATCGACCGTCGACGCAGCAGCCGCGAGGACCTGGACCTAGTCCTGTTTTCCACGATGGTTCTATTGATCATCATTGTTGGGACGGTCTGGATAATGGGGAATCTGGCGGTGCGGATGCATACCTATCCGATGTAGGTCCGGCTGCACCGGATCAGCGCATCGCCATCAGCCCAAGCCACAGCGCGCCCCAACACAGCAAGAGGCTCAGCACGATATTGCCCGCCGCCGTAGCGATTGTACGTTCGCGCCGCAGTTCCAGGGACTGGTAGGCAAAGCTGGAGAAAGTGGTGAAGCCGCCACAAAAGCCGAACACCAGGCGCTGTTCCTCCTGGCTGACGCCCGTCGGTCCACCCAGATACCCGACCCAAAGCCCAAGCAACAGACTGCCAAAGACGTTCACGATCAGCGTTGCCACGGGCAGGTCATGGCGAATTCGAATGGCGATCCAGTGCCGCAGAACCGCGCCCAGACCGCCGCCTAAACCAAACATTGCATGCAGGTAGAGATCGCTCACTCTGACGACCTCCGCGGGGAAAAGCGACGCCCGGAGGTTTCACCCAAAATCGCCGCAAAAAGACCCGCCACAATTTCCAAACCCGCTGCGGTTAGGGCAAGCCCGAAACTGACCTCTGCCAGACGTTCCAATTCCGCAACAAATGAGGAAAACGTAGATAAACCGCCACAAAACCCAACCGCGCCCAGATGCAGGACGTGCGCATGTACCCGGTGTCGGATGGCGTATAACAAGCCAAGCACAAAGCATGCGGCTATATTGATTCCAAAAGTCTCGGTCAGGATCGGCAGGCCCGAGATCCCGAGCGACAACGCTTCTCTGACCAGTGACCCAGCCGCGCCACCCGCGAAAACGGCACAGAACATGAGAGCCGTGGCCCATGCTGTTTGCGATTTTTTCACAGCCAATGATCCTGCCCGCGTTGCCCTGCCATCCGGGATACCGATTGGCGCGGCCGGGATCAACTGCGCATGGCGGATCACAAGTTTCACCATTTACGTGATTTCGGGCGTAAAGGCTTGCGTGCAATCGCGAATTTGTACCACGGTGACTCAGCTAACAGCCACAGTAGGAGAGCACGAATGATTATACGCAGACTCTATTACGTGTTGAGCCTCGTGTGCCTGCCACTGACAATCGTGGCCGGGTTTTTCTGGCCCCCGGCCCATTGGCTGCTGCTTTTCCTGATCCCATACGCGGTGGTCGGGCTATATGATATCCTGACCACAAGGCATAACGTGCTGAACAACTATCCGGTTCTGGGGCATTTCCGGTACATGCTGGAATTTGTCAGCCCAGAGATACGGCAATATTTTGTTGAAACCAACGAAAACGGCCGTCCCTATAATCGCATCATTCGCAGCCTGGTTTATTCCCGTGCCAAAGGGCAGGTTGATACCCAGGCATTTGGTACCCAATACGACATCCAAACCGTTGGATACCACAGGGCCAATCACTCGCTTGCGCCCAAACATGTGCCCGAAAGCGAAGAACGGGTGATGCTGGGCGGGCCGCAATGTTCCCAACCCTATAGTGCCTCGCGCCTGAACGTTTCAGCGATGAGCTTTGGTGCCCTCAGCGCCAATGCAATCCGAGCATTGAATGGTGGGGCAAAGGATGGAGGTTTTGCGCATAATACGGGTGAGGGTGGTCTGTCGCCGCACCATCTGGCCGAAGGTGGCGATATCATCTGGCAGATTGGCACTGGGTATTTCGGATGCCGCGCACCGGATGGCGGGTTCGACAAAGACAAATTCACCGAAAGAGCCAGGAACGAGGTCGTCAAGGCGATTGAAATCAAGCTGTCGCAAGGGGCCAAGCCCTCGCACGGGGGGGTGTTGCCTGCGGCGAAGGTGGATGAAGAGATTGCGCAGATACGCGGAGTTCCCCTGCATCAGGACGTGATCTCTCCGCCAATTCATTCCGCATTTGACGGACCTACCGGATTGATGAATTTCGTTCAGAATCTGCGCGAGATGTCCGGTGGCAAACCTATTGGGTTTAAGTTGTGCATTGGTCGTCCGTCCGAGTTCTTAGCGATATGCAAAGCCATGCTGGAAACAGGCATCCTGCCTGATTTTATCACCATTGATGGTGCCGAAGGCGGCACGGGCGCGGCCCCTGTAGAATTCACCAACCGGTTGGGCATGCCTTTGAACGAGGCGTTGATTTTCGTGAATAACTGTCTACGCGGTGTGGGTTTGCGCGATAAGATCCGCATAATTTGCTCGGGCAAAGTCGCCACAGGCTATGACATCATCGAGAAATGCGCGCTTGGGGCCGATATGTGTAATGCGGCAAGGGCAATGATGTTTGCAGTGGGATGCATTCAGGCGCTTCACTGCAACACAAACCGATGCCCCTCTGGCGTGGCCACACAGGATCCGGTCCGAGGCCGCGCTGTGAATGTTCCGCAAAAAAGACAACGGGTACATCGCTATCACGACGCGACATTAGAGAGCTTTCGCGAGTTGCTGGGCGCCATGGGTAAGGAAAAGGTCTCCGAACTTCACCCTTCGGACATCCTTCGGCGTACTGCAGATGAAAGAGATCGCTCTTATGCTGAACTCTATTTGCATCTTGAAGAAGGCGCTTTGCTGAAGGCTCCGCTTCCGGATGAATATGCTGAGGACTGGAATCGCGCATCGGTGGATCATTTCTGATTTTTTTGTGTGCATTGCCAAGGATTGATGTTTTTGGTTCGTCTTACCCATTGTGATGCGCATGAAAACATCGGATGAGAATCTGGCAAAGGCCGCTGCTGCAGGGGACGCTGATGCGTTTGCCACGCTATTGGCACGCCACTACGACAGGGTCTTTCGGTTGGCTTTTCGACTGACAGGACGCGCGGATCAGGCCGAAGATCTGACGCAGGATATATGCGCCGCCTTGCCGTCAAAGATCGTAGGTTTTCGTGCCGAAGCCCGGTTTACGACATGGTTGTACCGTGTTGTTGTCAATGCAGCCGAGGATGCACGCCGTCGCGCGACCCGTCACACGCGGGCGGCCCACGGCTGGGGGGATGTGGAACAGATGCGCCGGGCCGAGGTGCAGGAAACGGCCGAGGCTGTCGATTGGTTGCAACGGGCCATGCGGTCCCTGCCGCAGGACTTGCAAGACACTCTGGCCCTGACCCTCGAGGATGAGATGACCCATGCAGAAGCTGCAGAGGTGCTGGGTGTTTCCGAAGGGACAGTGTCCTGGAGGATGTCAGATATCCGCAAACGGCTGCGCGCCTTGCGGCAAGAGGAACTGGCACAATGACCGATGAACTGGACAAGCTGAAGATGCTGATGGACGCCGCCACGCCGACCCCGGATGCGTCGCGACGGATTGAAAATCTGAGCCAGGCGCAAAAAAAATTCGATAATATCCAAGGATCGACCTCTGCGCGACGTCCCACTGTCAAGCGCGGCCTCATAGCCCGCCTGACAGAAGGAGCGAAAGCCATGTTGAATGCCCTCTCTTATCGCGGTGCCCTGACCGCTACCACCGCAGTTGCTGCTGTGGCTCTGATTGTGATCTTGCCGCAGACGCGCGACGAAGTTGTTGCGCCACTGCCCTGGTCCGAGGACCGCGCCGACGCACGGCAGGAGTCTGACCTATTGGTGGCGGATATGCCCGAGGCCAATCTCGAAGAACCAGTTGTTGAGGCGCCTGTTGTGATTGAAGAAACAATCGCACCTTCCGCCAAGAGGCAGGGGGCCGTTGCGCAGCTAGGGGCTGCGGACCTTTTACAGAGCGCGCCGGCATCGGCGGTCGGGAAATTTGACATTCAACATGAGACTGTTCCCGCGCCGGAACAGAATACCGAAACTTTCGCGAACGCGGACAGCAACTCGCTGAAGATCACGACGGACGAACCGGTTTCGACTTTTTCGATTGATGTAGATACCGCCTCTTACGCCATTGTTCGGTCGTCTTTGATGAATGGCTATCTGCCGCCCAAGGATGCGGCGCGGGTTGAAGAGATGGTGAACTATTTCCCCTATTCCTACCCAGCGCCTGATGGGGTGGAACCGTTCCGTTCTACGATCACCGTGACACCGACGCCTTGGAATGAGGGGACGCAGCTTGTTCATGTCGGCATCCAAGGGGTCATGCCCCAGATCGAAGACCGTCCTCCATTGAACTTGGTTTTCCTGATCGACACATCGGGCTCAATGCAGGATGCTAACAAATTGCCGCTGCTGAAACAGTCTTTCAGGTTGATGCTGTCTGAACTCAGTCCGGAAGATCAGGTTTCGATCGTCACCTATGCGGGAAGTGCCGGGCAGGTTTTGCCACCGACCGCGGCAGCCGAAAAGATGTCCATTCTCTCAGCCCTCGACAGGCTCGAAGCCGGTGGCTCGACAGCGGGGCAGGCCGGGTTGCAGCAAGCCTATCAAGTGGCAGAAGGTATGGCTGCGGACGGTGAGGTGACCCGCGTAATTCTGGCCACCGATGGCGATTTCAATGTGGGTCTGTCAGACCCTGATGCCCTGAAGGATTTTATCACCCGCAAGCGCGACAGTGGTACATTCCTAAGCGTTCTGGGTTTTGGCCGAGGCAATCTGGACGATGCCACCATGCAGGCTCTGGCCCAGAACGGAAACGGGCAGGCGGCATATATCGATACGCTGGTTGAGGCGCAAAAAGTATTGGTCGATCAACTTACCGGGGCGCTTTTTCCCATCGCCAACGACGTCAAAATCCAGGTCGAGTTCAACCCGTCACAGATCGCTGAATACCGTCTGATCGGTTATGAAACCCGATCCCTGCAGCGCGAGGACTTTTCAAATGACAAAGTGGATGCTGGTGATATTGGAGCAGGTCACACCGTAACGGCGATCTACGAGGTCACGCCAGTTGGTTCCGATGCGATCAGAAACGGCCCGTTGCGGTATGCTGAACAATCCATATCGGATGATTCAGTGGAAATTGGTTTCTTCAAAATGCGTTACAAGCTTCCTGGTGAAGATCAAAGCAATCTGATGGAGCAGCCTATTTTACCCGGACAAGGGACAGTCACGGATGACATCCGCTTTTCCTATGCGATTGCAGGATTTGGTCAGTTGCTTCGGGGCGGAGGATATCTTGGCGGCTGGTCCTATGCGGATGCCATTGATCTGGCCACGCTGTCCCGAGGTGAGGATTCTTTCGGATATCGGGCTGAAGCTGTCACCTTGATGCGTCTGGCCCAGACGCTGGCTGAGTAAGGCCCGGGCTTGGGAGTAACTAGAATGACCTAGGGTTGTTGGCTGTATGGGTACTAATTCTACGAATGCTCCATTCGACAGCATCCCGCATGGTTTTACCCAGAGCAACGTCAAAGGCAGTAACCAGATCTTCGGTCTGGTTACTTTTGGCAATTACGTTCTCTTGGAACGAATTCGATGCGATGATTTTGTCGTCGAACTCGTCCACGATCTTGATATTCATGCGGACTTCGACGCGTACGGTCGAGCTTTCACCATCCTGGTTAACGACAATGCCCTGAAACTCGCGTAGATCGGGAACAATCACATAATCCGGACGAAGCCCCACGGTCGAACGACCCACGGCGGATACCCGTCCGCTGTTTTCATAGCTTTCGACCAAAAGCGCCTGGACGATCAGCGGCGCGCGATCCACCCATCTGGCACGCGGCAGATATTGAACCTGCAAAGGTGTCGGCTGAACTGCAATTTGATCGGTATTTACCGCGGCAGTCGCGGTTGGCTCTTGGACCACGATCTGTTTCTGGATGCGCGGCAGCGAAGAAGAAAACGTGCTTTTGGGTGTCAGCAGATAGAGATCATTGGGTTCTGAGGCCTGCCGCAGCGTTTCCAGTCCGGTACACGCCCCCAGAGACGCCAAAACTGCGGTCATTATCAAATGCCTGATCATTGACGATACTCCGATGCTTGGGTCCCAAGAAGGAAACGGGCGGGGTCGCGTTCAACTTTGTCCACCAGACGATCAAGGCTGATCACCAGTCGTTGGGATTCTTCTATGAAACGCGTGAATTGTGGCAGGCCAACCCGCATGAAATCGGACAGTTGACGGCGATTGTCCTGAACGATGCCGTCGATGGTTCCCAAAAGTTCCGAGGCCGATTTGGACGCGCTGAGGATATCGGCTGAAATATCATCAAGCCTGTCTGTCACTTTCGTCACCGTGGACGCCACTTGGTTGGCGGCATTGCGGACATCATCCATGACGACGCCGATATCTTTGTTGATCACCTCATTGGCCGAGTCAAATGCGCGTTCAGCTGAGGTCAAAGTGCCCTTTGCTGTTTCCATCGTACCAGTGACGGAGCCGAGCGTTTTGTTTGCGTTCACGAAAGTCTCGGAAACCGTGGCCAGCGCGACGCGCCCATCTTCGGTCAGGACCGTAAGGTGGTCTGCCAGGGTCGAGGCCCGTTCGATGAAGGGCTGCAGATCCTGCTGCATGATGCGATCTGCTGCGTCAAAAGTATCTTTTGCGCTGTCTAGGGCCGATACAGCCGTGTCGGATGCGGTTTTCAGGCTATTTAATGTATTTGTTCCGGCTTCCAGCGTTGTTTCTGCGGTGTCTGCCAATTTTTCGAGGCGTTTTGAGAAGGCTGAAATTTCTTTAGCTGCGCCACCCAAATCTGAGGACAAGTTTTCGAAATCTGCAAGGGTTTTGTCCAGCCTTCCGGTGGCCGAAGATACGTTCTCCAGAATCTGAGATACCTGCTGGCGGTTCTTGTCATCCACCACCTTGTCGATATCCTCGATCAGCGTAATTGCCTTTTCCAACAGTTTAGGGGCACCTTCGAACAAGGACTGGATGGTGCTGCGTTTGCTTTTGATAAGGCTGTCCTGCTCTAGTCGTTTGGCCGATGCCGAACCTCCGGTCAGTTCCACATAGCTGACCCCAGTGACCCCAAGCGATTGTAACTGGGCGACGGTATCCTCGGTCACCGGGATACTTGCGTCTACTTCAATGCGGACGCGCACTTTGGATGGGTGCTCGTCATCCAAGTTAAGGGAGATTACCTGCCCGACTGGCAGTCCGTTGTAACTGACGCCACCTGCCGCAGACAGGCCCGAAACATTGTCGAACAGTACATTGTAATAGGCGTATTGCCGGGAAACCTCGAATTTGGCCAGCCATAGAAAAAAGCCAAACGCACCCAGTATTCCAGCCAGGGTGAATGCACCGATCAGGATATAATTTGCTCGGGTTTCCATGGGTGTTACCTGTCCTGACCCTTTTTTTGTGCTGCGCGCGCCCGGGGGCCGGTGAAATATTCTTGGACCCAAGGATGATCGACTTTGGTCATCTCTTCAATCGGACCATCAACCAGAACACGTTTTTCTGCAAGAACTGCGATCCTGTTGCAAATCGCATAAAGGCTATCCAGATCGTGCGTGACCATAAACACAGTCAGACCCAGCGCTTGCTGAAGCTCGCCAATCAGGTCGTCATAAGCAGCGGCGCCGATGGGATCCAAACCGGCCGTTGGCTCATCAAGAAATACGATCTCAGGGTCCAGCGCCAGCGCGCGCGCCAAAGCGGCACGTTTGCGCATCCCGCCCGACAGTTCGGACGGGAATTTGCCACAGCTCAGCTGCGGCAGTCCGACCAAGCTGATTTTCAGACCGCCAAGCGCCGACATAAGGCTTTCACTAATTCCTGTATGCTCGCGCAGTGGGGCTACGACATTCTGCAACACGGTGAGCGACGAGAAAAGCGCGCCGTCCTGAAAGGCGACGCCCCAGCGGCGTTCGATGCGCCGCCTCTCTTGTTCGGGGCCGTTCAGGACGTCGACGCCCAGAACTTCGATGCTTCCCGCGGCCGGTTTGTTCAGGCCGACGATGGTGCGGAGCAAGACGGATTTGCCCGTGCCCGAGCCGCCGACAATGCCCAGTACTTCGCCCCGCCAGACATCCAGATTCAGATCCTGGTGCACGATCTGCGGTCCGAACCGGTTGGTCAGATTGCGGACCCGTATCACCGCCTCGCGCTGGGTGTCGCCAATCGGCATCTGTTCGCGGGCTACACCGTCCATTTCAGACCCCCAGTACCGAGAAAAAGATCGAGAACATGGCATCCAGCGCGATCACCAAGAAGATCGCCTGGACCACGGACGCGGTGGTTCTTTGCCCAACACTTTGTGCCGATCCTTTGACCTGTAAGGCCTGCCAACAGGCGATGATACCGATGACCAGCGCAAAGAACGGTGCCTTGATCATACCGATGGCAAATTGCCAGATGCCGGTGTTTTCCTTGAGGCGGGTCACGAACATTCCGGGGCTGACTCCAAGGTCGATCCAGCTCATAAGACCGCCGCCAATCAAGGCGGCGATATCGGCGATGAACCCTAGGATTGGCAGCATGATCAGCAACGCCACAACGCGTGGAATGACCAGAACCTCGATCGGATCCAGGCCCAGCGTCCGCATGGCATCTATTTCTTCTTGCACCTTCATCGAGCCGATGGAAGCTGTAAAGGCAGATCCCGAGCGACCCGCAACAATGATTGCCGTCAACAAAATGCCCAGCTCACGCAGCACAGAGATCGAGATCAATTCGACCACGAATATCTCGGCCCCGAACTGCTTGAGCTGCGTGGCCCCCTGAAATGCTAGTACAACGCCGATCAGAAAACCCATAAGGGCAACGATCGGAATCGCTTTCAATCCGGTTTCTTCCATCTGCGATACCAGCGCAGCCCGCCGCAGCCGCCGCGGCATCAAGATTGTGCGGACCAGCCGGTGTAGCGTCAGGCCCAGAAACTCAAGCAACGACAAGCTGTCTTTCCAGCCACCGACTGTACGCTCGCCGACACGTGCCACCCAATCCAGAAAATCTGGCTTTCCGGGATCAGGGGCGGATTCGTCCGGCATGTTGCGGGAAACCGTTTCGATCAGCGCGGAATGCGCGGCGGTTGCACCGTGCAGCTCTACTTGCCCGCCGCTGGACTTCACCTTGCGGACAAGGCCGGCAATCAGCCAAGCCCCGCCAGTGTCGAGTGCCTTAACGCCTGTCAAATCAACTGTGACCGTTCCGCCGTTGGGATGGAAATTCGCGAATTCACGCTCAACCATATCCAGAGACTGGGTGTGAAGATCACCCGATATCTGCAGGTGAACCTGAT
Source organism: Ruegeria sp. CDSC021 (assembly GCF_059610845.1). Taxonomy (NCBI): domain Bacteria; kingdom Pseudomonadati; phylum Pseudomonadota; class Alphaproteobacteria; order Rhodobacterales; family Roseobacteraceae; genus Ruegeria; species Ruegeria sp. CDSC021. The sequence continues at coordinate 90,536 of NZ_JBXWOK010000003.1, forward strand.
CCGTATCCAGGTCAGTTGTGAATGTAGGCGGGGTCATGGGGGTATCTGATGTGAATCTGCATGGTGCTGCAACGGGTTTTTGTCACGCTTCAAGTATTTAGCCATCAGGCGATGCAAGATGGCATTCATCGCAAGAATGATGGTTTGAGCTTGCAAAAGGCTTGTTTCGGCAACCAGTAGTGTTATTCTTTGCGCAGGTTTTTTGTTTGGTTATTATGGTTGTGTTCAATGTCTGATCATCACGCGAAGGTAGAAGTCGAAATCGGGTCCGAACGGGGCTTTGGTTACGTCTTCACCGCTGTCTTCTTAATTATCGCTCTTTGGCCCTTGTGGGGCGGAGGGTCGGTGCGCCTGATCCCAATGGTTATCGCCGGGGTTATTCTGGCTTTGACAGTTTTTGCACCCGCCACTCTGAAGGTGCCGAACCGGCTTTGGTTCAAACTCGGCATGCTTTTGGGTGCGATTGTGGCCCCAATCGTCATGTTTTTGGTGTTTGTCACTACGTTTGTCCCGTTTGGGCTGGTTACGCGCCTGTTGGGAAAAGACCTGCTGTCACAGAAACTGGACAGTTCATCAGATAGCTACTGGATTGTTCGTGAAGAGCAGCCCGGCAGCATGAAACAGCAATTTTAACAAGGGAGTACCAGGCGTGACATTCGTATCCGAGCTCTGGTCATTTATGAAAGTCAGAAAGAAATTCTGGCTGTTGCCCATTCTGATCGTTTTGGGTGTGTTTGGTGGATTGATCGTGTTGAGCCAAGGCTCGGCGATTGCACCTTTCGTCTACACGTTGTTCTGATCACATGGCATACATTTTAGGTATTTCGGCGCTGTATCACGACAGCGCAGCGGCGTTGCTTTGCGACGGCAAGATCGTTGCGGCCGCGCAGGAAGAGCGTTTTACACGGCGCAAACACGACCCCGGATTTCCGGTAGAAGCCATCAATTACGTGCTGGCCGAATCGGGGGTTGCGCTTGAAGACGTCGACAATGTGGTTTTCTACGACAAACCGTTTCTAAAATTCGAACGGTTGATCGAGACTTACATTGCGGTGGCGCCACGTGGGTTCAATTCCTTCCGCATGGCAATGCCGGTCTGGCTGCGAGAGAAGCTGTTTCTCAAGGATCTGCTTGCAAAGCAGCTTCGCAAAATCGACCCGGAATTCAATCTCGAAAAACTGCTGTTCGCCGAGCACCACATCAGTCACGCGGCCAGTGCGTTCTATCCTTCGCCCTTCGAAGACGCGGTCGTGCTGACTGTCGATGGAGTCGGAGAATGGGCAACCACCACCGTGGGTGTTGGTCGCGGTAACGAGCTGACCATGGTGAAAGAGTTGCATTTCCCGCATTCGCTGGGTCTGCTGTATTCTGCATTCACCTATTACACCGGGTTCAAGGTGAATTCTGGTGAATACAAGGTCATGGGCTTGGCGCCCTATGGCGACCCCAAATACAAGGATCTGATCCTTGAGCATCTTGTCGACCTGAAAGAGGACGGTTCGTTCCGCCTGAACCAGAAGTATTTCAATTATACAGCTGGTCTGACCATGACGAGCAAAGCGATGGAAGAGCTGTTCGACCAACCGGTTCGAAAAGCCGAAACCGACCAGCTGACGCAGTTCCACATGGATATTGCCGCGTCGGTTCAGGCCGTGACCGAAGAGATCATGCTGCGGATCACTCGGGACCTGGCGAAAGAGCATGGTATACGCAACCTCTGCATGGCCGGAGGCGTTGCTCTGAACTGTGTCGCGAATGGCAAAATCCTTCGCGATGGCGCCTTCGACAATGTTTGGGTGCAGCCCGCAGCGGGTGATGCGGGCGGGGCGCTGGGTGCTGCCTATGCGGCCTGGCATCAAGAGCTAGCGCAGCCGCGGCAGGTGACCTCGGGTGATCAGATGCTGGGGGCCTATCTTGGTCCGCGTTATGAAGATGACGACATAGCGCAAGAACTGGCGGCGGCCGGTGCGAAGTTTTCCACCTATGAAAATGGTGAGTTGATTGACCAGACGGCGCAGGCGCTGGCTGACGGTAAGGCTGTTGGTTGGTTTCAGGGGCGGATGGAATTCGGTCCGCGTGCGTTGGGTGCCCGCTCCATTCTGGGCGATCCACGGTCAGCTTCGATGCAGAAAACGCTGAACCTGAAGGTCAAGTATCGCGAAAGTTTCCGCCCATTTGCCCCATCTGTTCTGCGCGAAGACGTAGCCGATTGGTTCGAGCTGGATGGCGATAGCCCTTACATGTTGATCGTGGCGGATGTGCAGGAAAAAATCCGGCGCAAGATGACCGAGGAAGAAGACGCTCTGTTCGGGATTGAAAAGCTGAACGTCAAACGATCTGACATCCCTGCTGTGACCCATGTTGATTATTCTGCCCGTATCCAGACAGTTCACCAAGAGACCAACCCAGCCTATCACGCGCTGATTTCAAAGTTTAAAGAACTGACCGGATGCTCTTTGGTGGTGAACACTTCATTCAATGTGCGCGGCGAACCGATTGTGTGCACGCCCACCGATGCGTTCCGCTGTTTCATGGGAACGGATATCGAGGTCCTGTCCATCGGGAACTGCCTGTTGCGTAAGGAAGATCAGGATCCCGCGCTTAGGGAGAATTACGAGACAAAATACGAGCTGGACTAATCTGTTGCGCAAGCGGCGGAACCGCGACACAGTCTGCCCCTGAGACCTATTTGGTGGAATCGGGGGCAGGGAATGCGGCAGCGCGGAAATGTCTTGTTTGTCGTGATTGACCAGCTTCGGGCAGATTGTCTGACCGGCGCGCTGGCCGAGCATGTCAATTTGCCTAATTTGCGCGCTTTTATGGACGAGGCCGTCACGTTTCAGCGCCATTTCTCGGTTACTAACCCTTGTGGCCCGTCGCGTGCGTCCATCCTGACCGGGCAATATGCGATGAATCATAGATCGGTTCGCAATGGAACGCCTTTGCGGCACGACACGCCAAACATCGCAACCGAGATTCGTAAGGCGGGATATCTGCCCTTGCTCTACGGGTATACCGACACCTCGGCTGACCCACGGGTTTACGATGCCAATGACCCGATCCTGAAATCTTACGAACGTCCCATGGAGGGGTTTGAAGAGGTCGTGGAAATGCGGCTTGAAGAATCTTATCCCTGGCGCGCTGACTTGCTGAAAAAAGGTTACAGGTTCGACTCATACTGGGATCTGCACAAACCTGTTTCAACCTCAGGTGAGCCATCCAAATTGAACGACCCGGCGGTGTACCGCGCCGAAGACAGCGACACCGCCTTTTTGACCAACGCTTTTCTGGACAGTATCGCGGCCTTCGGCGACCAAAGCTGGTTTGCGCATCTGACCTATATCCGGCCTCATCCTCCTTTGGTCGCACCCGCTCCCTATAACGATATGTATGATCCCGTCGCGTTGCCGCGGCCGGTTGGTCATGTCAGCCCAGAAGATGAACTGGCAATACACCCGTTTTTTGGACCAACGATGGCTCGGTATTCGGCTTCGGATTTCGTTTTGGGTTTTGATGAGGTGCAACCCTCCACGGCCAATATTCAGGCGCTGCGCTCTGTTTATCTGGGCCTTGCAACAGAGGTCGATTATCATATCGGCCGCGTTGTCCAGTTTCTCAAGGACAGCAATCAATATGATGAGACATTGATCGTAATCACAGCTGACCACGGTGAAATGCTGGGTGATCGACATAGCTGGGGTAAGATGACCGTCTATGACGCAGCTTATCACACGCCTTTACTGGTCCGGATGCCAGGCAATCAGGCGCAGGCCGGAGCCGTGGTGACGGCACCGACCGAGTCGATTGACATCACGCCAACCATTTTGGATTGGGTGGGCCAGAGTATCCCGAATTCTATGGATGGGCGGTCTTTGATGCCGTTTCTGCAGGGGCAGGGACCCAAGGATTGGCGAAGCTTTTCTTTCAGCGAGCTTGACTTTGCCGAGCCGGAAAATCCAACCCTTTGGCAACAGGAATTGGGAACGGGCAGTAGCGATTCATGCCTGTCCATCTTGCGTGACGAACGTTTTACGCTGGTCGAGTTTGCGGCAAACCTGCCACCGCTTTTGTTTGACCACCTGCGTCGCGGCGAAATGGAAAACGTGGCGAGCAACCCGGAATACGCAACAGACCTGGCCAGGTTGGGGCGCGAGATGCTGCGGCACCGTATGCGAAATATGGACCATACGCTTTCCCTGCATTCCATCACCAAAGAGGGGCCAAAATCCAAGCTCAGGCATTAGTCGGGAATGTTGCCCTGTCTCTGCTACACCTGCGATCAATCTGATGTTACGCATAGCTTCAGAGAGGGGGCAGATTGAACATCACAGATAACCAGATAAAGGCAATGACGACAGCTGGGCTGAATCTGATCGGTCAGGCGTTGTCGATCTACGACAGTCAGTTGCGGCTGGTGCTTTGCAACCGGCCTTTTCAGGTGATGTTCGACCTTCCGGATGATCTGGTCCGGCCGGGTGCGTTGTTCCGTGACACAATACATTTTCTGGCGAGCATCGGCGAGTATGGCCATGATGAGGATGTCGAGGACATCGTCGCACATAGGGTCAGTCAAGCCCTCACATTTGAACCGCACTATATTGAGCGCGTCAGGGCGAATGGGCAGGTGATCTCGGTCGAGGGTGCACCGCTGCCCAACGGCGGATGGGTAACGGTCTATACCGACATCACAGATACCAAACAGGCCGAAGCGCTATTGCGGGCGCGTTCCGAAGAATTGTCGGACGAATTGTTGACCCGGGCCGAGGAATTGGCAGCGACCAACAGAAAGCTAGCGTCGACCATTTCGGCTTTGGAAGAGGCAAAACGTCAGTTAACCGAAATCGAAGCCCGTACCCGGATGACAACCGAAATGATGCCAGCGCATATTGCGCATCTGGATGCCGATGGGCGGTACGATTATTCCAATCGCAAGCTCAGTTCGGTTTTGCCCGGCCGTCCCTCTGAAATTCTTGGGATGCATATTTCTGACGCTTTGGGACCGGCCGCATTTGCGCGGATCGAACAGAACCTGAACCGTGCCTACGACGGGGAAGCCACGGTATTTGAATTCACAGAGGGTCAGGATTCACGTCGAATCCGTGTTTCGTTCACGCCCGACAGCGAAGGCGGTGTCTATGTGATGTCAGTTGACATCACTGAAGAAACGCAAGCCCGTGTGGCCCTGCAACAAACACGCCGCCGGGAAATGGCGGCGCAAATGACAAGCGGTCTTGCGCATGATTTCTCAAACTTGCTGACAATTATACTGGGGATGCAGGCCAAGCTTGATAAAATGGACCTGCCGGAAGGCGCACAAAAGCTGGTGGCCGCCACGCGCCAGACTGCTAAACGCGGCGGGCAGTTGCTGAACCGCATAGCAGGCATGACCGGCAACCGAACGCCGCAACCCAAAGCCACGGATATGCGTGCTCTGCTCGAGGATTTGCGTATTCTCGCCACGCCGTCACTGCCGCGTGGCATGGGACTTTCGGTCGTGAATACATTGCCGGATGTGGCACTTATGTTGGATCAGGGGATGATGCAGGACGCCATCCTGAATCTGGTGCTAAATGCGCGAGATGCCTGCGGAGAAACAGGTCAGATCACGATCAGCGCGCATACGATTGGTGGAACCTGGGTCGAGATTTCCGTCTCGGACACAGGGCCGGGCTTTTCGGAAGAAGCGCTTGGCAAGGCACTCAATCCATTCTTCACCACAAAGGGTGACAAGGGATCGGGATTGGGTTTGCCCATGGTTTACGATACGGTCAAACTGACCGGCGGAAATTTGAGCCTGCGCAATACACCAAGCGGTGCCATGGTGGTACTTCGGTTACCATATCGCGCCGCGCCGCCGGCGCTGGAAGGGCTGGTTCTGTTGGTTGAAGACAGCAGCCAACTTCGTCGGAATTTCCGTGACATGCTTGTGGAGATGGGGTTCACCGTGATTGAGGCGACTTCAACCGATGAGGCGCTTTCATTGGTGAACCAGATCGAAGACATCGCATTGATATTGTCCGACATTCGGCTGGAAGGACCAGAGACGGGGCTTGACCTTTTGCAGAAAGTGAACCCTTCCTTGCCGTGTATTCTAATGACATCGCTGCCTTATTCCGACCCGCTGCATCGTCAGGCACTAGCTTTGGCACCAGTTCTGCGCAAACCGTTCACACAAGCGCAGCTTACTGCCTTAATCCGAAATGAGGCCGCATGATGAACCAACCGCTGGTAACCATCTTAGATGATGAGCCTGAGATACGTCGTATCCTGACCGACACACTGGAAGAGGCGGGGTTCCGCACTCAAAGTTTTTCCCGTGCTCGTGAATTTGAAGCATCGTTGAAAAGAGTGGTGCCCGATGTGTGCCTGGTCGACCTGTCTTTGCCGGACACAGACGGCTTGGCACTTGTTCATCGCCTGGCTTTGGAACAAGGTGCCGCAGTCATCATTATTTCGGGGCGGGCACAGGTACAGGATCGTGTCACCGGATTGGAGCTTGGCGCGGATGACTACATCACCAAACCCTTTGATCCAGCCGAAGTGGTCGCTCGTATCCGGGCGCGGCTTCGATCATCGCGGGCACCAGCGCCTCAGTCAGAGATCGCAGAATTCAACGGCTGGACCGCGTATTTCGACCGCTATATTCTTGAAGATGGTTCCGGATCAGAAACGCCGTTCAGCCACGCCGAGGCCGAGGTGTTACGTCTGTTTCTAGATAGTCCTAAACGATTGATCAGCCGGTCGCAGATGCAAGAAGCGCTCGGGGGAGGCGCGGGCGACAGCTTTGACCGGGCCATGGACGTGCGAATATCCCGATTGCGAACAAAACTGGGCGAGGACCCCAAGAACCCGCGATTGATTAAAACTATCTATGGGGCAGGGTACATCTTTTTGGGCGACGTCGCCTGGCGATGATGATGACGAAGCCGGGTGCATCTGGCATTCGGTCTGAAACGGGCTCATAAGCTGTCGGTACGTTGGGGCGTTAAAGTAGATATTGCGGTCGCCACCCCGTTATTGTCGGTCGCGTGTTGATAATCTGTCGGCAGGCACTGGATTCTCGGCACAGTCAGGCATAACTAACACAACCGCGCGGTTCTTTGGCTAAGGCTAACTTGGGTTGAAACGTGATCAGATATCGAATTCGAAAAGGTTTTGGAGCGTAAAATGATCAAAGAGACCTTAGCGAACTGGCGATCCAGCCATCTCGGTCGACTTTTGAGTGAAAGTCTTCGGAAGCAGGGTTGGTTGTACGGTGTTGCCATGGTGGCGATGATTGTCGTCGCAGCAACAACTGCGGGAACCGCATGGATGATGGAGAACATCGTCAATGCGATGACCACGCCTGAGATGAAGTCGCAAGTCTACCTGATTGCCGCAGCGGTCGTCGGCTTGTTTTTGAGTAAGGCTGTCGCCTCTTATATCCAGTCAATCTTTCTGGCGCGTGCGGGCAACCGGATCATCGCGGTGCAACAGGAAAGGCTTTACAATAAGCTGCTGAAACGCGGTGTTGGTTTCTTTGCTGAAACAGAATCGTCCAACCTTCTTATGCGCGTAACTCATGGCGCTCAGGCCGCGCGGCGGCTTATCGACGTCATGGTGACCAGCTTCGTTCGTGATGCCCTGACATTGGTCGGCCTCATCTTCGTGATGATTTACCAGGAACCTGTACTGTCAATTCTGTTCTTCTTTGTGGGTCCCGTTGCGCTTTTGAGTGTGCGTTACATCCTCAAAGGTGTGCGGTCGATCATGCAGTCAGAAATGAAGGCGCTGTCTGAAATCATCAAGGTTCTGCAGGAAACATCTGCGGGCATTCGGGTCATCAAGGTCTTTGCTTTGGAAGACAACATGACTGACCGTATGAATGGGGCGATCAGGTCGGTTGAAAAACGGGCGAACTCAATTTCCAGATTGCAGTCGATTGCCAGCCCGTTGATGGAGCTTCTGGCCGGTGTCGCGATTGCGGGTGTTCTGATCATCAGTACCCTTGATATTACCGGCGGCGAACCGACTTCGGCAGGTCAGCTGATGTCATTCATCACAGCCCTTTTGATGGCTTATGAACCCGCCAAACGCCTGTCAAAAATGCGGGTCGTGATTGAAACGGCCCTGGTACCAGTGGGGATGATGTTCGAGCTGCTCGATCAGGAAGACCCGATGGTCGAAAGCGTGAACCCTGAAAAGCTGAAATCCGGCCCGGGTGAAATCCGTCTAAACAACGTGACGTTCGGCTATCAGGGTGAGCAAAAAGTAATCCGAGATATGAACCTGACCTTCGAGGCAGGCAAGACGACAGCTCTGGTGGGTCAGTCCGGTGGTGGCAAGTCCACGATTTTTGGGTTGATCATGCGGTTTTATGATCCCGATCAGGGCAAGGTCGAAATCGATGGCCAAAACCTTGTCGATGTAAGTTTTGCCTCTTTGCGCCGGAAGATCTCCTATGTGGGCCAAGACACGTTCCTGTTCTCGACAACCGTGATGGAGAACCTTCGTTTTGCGCGACCTGGTGCCACCGATGAAGAGGTGATTGAGGCCGCAAAGGCTGCCCATGCTGATGTGTTCATCTCACAACTGCCAAATGGGTACGATACGCAGGTAGGCGAAAACGGCGCGTTTCTTTCTGGAGGTCAAAAACAGCGTCTGGCGATCGCGCGGGCAATTCTACGCAATGCCGAGATTTTGCTTTTGGATGAAGCCACCAGTGCTCTGGATGCGGAATCTGAGGCGCTTGTTAAGGCTGCGCTGGACAAGTTGACCGAGAATGTAACAACCATTGTAATCGCACACCGGCTTTCAACTGTGCTTCAGGCAGATACCATTATGGTTGTTCAAGACGGTGAAGTTATCGAACAAGGCAACCTTGATGCGCTAATCGAACATAACGGGACGTTCCGCCAACTGTTTGACCAGCAATTCAAGCTTCCGGGATCCTAAGCTCAGTCCGAATGGGCGGGGCCCCACATAGATTCTGAACGGCATCGAGAAGTAATGGGCGTTGGCCCGGTCAATTACTACTCACGAAGAGCCTGATCTTTGACTTTGACAATCGGCTGCAGCAGGTAGTCCAAAACGGTTTTCTTGCCCGCAAGAATATCCACCTCGGCAATCATGCCGGGAATAATTTCAACCGCTACGCCGTTCCCATCCAACATCGAGTGGTTGGTCCGGATTTCCACGACAAAAACTTCTTCATCGTCCCGCTCAGATCGCGTCACGGTATCAGCCCCGATACGGATAATTTGCCCGTCCAAGGCTCCGTATCGAGCAAAATCATAGGCAGTAATCTTGATCCGAACCAACTGTTCAGGGTGCAGAAATGCGATGTCTTCGGGGCGGACATAGGCTTCGACCAACAAAGACTCATCCAGCGGTACAATTTCGATCAGTTCCTCACCGCTCCGTGCCATACCGCCTATGGTCGTGCGGTGAATGCGATTTACGATGCCGCGTACCGGCGACCTGATTTGTGCCTGTTCCGCTCTGTTTCGTAAGGCTGGCAGTGATGGTTCCAGAGTAGCCAGTTCCGCAGTTGCCAATGCAAGTTCGGTCAAAGCCGCACTTCGAAACCTGCTTTGTGTCGCCCGAACCCGATCATCAATTTCCTCCAATCCTGTCTTCAGACGGTTGGTAGCGGCTTCAGCCCTGGTCCGGCGGCCTTGCCACTCAGCCTCGCTGCGTCGCAATGACAATAGTGTCGTGGCGGGTTCCATCTGCTGTTCTACTAGGGGGGTAATGATTGCCCGTTCCTCGGCCAGAACTTTCAAAGTCTCGGACGCGGTCACCGTATCGACAAGCCCTTCTTCGTATTCTCTTAACCGTTGTTCCCGTTGGCTCATCAGAATTGAGATTTCTGCCTGCAACTCTGATCGCCGGCCTTGAAACAGAGCTGTCTCAGACTGAACAACAGTCGGCGCACCTTGGACCAGGATCGTATCAAATGTCAGCTCGGTCTCGTCTATCTCTGCTTGCAGGCGCTGAGATCGGGCTCTCAAGCCATATGCACGCTGTTCCTCTTGGCTGAGCTTGCTGTCGATTTGGGTGGTATCGAACTCCATCAGCAACTTCCCCTTTTCAACAACCTCGCCTTCTCGGACATTCAATGACTGCAGAATGCCGGACTCCGTAGCTTCAATCATCTGAACATCCGCCGACGGCACGATGCGGCCTTCTACACGGGTGACATCATCAAGTTCAGTGAAATGGGCCCAAAACGCTGCTGTCGCCAGGAAAGTCAGGATTACCAAGAGAAGCAATGAACTCCTGACCGGTGACCCGCCTCGCATTTCCCGCGCAAGCGAGGCTAGGTCATGATGCTGCGACATTCAGATGCCTCCGTTGCTTTCCGGAATGCTGTGACAGTATGCTTTTTGGTCCATCTACCCGTACTTTGCCGCCCTCTATGACGATAACCCTATCGACAAGTTCCAATAGGCTGGTTCGATGGGTTACGATCAGCATAGTTGTGTCGGGGGTCGCCTTTTTGAGCCGCTGTATGACCTCAGCTTCGGTTTTGACGTCCATGGCACTTGTTGGCTCGTCCAGAAGAAGAACCGGAGGTTTACCAATCAAGGCTCTGGCCAAGGCGATGGCCTGCCGTTGTCCCCCTGACAATCCCTCACCGCGCTCTGCCAGATTTTGGTCATAGCCTCCGGGATGGCGAGAGACAAAATCCTCGACCCCAGCGACTTGCCCCGCCCAAATCAGGTCCTCATCCCTTGGCCTGATTGCGCCGCTTTTGATATTGTCGCGGATTGACCCGGAAAACAGCCAAATATCTTGCAGAACAGAGCCGATATTGCGCCGCAAATCACCTGGATCAATTTGTCTGATATCGACCCCATCCAATTGAACAGACCCGGCGTCTGGATCGTACAAGCCAAGCATTAGCCGCGCGACCGTGCTTTTCCCCGAGCCGATCGGACCAAGGATTGCAACCTTCTCTCCGGGCGAGATGGTGAATGAAACACCGGACAAGACGTTGTCGTGTTTTTCGGGATAAGCAAACTGGATATTTTCGAAGGTTAATCTCCCTTCAAAGCGATCGCGACTGATCCAGCTCCGCCCTTCGGGGCGTTCACTGTCGGCCTGCATTAAGGCATTAAGGTTTTGATAGGCATTTCGGGCCTGATTAACCCGTGTCAGGGTCTGTGCCAGTTGCCCAAGTGGCGCAAGAGCCCGCCCGGTCAACATGACCGAAGCAACAAGCGCGCCCATGCTTGCCTGACCATCCATCACAAGAAAAACACCGTAGAAAACGATAAGGACCTGGGCGGCCTGTTGGGTAAATCCGGTCAGATTCAAGGCAAATTGAGTCACTGCCCTGCTGCGCGCGCCATGTGATGACTGAAGCTGTATGGCAGCCTCCCACCGCGACCTCATTGGCCGGGCCGCCGCTGTCGTTTTTATGGTCTCCAACCCGGATACAGTTTCGACCAGAACCGATTGCTTGGATTGACCATCGATGAAGCTTTTCTCGGCAAGACGAGAAAGTATAGGTTGCACGATGATGCCTGCTAGCAAAACGACAGGCACAGCCAGAGCTGGAACAAGTGCAAGTGGGCCACCGACCAAGTAAATGACAAAGACAAACAATGCTATGAAGGGTAGATCTACGACTGCCACCAAGGTGGCGGATGTGAAAAACTCACGGAGTGTTTCAAATTCACGAATGGTGCTGGCCATGGCCCCTGTCGAACCTGTGCGCGCCTTCATGCGAATGTTGAGGACCTGGTCAAAGACTCTACGGCCCATCGAAATATCTGCTTTCTGGCCAGCCCGATCTATGAATCCTGCCCGCAGGAGTTTGAGCACGAAATCAAAAAGCAGCGCGATCCCAACACCTGCTGTCAAAGCAATCAGAGATTCTGTGGCTTCGTTTGGCAAAACACGGTCATAGACGACCATGATAAAGACCGAGGTAGATAGACCAAGCAGATTTGCCAACGCCGCCGCAAGCGCAACCTGAGTGTAAGACCAACGATTTTCCGCCATAGCAGACCAAAACCAGTGGCCCGAAGCAGAACTGGGCCCCGTGGCTAAATCCTCACGGTGATTGCGCCGCAGCAGGATCGCAAACCCTGTATAGACTTCTGATAGATCGGTTTGCTGAATTTGACCTATTTCCGTGCCAACCTCCGGATCATAGATCAGAACCCGACCATTTGAGGTTCGGCCATGAAACACAACGGATCTTCCCCCTTCAAGAATCAACAACGCAGGAACCAAAGTGTTGTCAAAAGCTGACAAAGCCCTTCTTCCGTATCCCGCCTGGACCCCAACACGCCGTGCCAGTTCCAATGAATCGCGGATTGTAAGCTCTCCGTTCGAGCCTGTTTGGGCCGCGAGGATCCCGGCAAACGTGATTGGACAGTCAAGATGGGCCGCAGCGTGCATCAGGCATTTTTCAAAGCACGATAACTCGGGCGTTGCGAAGGCAGGTGTCAATTGTTTCATTGAGAACCCTCAACGGAACTGATTGAAATGCCAAGGAGATCCAGGATGTCACCAGTCAAACTAAGGATTGCGTAATCTGTCAGGAAATAGTTCTGTTCGGCTAGGATAAGTCTCTCCTGCGCATTCACATAGTCGCGCTGTGCGTCTAGGATTTCGATCAGACTGCGTCGTCCGATTGTGAATTGCGCGCGCGCCGCTGCAACACTGTCAGCATTCGCCTGCGCAGCTATTCGCGCCTCTCTAAGCCGTTGTGCTCCAGCAATTTGGTCAGCGCGAATTGTGTCCAGCTCTCTTTGTATTTCTCGCGTTAGGGATTGATGAACGAATTCCGCTTCGCGAACTTTGGCTTCAGCCGCGGTGATGGCGGCACGGCGCTGTCCAGTAGAGTCCAGCTCATAATTGAAGGACAGGTCGACCCCGAAATTTGCGTCATTGCTATCATCGCGATCCGCAAATGCCGAAACATTCACGCCGGGTTGACGGCGTGCCAAAGCGGCAGCACGTTCTGCCTTGGCGGCAAGCAGGGCCGCTTCCGAACGTCGAATCTGCAGGCTTCCCGTTACGATACTATGATCCGATTGTGAGATCGTCGGCGCTTTGACTGGGGGTTGCAGATCACCTGATGGGCTGCCAAAAACTTCACGAAAACGGGCATCGGCGAGGTCCACTCTGGCTTTTGCATCCGCCAGTCGCGTCCGTGCATCGGCCATCCGCGACCGCGCTGTCAATACATCGGCGTTCGAACCAGCGCCTAATGCAGCCCTCTCGGAAATTTGTTGAACGAGCTGTTGGTGGACTTCCACATTTTTCACCGAAATATCCAGGATTTTCCGTAAATCCAAGACCACTATATAGACCTCAATCGCAGCCAGAGCGGTTGCCGAGGCTGTTGATAACTGGCCGCCGCGACTTTCAAAAACCCGTGCTTTTGCAGCAGTCAAATCACCGGATGCGGCCCCCCCGTCATAAACGAGCTGTGAGATCCGCAGATAAGGGGTCACGTCGGCTGTGTCCGAGTCTACCCGCTCGGATCTGGCGTTGATTCCAAGTGAAACCTGCGGAAGAAAGGCCCCTTTTGCCGCGTCGTGATTGGCTACCGCCACATCCAGCGCGGACATAGATCGCGCGAGGTTGGGGCTGGTCTCGACAGCGTGCCGTACGCGCTTGCCAAAGGAACTGGTGGTCAGTTTCTGAGATGGTTCATGTGTGCGGAAACCCACGGCCCCGGTTGAAAAAGAAGCCTCGACACCGGCAATGTCAGGTGGTTGGGTACAGGCCGATACTATGTTGAAAGAGAGAGCAGAAATCAGAAAACTCAAAAAGCGACCGCATGTGGGCATTTGTCATTCACACTTCATTAGGGCCAGATTACGTCATCGGTTTGGGCTTGGGCGAATGCATTCATGAAACCGGTAAGTTCTGAATTTTCGGTGTATTTTACAGATGCACCGGCCTGGGAAATCTGCTTTTGCGCCTGAAAAAGCCATCTGAGATTGGATAATGAAGCCTGATGGCCATAGATCAGGCGTAAGCCTTTTGTTTCGACCAGTTCAAATTTGCGTTTTGCCGATAGCTGTTCCAGGCGTGCAGAGTTGATTTGCAACCAGTTATGTGCAGAGCCTAATTCCAAATTGCCGCTCAGGGGCTCAAACAGCCCAAATGCGTCTATCATCTTGCAAATTTCGGTTGTTCTAATCTGAGAGGTTGCGCACGCTTTCAAGAAGTTTTGAACTTCTTTCAATTCAGTGCCGAGCGTATCCGGAGTTGAAAAAAAGGGATTGTCAGAGCACTCTTCGGTCAACAGGCCTGAACCTTCATCTACCACCAGCTGAAAGGTGCTGCCGTTATCCATTCGGCGGCACGAAAAGGGGTGGCTGCGCAGTTCGGACGGAATATAGCTGGCCAGCCAACGCCCTTCTGTTGAAACAAATGGCGAGGGTTCACCAGCAAGAAGTGAATATACAGCAATCGGTTCAATTTCTGGGCCGGTCCTGCGAAACACAATCGGAAAAGTGGCTGCAATCTGGAGCACCTCTTCTTCCACGATCACGCTCTCGGTGCGTTCAGCTGCAAAGTCATAAGATGTGAAACGCTTCCAATACTGATGACTGTGACGGTTGAAATTGATTGGAACTAGGCCATTCTGTGCCATGGCAACCTCTTGAATATCGAGAATACTGCCACCCGTGCAGGGTGGCAGTGTAGTCGAGTGTCAGGCACTGGCCCCGGTTGGATCGGTATGCAGAATATTGTCAGCAGTAAGCCCGCTGAGGTCATCCAATCCGGTGAAATGGGCCACCGTTTCGACTGTCGCCGCATCGGATGCGGAATAGTCGACCTTGACTAGCACACTGTCAGTTCCATCCGTAGCCAGGACATAGATCTCGTCACCTGCTTCGGCGCCGGTAAGGCTTTCGACCGCGGTCTCGATGGTTTGAGCAGTCAGATCGCTCAGCTCTGTCGTCAAACCAACCACTCCGGTGTCCGCGCCTAGTGCATCCCCTACTGAAAGCGTTTCCACACCTGTTCCGTCGCCGCGCAGGCTGTCGACATCCAATCCACTGAACATGATCGCATCAGCGGTGTCAGTCGCGGGTCCAGTCGTGAAGCCAGTGATCGTATCAACGCCATTTGCTGTTGGGTCCGGCTCGAACACGACAATGTCCCGACCAGCACCTGAGACATCCACTGTGTCATCGCCGTCCTGGCCACGAATGACGTTGTCGATGTTGGTTGCAATCAATGTGTCGTCGCCTGACGTCCCGATCTGCAGCACCGATGGACCACCATCCGGAGTCGTCAACGTCAGAACAATCGGTTCAGAGGCATCTAGAACTGTCATCGTGAATGTGACGATGGGTTGGGACAGGTCGGAATAGGTGGTCGCCGCGCCAGCAAAACTGACGGCTGATCCACTCACCGGGTTCGTCAGGAACAAATCGAATGCCCCATTCTCGACATCTGATCCGGTGTCAAACGTCACCACTGAGGGATCGAAACCCAGTTCGGCTGTGATCGCCAGACCGCTGGACAGATCCGTATCAGGGTCTGCGTAGATTTCAAATGTGACTGTTGATCCACTTTGTCCGGCTTCAGTGATCACATAGGCTGCAGGTTCATGGGCCGTGTTTTCATCCGTAACTGGCAAAGGATCAGGGCCACCTGCCACAGAAACCTCTGCGCCAAAGTCCAGATCATCCCCCGCCTCGACTGATGCAAAGGTCGCAACACTTACCAACAGTGTCCAGGTTCCGTCGGCACCGACCGTAGCGGTTCCGACTGACATGGAGTTCAACGTCACATCTACAGCCTCGCCTGCGGCAAGGCCTATTGACGTGCCAGAGACAACGACTCCTGAATTTTGGGCGTCATTCAATGAAACGGCACCGTTTGTTCCGGTGTCATTGATTGTCAGGACAGGCCGGAAATCCGTGGCTAACGGGGTGGCGGCGGCGGTAGAGATGTTGCCGGCGGAATCCGTAACCGTCGCTGAAACCTGGAAGGTTGTGCTGTCTGCCAACGCTCCCAAGTCACCGGACGGAACGATTGCTGACCAGGTGCCACTTGAGGCGGTGCCTGTATAGGACTGCCCGTTCAGTGTGACTGTAACCGTTTCCCCATCGGCGGCATCCGTAGTCCCGGTGATCGTCAGGTCACTATCTTTTTCGGATACATCCAGCTCTGACCCGACCGAAAGAGGGTCGATGGTGACCGCTGGTGCTGTATAGTCTGTGTCAAAACTGGTTGATGTCGCTGTTGTGTTCCCAGCCGCATCCGAAGCAGATGCCTCGACATCGTAGGTTTCGCTATCCTGAAGTCCGGCCAAATCCGCGGCTGAGGCGGTATAGGTCCAGGACCCGCCCGTTACGGTCGCCGTGCCGGTGACGTCAACTGTGCCGTCCTGCCGAACGATTTCTACGGTCACAACCGTGCCATCTGCCGTATCAGAGGTTCCGGACACTGTAAGGTCGGTTCCTTGTTCCGCGGCGTTCATGACAGCCCCATCCGACAACCCGGTGATAGAGACCGCCGGTGCTGTGAAATCCGTTGTGAAACTGCCGCTGGCCTGCAGGGCAGGGTTTCCAGCCGCGTCCGAGACATCTGCGGTAACATTGACGGTTGCTGCATCGGACAGGGCAGCAAGATCTATCGCCGGGACGGTCGCCGACCAGGTACCGCCAGAGGCGGTTGCGGTGTAGTCCTGCCCATTCATGGAAACGGTTACGGTTTGACCATCCTCAGCGTTCGTTGTTCCAGAGATTGTCAGATCAGTGCCCTGTTCGGCTGCATTCATGACAGCGCCGTCGGAAAAGTTGTCGATGCTTACAGTCGGCGCGGTGGCATCTTTCGAAAGCGGGACACTTGCCTGCGGTGCAGATAGGCCGTCTGTGTCAAGCACATCCGCCGTGATCGTGAAATCGCCCCCATCTGCCAGCGATGCAAGATCGCTTGCAGGGACGGTGACGCTCCAACTGCCGCCGCTGACTGAACCGGTGTAGGTTTGTCCATCCAGGGTGACTGTCACCACCTGGCCGTCCTGAACATTTCCTGTTGTGCCACTGATGGTCAGGTCGGAGGCGGTTTCGGCAGCGTTGATGACCGCGCCAACTGACAATGGCGCGATATTCACCGAGGGTCCCGTCAGATCGACCGGAACCGAGGCGGTGACCGGTACCGATGGGTTTCCTGCCACATCATCTACGACAACACTTACCGTGGCCGGAATTCCGGTGGAAAGCGAGCCGAGGTCGCCGCTGGGTATGGTGACACTCCAAGTACCGCCTGACACGGTGCCGGTATATGCTTGGCCATCGAACGTCACAGTGACCGTCTGACCGTCTGTGGCGGACGTTGACCCGGACACAACCAGATCAGAGCTAATGTCCCCCAGGCCGATCGAGCCGCCAGAGACCGGATCAAGCGTGATCGTTGGAGCGCTAAAGTCTGTGTCAAAGCTTGCGCTTGTCTGTACCGCCGGATTACCCGCGCGGTCGTCGACATCGGCAGTCACTGAAACGGTCACCCCGTCAGGCAGGGCGGCCAGGTCTGTGGCCGGCACGGTAACACTCCAGTGGCCGCCGCCATTCACTGTCCCAGTATAAGTCTGCCCGTTTACAGATACCGTTACTGTTTGACCTCTCTCGGCGTCAGAAGTGCCCGAGATTGTAAGATCGGTCGCTTGCTCGGCGGCATTCAGAATGGCCCCGTCCGAAAAGCCCGTAATGCTGACCGTCGGTGGAAGAGTGTCCACATCGAATCTTACCGTTTCGACCGATACTTCCTCACCCGCTCCATCCAGGTTGCGAACGGTGACTGTTGTCACACCTTGAGGAAGGCTAGCCGCCTCAACCGCCGTAAGGGAAATACTCCAGCTGCCATCTGGATTGGGCGTTGCCGTCTTGGTCAGTGACCCGATTGTCACCTCGACCGTTGTGGTTCCGGTCGGTGCCATCAGGTTTGCGCTGGCGCTGTTCAATGCGTTCGCTTGCAGACCAGCAAGGTTCAGGCTCTGGAAATTTGGAGCGGGCGCCGGAGCCTCGTCATCTCCACCGCCGCCGCCACCACCTCCCCCTGCTGCGGCTGCACCCGCCAGACCAAGGCCCCCCAAAACAGCACCGGCGCCGCTAACGCCGCCAGCGGCTGCTGCGGCTCCCCCGGCTTCGGCGGCCAGTGCGAATTGCGCGATTTCCGCCGCCGCATCTTCGGCAATCATGATGGAGCCGCCATCCAGGATATGAACATTCTCTGCCGAGACCAAAATCGTACGCCCATCTTCCAATTTGAGGAGAACATCGCCATTTGCCAGCAGCTTTGCGCTGTTAACGCCGGGAATCGCATCAGCGAATTGGAAGGTGTCCAGTTCTTCGGTCGTGGCCTGTGCCAACGCAGGAAGGGCAAGCAAGGCCGAACTTAGACTGCCTGCGATACCGCGCCCGACCCAGCGACGCATTTTGTTGCCGATCCACTTGCGTATCTGTTGCCGCTGACCCGCATCGGGCCGGGTACTTGCAGGATTGCGTGTCATATCAGGTGTTTTGGTCATCTTGCCCTCACATGCTGTTTCCGCGCTGAAATCATGGGCAGCGACGTTTTGTTCATGTGTGTTGCCCATCGGATGTTCATGCGGTCGGACCAGAAAAAATTGTGTTAAACTGAAACCGAACTCCTCGTTTTCACCACAATCCCGCTTTGGTATTGGACCGGGCATCAGATCATCCTGTTCAAGAGCCAGGTTTTGGCGTGGGGTGATTTGGTATGATGCTTCAGTTCGGCGGAGTAGTTGCAACAGGGAGCGCAGCGCTCGATTCAGGTATCGGCGATACGGCTTTAGAAACGTTTAACGGGGAAACGTATCTGTACAGCCTGACCGGACAGGGAGGGGGCATTGTTGTATGGCACCTCGTCGAAGGCGCGGTTCCCCAGCAGCAAGACATAGAATATTTCAGTGGTACAATCTCGGGCACAGTTGGACGTTCCGGGGTAATGGTTTCTCTGTTGGGGGGCGATCAGATCGTTCTGGATGTCAGGTCCGCAACCGGCCTTGTCAGCTACGAAATCCTTCCAGACGGATCTATCGGAGAATTACAGGAAACCGGGACCCTGAACGGTGGGGGTGGCTATTCGGCCTTAGTGCAGGTTTCCTTTGGATCGGTCGACATTCTGGCCGTGGCGCAAGAGGGCAGCGGGTTGATTTCGACCTATACGGTCGGCTCAGACGGCTCACTGACCTTTGCGGGGGCCGTTGCAGGTCAGGCCGACTCGATCCAGACCGCTCAGTCCGGGTCGGATCATTTTGTCGTTGCAACCGACGCCAACAGCAATTCGATAACGACCTATTTGGTGGACAGCAGCGCGGGAACCTTGAGCCTCGCAGATTCCGGCGATGGGGTCTCGACCTTGGGCATTGGCGCCCCAACGGCCGTCGAAATTGTGCAGGCGCATGGCCATTCCTGGGTCATCGTTGCTGGCAGCGAAAGCAACACGATCAGCGTCATGGAGCTGTCTGGTGATGGCCGGTTGATACCCACCGATCATGTCCTGGATACACTGAATACCCGCTTTGAATCGGCTCAGGACCTGGCCGTGGTCGAAGTGAATGGTCAGGTGTTTGTCGTGGCCGGGGGAGGCGATGATGGGGTGACACTGTTTACCCTGACACCGGATGGTCAACTGGTCTATCTGGACAGTTTTGCCGATACGTTGAGCACCGGGCTGCAAAATGTCGAATCGCTCAGCGTGGCCCATGTCGGGGACGACATTCAGATCTTTGCCGCCTCACAAGAAGAGGCCGGGTTGACGCAGCTTACTTTTTCGGTCGCTGACCCGGGTATCGTAGCGGACGGTTATGGGACAGTCACTGGAACCGCGCAGAACGATATGCTCAGTGGCAGCATCCTTGATGCCTCTCTACTTGGCGGCGGCGGCGATGACATCCTGATAGCGGGGATTGGGGCCACTACGATGACCGGCGGTTCCGGGTCTGATATCTTTGTGATGCAGACCGGAAGCGCGATGACAACGATTACCGATTTTGAAGTCGGATCGGACAGGCTGGATCTGTTTGACTATCCATTCCTGCGCTCACCTGGACAGCTCACTTTTACGTCCACCGCGCAAGGTGCGCAGATCGGGTATCTGGATAATGTGGTTCAGGTGTTTTCGGCGTCAGGTGCTCCGCTGACCAGTTCAGATGTCTTTGGCGCCGGATTTGGCGGGCCAGACCATATTCCGGTGGATTTGAACGGTTTGGGCGGGCTCGACCCGGACAGTTCGGCAGGCATTCAAGGGAATATTACCATTGATTCACAAGCTGCAAATCCCGGTCTGTCAAACGCTGAAATACGTTTCACCCCGGACGGAGGCGGCACGGTTAGTGTCCAAGCCGACGATGAAGGGAGGTTCGATCTGGATCTGCCTTCGGGCACATTTATCGGTGAACTGGATATCATAAAGTCCTATTCGGCTGGGACCGGCGAGATCACGGCCTTGGACGCATTGCAGGTCTTGCGGCTTTCTGTGGGACTGGACCCGACATGGGGGCAGGCAGCACCGGAAAACCTAATTGCAGCCGATATCAATCAAGATGGCCTCATCAACGCTCTGGATGCGCTGGCTATCTTGCAGATCGCCGTCGGATTGCCCACAGCGCATGAGGCAGAGTGGGTGTTTCTGGACGCAGACGCTGATTTGTCGGGGATCACAAGTTCAAACGTGACCTACGAAACCGGTGTCGATGTCGTCGCGGTAGGCGGAGTGATCACGACTGACATGACTTCGATCCTGTTGGGCAATCTCGAAGCGGTTTAAAGACGACGGAATCTATTCCCGGAAGGCCCTGTTAAAGTAATCGGCCATCGGTTTTATCAGATATGAAAACGGGGATCGCTCGTCCGTCTTGATCATCGCTTCGACTGGCATGCCGGGTACAAGACGTTGCCCGTTCAGGCGCTCGATCTGGTTGGCATCAGGTAACATTTCAGCGCGATAAAATGTGTGTCCGGTGTTCTCATCAGTGAACGTATCGGCAGAAATCGTGACAACATGCCCTTCGATTTCGGGGGTTTCGCGTTGGTTGAAGGCGGGAAATCGCAGGAGGGCGGGCTGCCCAATATATACTTGGTCCACATGAATCGCATCTACGCGAGCGGCGATCAGCAGAGGAATTTCCTGTGGTACGACATACATCATCGGTTCTGCCGGCTGTACAACCGAATGCAGTGCAAACACCTGGCTTCCATAGACAGTACCGGAAACCGGCGCCCTAATATCCAGCCGCGATAGACGAACAGCCAGCGAGAGCCTGCGTTCAGACAGTTCGGCGATTTTCGATTGCGCATCGCGTAAGGCGGTGATTGCTTCTTCGCGGCGTGTCGCCTGCAGTTCTACAATCTTGATCTCGGTTGCCGCGATTTGGCCTTTGAGCCGCGCGGCAGCCGCTTCGAGCCTGCCTATTTCACCTGTCAGGCTGGCTTCTTCGCGTTGCAAGGCGGATACCCGACTGGCTTGTGTCAGGCCGCGTTGAAGCAGGCTTTGCTGGTCCTGCAGCTCCTCCTGTATCAGATCGACCTGACGGCGCAGCGAGACCAGTTGCGCCAAGGTGCCCTCGATCTCGCTTTCTATCTGAATGCGTTGCTTGCTCAACTGCTGAGTCTGCTGATTTAGGGTATTCAGACGTGCCTCGAACAGGCGTTGCTGGCCGGCGATCAGCTCAGGGTCAATGTCTTCTTGTTTCTGTACGTCGTTCAGCGCGGATGTCAAAACAGTCAGATCAGTGCCATCGCGTTCGGCCTGAAGCCGCGCCTTTCGGACGAGTAATTCAAACAGCTGCGCCTCAACGATGGTCTTTTCCGAGGTCAGAAACGTGTCATCCAGACGTAACAGAATGTCGCCGCCGGTGACGGAATCACCGTCGCGCACAAAAATCTCGCCGACCACGCCACCGTCTGGATGCTCGACTACCTGGCGGTTGCTTTGAACTTCGATGACGCCCTGCGATACAATGGCGCCTGCCAGCCTGGTCTGCACCGCCCAAAAGCCCAACCCGCCGATTAAAATAGCCAGTGCGAGAAACCCGACCAGAGCAGGAAATGTAATGCGCCAAACAGGGCGCGTATCATTATGATTGGGCTTTTGCATTACTCACCCACCCGTGCCAGACCTTTTTTGATCGCATTTGCGTTCTGAACCATGGCGCTTAGCACCTCATCGCGGCTGCCGGATTTCACGACCTGGCCATTTTCAACAACAGCAAGATCGTCGCATTCCGAAATGGCCTGTGGTCGGTGCGTCATGATGATGGCTGATTTGCCCGCGGCCTTCAGTTCTCGGATAGCGGTGTTCAATGCCTCAGTGCCATCAGCATCCAGAGCCGAGTTCGGCTCGTCCAGGATCAGCAGGACAGGATCTCCATACAAAGCGCGCGCCAGAGCAATACGTTGCTTTTGGCCACCCGACAGTTGACTGTCATTGCCTTCCAGAAACGTGTCGTACCCCTTTTCCAATGTCAGGATCAGGTCATGAGCCTTGGCTTTCTTGGCTGCAGCGATGACCGCTTCCGAATCCGGATTTTGGGACATCCGGGCGATGTTTTCGGTCACTGTTCCGTTGAACAAAGTGACTTCCTGCGGCAGATAGCCGATGTGTTGGCCCAAATCATCAGTCCCGTATTGATCCAGTGTAGCGCCTCCAAGCCTGATTTCGCCAACGGCCGGTTTCCACAATCCTAACAGGGCCTTGGCAAGCGTGGATTTTCCTGACCCGCTTTTGCCGATCACGCCCAAAGCTTTGCCCGGTTCTAGTTTCAGTGAAACGTTCCTGAGTGTCGGTAAATCGGCGCCGGGTGGTACAACGGTCAGTCCTTTGGCGATCAGGCGCGCATCTGGTACAGGCAATTTGGTCCGGTCCGGCTCGGGCGGGGTGGTGTCCAGGAATCGGTTCAGTGAAATCCACGCAGATCGCGCACGCTCCACCAATGCCCATTGGCCCACCGCCTGCTCGACCGGGGCCAATGCGCGCCCAAGCAGGATGGACCCTGCAATCATTGCCCCAGGGGACAGTTCGTTTCTTAAAACCAGCAAAGCTCCCAATGCCAGCATGGCAGATTGCAAGAACAGCCGCATCGACTTGGTTAATGAGGTAAAGCTTCCGGTCCAATCGCTGGCCGAGATGGTCTGTCTCAGCGCATCGGTCCTCTGGGTCAGCCAGCGTTGCGAGATGTCGTGCTGCATTCCTTGCGAGCGGACAACTTCTGCGGCTTGTCTGGCATGTTCCGAGAATGAGCCTGCCCGCGCCGAGGCCTGCTGTGCAGCGGCAACCTTTCTATGAGTGAGCGCCTGATTAAGCAGAGCGATGACAATCAGGATCGCGCCACCCGCAACCGCAAGCCATCCAAGCATCGGGTGGAATAGGAAGATTGCTGCCAGAAAAACCGGTGTCCAGGGGATATCCATTACGGCCAGCAAAACAGGTGAGGAACACAGGTTCTGGATTGCCTCAAGGTCGCGCAAGGCAGTGGCTGGGGCTGCACGGGCCTGCGGAACAAGAGATTTTCGCAGCGTTGCCTCGAACACCCGCTCGTCCAGTTGCGACTGGAACCTCGCTCCGAACCGCGCAACGATACGTCCTCGCGCAAAATCCAGCATGGCCATAAGGCTATATAATAGAGCGACAATCAGAAACAGCGCCGTGAGGGTTTCAACCGCCCGAGAGGCAAGGACCCGGTCATAAACCTGCAGCATGAATAAAGGCCCCGTCAGCATCAGCAGGTTGACAAAGATGCTGAACAGGAAGGCCAGTGCCAGAAATGACAGCCCCTTGTTGCGCACCTTGCGCAACTCATGTCTGGCAGGCAGGGACCTGGGAATTTCAGAGCTCACGTTGTTAGCCTTGGGTTACTGTTCGATACGGGCATTTGCGCCTTAATTTCTTGCACATTAGCCTTTGGTAAGCCTAATGCAAATGTGCGACTTACCGGTTCAGGGAAATGGGCTGATATGTCAACATGATCACCACAGTCTCAAGCGGGTTTCTGCCAGACTGGGGCGATGGATCGCAAGGTGCTAACCGCTGCACTCAGATGAGCAACTTACGATCTGTAGGAAAGCAAAAACTGACGAACCTGAATCCAGCGTCAGCCTGAATTCTATTGATGCAGGTCAATGCGCAGCGCCAGCGAATGGCGTTCATGTAGAACCGTTCAGGTCGCCTCGGGGTCATTCATCCTTAGAAATCTCATATTGAGACTGTATGAAGAGACCGGAAGTTTCGAAACCCAATCTCAGCTCTTTTAGGAGTTTGATGACATGAAGCTCAAGTTTCCAACTGCATATACAATTCTGTTTGCGTTGATAGCACTGGTCGCCATTGCAACCTGGTTTGTTCCCGCTGGCCAATATGACCGCGTCGCTAACGAAGCCCTGGGACGCGATGTTCCGGTACCGGGCAGCTATCAGGTTGTCGAGCCCAATCCGCAGGGGTTCTATGATGTCGTACTGGCCCCTATCGGGGGGTTCTATGACCCTGTCAGTTATGAAGCGCGGGCGATTGATGTTGCACTTTTTGTGCTGGTGATTGGCGGTTTTTTGGGAGTTGTAACGCGAACCGGGGCGATTGACGCCGGGATTGCGCGCGCAATGGTGCGTCTGAAGGGGCGCGAGAAATGGATGATCCCCATCTTGATGGCCTTCTTTGCTGCGGGGGGCACAATCTATGGCATGGCCGAAGAGTCACTGGCTTTTTACGCGCTGATCATCCCAGTGATGATTGCCGCGCGCTATGACGCGGTAGTGGGTGTGGCCATCATCATGCTGGGGGCGGGGGTTGGCACGCTGGGATCGACGATTAACCCGTTTGCCACAGTCATCGCCTCGGATGCGGCGGGGGTGCCCTTCACCAATGGCATAATGCTGCGCTTTGCGCTGTTGCTGGCATGCTGGTTGGCTTGTGTGGTTTTTGTCATGCGATATGCAGCCAAGGTCAAAGCCGATCCGGATCTGTCCTTCGTTGCCGACAAGCGCGAAAGCAATGAGGCGCATTTCCTCAAAGGTGGCCGCACGGGCGGTGAAGCTCCGACCTTTACGGGTATGCATGGGCTGATCCTTTTGATCTTTGCGGCCAGCTTTGGCGTGATGATCTGGGGTGTCGCGGCAGGAGGCTGGTGGATGGCCGAGATGTCCGGCCTGTTCATTGTGTCCTCGATAATCGTGGGATTGATCGCACGGATCGGGGAAGAGGAATTCACCTCGACCTTCGTTGACGGTGCCCGGGATTTGCTGGGGGTTGCGCTGGTGATCGGGATCGCGCGCGGGATCGTAGTGGTCATGGACGCAGGAAACATCACCGATACCATTTTGTATTGGGCCGAAGGTGCCGTGGATGGTTTGGGCAAAGTGGCCTTTATCAATGCGATGTTCGCCTTGCAGGGGCTGTTGTCCTTCCTCGTCCCGTCATCCTCGGGCTTGGCGGTTCTGACCATGCCGATCATGGCGCCGCTAGCAGACTTTTCCGGCGTAGAACGGTCCTTGGTCGTGACGGCCTATCAGTCAGCCAGCGGTTTGGTGAACCTGATTAACCCCACCTTTGCGGTGGTCATGGGCGGGCTTGCCCTGGGGCGTGTGCCCTATGAACGCTGGCTCAGGTTCATGTGGCCGCTTTTACTGATCCTGATCGTCATCATCATGGCCGGGCTCAGCCTTTCCGCGTTGGCATGAGGTCGCATTATGCCCACCGACACCCGATCTAAACCCAAAGGAACCCTTGGGTTCTGGATGTGCACCGCGCTGGTGGTGGGCAATATGATCGGGTCCGGTATTTTCCTGCTGCCCTCTTCTCTGGCCGTGTTCGGGCCAATCTCGATGGCGGGATGGGTTCTGACCGCAGGTGGCGCGATTGTGCTGGCCCTGATCTTTGGACGGCTGGCGCGATTGTCTTCCAATACCGGCGGGCCATACGCTTATGCGCGCGAGGGCTTTGGTGATTTTGCCGGTTTCCTGATTGCTTGGGGCTATTGGATCGCGCTGTGGTCTGGGAATGCCGCCGTTGCCGTCGCCTTTGCTGGCTATCTCAGCTTTATGGTACCCGCCATCGGGGAAACTGCGCTCGCGGGATTGGCGGTCTCACTTGGTGCGATTTGGCTGCTCACCTGGGTCAATCTGCGCGGCGTTCGGCAGGCCGGGATTGTGCAAGTGGTGACCACGGTGATGAAGCTGTCCCCGCTGCTGGTGCTGATCCTGCTGGGCCTGGCTCATGTCCAACCTGAAAACTTCCGGCCGGTTAACCTCAGCGGTATGTCGAACATATCGGCGATCTCGGCCTGCGCGGCGTTGACGCTTTGGGCATTTGTGGGGCTCGAATCCGCAACGGTTCCGGCGGGCGATGTCAGGAACCCTACCAAAACGATCCCTCTTGCGACGATTGTCGGAACCTGTGTTGCCGCATTGGTCTATATCGCCACGACCTATGTGGCGCTTGGGGTAGTACCATCCGGCACGCTGGCCGGAAGCAACGCACCGCTGGCGGATGTTGCGCATGTGATGTGGGGGTTTGGCGGTGCGGTATTCATCGCGGTCGGGGCCTGCGTTTCGACCTTCGGCACGCTCAACGGATTTGTGCTGCTGACCGGGCAAGTGCCACTGGGCGCGGCGCGTGACGGGTTGTTCCCGGCCGGTTTTGCCCGGGTGTCACGGACTGGTACGCCGACATTTGGCCTGATCTCCTCAAGCCTGCTCGCCAGCGCTCTGATCGCTATGAACTATACCCGATCCCTGGCTGAACAGTTTGAATTCATCATTCTGTTGGCCACCCTATCCACGCTGGTTCCCTACCTGCTGTGCGCAGGTGCCGAGATTATGATCCGCGCAAAACGCAAAGAACGCACCCGCCTGCCACCGCAGGCCTTTGTGCTGGCGGGTCTCGGTTTTGTCTATTCATTCTGGGCGATCTTCGGCGCTGGAAAAGACGTCGTTTTCTGGGGCGTCCTTTTGCTGTTGGCTGGGTTGCCCATCCATGTCTGGCTGCGTTGGCAGTCCGGCGCGATTACATCAAAGGAGATATCATGACTGGATTTGGCGCACATTCCGAGATTGGGAAACTTCGAAAGGTGATGGTCTGCGAACCGGGTCTGGCCCATTCCCGCCTGACCCCTGGCAATGCGGCAGAGTTGCTTTATGACGATGTCCTTTGGGTGCACAAAGCCCGCTCTGACCATGCCGATTTCCGCATGAAGATGGAGGATCGCGGGGTTCAGGTTCTAGAATTCCAGACGCTGCTTGCAGAAACGCTGAAGGACAAGGGAGCCCGTAATTGGGTTCTGGACCGCCGCATTACCGAAAATCAGGTGGGCGTCGGTATGCTGAATGAGCTGCGCGGCTGGTTGGATGAGATGGCGGCCAAGGATCTGGCCAGATATCTGATCGGCGGCATCGCGGTCGAAGATATGCCGTTCAAACCCTCAGGTATGTTCGGCAGCTATCTGGGGCCATTGGGCTTTGTGATCCCACCGATTCCAAATACGCAGTTCACTCGTGACAACAGTTGCTGGATCTATGGCGGCGTTACGGTCAACCCGATGTACTGGCCGGCGCGGCGCCCCGAAACCCTGTTGGTGACCGCGATCTACAAGTTCCACCCCGAGTTCCGCGACGCAGATTTCGAGATCTGGTGGGGTGACCCAGACAAGGATCACGGCGCGGCCACGGTCGAAGGCGGTGATGTCATGCCCTGGGGCAATGGCAGTGTGTTGATCGGCATGGGCGAACGCACCAGTCCGCAGGCGGTTGGTCAAGTCGCCCGCGCTCTGTTTGCCAAAGGCGCGGCGGAGAGGGTTGTTGCCTGTCAGATGCCCCGCAGCCGCGCGGCTATGCATCTGGATACAGTGTTCAGCCATTGCGACCGTGAGACCGCGACTGCCTATGTTGATGTCTGTAACGACATCCAGTGCATCAGCCTGCGCCCCGGAAACAAAGAGGACACGATCGACTTCCGGCGCGATGACAAACATCTGTTCGATGTGGCCGCCGAATGCTTGGGGATCAAATCTCTGAACATCGTTCAGACAGGCGGAGACGCATTCAATCAGGAACGAGAGCAATGGGACGACGGTAACAACGTGGTGGCGTTAGAGCCCGGCGTGGTCGTTGCCTATGACCGCAACACCTATACCAACACGCTGCTGCGGAAGGCGGGGGTCGAGGTGATCACGATCTCGGGCTCGGAACTGGGGCGTGGACGAGGCGGCGGGCATTGCATGACCTGCCCGATCTGGCGTGACCCCGTGGATTATTGAACCCGATTACTGAAAAAGGAGATTGACCAATGGCATTTAACATCAAGGGCCGCAGCTTCCTGAAACTGCTCGATTTCGACCAGCGCGAGCTGCGTTATTTGCTGGACCTGTCGCGCGATCTGAAGCGCGCAAAATATGCGGGGTCTGAAATCCAGCATCTAAAAGGCAAGAACATCTGCCTGATCTTCGAAAAATCCTCGACCCGGACCATGTGCGCCTTTGAAGTGGCCGCGATGGATCAGGGTGCCGGTGTCACCTATCTTGGGCCCTCGGGGTCACAGATCGGGCATAAGGAAAGCATGAAGGACACTGCCCGCGTGCTGGGCCGCATGTTCGACGGCATTGAATATCGCGGTTTTGGGCAGGAACTGGCGGAAACACTGGCCGCCAATGCGGGCGTGCCGGTCTATAACGGGCTGACCGATGAGTTCCACCCGACCCAGATGCTGGCCGATCTGCTGACCATGCAGGAATATGGAGAAAAGCCCCTGCATGACATCAAATACGCCTATGTGGGCGACGGGCGGTCTAATATGGGCCATTCGCTGATGATCGCGGGCTGCATGATGGGGATGGACGTCCGCATCGCCGCCCCACGTGATCTGTGGCCGTCCGACGAATTCCGCGGTCCGGCGGAAGAAGCCGCCGCGCGTTACGGCGCGACGCTGACCATCACCGATGATCCTGCGGCCGCCGTGGATGGCGTGGATTTCATCCACACCGATGTCTGGGTCTCGATGGGCGAAGCACCAGAGGTCTGGGACAGCCGGATCAAGCAGCTGACCCCCTATCAGGTCAACAGCGCGTTAATGGCAGCGGCAAACAATCCAAACGTCAAATTCATGCATTGCCTGCCCGCCTTCCACAATACCGAGACAAAAGTGGGCGAAGACATCCACGAGAAATTCGGCATCACCGAAATGGAGGTCACCGAAGAGGTATTCGAAAGCCCCGCCGGTATTCAGTTTGAACAGGCCGAAAACCGAATGCACACAATCAAGGCCGTTCTGGTCGCCACTCTGGGGGCCTGAGTCATGCGCATCGTCGTCGCCCTTGGGGGCAATGCGCTGCTGCGGCGGGGTCAGGCCCTGACCGCCGAGAACCAGCGTGAAAATACCGCTATCGCCGCGCAGGCGCTGGCCACCATTGCCGAGGGGAACGAGCTGATTGTGACCCACGGGAATGGCCCTCAGGTGGGATTGCTGGCCCTACAGGGCAACGCCTATAAACCGGATGAGGCCTATCCGCTGGACGTGCTTGGGGCGGAAACCGAGGGCATGATCGGGTACATGATCGAGCAGGAGTTGGGCAACCGTCTGCCGCCCGAGACGCCTCTGGCCACGCTGCTGACCATGATTGAGGTCGATGCCAAGGATCCCGCCTTTGACGACCCCACAAAATTCATCGGTCCGGTATATGACAAACCCGAGGCTGAACGATTGGCCGCCGACAAGGGCTGGCAAATTCGTGCGGATGGCGACAAATGGCGACGGGTTGTTGCATCTCCGCTGCCGAAACGGATCTTTCAGATCAGGCCGATTAAATGGCTGCTGGAACGGCAAACCGTGGTGATCTGTGCCGGTGGCGGGGGCATTCCCACGGCCTATACTTCTCCGGGTTATCTGGAGGGGATAGAAGCGGTGATCGACAAGGATCTGGCCTCGGAGCTGCTGGCCCGAGAGGTCGGGGCCGATTTGTTCATTTCGGCAACGGATGCTGATTGTGCCTATCTGGACTGGGGTACCGATACTCAGCGTGGCATAAAAGCCGCCTCACCAGAGGCCATGGCCAAGTTCAATTTCGCCGCCGGTTCGATGGGCCCAAAGGTCGAGGCCGCCGCCCAGTTTGCGCGGCTTACCGGCAAATCCGCAGCCATCGGCGCACTGGCCGATCTGGCGGATATCGTTGCGGGCAGGAAGGGCACAACCATAAGCAAAGACGCAGCTGAAATCCTATTTCACGACTAACTCAGATGATTGCTGGGGCTGACGGCATCTCTAACATAACCGCCAGCATGTTCAGTCCCACCTAAGTGGTTCTGTTTGAATTCTGGCAACAAGGGCAAGGCGGCACCGGACGTGTATTCTCCAGAACCAATAACGGCTTGAACTTTCATTTTCTTTGCGCGACTTGAAAGCATGAAGACTTTGAACTGTCCAAACTGCGGTGCGCAAACCCCGATTGCGCTGAAAGGGATAAAGGTTGCCACCTGTGCGTCCTGCGGTACGACGTTGATGATCAATGATGTCCAGGTTCAATCGGCGGGCCAGCAGGGTGAGATGCACGATGCACCGCTTTTGTTCGGGATAGGCGATCAAGTGCAACTGGGTCGAACGTCGACATTGATTCTTGGTCATGCGCGCTATTCCTACGGGCGGGGGTTCTGGGATGAGTTCTGCGGTGTCGATGGTGATGGCCGCACCTGCTGGATATCGCTCGATGAGGGAGATGTCGTTCGGCAGAAACGCTTGACCGGAAAGTACACGCCGAAATTCATGCCTCCGTTCAAGCTGGGCGAAACGCTGGATTTCGACGCGGCCACATTCACGGTTACCGAAGTTGAACATGCCGAATGCATCGCCCTGCGCGGACAATTCGATGAGGTGCTAAAGGTCGGGGAAAGCCATGAATTCGTGAACGCTTCCGCCGGAGACGAGGCACTGTTGTCCGGTGAATTCTGGCCGGGTCATGCGATCTGGTTCTACGGTCGGTGGTACGACGCGTTTGATGTGAAGGTTCAGCGGCAGTCATGACCCGAAATCCAAGTCTTCTTTCGATCAACTGCACTTGCTGCGGCGCCGGTCTGGATGTGCTGGGCGGGGGCAGGGTGATCGTGCAGATCTGTTCCTATTGCGGGGCCGAACTGGATGCACAGAACAACTATCGGACATTGCGGCAGTTCAAGGATCAGAAACGCCCGGAAACTCCGCTTTCGATTGGGATGAGTGGGTCGTTGTATGGTGCTGAGTTCACCATAATCGGTCTGATCGAGCATGCCGAACGCTGGGGCGGACGGGTCTATCAATGGATAGACCATCAGCTCTATTCGCCAACTCACGGCTATGCCTGGCTAACGCTTGAGGCGGGGCATCTGGTGTTTTCCAGACGCTATCGCGGATCGGCCTGGATGTCGGAGCGGTGGGTTGAGACAGCGGAATCTCCTCCCTCTGTGACGACCGAGGATGGGCGCTTTGTGTATTACGAGACCACCACAAGCGCGGTCACCTATGTCGAGGGCGAATTCACCTGGACGCCGTCACTGGGGGAAAAGACAACCACGATTTCGGCGATGTCTGATACGGCGATGCTGGGGTTTTCGACCACCGGGTCCGAGCGTGAGACCTATCGCTCGTTCTATGTTTCGAAACAGCAGGCCGAAGCAGCTTTTGGGGTTTCATTGAACCTGAACCCACATCGGGTGCATCCGCTGCAACCTTTCATCGAGGGCCCAAACTATAGATTTTTGCTGGTCGTATCATGCGTGTTTACGATCCTCTGTCTTGTGATGGCGGTCTCCTTCTCTCAACGATCAGGTGAGAGGGCGATAGAGCGTCAGGCGCTAAAACGTGGCGACTTCCCGGCCGAAATCACAATCCCGCTTGAAGCCAATAGCCAACTGACGAAGGTTTCCTTTTCGGGCAATGTTGAAAACAGTTGGATCTATCTGGACATCGAGCTGCTTGATCCGGACGGAGAGCCGGTGTTCCAGGCGGGTCGGACGATCGAATATTACACCGGCCGCGACTCGGACGGCACATGGCGCGAAGGCAGCAAATTTGCGAGCCTGACGTTTCGGCCAGATCGCACGGGTGACTACACATTGGCACTGGACGTGCCAGAGCAGGGGCTTTGGAACGGGCGGGGCGCAGGCTATGTGCCGGGGCAGCCGTTTAGCCAGTTGCAGGTCAGTGTCAAAACCGGACTGTCCAGTGGTCTTTGGACATTCGCGCTGGCCGGGGTTTTTGGAGCGCTGTTCCTGTTTCAGTTCGGGCGCAAATGGTTGCATCAACGCGCCCGGTGGTCGGGAACTGATTGGGTAAATGAGGATTAAAGTGACAGCTTTCAGGATCATTTTCGTCGTCATTTCAACCCTGGCCGTGGCTGCCACAGGTTATGTCTCGTGGCATGGGTATTGGGCCGAAAGCCGTGACTTGGACACCTCGGTTCGGGTCGGCAGCGGTGGCGGCGGGTACTATCGGTCAAATCGGATAAAATAGTGAGGAATCAATGGATTATATAGCAGCAATTCAGATTGCAGAAATCATCAGCACAATCTTCTACACTCTTCTGGGCGTGACGCTGATGTGGGTCGTGTGGAAGGTGATCGACTGGATGACGCCGTTTTCCGTCGTGCACGAGATTGAAAAGGATCAAAACATCGCGTTGGCGATCCTGATCGGGCTGCTATTTGTGGCGGTGTCCATCATCATCGCGGCCGTCATCCTGTCATGACCCAGCCCCGCGCGGTTGAGGCGCGCGCCGCGTGGTTGTTGCTGGCCACCTTTCTGGTGGCCGTCGCCGGTCTGATCTATGAGCTGATTGCAGCCACACTCTCCAGTTATCTGCTGGGGGACTCCGTCCGCCAGTTCTCGCTGGTGATTGGTATCTTTCTGTCAGCAATGGGGGTCGGGGCCTGGCTATCGCGCTTTGTCTCGGATGCGTTTTCCGGATTTGTCTGGGCTCAGATCCTTTTGGGCATTGTCGGCGGATTTTTGGCGCCGGTGTTGTTTCTGAACTACGCGTGGATGGGGCAGGTGGCCCTGCCGCTGTACGGCGCCTTGATTGCCATTGGTATCCTGTCGGGGATGGAGATCCCTTTGATCGCCCGTGTTCTGGAACAGATTGGGGCGTTGAAGTTCCGCTTTGAAAACGTGCTGAGCGTCGACTACATCGGTGCGCTGGTTGCCTCGCTGGCTTTTCCACTGCTGGTAATCCCATATCTGGGACTGATGTCGGCCAGCCTGGCCTTTGGAGGGTTGAACCTTGCCGTCGCAGGCCTGTCTCTGTTGGTGTTTCGGGAATGGGCCACGCGAGTCCAGGTTGCGGTTTGGGCGGTGGCCTTTGTGGCAACACTGGGCGCACTGTGGCAGTCCGAACGGCTGGTCTCGGTCGCCGAGGCCGAACTGTTCGAAGATGATGTCATCCTGTCCGAGGCCACGTCGTATCAGCAGATCACCGTCACCCGGTACCGCGACCGGGTGCGCCTGTTTCTGGATCATTCGATCCAGTTCGATTCCCTTGACGAACACCGCTATCACGAGCCACTGGTGCATCCGGCCATGGCCCTTGCGCCGCGCGCGCGTGACATTCTGATCCTAGGGGGTGGAGACGGCATGGCCGCGCGCGAGGTGCTGCGCTATCCCGAGGTGCAATCCGTGACGCTGGTGGATCTTGATCCGCGTGTGACGCAGTTGTTTCGCGACCATCCAGATCTGTCCAAGCTGAACGACAATGCTCTCAGCGACCCGCGCGTGACGGTTGTCAACGAAGACGCCTGGAGGTTTCTGGAGCGGGAAACCCAGATTTACGACGTGGTGATCATTGATCTGCCAGACCCCAAATCCATCGCCTTGTCCCGGTTATACACCAAGCAATTCTACGGCTTGCTGGCCGAACGGCTAAGCGGGCAGGGGGTCTTTGTCACCCAGGCCGGATCACCGTTCTTTGCTCGGCAGGCCTTTTGGTCGGTGGCCGAAACGATCGAGAGCAGCCGCAATCCGCAAAGGCCCGGGCGGGGACTGCAGGCGGTTCCCTATCACAGCTACGTGCCGAGCTTCGGCGAATGGGGGTTTGTTCTGGCTACATTTGAACCATTGACCGACCGTAGAATCGAACTGCCGGATGGGTTGAGCTATCTCGACGATGATGTTTGGCGCGCGGCACAGATTTTTGGCGGTGATACCGACCGGGTCGATGCCGAACCTAATACACTGCAATCGCACGCATTGATGGGATATTACTTAGACGGTTGGGACTACTGGTTCCGGTAAACCGCGGTTGACGCGCGTAATTTCAACTCGGGCAGGGCGCAGGTGCTTCTCAAGATATGCGACCGCTTTGTCCGGTTGCGTTGTGCCACACATGAAGATGTCGATGGCGGCATAATCATTTTCCGGCCAAGTGTGGATCGAGATATGGGATTCTGCCAGCAACAACACTCCGGTCACACCGCCATGCCCGCCAAATTTGTGGAACTTGCCCGACAGTATCGTTGCGCCAGCCTCCCGCGCCGCGCGGGTCAGTGCCTCTTCGATGCGCATAACGTCGGTTAGGTATAGGCTGCCGTAATGATCGACCAGAATATGCATTCCCGAGCCAGCCAGCGTGCCTGTGTCAGCGTTTTTGATTGCTGGTATGGTCATGATCCTGGTCCTTTCTGCGATTTGATTTTTCGCAGATTCTTAGGGGTTTGTGCGCGGCAAGTACCTAGTTGGCTTCGCCCTTCAGGGCAATGGAAATGAAATTGAGGGACGCAAAGAGGACTCTTCAAATTTAATAGTTAAGAAAGAAGAACGTACTCAGGTTCTATTTTCTCTTGATCAAATGGGACGCAGCTTTCCACGATTATGCTCGACCTAAGGTCCAGACTTGCGTGTCATGGTTCTGGGGTGAAGGGCCGAGACGGATAGGGTTTCACTGGACAGTAATGTGGAATTTTATCCTTGTAAATCTTCCATCAAATGGGATAAATGCAAGGTATGATCAAGCGCGGTGATAGAAAGTCAGTTGAAGACTCTCTCGAGAACCAGGCGGGTGTAGTCCTGCTTGGGCCGCGGCAAGTTGGGAAGACAACTCTCGCGCAGGATATCGCTGAAAGCCGTGACGCTGTCTATCTTGATATGGAGAGATCTGCTGATCGCCAAGTGCTCGAAGAGCCAGACCTCTATCTCGACGAGCAGGTTGGGCGCCTGGTGGTGATCGATGAAGTTCAGCTTATGCCCGGCCTGTTTAAGGCATTACGCGGTCAGATTGACCGACGACGAAGACAAGGGTATCGGACTGGGCAATTCCTGCTGCTGGGGTCGGCCTCGAACACGCTTCTGCACCAAAGCGCAGAATCTTTGGCTGGCCGGGTCAGCTATCACGAGCTGACGCCTTTCATTTTGTCGGAAACCGGAGCGGACTCGATCTCTGCGCTGTGGTTGCGGGGTGGGTTTCCAGATAGCTTCCTTGCCAAGAACGACAAAACCAGCCTGGCATGGCGCGAGGATTTCATCCGCACCTATCTGGAACGCGATGTTCCGGCTTTTGGGTTGCGCATCCCGGCGGAAACATTGCGCCGGTTCTGGACAATGCTTGCCCATGAGCAAGGCGGGTTACTCAATGCGGCGAAACTTGCGGGAAACCTGGGTGTCTCTGGCCAGAGCGTTGCGCGCTATCTTGATTTGCTGGTCGACCTGATGCTGGTGCGCCGTTTGCAGCCATGGCATTCCAATGCCGGAAAGCGTTTGGTCAAGTCTCCTAAGGTCTATATTCGCGATTCCGGGTTGGCCCATGCACTTCTTGGGATCGAAACGCAAGAAGACCTACTGGGGCATCCGGTTGTCGGCGGCAGTTGGGAAGGGTTCTGCATCGAAAGCCTGATCACCGCGGCACCGCGCGGAACAGAAGCAAACTTCTATCGCTCTTCAGCAGGGGCTGAGGTAGATTTGTTATTGAAACTTCCCCGCGGCGGCCTCTGGGCCATAGAGATCAAGCGGACGACATCAGCGAAGGTTACGCGTGGGTTTCACATCGCGACAGAAGAATTGGACGTCTCAGAGCGCATCCTTGTCTATGCCAACGACAAGGAAGTGCCGGGGCAGGGAGGTGTGCGGGCTATGCCTCTCATGAGCGCAATGAAACGGCTGGCGTCAGCATAGACGCAAGAGGGACCGCGCCATTGGCTCAACGTCATGCCCTAAATTCGAAGAAAACGTGGTCGTAGAAGCTATCGAATCCGACTGCTTGTAGTAGATTTCCCGAAGGAGTAGTCACGTTGACCGCCAGCCCGACAGGGACAGCCGGTTTACAGACGGTTGAAAGCTCTACAGAAAAACGCCTGTTTTGATTATTCCAAGCCTGCGCTTCTGCCGCGTCTCAACAAATTGAACCGAATGCAGCGAGGGTCTCAAGCCGCTACTGAAAGGGAGCAGTACGGACAGGATACGGGATTTTCAGCGCATCTGCCCCGGTTCGTGGCTATACAATAGACAAGACACTCGTTAAGGGGCTGTCTTTACCCATGGATGATGCATTGATTGCAATACCGCACAATCCCATCTCCTGACCGATGAAAAGAACCAC
This sequence comes from Ruegeria sp. CDSC021, assembly GCF_059610845.1. Classification (NCBI taxonomy): domain Bacteria; kingdom Pseudomonadati; phylum Pseudomonadota; class Alphaproteobacteria; order Rhodobacterales; family Roseobacteraceae; genus Ruegeria; species Ruegeria sp. CDSC021. Next base: position 127,056 of record NZ_JBXWOK010000003.1, read on the forward strand.
CGCTGTGAAACAAACCATTGCAAATGCGCTGGCTCGCAAGGGCTATGACACCTTAACCCAAGTTCAGCAGGCTGTAACCCGGCCCGAACTGGAAGGGAAGGATATGCTGGTTTCGGCCCAAACCGGATCGGGTAAAACCATCGGATTCGGTCTGGCGATTGCGCCGCGACTTTTGGGTGACGCTGAGACTTTCGAAACCTCGGGCGCACCGCTGGCACTTGTTGTAGCACCAACAAGGGAACTGGCGCTGCAGGTAAAGCGTGAACTGAGCTGGTTGTTCGCCGATGCGGGCGCGTTTCTGGCGTCCTGCGTCGGAGGCATGGATATTCGGGATGAACGCCGTGCGTTGGCGCGTGGCGCGCATATTGTTGTCGCCACTCCGGGAAGGCTGCGGGATCATATCATGCGGGGCTCGATCGACCTGACGGCCATTCGCGCCGTGGTTCTTGATGAGGCCGACGAGATGTTGGATCTCGGGTTCCGAGAGGATCTGGAATTCATTCTGGATGAAACACCATCAGACCGTCAGACTTTGCTGTTTTCTGCCACTGTCCCACGTGCGATTGCCAATTTGGCGACACGGTATCAGCGCGATGCAGAACGTGTGAGCACCGTCAGCGAAAAGACGCAGCACGCCGATATTGATTATCGTGCTATGTTGGTCGGTCCGCGCGACGGCGAGAATGCAATTATCAATGTGTTGCGCTATTATGAGGCGCCGAACGCCATCGTGTTCTGCAATACCCGCGCGATGGTGTCACGTCTGACCGCGCGCCTGTCAAACCGGGGCTTTTCGGTCGTCGCCCTATCCGGAGAATTGACCCAGAGCGAACGCTCGAACGCCTTGCAAGCCATGCGCGATGGGCGTGCCAGGGTCTGTGTGGCAACGGATGTTGCCGCCCGCGGTATTGATTTGCCTAACCTTGATTTGGTGGTCCATGCGGAACTGCCAAACAGCCATGAAACACTGCTGCACCGCTCGGGTCGAACAGGCCGGGCCGGGCGCAAGGGCGTTAGCGCACTAGTGGTTGCACCCGCGTCGCGAAAAAAGGCGGAACGTATTCTGAAATTCGCCAAGCTGACCGCCGATTGGGGGACAGCCCCGTCAGCCGAAGAGGTGACCGAACGCGATCAGGTGAGGATGTTCGCATCGGATGACTGGCAAGCAGAGATCACGGAAAGTGAACGCGCAGCAGTTCAGAAAATGGTAGAAAGCTTTACCCCTGAGCAGATTGCAGCAGCTTACCTGCGGCAGTACAAGCTGCGTCATTCCGCGCCAGAAGAGTTGTCGACGGTCGATCAGCAAAGCCAGAAACCGCGCGCGGCCTTTGGCCCCAGCGTCTGGTTTTCGCTGTCCGAGGGGCGCAATCAAAATGCGTCGCCGCGTTATATGCTGCCGATGATCTGCAAGTCAGGCAATCTGACGAAGGATGACATTGGGGCCATCCGGATTGCCGATGATGTGACCTATTTCGAGATCCGTGAGCCCAGCGTCGAAGGGTTTCTGACAGCCGTTGGGCCCGAGATGAAGATCGAAAAGGTCAAGAATCTCGTGCGTCTGGACACGGCACCGGACTTTGCTGCAACTGGCCGGACCAAGCCCATCGGAAAGCAAAAAGGCAAACCGATTACGAGCAAACGAGATACGACTCCGACCGAACGGAGCGGCACTGCAACCTATGGACGTCGCAAGCCTGAACCCGAGGGCCGGGCACCTTCCAGCCCTGCAGAACGTTCCACAAGGGCCGTCAAATCAGCCAAAGTAGAACGCCAGCGTGCTTCGAAAGACGAGGCAGATGCCTTGTTCAAACCGGTTGGTGCAAAGCCAAAGGCACGTAAGGGCGGTAAATCTGAAGCCAAAGGCGGCGATATCAAATCTGCCCGAACAGCATCAAAGGGTCCGCCTCCACCCAAAGGTAAGTCAAGCAGCAAGAAGAACCGAGCGCGAGTCGCAGCGGCCAAATCTACAAAAGGTGGCGATTCTGTCCCGAAACGGCGGAAGACTTAGCCTGCATTCCATTCCGAACCTGGTTTTTTGGCTTTGGGCATTACCTTTAAGGGACAATGGAAGGCATGGGCGAAAGAAACCGCTCCATCACGACCAGGATCGGACTATCCCCCACAATGTACCTTTGGTTCACGGGTCGAGATTGTGTGAGAGGCTCACCATGGAGAGCCGACAAGCCTATCCAGTTGCTGTACCACGCGGGTAGCAGAGATGCTGGTGGAAACCATTAGGCAGAGGTTCTTTCGTATTCGTTTGATCCCAGAAAGTTTAGCAAACTTCACATCAGAACGAGGAAAGTTTCGCGGACAGATCGAAACCCATGTCTGTAATTGTCGAGAGGCAGATGTAACTGCCTCTCGACAAATTGAACCACAATGGCTGCCTATCTGTTGAGGAACTCCATTTCGTACTTATCCTCAACATCTGGCACTGGGTGCTCAGCGTGAAGCGACGAGACAATACCATAGATCATGAACAACAAGATCACAGCGATTGGTAGCCCTGCGACGATGGACGCTGTCTGTAGCGCGCTCAACCCACCGGCCAGCATTAGGACACCGGCAACAACGCCTGCGGTAATACCCCAAAATACACGGAACTTGATTGGCGGATGCTCGTCACCCATCGACAGCATTGTGCACATCACGAGTGTCCCCGAGTCAGAAGACGTGACAAACCACGAAATCAGCAGAACCGTAATCAACACTGTGATCGGGTACACCAGCCATGTGTAGCCAAATCCTTTGACCGTTTGGAATACGCCAGCGGCGTAGTCATTGTTGACCGCCTCGACGACACCTGCGTCGTAGAACAGATCAACCCCGGCTGCTGCGCCACCAAAGACACCCATCCAGAGCATCACGACTGAGGTTGGAATAAGAAGAACGCAATAGCAGAATTGCTTGATCGTCCGCCCCTTTGATACCCGCGCAATGAACAGTCCAACAAACGGGCACCATGCGATCCACCAGCCCCAGTAAAAGATCGTCCACCAGCTCTGCCATTGGTTTTCGGGCTCACCGTTGATCCAGAAACCCATGGGTATCACCGTCCAGAGGTAATCTCCAAATCCGGATATGGTTATGCCCAACAGGAATGCCGTGGGTCCCAGAATGATGAACAGGAGCAGCAGGCCAACACTTGCCATAACGTTGGCTTCAGACAAGATACGCACGCCTTTGCCAACACCCGATGCAGCAGAAGCCGTGCCAAGACAGGTGATGATTGCGACGAGGATCAACTGATTTGTCTGGGTGTTTGCCATCCAGCCAAGATCCTCAAGACCGGCGGCGATTGGTGTGACGCCCAACCCCAATGAGGTTGCGAGGCCAAAGATTGTACCAAATACGCCAATCAGATCGACGAGATGACCCCAGGGACCATAGATCCGTTCCTTCAGGACAGGATAAAGAGCGGTGCGCAAAGTCAGAGGAAGCCCATGGCGGTACGAGAAATATGCAAGGCAGAGGCCAACCAGCACATAAAGGGCCCAACCGTGGAAACCCCAGTGGAAATTCGTGATCGTTACCGCAGAAACCGCCGCGTCAACCGAGCTTGGTTCAATTCCCGCCCGTTCAAGGAATGGGCTGCCTTGGATATGGAACATTGGCTCTGCAACGCCCCAATAGATCAGACCAGATCCCAAGCCCGCACTAAACAGCATGCAAATCCATGAAAACGTTGAAAAATCTGGCTCGTCATCATCCTTGCCCAGCTTCACGTGTCCGAACCGACTGATCATAAGCCAAATTACGAAAAACAGTGCCGCGTTAACGACCAGTACATAGAACCAGTCCAGGCTACCGATGATGAAGTTTTTACCTGTCGCAAAGATCGCACTTGAAGCTTCAACATCACGGATCGTGAAAAACACAAACCCCAATATCATCACCATCGAAGCGATACCCATCGTCGGATTCATACCTTTGAACAAGCCGCTCTTTGCTACAAGATTGTCAGGTTTCTGTGTTGATTGATCACTCATTTTGCACCTCTTAGACCTGTTGTTTCGGCTTACCGTGTTGAACCCGCAGCGCCCTGACGGGCGGAGGTTGCGAGCCAGGACTGGAACGCCTCTTCCAGGCGCCCGTGGTTGGTGGCCCACCACTCGGCGTCCGACAGAATGTAAAGATTGTCTTCATACGCCGGACCGTTCGGGATGCGCTCCAAAACGTCATCTGACAGGAGTGTCATCGAAGATTTTCGGGTTGGACCATTTGGCAGGTGCCCGACCATATCGGCCAGCGAATTTGAGCTGCTAGCAAAGCGAATAAAATCAATGGCCTCTTCTTTATTCTGGCTTCCTTTTGGAATGCCGAACAGATCCAGCTCAATCACACGGCCGTCCATGTTGACCGTAAAATCGGAACCATCTTCCTGGGCGGCCGTTGCACCGGTAGTGGCCCAAATCGATGACATAGCAATGTCGCCAGAGTTCAGCAGACGTACGGGTTCGCGCCCGGTTTCCCAGATTTGCAGGCCGGTTTTTATGTCGTCCATCTTTTTCAGCGCGCGCTCAACACCTTCTTCGGTTTCTAGCGTTGGATACACATCATCGCGGGCTACGCCGTCGGCCATAAGGGCCCATTCCATGATCACTGTCGGATCATTTCGGATGGCACGTGGCCCAGGATAGGTTTCTGTGTCGAAGAAATCCGAAATGGTTGATGGAGGCGTTTCTGCGAATTGAGAATTGTTATACGCATATGCGGTGCCCCATACGATGACTCCTACGCCACAATCATTCAGGGCACCTTCGACAAAATCCTCTCGAAATGGTGTGCCATCGACGCCATCAGGCAGATCTATGTCAGATATGTTCTCCAGCAAGCCCTCTTCGCAGGCGCGAAGTGAATCTGCTTGCGTAAGGTCGACCACATCCCAAATCACATTTGCGCTTTCGACCTGATCGCGGATTTCCGAGATGCCACCATTGTAATGTGCAACATGCACATCAGCGTTTTTGGCTTGCTCATAAGGGCGCACAAACCCAAGCATCTGACTTCGCATGTAAGGGCCGGTCCAGGATGTGAAGGTGATGGACGGCCCGGGCTCTGGGATTGTGGTTTCGCTCTCAGAGTTACTTTGCGCCATCGCATTACTCAAAGAGAGAGTAGAAAACAGCGCAGCTATCATTATCCGACAGCCCCTGACCGCCTTTAGCCTATAGTACATCATCAAATTCCTCCCTAGTCGCTTCTAATTTTGTATAAGCGCTTTGTTTGGGTCGTCCTCCTGGTCAATTCCCAGCACATTCAGCAAGAATACATCAAATTCACCCTGATGATCAGCAATAATCAAAAATTGCGAAAGCTAAATACGACTATTACGCCAGACAGAGCGACAGATTTGGCAGAGCCACCAAGAAACAAGGCTTGCGGTTACAGGCTGTTTTCCAGAAGCCAGCGATACAGAGAAACCGGTTCCTGTTCATCGACCACAGTTAATTACGGACCTGATCTTGGGGCCTATCTCACCTTCGGCGAAAGAGCCTCAGGGGCGTGCGTGGGCGATGGAATGACGACGCCCAGGACATGGTGTGCCACATCGCACACGCGACGGATATCAACATCGCGGAGCTTTGAAGTCTTGATCAACATTCTCATGACAGCTGCATGATCGCCGCCGCCCACGGGAGTAGGCAAATATATCCTGCGCGCTTTGTGATTTGTATGTCGTTTGCTGTGTAACCGTTCAGGATGTCGATAGGGGCCAGTAACTCTGTGACTTGCTGGTTGAAGTCGCAAGCCATCAAGCACCGGCCGAGCAATTTGATACAATTTATCTTGCCCTCGACGCGCCTCCAGCGATGCTCGTTGTCTCAATTTTACCTGATGGCGCGACAGAGGTTTCTAGAGGCTCGCAGGGCCTCATTCCTTGCGCCGAGCCGTTTCAACGCTTCATTGTAGGCCAACCAGTTCGTCATTTTGACTTCGTGGGAGTAAAGCAGTTCATACCACACAGCTATCACCTTGGATTAATGCAGTGAATCCTCGAACCAAATTGTGCGGAAAAGTAGGTTTATTGGTCAAACAGAAAAAAATCTTTGCAGTTGAAACCTTGCTTTATTGGTCGGAGTGAGAGGATTCGAACCTCCGACCCCTGCCTCCCGAAGACAGTGCTCTACCAGGCTGAGCTACACTCCGACCGTGGCGGGTGATTTATACCTGAGGGTTTGGATGTGCAAGAGGAATTCTGGGTCTGGTTAGTGATTAGTAACAGGCTTTGGACAGGCTCAAAATCCCTGTGGTTAGCCCCATGTCAGATCAGGTGATCAGTGCGATAAAGTCGGATTTTTGTGCCGCCGTGATCCACTACCGGCCCTGCCGGAAGCAAAGGAAGGCGCGTGGCATGGGCCAGGGATGGGGTGCTTGTTACGATGCCAACGCGCCAGCCTTTGAAGCGTGACATCAGAACCTTGCCGAAACTCCCATACAAGGATCGCAGACGTTTTTCATCGCCTATCCGGGCGCCATAAGGGGGGTTTACGATCACTAACCCCTCAGCCCCTGGCGGGGGCTTCAGATCGCTGACGGAGTGGCAATGAAATGTTGTATTGGTCGAAACACCGGCTTGTTCCGCGTTGGCTTTTGCGGCTTCGATCGCGCCTGCATTCCTGTCGGAGCCGAAGAACTGAACCTCGGGGGCAGGGGGTTCTGACCCGGCGCGCATGTCGGACCAGATGTCGGGATCAAAACTCCTTAGGCTTTCGAATGTAAAATTACGTGTGCGACCGGGAAGCAGGCCCAATGAGATCTCGGCAGCCTCGATGACGAAAGTGCCCGACCCGCACATGGGATCCAGCACCGGTTCGGTCCCGTGATAGCCACATTCGCGCAGGAACATGGCCGCCATTGTCTCGCGCATGGGGGCCTTGGCGACGGAAGTCTTGTGACCTCGCTTGTGCAGGGGCTCTCCGGAGGTGTCGATCGAGAATGTGCAGATGTCTTTCTCAATCCGCAAAAGCACGCGCAGGGCTGCATCTGTCGAGATTGGAGTCCCCAGTGTCTCGGCCAGCGCTCGTTCGATCCTTTGGCGCGCGGCACCCGCATGATAAATGCGCGATTTGCGGCTTGTCGCCTCGACTTTTACCGGCACTTCCGGGCGCAGGAAATCTGACCACGGAAATTTTCTGGCGCGTTTGTCCAGTTGTGCCAGATGGACAGCGGGAAAGCTGCCAATCCGAACCAGAACTTTATTTGCGCCCCGAAGGCAAAGGTTGGCACGCCATACTTCGGGCCACCCGCCCCGACAAACCACGCCACCGGCAATGACCTTAGCATCGGCGAATCCCTGTTCGGTGGCCTCGGCATGCAGCGGCGCCTCTAGTCCGGGCGTTGCTACCAGAAAAATTTCCAGATCGTTCGTTTGTTCCATCAAGGGTGCTTACACCGGACATGATCGGGGCGCGACAGGCAATTTCAGCGAAAGTGATACAAGAAAGTGAATACCGTGAGGGAATTTTGACGGTTACAGGTTTGCTTTTGGTATCATCCCCGCGTAAAGGGGCCACAATCAGAGGGACGGCCGCGGATTTCAGTCGCAATTCGACGCTTTTGCGACGACTGCTTGGAATTCTCGCGTTATTGTCTGACACTAGATAGGTGTTGGCTCAGCCGGCACAGGTAAAGAGGCTTGGAAGACCGTAGCGACATGCAAACTTTCAAACTGAAAAAAGGGTTGGAGCTGCCGGTGCAAGGCGCACCGGAACAAACTATCCATCCGGGTCCAGAATTCAAGACTGTTGGGGTTTTGGGGGGCGATTACCTTGGCTTGAAACCGCGAATGCTGGTTCAGGAGGGGGATGACGTTCAACGTGGCATTCCGCTTTTCTGTCACAAGGACGCACCCGAGGCGATGATGGTCGCCCCGCTAAGTGGTAAGATCGTTGCCATCAACCGTGGTGCGCGCCGGGTTTTGCAAAGCGTTGTGATCGAGGTTGCGGATGCCAACGACACGGGTATCGATTTCTCGGGTGTTGGTGATGCGGACAGCGCCGAGGGTGTTACCGCCAAGCTATGCGCCGCGGGGCTGTGGACCGCTTTCCGTACGCGTCCCTATTCCAAGATGCCAGTTCCGGGCACTAAGCCAGCAGCGATTTTCGTCACCGCCATGGATAGCGAGCCACTGGCCGGAGATGCAGAACTCATCATCAATGACGCGGGCAAAGCATTTGCGGATGGTCTGGTAGCCGTATCCAAGCTGACCGAGGGCAAAACCTATTTGTGCCAGCAGGACGGTGCTTCAGTTCCGGGTAGCGATCTGCCAGACGTAGAGGCGGCGGCATTCTCTGGTCCGCATCCTGCGGGTTTGGCCGGAACCCACATCCATTTCCTCGAACCGCTTGCGGGCGAAAAGCAGGTCTGGACCATCGGGTATCAAGATGTCATCGCCATTGGCCGCCTGATGCAGACGGGCCATCTGGACCCTAATCTGGTGATCGCCCTGACTGGCCCGGGAGCCCGTCAGCCGCGCCTGATCCGTACGGTGATGGGAGCGTCGACCGAAGACCTGACCCGGGATGAGATTGATGTGGAGGGCACGGCACGGATCATTTCGGGCTCGATCCTATCTGGTCAGCATGCGGATGGCCCAACGGCTTATCTGGGGCGTTTTGCAAGGCAGATGACCATCATCCGTGAGGACCACGACCAGATTCCGATGGGTTGGATCCGCCCGATGCCTTCGAAATTTGCGGTTCAGCCGGTGCTGGGTTCTGCTTTCGCCAAAAAGCTGTACGCGCTCAGCTCGAATCTGAATGGGGGGCGCCGCGCCATGGTGCCCACGGGTACGTTCGAAGAGCTGATGCCGCAGGACTATCTGCCGACGCAACTGCTGCGGGCACTACTGGTGATGGACACCGATACTGCGCAAGCTCTGGGCGCGCTAGAGCTGGACGAAGAGGATCTGGGCCTTGTCGGCTTTGCCTGTCCGGCAAAATATGAATACGGGCTGGCGTTGCGCGACTGCCTGAACAAGATTGAAAAGGAGGGCTGATCCAAATGGGTTTGCGCAGCTTCTTCGATCGGATCGAGCCGAACTTTACCAAGGGCGGCAAGTACGAAAAGTATTTCCCCATCTACGAGATGGTCGAAAGCTTTATCTACACTCCGAAAACCGTGACCTCTGTGGCCCCGCATGCGCGGTCTTACGTGGATATGAAGCGGATCATGACCTATGTCGTGATCGCGACCATTCCCTGTATCCTTTGGGGGATGTGGAACACCGGCTATCAGGCCAACTCGGCCATCGCCAGCCTCGGGCCGGACTCTGCCACCGGTTGGCGCATCGCTCTGCTGCAGATGTTTGGTATCTCGCTGGACCCCAGCAGTGTCTTTGCAAATGTGATGCACGGGTTGATGTATTTTCTGCCTATCTACATCGTCACACTGGTCGCAGGCGGTATATTCGAGGTCATCTTTGCCACCGTGCGCGGCCATGAGGTGAACGAAGGTTTCCTTGTAACATCAATGCTTTACACTCTGATTATGCCGGCCACTACACCCTTGTGGCAGGTGGCTTTGGGCATTATCTTCGGTGTGGTGATCGGCAAAGAGGTATTTGGCGGCACCGGCAAGAACTTCCTTAACCCCGCGCTGGTTGGTCGTGCGTTTTTGTACTTCGCTTATCCTGCTCAGATGTCGGGTGACTCGGTTTGGACCCCGGTTGACGGGTTCTCGGGTGCAACCGCGCTGGCGGTGTCAGCGGCCGAGGGCGTACAGGCTCTTGCTGCCGAAGGGATCACATGGTCCAGCGCTTTTTACGGCACCATTCAGGGCAGCTTTGGCGAGACCTCGACCTTGGCCTGCTTGATTGGTATGGCCTTCCTGCTGATGACCAAGATTGCCAATTACCGCCTGATCGTTGGCTGTCTGGCCGGGACCATCGGATTTACTCTGCTGCTGAACCTGATCGGGTCGGATACCAACCCGATGTTCGCGATGCCGTGGTATTGGCATGTGGTTCTGGGTGGGTATGCATTTGGCCTGGCCTTCATGGTGACCGAACCGGTTTCCGCCAGCCACACCAACCTGGGCCGCTATATCTATGGCGCCTTGATCGGAGTGATGGTTGTGATGATACGCGTGATCAATCCGGCCTTCCCCGAAGGCATGATGCTGGCCATCCTGTTCGGCAATGTCTTTGCACCGCTGATCGACTATTTCGTCGTGCAGGCCAATATCAAACGGAGGGCGCGTCGCCATGTCTGATCCGCAACCTCAAGAACCCAAGGGCGCATTGGCTCGCTTTCTGGCCGCCTCGCCGGATTCGGTTGGCAAGACGATCTTCGTCGCCGTTGCTGTCTGTCTTGTTGCCTCGATGGTGGTCTCCGCCGCTGCGGTCAGCCTGCGCCCGGTGCAAGAAGCCAACGCGCTGAAGGACAAACAGGTTAACGTTTTGCAGGTGGCTGGTGTCTTCGAGCCGGGCATAGATGTGACCGAAGCCTTCGCTGCGTTCGAGCCGCATGTGCTCGAGCTTGCCACCGGCGAATTTGTCGACGATCAGTTCGATCCGGCAACCTTTGATGACCAGGCTGCTGCAAGTGATCCTGAACTCAGCGTAGCATTGGACACTGACCCGGCGGGTATTGGTCGTCAGGCCAAGTACCGAGTGATCTATCTGTTGCGCGATGATGCGGGCGATTTAGACAAAGTGATCCTGCCGCTGCATGGTTATGGCCTGTGGTCGACGCTCTATGGTTTTATCGCTCTAGAAAGTAACGGCAACGACATCTACGGCCTGCAGTTCTATCAGCATGGTGAGACCCCCGGCCTTGGCGCCGAGGTGGACAACCCGCGATGGAAAGGTCTGTGGAATGGCAAGAAATTGCGCGACGATGCAGGCGAGCTGCAGATTACCGTCGCCAAGTCGCAGCCCGCCGCCGGTCCCGATTTCTATGTCGACGCGCTTGCTGGGGCCACTCTGACCTCGGTTGGTGTCGATAACCTGGTGAAATTCTGGATGGGTGACGCGGGCTACGCCCGGTTCCTGGCCAAACTGCAAGCAGGAGAGTTTTGATGTCTCAGACCAAGAAAGAGATGCTGGTCGACCCGCTTGTCGACAATAACCCGATCACGCTGCAGGTCCTGGGCATCTGTTCCGCGCTGGCCGTGACTTCTTCGTTGCAGGTGGCCTTTGTAATGGCGCTGGCTGTGACCTTCGTGACCGCCTTCTCGTCGATGTTCATTTCGATGTTGCGCAACCAGATACCCGGCTCAATCCGGATCATCGTTCAGATGGTGATCATCGCGTCGCTGGTGATCCTGGTGGATCAGGTTCTCAAGGCCTATGCCTTCCAGATTTCGAAAACCCTGTCGGTTTTCGTTGGGCTGATTATCACAAACTGTATCGTGATGGGCCGTGCCGAGGCATTTGCGATGAAGAACCCCCCGATAGCATCTTTTATCGATGGTGTTGGCAACGGCATGGGCTATGGGCTGATCCTGCTGCTAGTCGGCTTTATCCGCGAGCTGTTGGGGGCCGGGTCGCTGTTCGGTGTCACCATCTTGCAGACTGTGAACAATGGCGGCTGGTACGTACCCAACGGTATGCTGCTGTTGCCACCTTCGGCGTTCTTCATCATCGGCCTGATCATCTGGGCCTTCCGTACATGGAAGCCGAACCAGGTCGAAGAACGCGAATACAAAATCCAGCAGGTAGAGGCGCACTGATGGAAGGGCTTATCTCACTGGCCGTAAAGGCCATCTTTGTCGAAAACCTTGCGCTCAGCTTCTTTCTTGGCATGTGTACCTTCATCGCCGTGTCCAAGAAGATCTCGACCGCGCTGGGTCTTGGGATCTCGGTCATGGTCGTGCAGGCGATCACCGTTCCCGCCAACAACCTGTTGCTGACCTATCTGCTGAAGCCGGGCGCGCTGGCCTGGGCCGGGTTCCCGGATGTGGACCTGACCTTCCTTGGCCTGATCTCGTATATCGGCGTGATAGCCGCGATGGTTCAGATCCTCGAGATGGTCTTGGACAAGTATTTCCCCCCGCTCTACAACGCGCTGGGTATTTTTCTGCCGCTGATCACGGTGAACTGCGCCATCCTGGGTGGCTCGCTGTTCATGGTCGAGCGGGATTATAACTTTGCCGAGGCCACGACCTATGGTCTGTCCTCCGGCTTTGGCTGGGCGCTGGCGATTACCGCTATGGCGGGGGTGCGCGAAAAGCTGAAATATTCGGACATTCCTGATGGCCTGCAGGGTCTGGGGATCACCTTTATCACCGCGGGTCTGATGGCGATGGCCTTCATGTCCTTCTCGGGCGTGAAACTGTAAGGGGGCGGCAATGGAAACCTTTAGCCTAGGCGTCGTTCTTTTCACGCTGATCGTTCTGGCGCTTGTCGCCCTTATCATGGCCGCCCGGTCGCGGTTGGTGTCGACGGGCAATGTCAACATCACCATCAATGGTGAGAAAACCGTGTCCGTGCCCGCCGGTGGCAAGCTGTTGCAAACCCTGGCAGCTGAGAAACTGTTCGTGCCATCGGCCTGTGGCGGCGGCGGGACCTGCGCACAATGCCGCGTACGCGTCCATTCCGGCGGTGGCTCGATCCTGCCGACCGAAGAAAGCCATATCACCAAGCGCGAGGCCGCTTGTGGCGACCGTCTGTCTTGTCAGGTTGCAGTTAAACAAGACATGGATATCGAGGTCCCCGAAGAGGTCTTTGGCGTCAAGAAATGGGAATGCACGGTTCGGTCGAACGAAAACGTTGCCACCTTTATCAAAGCGCTGACGCTGGACCTGCCCGAAGGTGAGGATGTGAATTTCCGCGCTGGTGGCTATATCCAGATCGAAGCCCCCGCCCATGCGCTGAAATACACTGATTTCGATGTCGAGGAGGAATATCGCGAAGATTGGGATCGCTTCAATCTGTGGCAATACGACTCGGTCGTTGCCGAACCCATCGAACGCGCCTATTCCATGGCCAACTATCCGGACGAAAAGGGCATGATCATGCTGAACGTCCGGGTTGCCTCACCGCCTCCGGGTTCCGAAGGGATACCGGCGGGCCAGATGTCGTCGTATATCTTCAACCTGAAACCGGGTGACAAGGTCACGATCTCGGGTCCATTCGGTGAATTCTTCGCCCGCGAGACCGGAAGAGAGATGGTGTTCATCGGTGGTGGTGCTGGTATGGCGCCCATGCGCAGCCATATTTTCGACCAGCTCAAACGGCTTGAGAATCGCGACCGTAAGATCACCTTCTGGTACGGTGCCCGGTCCAAGAAAGAGATGTTCTTTGTCGAGGATTTCGACAGCCTCGCGGAAGAGTTCGACAATTTCGAATGGCATGTCGCCCTGTCGGATGCCCAGCCCGAGGATGACTGGAAAGGCTATACCGGCTTTATCCATAACGTGCTGTTCGACGAATACCTCAAGAACCACCCGGCACCCGAGGATTGCGAGTTCTACATGTGCGGACCGCCGATCATGAACCAGTCGGTCATCAACATGCTGCTGGATCTGGGTGTGGACCGCGAAGATATCATGCTCGACGATTTCGGCGGGTAATCAGTTATCCGGCGCCCTGTGGCGCCGGTTTCATTTTAGGTCTTTTGGTTCGATTACAGGCGCAGGTCGCTTGCCTCGCGTGGCAGGCAGGATTTGATGTCGAAGACTACGCTGTTTTCTTTGCCATAGGCTCGAAACTGCAAAGGATCGAGTGCCCGATATTCCGCATGCGCGACGGCCAGGACGACCCCGTCATAGAGCCCTGGCTCAGGTTGGTCGATCAGGGCCAGGTCGTATTCTTCGTGCGCGGCTTTGGGGTCGGCATGAGGGTCGTGGACATCGACGCTGATGCCATAGCTTTGCAATTCTTCGATAATGTCGACGACACGGGTGTTGCGCAGGTCGGGGCAGTTTTCCTTGAACGTCAGGCCCATCACCAGAACACGGGCGGCGCCAACATTGATACCGCAACGGGTCATACGTTTGACCAGTTGCGACACCACATAGCTGCCCATCCTGTCATTCAGGCGCCGCCCTGCAAGGATGATCTGCGGGTGATGGCCCACGGCCTCGGCCTTGTGCGTCAGGTAGTAAGGATCCACGCCGATGCAATGCCCGCCGACCAGACCGGGGCGGAAGGGCAGGAAGTTCCATTTGGTTCCGGCTGCGCGCAGCACAGCCTCGGTATCGATGCCCATGCGACCGAAGATCATCGCCAACTCGTTCACCAGAGCGATATTCAGGTCGCGCTGGGTGTTTTCGATCACCTTCGCGGCCTCAGCCACGCGGATGCTTTCGGCCTTGTAGGTTCCAGCGGTGATGATCCGGGCATAGAGCGCGTCAACTAGATCAGCGACCTGCGGGGTTGAACCAGCGGTGACTTTGCAGATGTCCGCGATACGGTGGGTCTTGTCACCGGGGTTGATCCGCTCGGGGCTGTAGCCTGCAAAGAAATCCGTGTTGAAAGTCAGGCCCGAGGCGCGTTCCAGCACCGGAACGCAATCTTCTTCGGTTGCGCCGGGATAGACGGTGGATTCGTAGATCACCAAATCACCGGGTTTCAATACGTGGCCAACTGTTTCCGACGCAGCCAGAAGGGGGGCTAAATCAGGCTGCTTACCTGCGGTGATCGGCGTGGGGACGGTTACGACATAGGTATCGCAATCGGCAATCTCCGAGGGGTTGGTTGTGAATTTCAGGCCGCCCGCCGCGCTCAGGTCATGTGGCTCAACCTCATGCGTTGCATCTACGCCAGCGCGTAGTGCCTCGACCCGCGCCGCATTGATGTCAAATCCGATCACCTTGCCAATTTTGCCGAAGGCCACGGCCAGGGGCAGGCCGACATAACCCAGCCCGATCACAGCAATCTTTCGGGAATTGGGGTCGGTTTCAAGCATATGCGTCACTTACCATGATAGTCGCGGAACCATTCGACAAACTGGGCGATTCCATCTTTGAAATTTGTCTGCGGACGATAGCCGGTCAGCTTTTGCAGCAGATCACTATTCGCCCAAGTGGCAGGAACATCACCCATCTGCATAGGCATGTAATTGCGGATGGCTTTCTTGCCGATAGCTTCCTCAATGGCTTCGATAAAATCCATCAGCCGCACTTTGTCGCCATTGCCGATATTCACCACGCGCCAGGGCGCCGCCGGCGACAGGCTGTCACCTTCTTCAATCTCATCTGCGCTGTCCGGCCGCACCGGAGGGACGTCGATCAGCAGTCGGATACCGCGGACAAGGTCTTCGACATTGGTGAAATCCCGATACATGTCGCCGTGGTTATAGATATCGATCGGGCGGTCATCCAGGATGGCGTCCACAAATTTATAGAGCGCAAGATCGGGTCGCCCCCAGGTGCCATAGACGGTGAAGAACCGGAACATGGTCGTGGGCAGGTTCCACAAATGGGCATAGGAATGGCCCATCGCCTCATTTGCCTTTTTGGTCGCGGCGTAAATCGTGAGCGGCGTGTCGGCCTTTTCGACCTCGGTGAAGGGCATGACCTCGTTGGCGCCATAGACCGAGGATGTCGAGGCCATCAGAAGGTGATCCACCTTATGCTCGCGCGCGATTTCCATGACGTTGAACGTGCCGACCACGTTGGAATTGATATAGCTGCGCGGGTCCTCAAGGCTATAGCGGACACCAGCCTGCGCCGCGAGATGCACGATCACCTCGGGCTGGAACTCCTCAGCGACCTTTGCAAGCTGCTCGTAGTTTTCCAAAAGATCCTCGGTTGCGGAAAACCCAGGGGATTGCAAGAGCATCTGATGGCGGCGCTGCTTGAGCGAGACGTCGTAATAATCCGTCATCCCATCGTAGCCGTGAACCTGAAACCCCTCGGCCAGTAGTAGTTTTGCCAAGTGAAAACCGATGAACCCTGCTGTGCCTGTGACTAATACGCGCTTCATTTAACCCTCGACCCAAACCAAAACCGTTTGAAACATCAGGGATACTTTCAGCCCCTCAAGGTCAAGGGGATTTTCCTACAAACCGCGCCAATGGGGCAATCCAGAACCCGAATTCACTTGCGGATTGTTGTTGCCCGCCAGTCAGGGTAGGAAATTGCGATGGTGTGGGATTGGATCAAAACCAGGTGGAAAAAACCTCAGGCGGCACAGAATTCAGTTTCTGACATCGCGCCTGACCAGAGGTTTTATGCCGTGGGGGATATCCACGGGCGATTGGATCTGTTGCAGACTTTGCTGGCAAGGCTGGATCCAGATTGCCCCACAATCTTTGTCGGGGACTACATTGATCGTGGCAATTACAGCGCCCAGGTGCTGCACCAGTTACGGCACCTTAGCCGGGTCCGGGGCAATGATTTCATTTGCCTGCTGGGTAATCACGAAGAGATGCTGTTGCGGTTCACCGATGACCCAAAACGGGTCGGCAGGCTTTGGCTGCAAAACGGTGGCCTGCAAACGCTCGCCTCATTTGGAATTACCGGTGTGGATGAAGACACGGTTGGTGCGGATGCTGTCTCGGTGGCTGACAGATTGCGACGCGCAATGGGAGAAGATTTGCTGTCATGGCTGCACGACCGTCCCCTGACCTGGACCAGCGGCAATGTCACCGTGGTGCATGCAGGGCTGGACCCGGGCAAGCCATTGGATGAGCAGACACGCCAAGTCCGCCTGTGGGGCCATCCGAATTTCTCACGGCAGATGCGGGAAGATGGCCAGTGGGTTGTCCATGGTCATACGATCACGTCAGAGCCCCGCGCTGAGAATGGCGTTGTTTCGATCGACACCGGCGCCTTCTTCAGTGGCAGGTTGACCGCCACTGATATTCGCGCCGGCGAGGTCCGGTTCATCGCAACCAACGAGCAGCCGGAATAGCTGTCAACCGACGATCATCTGCTTCATGCGAAGGGCTTCATACTCCAGCTCTTTGAGGCGGAAATGCACGACATCACCGATCGTGATCACGCCACGAAGATGGCCATCGCTGAGGACGGGCATGTGGCGAAAGCGCCCCTCTGTCATGGTTTTCAGTACATCGTTCAACAGATCCTCGGGCGCGCAGGTCTGTACACTGCGGGTCATCAGATCTTCGACAGATTGGGGCAGGGTCTGGCCCGGAGTATCGGCCATACGGCGCACAATATCACGCTCGGACAGGATACCCTGAAGCGTACCATTCTGATCTGTCACCACCACAGCGCCAATACGCTTTTCCTTGAGGATATTCACCACCGAATGAATTGTGTCTTTCGGGCGCACGGTAAAAACCGCGTCCCCTTTGCCAACAAGCAGCTTTTCGACTGTTGTCTGTGTATGAGAAAGGTTCGATTCAACCGACTGGCTATGCGAGGCAGCCGCGGCCTTGTCGCCGCGTGTCGGTGGCTGGTAAGAGCTTGGGGCCATGGGCAATCTCCTCTTGCTTTGCTTTTCACCTTACCGCAGCCATATGACCTGTATAGGGTACAAATGCCCTAACCGGGGAAAACTGCCAAAAACCAAGGAAATCCGGCCCGTTGTCCAACTTTTATCTGACCCCCCCTGTTGCCGCGCTGATATTTTTTGCGGTTGTCGTTTGTGGCCATAATTTTCGCATGACCTGGAAACAACAGGCTCCGGGATGGCAGAAGAAAGCATGGCTGTTCGGGGTGCCCGCCGGAATCGGTTTGTTGGCGCTAGGCTTCCTGCCGCTGAAAGCCTGATGCAGGTTTGACTCTGATTAGGGCCGCTGTCATATGCCGGGCACGCTTTTCCTCAGGAGGGACCCATATGCGTTTCTTGCCAGTCCTGGCTGTCGCCACACTTATTTCCGGCTGCTTGTTCGACAAAGAGCCCGAGGTGGTACGCCTGTCAGGCGAAACGATGGGGACGACCTTCAACATCACGGCCATCGGTGTCGATGTTGATGAAGAAGCGCTGGCGGGTGCGGTCGAACAGACACTGGCCGAAGTTAACGCAAAGATGTCGAACTGGGACCCGAATTCCGAGGTTTCGACCTTCTCGGACTCGGGCAGCACTGAACCTGTAGCCGTTTCGGATGAATTTGCGCTGGTGCTTGATGCCGCGAATGATGTGCACGAGAAATCCGGGGGTACATTCGACGTGACTCTCGGCCCGCTGATCGAGCTGTGGGGCTTTGGTCCGCGCAAACCGGAAGATCCGGTGCCCGCAGATGCTGACATCCAGGCGGCTTTGGGCAAGGTCGGACAGGCCAGATTGCTGCAACTGGATCGCGATGCCGGAACTTTGGCGAAGGCCGATGCCGGAGTCGGCATTAACCTGTCCGCCATTGCCAAGGGGTATGGCATCGACGCCGTGGCCGAAACGCTGCGCACGGCTGGGATTGAGGACTATATGGTCGAGATCGGCGGCGATCTGGTCACAAGAGGCGATAACGACAAGGGTGAAACTTGGCGGATCGGGATCGAAAAACCCCAGGCCGATGCGCAGAATCTGCAGTTGATCGTACAGCTTGATGATCTGGGTATGGCGACATCCGGCGATTACAAGAATTTCTTTGAACAAGATGGTGTGCGGTATTCGCATATCATTGACCCAACTACTGGCCGCCCGATCACGCATCGGACCACTTCGGTCACGGTACTGGCCGAAAATGCTATGATGGCAGATGCTTGGGCGACAGCGATGTTGGCCTTGGGTCAGGAAAAGGGTTTGAAACTTGCCGAGACGCATAAACTTGCCGTGTATTTCATCTCGCGGGATGTGACAGGCGGTGAGGATGCCTATATCACGGTACACAGCACAGCGTTCAAAGAGGCGTTGGGCACCAACTGACGGGTTGAGCTGAGATGAGCACTTTTATTCTGGCCTTCATTCTGCTGCTGATCATCATGGTTGGCATGTCGCTGGGTGTGATGTTGATGGGTAAGACCATCAAGGGCAGCTGCGGTGGCCTGAATGCGATCTCGGGGGCGGATAAATGTGTGGTCTGCCAAAAGGACGTGGACCCTAACAGCCCCTTGCGCGACAAGCTTCAGTGCAAACGCGCCCAAAAGATGCTTGAGCAGATGGAACGGCAAGCCTAATAACTTAGCGCTTCGTTTGGCGGTTGGAATTGGCTAAGCAGGTCCCTGAATAACGGGGGCGCAGATTTGGCCAAAGCAAGAAACATCCTGTTCATCATGTTCGACCAGCTGCGCTGGGACTATCTGAGCTGTTACGGGCATCCGCATCTGCACACCCCCAACATAGACCGCTTGGCTGCGCGTGGCGTGCGGTTCGACAGGGCCTATATTCAGTCTCCTATTTGCGGTTCCTCCCGTATGTCGACCTATACCGGGCGCTATGTGCATTCGCATGGGGCTTCTTGGAACGGTATCCCGCTGAAAGTGGGTGAGATGACCATGGGTGATCATCTGCGCAAGGCCGGGATGGACTGTTGGCTGGTGGGCAAAACCCATATGCGCGCGGATGCTGAAGGCATGGCGCGGCTGGGGCTGGAGCCGGACAGTCTGATTGGTGCGCGCGTGGCCGAATGCGGGTTCGACGTGTTCGAGCGTGATGACGGAATGCTGCCCGAAGGGCCGGATGGGTATTATGACCCGGACGGAGCCAAGGAATACAACAAATATCTATCGGCCAAAGGATATGACAGCGACAATCCCTGGCATGACTTCGCCAATTCAGGTCTCGACGCTGATGGCAATGTTCTGTCGGGCTGGTTTCTCAAGAACTCGTCCCAGCCGGCGAATATTGCCGAGGAAGATAGCGAAACGCCCTATCTGACCGGGCGCGGGATCGAATTCATGGAAACCCATGACGGCCCCTGGTGCTGCCACCTGAGCTTTATCAAACCGCATTGGCCCTATGTCGTGCCGGAACCCTATGCCTCAATGTACGGACCGGAACATATCCTGCCCGTGGTCCGGTCTGAGGCGGAACGCCGGAATGCCCATCCGGTGCTCCGGGCATTCATGGACACCAAGGTTGGCGAGGCGTTCTCGCGGCAGGATGTGCGCGACGCCGTGATCCCCGCTTATATGGGTCTGATCAAGCAGGCCGACGACCAAATGGGCCGGCTGTTCGCATGGCTGGAAAAGACGGGTCGGATGGAGGACACGATGATCGTGTTAACCTCGGACCACGGGGATTTTCTGGGCGATCACTGGATGGGTGAGAAGACCTTTTTCCAGGACGCATCGGTCAAGGTGCCGTTGATCATCTATGACCCATCCCCCGAGGCTGAGGCAACCCGTGGCACTGTCAGCGACGCGCTGGTCGAGTCCATCGACCTCGCCCCAACATTCTTGGACATAGCCGGAGGCGAAGCGTCGGGTCACATTCTGGAAGGTCACTCCTTGTTGCCGATCTTGCGTGGCCATCAGGTCGAGACACCTCGGGAAGTGGCAATCAGTGAGTATGACTATTCCGCCTCGCCCATGGCGGAAAAGCTGAATGCCTCGGTTCGGGATGCAGTGATGTTCATGGTGGCCAACAAGAATTGGAAGCTGATCCATTGCGAAGGCGGGCATCGGCCACTGCTGTTCGATCTTGAAAACGACCCGAATGAACTAACCGACCTTGGCAACAGTGCTGAACACGCGGATATCATCGCCAAGATGTATGACCATCTGTTCACTTGGGCGCGTCGCCCGTCGCAGCGCACAACACGTTCCGAACAGCAACTGATCGATATGCGCACCAATAGTCGGGGCAGAGGGGTGGTTATTGGAATCTATGACGAAAACGACGCACCACTGGAATTGACCGTGAAATACAGAGGCCGCAAAGCGCGCCCCTATCAGGACCATACCGGCAAGGAATAGCCTTTGTAACATGAATTCTGACCTGATCAGGGCAAAAGGCGGTTCACCCTGCGCGGGGCAGGCGATACAAGACCAACCAAGAGCAGCAAACCCGGAGAGCCGAAATGACCGCCCCGAAACCCGTCGTCCTGTGTATTCTTGATGGCTGGGGCCTGTCCGAGGACACCGAGGCCAATGCGCCTTACCTTGCCGACACGCCAACATTTGATGCGATCATGGCCAAGGGCCCACACGCCAAGCTGATCACCCATGGTCCGGATGTTGGTCTGCCAAGTGGTCAGATGGGCAATTCCGAAGTCGGTCACACAAATATTGGGGCTGGCCGCGTTGTTGCGATGGATTTGGGCCAGATTGATCTGGCGATTGAGGACGGTTCTTTCTTTGCCAACTCCGCGCTGCAGAACTTTATCGGTAAGGTAAAGGCTGCAGGTGGCACCGCACATCTGTTGGGGGTGGTCTCGGACGGGGGAGTGCATGGCCACCTGAACCATATCATTGCTGCGGCAAAGGCGATAACGGATTCTGGTGTGCCCGTAGCCTTGCACGCGGTTACGGATGGCCGGGATGTGGCCCCGAAATCAGCGCTGACCTATATCACAGAGCTTGAGGAGCGCTTGCCCGACGGCGCCCGTGTTGCCTCGGTCTGCGGGCGCTATTTTGCCATGGACCGCGACAACCGATGGGAACGTGTTAGCGAAGCCTATGGTGCAATGATCAAGGGGAAAGGGCGCAGCGCTGTTTCGGCGCGCAATGCCGTGGATCAGGCCTATCAGCAGTCGGAAACGGACGAGTTCATCGTTCCGACCGTCCTCGACGGCTATCACGGCATCAAAGACGGAGACGGGTTCTTCTGCCTCAACTTCCGCGCCGACCGGGCCCGCGAGATTCTGCGGGCGATTGGCGAACCCGGCTTTGATGATTTCGACACCGGCCCGCGCCCACAGCCTTCAGCCCTGCTGGGCATGGTCGAATATTCCGACGGGCACAGCGCTTATATGACCACTGTTTTCCCCAAACGTGACATCATCAATACACTGGGCGAATGGGTGGCAAAAAATGGGCTCAGCCAGTTCCGACTGGCCGAGACTGAGAAGTACCCGCATGTGACCTTCTTCCTCAATGGCGGCAAGGAAGTGCCTGAGGCGAACGAAGACCGCTTTATGCCTAAATCACCCAAAGTGGCGACCTACGACCTGCAACCCGAGATGTCATCGGCCGAAGTAACCGCAAAATTCGTCGAAGCCATCGGGGCGTGCTATGATCTGATCATAACCAACTATGCCAATCCGGATATGGTTGGGCATACCGGCGACCTGCAAGCGGCAATCCGCGCCTGTGAGGCTGTGGATCAAGGGCTGGCGCAAGTGGTCGCCGCGTTGGAAAAAGTGGGGGGCGCAATGATTGTAACGGCCGATCATGGAAATTGCGAGATGATGGTCGATCCCGAAACCGGCGGGCCGCATACAGCCCATACGCTGAACCCCGTGCCCGTGGCGTTAGTCGGGGGACCAGCAGGGGTATCCTTGCGGGATGGTCGCCTGTCCGATCTGGCGCCCACACTGCTGGAACTGATGGCGTTGGATCAGCCCCCTGAAATGACTGGAAAGAGCCTGCTTTCATGACGCTTCGTGCGCTGCTTCTGGCGATTTTCTTTGCATCCAGGGCGGTTGCCCAGACCGACCCCGCGACCGCTGCATTGAATGCAGCGCAGATGCTTGAGCAGGCATCAGTATGGTTGACCGAGGCCGAAAGCGCCCGCGACCGGGTCCGTGCCCTGACCGAAACCATACAGGCGTATGAGGCGGGCCTGTCGGCCATGCGGGATGGCCTACGACGGGCGGCAACACGCGAAGCCCAGTTAACAGCCGAGTTGCGCAGTCGGGAAAAGGACGTGGCACAGCTGTTGGGCGTATTACAAACGATCGAAACCACGGCGCCTCCGGTTCTGATGCTACACCCGTCAGGGCCGTTGGGCTCGGCCCGGGCCGGTATGATGCTGTCCGAGGTTACGCCAGGTCTGAACGCAAAAGCGCAGTCTCTTGCGCGTGATCTTCAAGAAGTGCGCACGCTGCGATTGTTGCAGCAAAGCGCCTCGGAAACCTTGGTCGAGGGCTTGACCGGCGTTCAGAATGCCCGCACCCAGCTCAGCACCGCCATCGCAGACCGAACGGATTTGCCGCGCCGCTTTGTCGAGGACCCGATCCGCACAGCGATCCTGATCTCATCGACTGAAACGCTTGACGGTTTTGCCAGCGGGCTTTCCCAGATCTCCGAAGGGCAAATCGCCGAAACGGATGCGGATATATCAAGTATCAAGGGTCAAATTGCGCTGCCGACGCAGGGCATCATCCTGCACCGGGCAAATGAAACCGATGCGGCCGGTGTCAAACGCCCTGGTATCGTATTGGGCACCCGACCGCGCGCAATAGTCACCTCGCCAACGGCGGCCACGATACGGTATCGCGGGCCACTACTGGAGTTGGGGAATCTGGTGATCCTCGAGCCGCAACCGGGGCTTCTATTTGTCTTTTCCGGGCTACAAGAGGTCTACGGAGAAGCCGGTCAGGTGATTCCCCGGGGGACGCCAGTCGGATTGATGCCTGCAGAATCGAAGGAAATCGGCGCAATTTTGTCAACAAGCAGTGATGGCACTGGAACTGACCGGTCAGAAACGCTCTATATAGAGGTAAGACAGGATAACAGCCCCGTGGACCCGGAATCGTGGTTTCGGACCGACAAGGATGGATAAACGAGTATGAAGAAATTTGTGATGGCCGGTTTGGCTGGAACTATTGCAGGCCTGATTGTAACGACGCAGATCGCCGGTCCGTTGCTTGCCCAAGAAGCCGAAAACAAGGCCAGTGTCTATGAACAGCTGGATCTGTTTGGCGATATTTTCGAACGCATCCGCGCGCAATATGTCGAAGAGGTTGAGCCCGAAGACCTGATTGAGGCGGCCATTGACGGTATGCTGACCTCGCTGGATCCGCATTCCAGCTATCTGTCGCCGGATGATGCCGAACAAATGCGGGTCCAGACCCGTGGCGAGTTTGGCGGTCTGGGTATCGAAGTCACGCAGGAAGAGGGCTTTGTCAAAGTTGTCTCGCCGATCGACGATACGCCTGCGGATGAGGCCGGGATCGAAGCCGGAGATTTCATCACCCATGTCGATGGCGAAAGCATACTGGGCCTGACCCTGGACAAAGCGGTCGATCTGATGCGCGGGCCGGTGGGCTCGGAAATCGTGATCACCGTTGTCCGCGAGGGTGAACAGGAACCTTTTGACGTGCCTATCATCCGCGACACAATCAAACTGACGGCAGTACGCGCGCGCACCGAAGGGACCAGTGTGGTTCTGCGTGTGACCACCTTTAACGACCAAACCTATCCCAACTTGCAGGAAGGTCTGGCCGAGCAGATCGAAGAGGCCGGAGGGATCGACAAGGTGAATGGTGTCGTTCTGGATCTGCGCAACAATCCCGGTGGTCTGCTGACACAGGCAATCAAGGTTTCGGACGCATTCCTAAACGAGGGTGAGATCGTATCAACCCGTGGCCGCGATCCAAGCGATGGTGAGCGTTTCAACGCAACAGTGGGTGATCTGGCAGAAGGAAAGCCGATTGTCGTGCTGATCAATGGCGGGTCCGCCTCGGCATCCGAGATTGTAGCCGGCGCGCTGCAGGATCATCGCCGCGCAATCGTTGTGGGAACCAAAAGTTTCGGCAAGGGCTCGGTCCAGACCGTTATGCCACTGCGGAGCGATGGTGCGATGCGTTTGACCACGTCGCGTTATTACACGCCATCGGGCCGTTCGATTCAGGCGCTTGGTGTCAGCCCCGACATCATCGTCGAACAACCCCGTCCAGCCCCGGAGACCGAGGAAGAAGAGGCCAATGGGAACACCCGTTCCGAGGCTGATCTGCGTGGCAGTCTGAACAATGACAGCCTGAGCGAGGATGAAATCCGCCAGATCGAAGAAGATAGGGCCAAGGCCGAAGCCACCGCCGAATTGCGGGAAGAGGATTACCAGCTGGCCTATGCCATCGACATCCTCAAGGGGCTGTCAGCCTTCAACCCGGACGGGCCATCGCAATAAAGAAGCCGGGCCGCCTGACAGGCGGCCCTTTTCCTGATGGGGCCGCTGCCGATCGAGGTAAGGTGGCTGATTAGAGCCCGATGCCACCTATGTTGTCTCCCAACCAACGTCCGCTCTGTGAAAAGCTAGTCAGAAAAACACATCTTGTTTCCATCCAGGTCTCGAACGTATGCAGAGAACTTTGGCCCGCGTTGGTTGGGGGGCCCCTCACAATCACCCCCGAGATCTGTGGCTAAAGCGTGCAGCCTTCTGACTTCTGCTTCGCCACCAACGCAAAATCCAACCATCGTTCCATTACCGTTAGTGGCCGGCAACGTGTCGAAGGGTTTGGCCACGGCGAAGGCAAAATCCTTTCCAAGCCAGTAAGTCATTCTTTCTGAAGGCGACATGCTTTGGAGACCCGATTGCGAAAACAGTGTGTCGTAGAAGGTTCTTGCAGCTGCCATGTCATTCGTTCCGACAACAAAGTAATTCATTTTCATCGATTTAGCTCCTGCAAGTGAGTGGCCTGCGTCAGGCATTGGTTTCAGTGACCCAAGCTATATCGACTAATGTGCCATTTTATGTCTTATTTGATTCATGGCACGGGCTAATACACACAACAGACTGAGGCGATTGGAATTGCTTGCGGTTCAACTCAAGCAAGATGCCCATTGTACGGTTAGAGACTTGGCGCAACAGCATGGTGTCAGCATGCGCACGATAGCCCGCGACCTTGTGCTTATGCGGGACCAAGGCATGCAGATAGACGCTGATCGCGGTCGTGGAGGAGGTGTGCGCCTCGACCGCAACTGGGGCGTTGGTCGCATGAACCTGACATACGCTGAGGCGGTCGATCTGCTAATCAGCATCGCTGTCGCAGAGCAGATGAAATCACCAATGTTGCTTGCGAACTTGGCATCGGTAAGGCGGCAGCTTGTGGCCTCGTTTTCACCCGAGAAACGCAACAAGGTGAACCAGCTCAAGTCCCGTATTCTCATAGGCGTCACGGCTTCGACTTATGTTCAAGCCAGCGCGAGCGCCCCACCAAAAAGGATTGTGCAAGCGGTTCATCAGGCTTTCGTCGATCAAAAGGTCTTGGAGCTGCAATATCAAAGAGAAGACGGTGTTATTTCCAACCGGCAAATTGAGCCTCAGTATCTCTTGTTGAAGTATCCCATTTGGTACGTCGTTGCGATCGACCGTCTGAGAAACGAACCAAGGACATTTCGGTGCGACCGGATGCTTGGGGCCTCAATGGGCGAAACGCGCTTCAAGCTGCTGCCGAAAGAAAAATTTCAACCCTCATTGGTAATTGATGATTCTTCGATGTGATCGGGTCATGGCCAACCGTATGCGGACAATGACGCCTGAATTATAGGCACGCACTTCTACCGCCTACTGAGACCGGCGAAAGACTCGTTTTAGCATATCAAGCTCTGCTCGCATCAGGTCCAGTTCGGCGCGCAGGTCATCGGCGGCGGCGTTTCCTGCAATGATCGAGAACCCGCCCAGTTTAAGCCCTGAAACGGAATCTGAGATTACAAAACTGTGGACCCCGTCAGACAGGGCCACATCAGGCACCTGTACACAAAGCTCCCACCCGGTGTCGGCTGGTGACAGGTGAACCTCATCCAGCGCGTCACCACGGTAGGACACGCTGATCTCGGGCTGCGTATCGGCCTGCAGGTGGCCCATCCAGGTGCCATTTTCCAGGCCCAGTGATGTGAGTATCAGATTAGTCATGGCTGGGTTCTCATAAATCGGCGCGATGGTGACGACAGACGGTCAGGTCCTGCAACACTATCCGGTTCATCCGAGGATTATCCAGAATGATATCCAGCCAGACTTTGTCCATGCGGCGTTCATTCAGTGGTAAATGTGCAAGATCAAAATCCACGCTGTTTGAAGGACCAGTGGGATCAAGTTTGCGCAGAACCTGTTCGGCGTTTGGGCCGTGTCGAATATTGAGCCGCGCGAACAATTCCTGTGGGCGTTCGGCCTCAATATGGCAATCGACTCGGATCAGATGCTGCTGCGTCAGCCCTTGCACAGCCTCTTGTGGAAGCTCGATAGAGAGAGAGAGAAATGATCCCTCGAACCCAAAAACCTCGACCGCCAAGCTGAACGGTGACAGATCATGCTTGCGCGTGTTCCTGATCTGGCGCGTGCTGATTTCCTGGCGCGGACAGTCGTGAAACAGCGTTGCCTCATCGTTGATACGTGCCTTACGCGGGGCCGAGGCGACACCGGGGCGGGGCTGAGGATAGCGCCACAGCTCGGGCCTCCAGCTCCAGTCGGTGCCCAACGGTTTCGGGAAATGGGTTGATCCCGCCACAGGCCGTGTAAGGCGGCTGTTGGCCTGAAGGATCAGCGCATCCAGCTCGGATCGCAAGCGACGTGCATCATCACGCTGCAGCCGCAATTCAGAAAGCACAGCCTCGGGCGCTGCCCGGGCGTCCCGCTGCCAGCGCGTAAGTGCTTTGCGGTGAATATAGCGATCCAGTAGCTTACCCATGATCCCAATCTATTGCTCCACACATCTTTTGTCGGATATCCACCCGAGGATAAAGCCGATTTGCATCATAGCGTCGGTAAATTACCGAAAATGTGAACACGCTTTTGGCTAGGCAGCAAAGTTGTGACCTGTTACGGAGTGCGCCGTTCTTGCAATCGACCCGGTCAGTGCGTACCGTCTGACACCTGATTGCAGTGGACCATCCGTTACAACCCTATAGCAATATTTCCGAGGCAAAGACGGGGCATGGAACCCACTCTATTCGCATTCATCTGGAAGCATTCCAAGAAACAGCAACTGGTATTGTTGCTGCTGACATTGTTTTCTTTTCCCTTCCTCTATGCATCACTGGAGCTGCCCAAGCAGATCATTAACGATGCGATTGGTGCACCAGGCAGCTCGGTAACTTTCTTAGGAGTTACGGTGACGCAGGTGCAGTATTTGTTGATTCTGTGTCTGGCCTTTCTGGCGACGGTCATCGCCAGCGGTCTGATGAAAATGCGGATCAACACGATGAAAGGTGTGTTGGCCGAACGCATGTTACGCCGACTGAGGTACATGCTGATCCACCGAACTCTGCGGTTCCCGAAATCCTATTTTGCCACCACCAGTCAGGGCGAGTTGGTGTCGATGATCACGTCCGAGGCTGAACCGATGGGCGGCCTGATGGGAGATGCGATCGCACAACCTGTATTCCAGTTTGGTCAGATGATGACCATTGTGACGTTTCTGTTCATGCAAAGCGTGTGGTTTGGTCTTGCAAGTATTGCGCTGATCCCGCTGCAGGCTTGGTTGATCCCAAAATTGCAGCGCCAGATCAACCTGTTGAACAAAGACCGAATCCAGGAAGTTAGGCGCTTGAGCTCAGAAATCGGCGAAAGCGCAGCCGGGATCAGCGATCTGCGCACCAACGGAGGCTGGCGGCACAGATTGGCCCAGTTCAGCCATCGTTTGGGAACTTTGTTCGAGATCCGATTCAAGATCTATAACAAAAAGTTCTTCATGAAGTTTCTCAACAATCTGATCACTCAGATGACCCCGTTTCTGTTTTATTCGGTGGGCGGATACCTGGCGATCACGGGCGAGGTAACAGTGGGCGCGCTGGTGGCGGCACTGGGAGCATATAAGGATCTTAGCGGACCTTGGAAGGATCTGCTGACCTATTACAATCAGGTTCAGGACATGTCGTTGCGGTGGGAAATCGTGACCGAACGCTTCGCACCCGACAACATGGTGCCCGAAGAGCTGTTCGAGGGCGAGCCTGATTCCATTCCGCATCTGACTGGCGAGATCAAGCTGCAGAATATTACCGTTCGGGATAACGATGGGAAAACTGTTCTCGAGGATATAGACCTCGTCATACCCAAAGGGGCCCGCGTGGCCATCAAATCCTCGAATGCGGCCGAAAGAGGGGCATTGGCTCAGCTGCTGACCCGCGAATTGCTGCCGGTTCAGGGCGACGTCACGATTGCCGGGCATGACATCCAATCCTTGCACCAATCCGTCATCGCGGCGCGGATCGGATATGCCTATTCTCGACCATATCTGTTTGATGGGTCGATTGGGGACAACTTGATGATGCCCCTGAAAACACGCCCTCAGCATGAAGCCGACGCCGCCAGGGCCCCTAGCCGCCGCCAGATCGAGGCCGCGCGAGCGGGGAACTCGGTGGATTCGCTGTCAGATGAATGGATTGATCCCGGTCTGGCCGGGCTCAACAACACCGACGACATCCAGGATTGGTGGTTCAAGCTGGTCGAGGCGATGGGAACGGATGAATTCATGTTCCGCCGTACCCTGCGCAGCCAGTTGAATCCGGATCAGCATCCCGAGTTTGTGCAAAATATCATCGACCTCCGTGGCCCCATCCATGACAAGTTGGTGGAAAAAGATTTGGACCGCTTTGTCTACCGGTTCGATCCGGACAGGTTCAACCCAACTGTGCCTTTGGGTGGCAACCTTCTTTATGCAGCACCGTCGCAGGAAATCTCGCCGGACATTTTGGCCGGCGATAATCGGTTCATGCAAATGCTGCGTACACATGAGCTTGATGACGACGCGCTGAGTATCTCAAGCGCTGTTCTAGAAACGCTGAACCATGCTTTTGGGCGGGACGGAACCGACCATCCGCTGTTCCTGCGCCTGGGCTTGAGCAAGGATATGTTCCACCGGCTGCTGGCGATCGAAGACAAGCGCAAGGCAAAAGGAGTGGACGAGCTGTCGCAGCGCGAACACGCCTTTCTTCTGACTGTTCCGTTCCTGCTGACCGCCGAACAGATAGGCCCTGATTTCCCGGATGAATACAAACAGAAGATTCTGAAAATCCGCACTGAACAGGGCGAAAGGCTACGTGGAAGCCTGCAGGAGATATTTGTACCGGTCACACCGGACACATACATCGCGCGTATGACGGTTATGGAAAATGCGCTTTTCGGGCGGGTGTCTGTGACGGCGGGAGCTCATGCTGACGAGATAGAGGATGTGGTTGCCGAAGTGATCAATGCCGCAGGTCTGCGCAGACAGGCAGCGGCCATCGTCTATGATCTGTCCGCAGGGCTGGGTGGGAACAATCTGACAACCGTCTTTCAGGAACGAATTGCCTTCTCGCGCGCCGGGATTAAACGGCCGGATTTGCTAATCCTGGATAGAGCGTTGGCCAGCCATGACTCTGAGAGCCGTTTACGCACCCGGTTGAAACTGCGCGAACTGCTGCCCGATTCCATCATGATTTTCATGGAGGACAGTTTCGCCCATCCCGAGGCCTATGATCTGTTTGTTGAAATCAAGGATGGCCGCATTGACGGTGTCTCGAAAACGCAGCTCGAACAAGAATCCGGCACCACCGCTGACCTCAGCCGCAAGCTGAAGATTATCTCATCAACTCCGCTTTTTGCCAATATCGACGGTCGCAACCAGAGATTGCTGGCGTTTTCGGCGCAGTGGTATGATGCTGCCGCGGGTCAGGTCATTTTCTCTCGTGGGCAGGCGCCGGATGCGGCCTATCTGTGCATTTCGGGTCATGCGAAGCTGATGTGGCACGAAGAGGACGGTTCGACCCGGTCCATATCTGTCATTGAACCCGGGCGCCTGATCGGTGACCTGTCTGTTATCACCGGTGAGACCAGGCAGTTGGATCTTGTGGCAGGCGAAAACTGTTCATTCCTGCGGATTGGTGCAGTGGAACTGCGCGCGGTGATCGAAAGCGATGCAAGCGTTGCGGTTCAGTTGCTTGAAACAGTTGCCGGATACCTGACAACCATTTCGGAAAAGATCAACGCCACCAAAGCATCGACCTTGTTCTTCGATGATGAGGACCAGACCGAAAGTTCCCACCAGAATGTCTGAAATCCGCGCGCCCTCTTACGCCCCGCATGAGCAACTGGTCGCCGACGCACGCGACAAACCACAGCTGTGGCGCCTGCTGGCCGGCCTGGCAACAATCGTAGTCGTTGCAACCGTCTTCAATCTGATCCTGTTTGCAGTCGTAACCGTGGCCGGACCGCAGGAATGGGCCAGCGGGTTGATGAACGGCTCGACCCCGATCTCGATGGTGATCCTGCTGTCAAGCTTTGGGTTTGTCACATTTGGTGTGTGGACCGCAGCGCGACAGTTTCAGAAGCGGTCCCTGGGTTCTATTTTAGGGACTCGGGGCAAAGCGGCCAGACAGTTCTGGCTTGTGCTGCGCGCCCTGATGGTGCTTGGCGTGGTTATCGTAACCGTGCCGCACGTCATTTTGGGCGCGCCGCTTGTTCAAAACCTGTCCTTTTCGGTTTGGCTGGTATTCCTGCCTCTGTCGCTATTGGCTGTGTTTGTCCAAATCAGTGCAGAGGAGCTGCTTTTCCGCGGATATATGCAGCAAAGCCTGGCGGCGCGATTTCGTTCTCCGATCATCTGGATGGGGGTACCGTCGCTTCTATTCGCGGTGGGGCACTATTCGCCCGATGCGGCGGGCGGCAATGCAGAGTTGCTGGTGCTGTGGACTGGTCTGTTTGGACTTTTGGCTGCGGATTTGACCGCGCGGGCGGGAACCCTGGGCCCGGCCATAGCGCTGCATTTTTTCAACAATGTCATAGCGCTCTTGTTTGTCTCGCTACCTGACACCCTCAGCGGTCTTGCCTTATTTGTACTGCCCTTTGATATGACCGATACTCTGACATTGCGGCAATGGTTATATGTGGATTTTGCCGTGATGATTGTCAGCTGGTTTATCGCGCGCCTTGCGCTCAGGCGCTGATTGCAATTCTTTCCGTAGCGTCTTATGTGACGTCAACGCCGTACTAGCAAGGTTCCGACATGAACTGGATCACAAACTACGTCCGTCCCCGGATTAATTCGATCTTCTCACGCCGGGAAGTCCCCGAAAACCTTTGGCACAAGTGTGACGAATGCGGCACGATGCTGTTCCACCGCGAATTGGCGGAAAACCAGAATGTCTGCACCCAATGTGATCATCATATGGCGATCACACCGCGCGACCGGTTCGGGCACCTGTTTGACGGTGGTATATTTACCGAGGTCGATGTTCCCGCTCCCAAAGATGATCCGCTACAGTTCCGGGACCAGAAGAGATACCCCGACCGGATGAAAGCAGCGCAGAAGAAAACTGGCGAGCAAGAGGCGATGCTGGTCGCCAAAGGTGATATCGGACGTACGCCGATCGTGGCAGCGGCCCAGGATTTCTCGTTCATGGGCGGTTCGATGGGTATGTATGTCGGCAATGCCATCATTGCGGCCGCGCAAGAGGCAGTGAAGTTGAAACGCCCGCTGATCCTGTTCTCGGCAGCGGGTGGCGCGCGAATGCAGGAAGGCATCTTGAGCTTGATGCAGATGCCGCGAACCACCGTGGCGGTTGAGATGCTGAAAGAGGCAAAACTGCCCTATATCGTTGTACTCACCCATCCTACCACCGGAGGCGTGACCGCTTCTTATGCGATGCTGGGCGACGTCCATATCTCGGAACCCAATGCGCTAATCTGCTTTGCAGGCCCGCGCGTGATCGAACAGACCATTCGGGAAAAGCTGCCCGAAGGATTTCAGCGCGCAGAATACCTGCTGGACCACGGAATGCTGGACCGGGTAACGAAGCGTACCGAAATGCGTGACGAATTGATCACGATTACCCGCATGCTGATGAATCAGCCTCCTGCGGTCAAAGGTGATTTGCCCGCGCCCACCCCCGAAGCCCCAGAGAAAGACGCGGATCAGGAATGACTTCGCCATCGTCAGACGTCATCCTTGATCGGATGATGGCGCTGCATCCCAAGATCATCGACCTGACGTTGGATCGGGTGTGGCGTTTGCTTGCCGCACTGGAAAGCCCTCAGACCAAATTGCCTCCGGTCGTTCATATCGCAGGGACAAATGGCAAGGGGTCTACGCAGGCTATGATCCGCGCCGGTATGGAAGGGGCGGGGAAAACGGTTCACGCCTATACCTCTCCGCATCTTGCCCGGTTTCACGAGCGTATTCGGCTGGCAGGTGAGTTGATTTCGGAAGCCGAACTGACAAACGTCCTTGATGAGTGCTATGCCGCCAATGGTGGTGAGAACATCACCTATTTCGAGATTACGACCTGTGCGGCCCTGCTGGCCTTTGCCCGCAAACAGGCTGATTATACCTTGCTTGAGGTCGGCCTTGGCGGGCGCCTGGATGCAACAAACGTGGTGCACGAACCCGCCGTGACGGTTATCACGCCGGTTTCCATCGACCATGAACAGTTTCTAGGCGACACGTTGGGCAAGATCGCAGCCGAAAAAGCCGGGATCATCAAGCCGGGCGTCCCTTGTATCGTCGGCCCACAGCAGGACGAAGCGCTTGAGGTCATCGAATATACAGCGGCCCGTCTGGGCGCCCCATTGCTGGTACACGGTCAGCACTGGCATGTGACCGAGGAAAACGGACGTCTTGTGTATCAGGACGAAATCGGGCTGCGGGATCTGCCGCTGCCCAACCTGCTTGGCGCACATCAAATTCAGAATGCGGGTGCGGCAATAGCGGTATTGCGCCATCTCGAACTTGGTGATCAGGCCTATGAGGCCGCCGTTACCAAGGCCGAGTGGCCAGCACGGATGCAGCGTCTGAAATCCGGCCCGCTTGTTGAACAGGCCGCACAGGCCGAGCTGTGGCTGGATGGTGGGCACAATGCCGCCGCGGGAATTGCGCTTGCTGAAGTGCTGAGAAAATTACCGCAATCTCCGACACATTTGATCTGCGGAATGCTCAACACCAAAGATGTCGCTGGCTATCTTGCACCGCTTGCCACGCAGGCTCAAAGCCTGACCGCAGTGTCGATACCGGGTGAGGCCGCGACGCTTAGCGCTGAAGATACGGCGCAGGCTGCTGACCAGGTTGGCATGAAAGCCGACACAGCAGAGAGTGTATCCGCGGCCCTGCAGAAAATCACAGACCAAGACCCTCAGGCCCGTATCCTGATTTGCGGATCACTCTATTTGGCGGGCAACATCCTACGGGAAAACGGATAGGTCTTCACCTGGCGGAGGTACCTTGGGGAAGGCGCGCAAAACGTGACGGGGCAGCGCCCCTATGCCCCCCAATCTTCGGCTTGCATCTCGCGCAGTCGCGAGGCAGTGCGTTCGAACTCGAACGTCCCTTCACCCTCGACATACAACATCTCGGGCTCTGCGGCCGCCGAACAGATCAGGCGTACCCGCGCCTCATACAAGGCGTCAATCAACGTCACAAAACGCTTGGCCTCATTGAAATTATTCCGGGACAGGCGCGGGATGTCCTCCAGAACCAGAACTTTGACCGCCTCGGCAACGGCCAGATAATCTGCAGGGCCCAGCATCCGTCCGCACAGATCATAGAAGCTTGCTCGGGCTATCCCGTTCCGAAAGGCCGGCAATTCGACAGCACGGCCATTTACCTGCAACACCAGCGGTTCCGCCGCACCGCCCGCGAGATCGTTCCAGACGGATCGGATATTCTGTCGAGCCTCGGGGCCGATCGGCGTGAAATAGACTGGCGCACCTTCAAGACGGTTCTGTCGGTAATCAGTGGGCGAGACCAGTTCCCATATCTGAAGCTGCTCCTTGATATGCGCGATGAATGGCAAAAAGAGCTGGCGGTTCAAGCCGTTCTTGTACAATTCGTCCGGGTGCCGGTTGGATGTGGTGATGACCACGACCCCGCCAGCATGCAAAAGATCAAACAGCCGCCCGACGATCATCGCATCGGTGATATCGGTGATCTGCATCTCGTCAAATGCCAGCAGTTTTACGGATTTGACAACCGAGTCCGCGACCGGTGCAAGCGCATCCTCAACTCCGTCCTTACGAGCTTTATGCATTCCCGCGTGGATTTCCTGCATGAAAGCATGAAAATGGACGCGACGGGCGGGGATGTCGCCAAGCGCGTCGACAAACATATCCATCAACATCGACTTGCCACGACCAACTCCGCCCCACAGATAAAGTCCCTGGGGCGGCGGGGGTGTCTTGCGAAAGAAACCACGCTTAACCGGGGTAGCCAAGGCCGCGCGAATGCGTTCGAAATGCGGAAGGACAGCCTCTTGCGCATCGTCCCGCGTCAAAGTGCCATCGGCGATGCGTGTCTCGTAAAGCGATATCAAATCTGACATATCCCGAGGGATACCTTCACCTCTGGGCGTTGAAAAGCAGGCATTTGGAAGATGCATCAATTTTGCTTATCCGCGGCGTCAAAACTCCTGAATTGACCACGGTACAAATTTGGGTACCGTCGCGGCTCGGCCATTCCGAGGATTCAATGCCCCAACACGCGCGCCTGCTAAATCCGATCTTGATCGTCGGCTGCATCATTATCGCAGTCAGTTTTGCAGTGCGGGCATCCTTTGGCGTATTCCAGATCCCCATTGCGACTGAATTCGGCTGGCTGCGCTCCGATTTTTCGATGGCGATTGCGATCCAGAACCTCGCTTGGGGAATTGGACAACCCATTTTTGCCGCCATCGCCGAGAAGGTGGGGGATCGCCGTGCGATTGTGCTCGGGGCATTGACCTATGCATCGGGCATGGTGTTGTCGGCGTGGTCCGTTACCCCTTTCGAGCATCAGATGTACGCCTGGCTTGTGGGCTTTGGGATTGCCGGCACGGGGTTTGGTGTCGTGCTTGCCGTAGTTGGACGGGCGTCCTCTGATCATAACCGCTCTATGTCTCTGGCCGTCGTGACAGCGGCAGGAAGCTTTGGCCAGGTTTTGGGTGCTCCAACGGCGGAATGGCTTTTGTCTTTTATGCCCTGGCAACAGGTTTTCATCGTGTTTGCCGTTGCCATCCTGGCACTGGTCATGACTCTGCCCTTCATGCGCGCCCCCCAAGCCGCAACCAAAGCCGAAATCGAAGAAAGCATGGGGCAAATTCTGGGCAAGGCCTTCCGGGACCCGTCTTATACCCTGATTTTCCTGGGATTTTTCAGCTGTGGTTATCAGCTTGGCTTTATCACAGCGCATTTTCCCGCTTTCGTTACCGAAATGTGCGGCCCGATTCAGCCGGGTGGAATACTGCATTCCATTGGTATAACGACAACTTCCGCATTAGGGGCTGTGTCGATTTCATTGATCGGGTTGGCCAATATCGGAGGGACATTGCTGGCGGGGTGGGCCGGAATGCACTTTCCCAAGAAATACCTTCTGGCCTCTATTTATGCCGCCCGCACGCTTACAGCGGCGGCTTTCATAATCCTGCCAATCACGCCAATCACGGTTGTTGTATTCTCATTGGTCATGGGTTCGCTCTGGCTGGCAACGGTTCCACTGACCTCGGGGCTTGTCGCACATTTGTACGGGTTGCGCTACATGGGTACGCTTTACGGCATCATCTTCTTCAGCCATCAGGTCGGCAGTTTTCTTGGCGTCTGGCTAGGCGGCCGCATGTATGACCAGTACGGAGATTACACCTTTGTCTGGTGGGTCGGCGTGGCCATCGGCGCCTTCAGCGCCATCGTTCACCTTCCCATCCGCGAGAACCGGCCGCTCTCCGTCGCAGCCTGATCTAGCGGGCCTCTTCGCGGGTCAAAAGCCCCTCTGCCACCAACCGGTCTGCCCATCCTTGCGGGCCCTCAAAATGATGCGTTTGCCAGCCTCGCGCCTGCGCCGTTTCGATATTGTCGATCCGGTCGTCGGTGAACAACAACGCCTCAGGCGCCAGACCACAATCGACCTCTACCTTCTCGTAAATCGGGACATGCGGTTTCACGGTCTGCATGCGACCTGAAACATACAGCCGGTCGAACTCGTTGAGGAATGGATAGACCGTGGTTGCATACTCAAAATTCTGCACCCCGAAATTTGTCAGCGCAAAGACCGAGATGCCTTTGGCGCGCAGCGCACGTTGCAACCGTACCGAGTGGGGGATTTCGGGCGTGGCCAATTCGATCCATTTGTCGTGCCACATCCGGATTTCATCCCGCCATTCGGGATATTTATCAGCCCAGCCATAGATGGTGTCAGTGAAATGTTGCCCCTGATCAACAAGATCATTCATTCCATGCAGGTCAACCTCGGCAAACATGGCCCGGCGACGGTCTTCACCAATAACCGCGTCGTAGTACCGTTCTGGCTGCCATTCTATCAGGACATTCCCGATGTCGAAAACCACCGCTTCTATTGGCATGAATAATCCTTCTTAGAATCTCTGCTGGGGCTGACTGAATCAATCCTTGCTGCGCTTTTCAAGACAGGAACTGCAGCGCGCAGCGCTGCCCGGCCCAACCGGAGGGGACGCATCTCTGATGCGTCTGAGACGGGCGGGAAGGTCACGCCCTTAGTGCCGCCCGCAATTCCCGTTCCAACGCATCCAAAAACCGGGACCTATCGGCCTTGCCAAAAGGCTTGCCACCGCCCCCGGCGCCCAGAGGGTTTGCTGAACGCAGGTCTGCCATCAGGTCGCGCATCGCCAGTTGCTGACCAATATTGGCGGCGGTAAAGGCCTCGCCGTTGTGACGTAATACACGCGCACCTGCTTCAACACATTTCGCGGCTAAAGGAATGTCAGAGGTCACAACCACGTCCCCTATACCACAACGGTCTGCGATCCATTTATCGGCCTCATCCGCACCTGCAGACACGATCACAACCTGTACCAGAGGATTGGCCGAAGGCCTCAAGCCCCCGTTCGATACCAGAGCCATCGGAATCTTATGTCGGGTCGCTACACGCTCGGCCTCGGCCTTCACTGGACAGGCATCTGCGTCTATGTACAGGGTTGTCACGCTTTCTTTGCCTGTTTCTCGGCAGGCTTCTTCTTGACCTTGAACTCCTCAGGGATGGGCATCCGGTTAAACGCATCCAGACCAGCAATCTTATAGGCCTCGGCCAAGGTCGGGTAGTTGAATGTGTTTTGAACGAAATAATCCACTGTGCCTTTCAGGTTCAATACAGCCTGTGCGATATGGATAAGCTCAGTCGCGCCTTCGCCTACGATCTGCACACCAAGAACCCGGCGGGTTTTCAGTGAAAACAGCATCTTCAGCATGCCATGTTCCAACCCCATGATATGCCCGCGAGAAGTTTCGCGGAATCGCGCGACGCCGACCTCGTAAGGGATATCGCGCTCCTGTAACTCTTCTTCGGACATGCCGCAGGTGGATATCTCGGGCACCGAATAGATGCCGTAAGGGTACCAGGGGCTTTCCGGCAGGGTCGGGGTCTCCAACGCGTGACATGCCGCCACGCGCCCCTGCTGCAGCGAGGTTGATGCCAGCGAGGGATGTCCGATTACATCTCCGGTCGCATAGATATGCGGTACCGCTGTCTGATAGGTCTTGCGATCGACTTCAATCCGGTTGCGGTGATCGGTTGTCAGCCCGACCGCATCCAGATTCAACGCCGAGGTCGCGCCCATCCGCCCGGCGGCAAACAGCAACATCTCGGCCCGGACATGCCGTCCATTCTCGAGCGTCACTTCTACGTGGCTACCTCCATCTTCGATCTTTTCAACGGCAGAGCCCAGTCGCAAATCCACACCGTTTTCGCGGATTTGGTGGGTAAAGTCATGGATCAGCCGGCTGTCGATGAAATCCAGAAACGTCTCACGGGGTTCAATCAGGGTGACACGTACATCAAGCGCGGAAAACATCGTGGCATATTCCACACCGATTACACCGGCCCCGATCACGCATAGCGAGCGCGGTATCTCGACCATCTCCAGAAAATCATCGCCATCGACGATGGTCTTCCCGTTGAAGGGCACATAATCGGGACGATAGGTCTTGGTTCCGGTGGCGATCAGGAACTTTGCGGCGGACAGACGTGTGGTTTCGCCTGCGTCGGTTGCAACCTCAATCTCGTGGGGACCGACAAATCTTGCCAGACCATTTAAGGTTTCCACGTGGTTCCGATTGAACTGATGTTCCAGCACGTCGACCTCATGGTCCAGCGTCATGTGCAACCGAGCCTTGAGGTCTTCGGCCCGGATCTGATCCTTTACCCGGTACGAGCGCCCGTAAAAGCTGCGCTCGCGCCAGCCAGACAGGTTCAGCACTGTCTCGCGGAGGGTTTTTGACGGGATGGTCCCGGTATGGACCGAGACCCCACCCAACCGATCCTTGCGGTCGATAACCAGCACCCGGCGTTTCAACTTGCCTGCCTGAATCGCCGCCGAACGACCGGAAGGGCCGGACCCGACAATGATCAGGTCATAGTCGTATTTGCTCATGCCTCAGTCTCCATACAGTGCTTCGGCGTGGAAAGTGATGTGGTCTTCCATGAAGGTCGACACAAAGAAGTAAGAATGGTCATAGCCGGGCTGCAGACGGAAAACTGCCTGTTGGCGACGTTCGGCTATCGCCTGGGCCAGCGCCTCGGGGCGCAACAGGTCGATGAACTGGTCATTGTCGCCGGTGTCGATCAGGACAGGGCCGTCGAAACCGGTGTTCTTCATCATCAGCGATGCGTCGTGCTTGGCCCATTGGGCCGCGTCATCGCCCAGATATGCCTTCAGTTGTTTGCGGCCCCAATCGGCGCTTGTTGGGTTTGAAATTGGTGCAAATGCCGAAACCGATCGGAACCGACCCGGTAGGTTCATTGCCAATGTCAGGGCGCCATGGCCGCCCATGGAATGGCCGGTAATGGCCTGGCGGTCTGCGTCGATTGCAAAGGTTTCAACCAGCAGAGCGGGCAATTCCTCGGCCACATAGTCCCACATGTTGAAGTGCGGTGCCCAGGGTGATTGCGTGGCATTCACATAAAACCCCGCGCCCTGGCCCAGATCGTAGTCCTCGTGATCGGCGACGCCTTCGCCGCGCGGGGATGTGTCAGGGAAAACAAGGGCGATACCCTGTTCCGCGGCCCAGGCCTGCGCCCCGGCCTTGGTCATGGCGTTTTCATGGGTGCAGGTCAGGCCAGACAGATACCATAGAACCGGAACCGGGCCGTCCTTTGCCTCGGCGGGCAGGAACAGTCCAAAAGTCATGTCGCATTGGCAGGCAGCCGAGGCGTGGCGATAGACGCCCTGGACGCCTCCGAAACAAGCGTTTTCCGAAAGGGTTTCCATTTGGTTCCGTCCTTACGTTAGGTTCGCGCCATGGCTATCGTTACTCGGTCCGTGCGTAAAGTCTGTGTTCCTGCGGCCAGCGAGTATTTTTCCCTATCTGTGGCTTAGAATGTTCCGGCTATGGCAATCACCAGCGGCAGTGTCAGGATGCTGACCACGGTGGACAAGAGAATTGCGGCCGAAGCCCGATGGGGTGCGACCCCGTAATAGGCCGCCAGCATATAGACATTCCCAGCGACAGGCAGTGCTGCCGCTGCAATGGCAACCGAAGCCGAGAAGCTTTCCGCCGGGATCAGCCAGATTACGAAAACAGCAACGCAGAGCGGATGAATGATCAGTTTGCAAAAACTCAGCCAGGCAGCGATCTGAACACGCTCGGCGGATTTGCTGGCGAGCGATGCCCCTATCGCAAACAAGGCTCCCGGAGTGGCTGCCCCGCCCAGGATTGTCAGAAAATCGTTCAGTGGAACGGGCACGGGAATTTGGAAGGCTGACCACAAAAGCCCCGCTGAAATAGATACGATCATCGGGTTTTTGAGCAAACCGAGGCCAATCAACCTAAATGTTGCCGGCGTCAGCCGCCCATCGCGTCCGGCATTGATCAAAATCACGATCAGCGAGGAAAACACCACAAGGTCGACAGTCAATACCAGCATGACCGGGCCGATTGCTGCTTCGGTGAACAAAAGCGCAAGCATCGGCAGCCCCAGAAAGCCCACATTGCCGATCGCAGCGCATTGGGCCTCGACGGCCGAGGTTGGTATGTCAAGGCCGCGCATCCACGCGATCAGACTGGCCAGAGCATAAACCGTAAGCGTTCCCAGCAGATAGCCCGCGACCAATCTGCCGTCGAATATCTCGGCAAAGGGCAGGGTGGCGGCAAAGCGGAACAACATTGCCGAAAGCGCGAAATAGAACACGAATTTCGTCAGATAGGCCGTGGCTTCTTCCGAAAAGAACCGACTGCGCCCAGCCCAATACCCCAGGCCAATAATCGCAAAGAACGGCAGCGTACGCAGAAAAATATCAGCCATGGCCAGAGTGTTAGCACGGTTTTCTCTGGCGGCAACCCCTGGCCAATCAGGCCCCGCCGAACGACCTTCGCGGACTGACCTAACGGAAAAATTACCATAATCCCGCCTGCCCATGGCCGAAATCCTATGCGAATCGTTGTATCTGAACTGATCAGTTTATAGATTCGACGAATTCACCCCTGAAGGAGAGCGCATGTCCGAAGCAACTGCCATTTTGCGAACAGGCCGAAAATTTGATCAGGTCCTGCAAGGAGCCCGATCAGTGTTCATGGCAGATGGTTTCGAAGGAGCTAGTGTAGATGACATTGCGCGCGCGGCGGGTGTTTCCAAGGCGACTTTGTACAGCTATTTCCCGGACAAGCGTCTTCTTTTCATGGAGGTCGCCCAGAACGAATGCTGCCGTATGGCCGAGAATGTCGTTTCGATGGTTGACGATACAAAACCCGCACGCGAGGTGCTGACCATCGCTGCGACCCAGCTGGCCGCATTTCTGGTGTCGGATTTTGCGCAGCAGGTGTTCCGCATCTGCGTGGCCGAGCAAGATCGGTTCCCCGAACTTGGCCGCGCCTTCTATGAGGCGGGGCCGCAAAATGGCACCCGGCAACTTGCAGAATATCTGCAAAAAGCGGTGAATAAAGGCGAATTGGTTATCGAGGACCTTCAATTTGCCGCTGAACAGTTTTCGGAATTGTGCAAGGTCCGCCTTTGGCCCCGATCCACATTCGGCATTCAAAGCAGCTTTTCAGAGGCTGAGATTGAAGAGGTCGCGCTGCAGGCTGTCGACATGTTCATGGCCCGTTACGGCGCCTGACATTTGGGTCGGATCGACTCGATTCAAGATATGGATGTGGAGGTCGATCCCTGAAGCCCGCGGCATTTAGGATTGATGGCATTCAAGAGTTCGGACGCTCCTGCCCGGTGGCTTCGCCACTGCTTGGCTCTAATCGCCAAAGAACCGAAATCAGTTAGAAAACAGGCTCGACCAGGCGAATCATAACGCTGTACCTGCCCTCTTTTTTACTTCCTGATCGCTGGGCGGTGAACTCAGTTGACAATGGATTTTGTATTTTGGATACATTGGGCAGGGATTTCGCTGCGGTGACAGTCATCAAAGATTGTTCTGACTAGAAATTAGAACAACGCGAAAATCTGAAGAAAAAACATTTCTGGGAGAAACTCATGAAACTTAGATTGATGGCCGCAACTGCAGCGATTGCGTTGTCCAGTGCTGCGGCCCAAGCAAATACTTTGGTATATTGCTCGGAAGGATCACCCGAAGGCTTTGACCCGGCGCTATTTACCGCAGGGACAACCTTTGATGCCTCGTCACACCCGATTTACAACCGTCTGCTCGAGTTTGAGACCGGTACTACCAATGTTATCCCCGGTCTGGCGGAAAGCGTTGAGGCCAGCGATGATGGTCTGGAATATACCTTCAAATTGCGTCAGGGCGTCAAATTCCATTCGAATGACGAATTCACGCCGACGCGTGATTTCAATGCTGATGACGTGATCTTCTCGTTCATGCGCCAGAAGGATGAAGGCCATGCCTATAATCAGGTATCTGGTGGTACCTGGGAATATTTCCAGGGCATGGGTATGCCGGACCTGGTCGAGTCGATTGAAAAAGTCGACGACTACACAGTGAAGTTCACCCTGTCCAAGCCTGAAGCGCCTTTTGTGGCCAACATGGCGATGGACTTTGCCTCGATCCTGTCTGCGGAATATGCGGATGCGATGATGGCCGCGGGTACGCCTGAGAAGCTGAACACAGCACCGATCGGGACTGGTCCGTTCTCGTTTGTAGCCTACCAGAAAGACGCGGTGATCCGCTATGCGCAGAATGCTGACTACTGGAAGGCCCCTGCGGATGTGGAGAACCTGATCTTCGCGATCACGCCGGATGCATCGGTTCGCTATCAAAAGCTGAAAGCGGGCGAATGTCATATCATGCCTTATCCGAACCCGGCCGACATTCAGGCGATGCAGGACGATGCAGATATCAACATGTTGGAGCAGGAAGGCCTGAACGTCGGCTACCTCGCCTACAACACCACCATGGCACCGTTCGACAATCCGAAGGTCCGCAAGGCGCTGAACATGGCGATCGACAAGAATGCGATCATCGACGTCGTGTTCCAGGGCTCGGGCCAAGTTGCCAAGAACCCGATCCCGCCAACCATGTGGGGCTATAACGACGCCATCACCGATGACGCGTATGATCCCGAAGCGGCCAAGGCGATGCTGGAAGCCGAAGGCGTATCCGACCTGTCGATGAAGGTTTGGGCTATGCCGGTACAGCGTCCCTATAACCCGAATGCACGCCGTATGGCCGAGCTGATCCAAGCGGATTTTGCCAAGGTTGGTGTCGACGTCGAAATCGTGTCCTATGAATGGGGTGAATACCTGTCGCGTTCGAAAGATCTGGACCGTGACGGAGCCGTTCTGCTGGGTTGGACCGGTGACAATGGCGATCCAGACAACTTCCTGGCGGTTCTCCTGGGTTGTGACGGACGCGAAGCCTCGAACCGGGCGCAGTGGTGCCACGAGCCCTTCGAAGAGCTGATCCTCAAGGCCAAGCAGTCCACCGATCAGGCCGAACGCACCAAGCTGTACGAAGACGCTCAGGTGGTCTTCAAAGAGCAGGCGCCTTGGGCAACGATCGCACACTCGGTGGTCTTTATGCCGATGCGCAACGAAGTGCAGGGCTATAAAGTGCACCCGCTGGGCGGCCACATCTTCTACGGTGTGAGCGTCGAATAATTCATCACTTACCGACCGGAGCCGCCCGCGTGGCGGCTCCGGTTTCTTATTGGAGGTCGGCCCTGATGCCGAATTTGTCCGAGTACCGTCAACTGGCAAAGGACATGTCAGTTGATGCCGTGGCCCTTGTGCCCGGCCCGAATTTCACCCGCGCATTGGGAAAACCTTTCATGAGCCACGAGCGGCCCTTTGTGGTCGTGGTCCCCGGCGAAGGTTCTCCTGCGGCCATCGTTCCCAACCTTGAGCTCGGCAGTTGGGACCTGGTTGAATTTGAAGGCGCCGTTTTCGACTGGTTCGACCAGACCGGATATGATGACGCCTTTGCAGCCCTCGCCAAGCATATGCCGCTGACATCGCTGGCTGTGGAAGGGCAGGTGATGCGAGTCTTTGTGTCGAAAGCGTTTACCAACGCGTTACCGGACCTGCGGATTGTCGATGCCGAGCGTGAAATTTCTGGCTTGCGCATTATCAAGACAGAAGACGATATCGCAGCGCTTCAAGCCGCGATCGACATCTCTGAACGCGCATTAGAGCGCGTGATTGCGGATGTGCGCGTCGGTCAGACCGAATTGCAGATTGAACAGGCCTTGATTCAGGCGCTGTTTGCGGAAGGCGCCGCCTCGCTGGCATTTTCGCCGATTGTTGCCGCCGGGGATAACTCGGCGCGGCCCCATGGTAAGGCGCGGGCGGATTACCAGATCAAACCGGGCGATGCGCTTTTGTTTGATTTCGGAGCCCGCAAACATGGGTTTGCCGCCGACATCACCCGCACGTTCTTTGTCGAAGAGGTCTCGGACGAGGGCAGGGCGGTCTATGACACCGTTCTGCGCGCCAATCTGGCAGGATTCAAAGCCTGCCGTCCCGGTGTCACGGCGCATGATATCGACGATGCCGTGATCGGCGTTCTCGAAGCGTCACCCTATGCCGATCGGATCCGCACCAAAACGGGCCACGGTCTGGGCCGCGACGTTCACGAAGCGCCGTATATCATGCGTGGAAACGACCAGAAAATCCTGCCGGGCATGGTTTGGACA
The DNA here is from genome assembly GCF_059610845.1 of Ruegeria sp. CDSC021. Classification (NCBI taxonomy): domain Bacteria; kingdom Pseudomonadati; phylum Pseudomonadota; class Alphaproteobacteria; order Rhodobacterales; family Roseobacteraceae; genus Ruegeria; species Ruegeria sp. CDSC021. The sequence goes on from NZ_JBXWOK010000003.1 coordinate 171,682, forward strand.
AACGAGCCGGGCCTTTACGCGCTGGACAATTTCGGCGTGCGCATAGAAGATGACGTGCTTGTTACAGGGGATGGCTGTCGGTCGCTAACCCACTTTCCCAAAGATCTCACAATCATAGGTCGCTGATGTTTGGCTACTTTCTTTCTCGTCTCGGTATGTTCATTCCGACATTTCTGGGTGTAACGCTTATCTCCTTCATGTTCATTCGCGTTTTGCCTGGTGATCCGATCATCGTCATGGCCGGCGAACGCGGAATGTCCGAGGAACGCTATCAGGAAATGGTGGTCAAACTGGGCTTCGACAAGCCGGTCCTCCAACAATATTGGGACTATCTGACCGGCGTTATGCAGGGCGATCTGGGCGAAAGCTTTGTCACCAAGAAACCGGTCTGGGACGAGTTTTTTGCCCTGTTCCCAGCGACGCTGGAATTGTCGATCTGCGCGATGATCTTCGCGGTGGCCCTTGGGTTGCCCGCCGGTGTCATTGCCGCAGTCAACCGGGGCAAATTCTTTGATCGGGCGCTGATGTCATCTGCGCTGGTGGGATATTCGATGCCTATCTTCTGGTGGGCGCTGCTGCTGATCATCGTGTTCTCGGGCAATTTGGGCTGGACACCTGTTTCGGGTCGGATCGACCTTCTGTATTACTTCCCCAGCGTGACCGGCTTTATGCTGATCGACAGTCTTTTGTCGGGGCAACCCGGGGCATTCACGTCGGCTGTTCGGCATTTGATTCTGCCAACGATTGTTCTGGGGACGATCCCGCTGGCTGTCATTGCGCGTCAGACGCGCTCGGCAATGCTTGAGGTTCTGGGCGAGGATTACATCCGTACCGCGCGGGCAAAAGGTCTGTCACCCACTCGGATCAACGGGCTGCATGCTCTGCGTAATGCGTTGATCCCCGTGATTACGGTGATCGGCCTGTCGGTTGGAACTTTGCTGGCTGGTGCAATTCTGACCGAGACGATCTTTAGCTGGCCGGGCATCGGCAAGTGGATGGTCGACAGCATCTTCCGGCGCGATTACCCGGTGGTGCAGGGCGGTCTTCTGATGATCGCCGTGATCGTGATGCTGGTGAACCTACTGGTCGATGTCCTTTATGGCATCATCAATCCAAAAATCCGGAGGCGGTGATGGCTGAACTATCTGCAAACGCACCCAAAACCGAAGACCGCCCAAGCGCCTTGCGCGAATTCTGGTTTTATTTCAGTGAAAACCGCGGCGCTGTGATTGGCCTGTGGGTATTCGCTGCCTTTGTCTTTTGTGCTGCCTTCGCACCTTTGCTGGCCCCCTACGATCCAACCGAACAGTTCCGCGAGCATATCCTGCAGCCTCCGGCGTGGCAGGAAGGCGGCAGTTGGGCCTTCCCGCTGGGGACTGATCCACTGGGCCGGGATATGCTTTCGCGGCTGATTATGGGATCTCGCTATTCCTTCTTTGTCGGTATCGTCGTGGTTTGTGTGGCCGTGTCAGGCGGTGTGGTTCTTGGCCTGCTTTCCGGGTTTGCACCCAAATGGGTCGACACGATGATCATGCGCGTGATGGATATTATCTTGTCCTTTCCGTCGCTGCTGCTGGCACTGGTTCTGGTCGCCATTCTGGGCCCGTCTCTGACCAATGCAATGATCGCCATCGCCATTGTGTTTCAACCACATTACGTGCGCCTCACCCGCGCCTCGGTTCTGGCCGAACGGCAAAAGGATTATGTGACCTCGGCCCGTGTGGCCGGCGCAAGCAAGGCGCGCCTGATGTTCAAAACCGTGCTGCCGAACTGTCTGGCGCCGATCATTGTCCAGGCGGCGCTGTCCTTCTCGACCGCGATCCTGGATGCTGCGGCACTTGGCTTTCTAGGCATGGGGGCGCAGCCGCCCACGCCGGAATGGGGCACAATGCTGGCCGAAGCGCGCGAATTCATTCTGCGCGCGTGGTGGGTGGTAACTTTCCCGGGCCTGGCCATTCTGGTCACGGTGCTGGCAATCAACCTGATGGGCGACGGTCTGCGCGACGCGCTGGACCCCAAGCTGAAACGGAGCTGACGACATGAGCCTGTTGGAAATCCGAAATCTTTCGGTCGAGTTTGCTACTGCGTCGGGTGAGTTCCGCGCTGTGGATGGCGTTGATCTGTCTGTCAACAAGGGCGAGTTGATGGCCATTGTCGGGGAAAGCGGCTCGGGGAAATCCGTTTCAATGCTGGCGCTGATGGGGTTGCTGCCATGGACGGCGACAATCACTGCAGATGAAATGAGCTTTGAGGGTCGCGACCTGACCAAAATCTCGGCACGGGATCGGCGCAAGATCATCGGCAAAGATATTGCCATGATCTTTCAAGAGCCGATGTCTTCGCTAAACCCCTGTTTCACGGTCGGTTTCCAGATCAAAGAAGCACTGCGTATCCATTTGGGGCTAAACCGTAAAGACCGTCATCAGCGCGCGATTGAGCTGTTTGACCTGGTGGGTATCCCGGCACCCGAGAGCCGTCTGAATACGTTTCCTCACCAGATGTCGGGCGGCATGAATCAGCGGGTCATGATCGCGATGGCGATTGCCTGCACCCCGAAACTTCTGATCGCGGACGAACCCACTACCGCGCTTGATGTAACAATTCAGGCGCAGATTCTGGATCTGTTGGTCCGATTGCGCGATGAGCAGGGGATGGGCCTTGTTCTGATTACCCATGACATGGGTGTTGTGGCAGAAACCGCCGAGCGGGTTCAGGTCCAATATGCCGGTCAAAAGGTCGAGGAACAGCCGGTACGCGATCTGTTCCGCACACCGCGCCATCCTTATACCTCAGCTTTGCTGAACGCTTTGCCTGAACGGGCAACTTCGAAATTGCTGCCGACGATTCCAGGTGTTGTTCCTGGTCAATTTGATCGTCCCAAAGGTTGCTTGTTCAGCCCGCGATGCCAATTCGCCGATGACTTGTGCCGGAACACACCACCCGCTCCGCATGGAGCAGATTTCGGCAAGGCCCGCTGTCACCACGTCAAGGAAATCACCGCTGGAGAATTGGCATGACCGCCCCGATCGTTCAGGCAAACGCGTTGGCCCGGCACTATGAGGTCAAAGGGGGATTACTGTCGAAATCGGCAACGGTCAAAGCCCTGTCCGGTGTGGATTTTGCCCTAGAGCCTGGTAAGACGCTGGCCATTGTAGGAGAGTCCGGGTGCGGTAAATCCACCCTCGCTCGCGTCGTGACGATGATTGAAGAGCCCACTTCGGGAACACTGACCATCGACGGCGTCGATATCACCCCTTCAAAATGGGCTGAGATGCGCGAAAACGTGCAGATCGTGTTTCAGGATCCCTATGGTTCGCTTAATCCGCGACAACGGATCGGTCAGATCCTGCAGGAACCTCTGATCATCAACCGGCCCGATATGACCGCTGCGGAACGGGAAACTCGCGCACGCCAAATGATTGATCTTGTCGGTCTGCGCCCCGAGCATTATGATCGCTACCCCCACATGTTTTCGGGCGGCCAACGGCAGCGGATTGCGATTGCCCGAGCCCTGATGCTGAACCCCAAGGTTCTGGTTTTGGATGAGCCGGTATCGGCGCTGGATGTTTCGATCCAGTCACAAATCCTGAACCTGCTGGTTGAACTGCAAGAGCGTCTGAACCTGGCCTACCTGTTCATCTCGCATGACCTGTCGGTGGTGAAGCATTTCGCTGATGACGTAATCGTCATGTATCTGGGACGTGCAGTCGAGAAAGCTCCGAAAGAACAGTTGTTCGCGGCGCCCCGGCATCCTTACTCCAAAGCGTTGTTGTCGACGACACCGCGTGCCGACCCCGAGGCGCGTAAGGAACGGATCAAGCTGGAAGGTGAGTTGCCCTCACCGATGAATATCCCCAAAGGATGTGCCTTTGCTCAGCGATGCTGGCTGGCAACTGACGAATGCCGTGCGGCACCACCTGATCTGCAAGGAACAACCCATCAGGCTGCATGCTTGCATCCGCTGGGTTAGGTTAGCTCTCGGAGCTGCGCGTTGCGGTGACCATCGCAAGCAAATGGTCTTTTGTGCGCCCAATATGTTGGGTCAACAGCGCGCAGGCTTCCTCAACTTGCCCATTCTCGGCCAGCGTCAGCAGTTGGCGATGGTCCTTTTTTGCGGGCTCGCGTTGTTCCATAACGCTCAGGTGCATACGGACATAGCGATCGGACTGTAGATTGATCCGTTGTAGTATATCATTGGTGATCCCACGGTCTGCAGCAGCGTAAAGCGCATTATGGTACTCGTAGTTCAAACCACCCCACCGCCCTACATCATAGGCTTCGTAGGACGTTTCCATTTCGTCCAGAAACCTTTCGCATTCGGCAAAATTTGCTTCGGTCATCTGTGGAATTGCACGCCTGAACAGATCGACCTCCAACATTATCCGGAGGTCAAATATCTCACCGATTTCTGACAGCGAATGTCTTGTCACCGCAGCGCCGCGATTGTTGGTCAGTTGCACAAGACCCTCTGCATCAAGCCGTTTTAACGCTTCTCGTATGGGCATGCGTGACACGTCATAGTCTTCTGCCAGGGCTTCTTGACGGATGGCTTCACCTTCTGCCATCTCACCGCTTAGAATCCGCTCGCGCAGGTCATTTGTGATGACATCGGGCAAACTTTGCCTGGGAATTGCGCGGGTTCTTGGCATTGTTACAGTCTCTGCTGGTGTAATTTTGTATCCAAAATACAAAATAGACACCGATTTTCCAAGAGCCTTGCATTCACTAATGAATATAAAGTGTTGATTGATTTCAAGCCGCCTCGGCTGCCACAGTTAAAATGGTCACGTTCTATAAGGATTAAACATGAAAGAGGATCGTATGGATAATCCGCGCTTTTTGCCAAAAGGCGCAATTTCCGTGGACGTTTCCTATGACGGGCCGCCCAAGGCCTTCTATTTTCTGCTTTTACCCAACACGACGATGCTGGCTTTCAGTGCCGCGATTGAGCCTCTGCGCATATCAAATCAACTGTCCAGAAAGCAGCTGTTCGAATGGTACGTGCTCTCCACCGACGGAGAACCCGTGACCTGTTCCAACGGCATACGTGTTCAGGCGGATCACTCGGTCCATGACCTGGAGAAGGGAGCGTTTGTCTTTGTGTGTTCCGGAACGCAACCGATGAGGTCTTTCAACACAAATGTCCTGAACTGGATTCGGCGACAAAAGGCGCATGGATGTGAGTTCGGTGGGATTTGTACCGGTGCATTTGCCTTAGCAAAGGCGGGCGTGATCGGAACCAGAAACTTTACCGTCCATTGGGAAAACCGGCCTGGCTTTTGTGAGAACTTCCCAACAATGGAGCCGACCCAGAACCTCTATGAAATTGACGGGAAACTTAGAACATGCGGGGGCGGGCACGCCAGCACTGACATGATGCTTGAAGTTATCGAGGAATTGTTTGGCAACGCCTTGGCGAACAATGTTTCGGAAATGTGCCTGCACAGAAGGCTGGGAGAAGGCGGCAGCAAACAGGTATCGCCGGTTTCGGCGCTTTTGGGCACGCGAAATGCCAAATTGATCGAAGCGGTGCAAATCATGCGCGAGAATATTGAAACGCAGCTTAGCCTCGAGGCAATAGCGGATCAGGCGTCCCTGTCCCGCCGGCATATGGAGCGGCTGTTCAGGCAGCACACTAACATGTCGCCGGGACGGTTCTATAATGAACTCAGGCTGGACCGTGCTTTTGCCCTGTTGAATGAAACAAACCTGAGCGTTTCTGAGATAGCCTTTGCATCCGGGTTTTCCAGTACGGATAGGCTTTCTGTGCATTTCCGGAACCGATTCAGAATATCACCGCATAATTTCCGGCGATCCTGGTCCGAGGAAACCCACCCAGAATGACTGGATGAGCACCACTTGATAGGTCCCTGGGACTATCCCTGTATGACGTTCTGACGTTGAACCCCCAGACCTTCGATCCCCAGTTCCATCTTGTCACCAGGTTTGAGGTAAACCTGCGGATTTTGCCCCAGACCCACACCGGGGGGTGTCCCGGTCGAGATCACGTCGCCGGGTTGCAGTGACATGAACTGCGACAGGTGCGAGATCACCGCTGTGACACTGAAATGCATCGTTCTGGTCGAGCCATCCTGATACCGATGCCCGTTCACCTCAAGATACATTGGCAGGTCTTGGGGATCAGGGATTTCGTCCCGTGTCACCAGCCAGGGACCGATTGGGCCGAACGTATCTGCGGATTTACCTTTGACCCACTGACCTGAACGGTGCAGCTGAAAATCCCGTTCTGACAGGTCATTGATCACACAATATCCTGCCACATGGGCCAGTGCTTCATCCTCCGAGATGTATTTTGCTTCTTTTCCGATGACGACGCCCAGTTCCACCTCCCAATCGGTCTTGACTGACCCGCGGGGGATTTCAACGGTGTCATCGGGGCCTATGATGGCGGATGTCGCTTTGAAAAAGACCACCGGCTCAGCAGGTAGGTCCATGCCGCTTTCGGCCGCGTGATCGGCAAAGTTTAAACCGATGCAGATGAACTTGCCGACACGTCCAACACAGGCGCCGATACGGCTGTCGGCATCGACGGGTGGCAGGGTTTCAAGATCCAGCGCGCGCAGCCGTGCGAGGGTTTCATCGCTAAGCGCTTCCCCAGCAATGTCGGCGACGATCCCCGACAGGTCCCGGATAGTGCCGTCTTTATCAACTATGCCCGGCTTTTCCGCGCCTGCTGGGCCGTATCGTAGCAATTTCATTTCACATTCCTCATTTGCTTCAGATCGTCCAGCCGCCATCAATGGCAAAGGGCTGTCCGGTTGTGTATTTGCTGGCATCGCTGGCCAGATAGAGCGCAAGTTCCGCGATCTCATCTGCGGTTCCGATGCGGCCCATGGGTTGCCGCGCGATAAAATCAGTCATTGCTTTCTCGTAATCCCCAGTTGCGCGTAACCGGTCGTGCAAGCTGGGGCTGTCGACAGTGCCGGGGCAGATCGCATTGCACCGGATGCCTTGAGTAACGAAATCGGCTGCGATCGATTTCGTCAGTCCGATTACGGCGGCTTTCGAGGCGCAGTATGCAAACCTGTTTGGAACGCCCTTCAACGAAGAGGCGACCGAAGACATGTTGATGATAGACCCGCCACCATGTTCCAGCATTGTTGGCAGGGCACATTGGATCAGCCGGTACATCGATTTGACGTTCAGCTCAAAACTGGAATCCCAGTCACGTTCATTACATTCCAGAATGGACCCGCCAGCCACATATCCTGCGCAGTTGAACAAAACATCCAACGGGGGCGTGCCCGCGACGAAGTCCTGCACTGCCGCCGTATCGGTTACGTCAAGTTTTACCGACGTAACGCCTTGGATATTTTGCAACTCTGCCAGAGAGGTATCATTAATGTCGCTGGCAAAAACCTGTGCACCTTCGGCGGCGAACAATTCGGCTGTTGCACGCCCTATGCCCTGTCCCGCGGCGGTGATCAGAGCAGTTTTTCCAGCCAGACGGCCAAGGTTTTCGGATGATGTCATATCTAATTCACTCTCCTTCTAAAATCCAAGCTTCTGGGAACCACGACGGCAAAATCCCATCGGCATACAGCCTCGGAAAGATCAATCTAGTTCCTGAGATCATAGGCATGGGCAGCATTACCGCCCCGTATCGCCTGATGCTCGTGTGGTGACAGACCGGTTAACAGCGTATCGGTCGCCTCGAGCCATCGTTCATAACTGCTGTTTAATGTGCAAACCGGCCAGTCGCTGCCCCAGATCAGGCGATAGGGCCCGAATGTGTTCAGCAGGTGATTCACATAAGGCTTCAAATCTTCTACCGTCCAATTCGCCCCGGCCTCGGTCACCAACCCGGAAAGTTTGCACCAGGCATTTGTATTTCGGGCCAATGTCGACATGTCTTCTTGCCAGCCCTCCATGACTCCCTCCCGGATCAGGGGCTTGGCACCGTGATCAATCACCGTGCGCATATGTGGGTGCCGATCCAGCAGCTGTTGAAGCGGCCCCAGATGTCGCGGCAGGGTCAGCGCATCAAAGGTAAGGTTTGACTGTTGCAGAGAGTCAAAAGCCGGTGTCAGCCCATCCTTGAGCATCCATAATGGGTCGGGAATGTCCTGAACCATGGGGCGCAAACCGACAAAAACCGGGTGGGCAGCCAGTCGTGCGATTTGTTCCGGTGCGTCGGCGGCCTCAAAATCAACCCATCCGACAACGCCTTTTATGAACGGGGCCTGCTCGGCGAGTGACAGCAGATATTCGGTCTCAGCAGCTGTCGGCGCAGCCTGTACTAAGACCGTACCGTCAATTCCCGCTCCTTTCAGCAATGGGGCCAGATCCGCGGGCGCGAAATCCGCGTAAATCGGCCCCAGATCCGGTGTCAGCCAGCCATAGTCTTCGCGCGCCAATGTCCAAAAATGCTGATGGGCGTCGATCTTCATCCAAGAACACCCTTTTTCAGGATGATGTTGCCATACAGCCGACGTTCGCCGGTTTGCACGATCGCAAAAGCTGTGGCCGCCCGGTCGTAAAAGGCGAAACGTTCAAGGCCCTGTATCGTGGCCGGGTGGTCCGCTATTTCGCTGATAATGGTCTGAAAATCGGCTATGGCCTCTGGTATAGCATCCGGATCGCCAACAACCTGCATGGTCAGGGCCGGGTCAGGCACAAATGTGTCCAACGGCATGACAGACAAAATAGCTCTTAGGATTTCGCTGGCGCTTGACCCGTCGGCACGTATGCAGCCCGGCCCAGAGCTGGAGCCGGGGAAATTCGCATCCGCAATCACGATTTCATCGCCATGCCCCATAGCGCGCAGGGTGTACAACAGGTCAGGCGACAGGATGGGATCAATATTACGCAGCATAGGCAGTCTCTCCGGGAAGGGGGGCGTCGGAACGGATCAATCCTTCCGAACACAGATCAGACCAAAGCGCAGCGGGGATTTGACGTTCGAGCAGGGCCGCATTGGCCTGCACCTCGGCCGCATTCACCGCGCCGGGGACAACGGTTTTGACGCAGGGATGGCCAAGGACAAATTGCAAGGCAGCAGCGATCAGTGGTGTATCATGGGCTGAGCAGACAGCCTCGATCTGGCGAACTCGGGCAAGGATGTCTTCGGGTGCATCAGCATAATTGTATTTCGCACCGGAAACAGCGCCGGTTGCGAGGATACCCGAGTTGTACGGCCCGCCAAGAATTATGCCCACGTCCCGCTTTTCGCAAAGGGGTAGAAAGCTGTCTAAAGCGTCTTGTTCCAAGAGGGTATAACGGCCTGCCAGAAGAAACCCGTCAAAGTCGCCCAAGCCCAATAATCTTTCGCAGACCTGCCATTCATTTACACCGGCTCCAATGGCGGAGATTTCACCGGCTTCACGAAGTTCGACCAGAGCTTTGTATCCGCCGCCATCGAACAGTTCCCGGATCTTGGCATCAGATGCCTCCTGACTGCCCTGACTGAACGCACAGACGTCATGCACAAGCAGGATATCGGCGCATGAGACACCCAACCGGTCGCGGCTGGCGTCGTAGGATCGCATGACCCCGTCATAGGTATAGTCGAAAACGATACGTTTCTGCGGCACATCAACAAAGGCTTCGGGTGTGACATGATGCGGTGCGCAATCCAGCAGCAGACGCCCGATCTTGGTCGAAAGTTGAATCTCTTCGCGTCCGAACCGGGCAATAGCCTGGCCAAATCGTTGCTCGGAGCGGCCCAACCCATATTGCGGTGCGGTGTCAAAAAATCGGATACCCAAATCAAAGGCTGCCTGCAGCGCAGCCTGCGCATCCTCGTCTGATACTTTGCGATAGAGATTCCCCAAAGGCGCGCCACCAAAACCCATCCGAGTCAGCGGAACGGGTCGCGCCGTGCGGCCATTTAGAAGCTCTGTTGCGGTAACTGTCATCCTGCCTCGCGTATTGGATGAGGGGAGTCCGTGAAAAGGTGGGACTGTTCCTGCTGCAAGCGTTGAATCCGAGGCATCAACTGCCCCAGATGACGTTGCATGGCGTCCTGTGCAGCTTTTTCATCTCTCTCAAGAACCGCGTTGAAAATGGCGCGGTGTTCGGCCAGCGTTTCCACCACCCGGCCCGGGGTAGGCAGCAGCAGCATTCGCGCTCTGGTCACTTGCAGTGAAACGGTTTGCGCGACGTCGCTTAACCTGTTGAATCCTGTGAATTTCATCAGCAGGCCGTGGAATTCTTCATCCGCCTCGTAAAAGCCGGGGACATCTTCATCTTCGATCAGCAGCTCTTGCAGACGCATGTTGCGGCCCAGTATCTTGCGCTGATCCTCGGTCAAATCGCGCGCGACTTTGGCGACCGTCGCAAGTTCAAGTGCTTCACGCAGGAACATGCCCTCGCGAATTTCGGACATCGAGAAATAGGATACGCGCGTGCCGGATTGGGGCACGACATCCACCAGTCCCTCTGAAGCAAGTCGGGCAATCGCCTCGGTCACGGGCGCACGCGAAACGCCAAGGCGTTCGCATATCGGCGCCTTCCTGAGGTTGTCGCCCGGCGCGAAGTCCAGCGACAGGATTGCATGCTTGATTGAGAGGTAAACGCGCTGAGACAACGAGCCCTCAGACGTAGAAATATCGCGCAGGTGCAGAGCGTTTATGTCCTGTGGTTTATTCATATTTGGTGACCTAGCATACTAACATGTTAGTTGACAAGTGCGTGTCCGACGATTAGCAGTCGGGATCAGCAAACAGGAAAATGATGCAACCAGATCAGAAAATAAAGGCTTCTGAGCTCGCAGCGCGCGATACAGTCAGGTTGAACCCGGACGACAATATCGTCATTGCGCTCCGAGATCTGAAGATCGGCACGCAGCCTTCCGGGCTGAATGTCCCGCTTCGGGATCAGGTTCTGCGTGGGCACAAGATTGCAATTACCCCAATTTCTGCCGGAAAAAACGTCATTCGCTATGGTCAGATCATTGGTCAGGCAAAGGCAGATATCGCAGCCGGAGATCACGTCCATGTCCACAATCTTGGTATGGGGGCCCATCAGCAGGACTATGCCCATGCGACCGCAAATACCCCTTTGCCGCATATCGACGAAGAGCGGAGTTTTCTCGGGTATCACCGGTCCGATGGGAAGGTTGGCACGCGCAATTATATCGGAATTCTGACGACAGTGAATTGTTCGGGTTCAGTAGCCCGGTTCATCGCCGAAGCGGCCTTAAAACATGGGTTGCTTGATCCATATCCCAACGTGGACGGGGTGGTGCCCATCGTGCATGGCACGGGCTGCGGTATGTCGGCCAAGGATGACGGCTATGCTACGTTGATGCGCACCCTGGCCGGGTACGCCCAGCACCCGAACTTTGCCGGCATTCTGCTGATCGGGCTGGGATGTGAGGTCATGCAAGTGGCGAGTCTGGTTGATGGCCGCCCCATCCGCGAGGACGGTGCCTTGCGCTATATGACCATCCAAAACGAAGGCGGTACGCGCCGCACGATCGAGCGCGGGCTTGCCGAGGTGGAGGGGATCGCTCGGCTCGCCAATCAGGCCGTCCGCAAGCCGGCTCGGATCAGTGCGATTACGGTCGGGATGCAATGCGGTGGTTCGGATGGTTATTCCGGCATCACTGCCAATCCGGCGCTTGGATATGCCTCTGATCTGCTTGTGCGCCATGGCGGAACAACAATCCTGTCGGAAACCTCTGAAATTTATGGCGCCGAGCATCTTTTGACCCGGCGCGCAGAAACGCCGGAAATCGGCGAAAAACTGATCGAACGTATTCATTGGTGGGAAGATTACACCAAGCGCAATGGCGGCGAGATGGACAACAATCCAAGCCCCGGAAACAAGCGCGGTGGACTGACGACCATTCTTGAAAAGTCTCTGGGTGCAGTGGCCAAGGGGGGCACGGCCCCGATGCGCGACGTCTACAGATTTGGCGAAATTATCGACAAAAAGGGCTTTGTCTTCATGGACAGCCCTGGGTTCGATCCTTGCTCAGTCACTGGTCAGGTGGCGGCGGGTGCCAATTTGATCGTGTTTACCACGGGCAGGGGGTCGGTCTCCGGATATCAACCCACGCCCTGCATCAAGCTGGCAACAAATTCGGAAATGTACGCCCGCATGTCCGAAGACATGGATCTGAATTGCGGCGACATCGTCACTGACGGGGTCAGTATCGAGGCCAAGGGCGAAGAGTTGTTCGAAATGTTGATCCGTGTCGCATCGGGCGAACAAACAAAAAGCGAAGAGCTTGGTTTTGGGGGTGTTGAATTTGTCCCCTGGCAAATCGGCGCTGTTATGTAGCCGCAGGTTCGTCAGAGGTAGGGGCAAAATGGGAGGAGAGATGGAAAAACTGGTCGAAATGAAGGGGATCGAAAAGTATTTCCCCGGTGTGCACGCGCTGAAATCCGTGCAGTTCGATCTGTTTTCGGGCGAAGTCCACGCGCTTATGGGGGAAAACGGGGCGGGTAAGAGTACGTTGATGAAAATCCTGTCCGGGATCTATCAGCGCGATGGCGGCGACTTGGCCATTCAAGGCAAATCAGCCAGTCCCACATCCCCGCGTGAGGCTCAGAACCTCGGGATCGGGATCATCCATCAGGAACTGAGTCTGATGAATGATCTGACCGTAGCGCAGAACATCTTTATCGGACGCGAGCCCCGGAAACGTTTTGGTCGCCTGGACGAGGCTGCGCTGAACGCTCAAACCGCCGAAATCTTCGGGGCGATGAACCTGAATCTCGATCCCAAAGCGCTGGTCGGCGGGTTGACCATTGCCAAGCAGCAGATGGTCGAAATTGCCAAGGCGCTGTCCTATCGGTCCAAGGTTCTGGTCATGGACGAACCGACCGCGGCCCTGAACGACGCCGAGATTGCCGAGCTGTTCGTCATCATCCGCCGCCTGAGGGCCGAGGGGGTGGGGATTGTCTATATCAGCCACAAAATGGACGAGCTGAAACAAATCGCCGACCGTGTGACTGTCATGCGCGACGGTGAATATGTTGGCACTGTCGGTGCCAGTGACACGCCGATCAGCAAGATCATTGCGATGATGGTTGGGCGCGAAGTATCCGAAGACCCTCTGGATGTGCCGGACCTGAGCGATGCCGAGGTTTCTCTGGAAGTCGCAGGTCTGTCGCGAGGCACGGATCTGAAAGATGTCAGCTTTTCGGTCCGGAAGGGTGAAATCTTGGGCTTTGCTGGGCTGATGGGGGCAGGGCGGACCGAAGTTGCGCGGGCAATCTTTGGGGCTGACACTATCGATGGCGGTGAAATCCGGGTACATGGGCAGATCGTGCCCATCCGTTCCCCTGTGGATGCCGTGCGGGCCGGGATCGGGTACCTGTCCGAGGATCGCAAGCATTTCGGCCTCGCCACGGGAATGAACGTCCGCGACAATATCGCTCTGGCTTCGATGGATAGGTTTACCAGTGCCACCGGTGTTCTGAACGATAGCGAAATCAGCACTACGGCCAAAGGCTATATCGCCCAGCTTGGCATTCGCACACCCTCGGATGTGCAAGAGGTGCGCCTGTTGTCCGGCGGCAATCAGCAAAAGGTAGTCATCGCAAAATGGCTTCTGCGAGATTGCGACATCCTGATCTTTGACGAACCCACGCGCGGTATTGATGTCGGTGCAAAATCGGAAATCTACAAACTGCTCGAAGAACTGGCTGCGCAGGGAAAGACGATCATCGTGATCTCATCCGAATTGCCGGAAATCATGCGCCTCAGCCACCGCATCGCCGTCATGTGCGAAGGCCGGCTGACCGGAATTCTGCCCGGCGGAAACAACACCACTCAGGAAGACATCATGCATCTGGCCACCCAACGCACGGCGGCGATGCAGGTCACAGGGACAGCAATATGACCACAGCAACGGATATAGACAAAAAAAAGCCCCTGGCGGGCCTGTCGGAAAGCGGCGCGTATCAAAAGCTGCTGGCCTTTGCCAGTCTCATCGCCCTGTTGATCGGCTTTTCGATCGCATCGCCGAACTTCATGCAGACCTCGAACATGATAGCCATTCTGCAGGCAACTTCGGTCAACGGCGTACTGGCCGTTGCCGCAACTCTGGTGATCATCACGGGCGGAATCGACCTGTCGGTTGGCACTTTGATGACCTTCTGCGCCGTGATTGCGGGCGTAGCCCTGACTTATCTCGGCATGCCCCTGCTTTTGGGTGTTGCTGCAGCCATTGCAGCGGGTGCGCTTTGTGGTCTGTGTTCGGGCACATTTGTGGCCAAAATGAAAATCCCGCCCTTCATCGCGACGCTGGGCATGATGCTGATCCTCAAGGGTCTATCGCTGGTTATCTCGGGCACACGACCGATCTATTTCAATGACACGCCTGGTTTCGATCAGATCTCGCGCGGGTCTCTGATCGGAGAAATCGTCCCCTCGGTACCTATCCCGAACGGCGTGCTGATCTTGTTTTTGGTCGCGATTGCAGCATCCTATATCCTCAGCCGCACTGTTCTGGGCCGCTATACGTTCGCTTTGGGATCAAACGAAGAGGCGGTCCGCTTGTCGGGTGTCAACACCGACGCCTGGAAGATGCGAATCTACGCGCTGGCCGGGGGAATTTGCGGCATCGGCGGCATCCTGATCGCCTCGCGCCTGAACTCGGCACAACCCGCTTTGGGGCTGGGATACGAACTTGAGGCCATCGCGGCTGTGGTCATTGGCGGAACCTCTCTGTCCGGCGGGCGCGGCACGATCCTGGGAACGCTCATCGGCGCGCTTATCATGGCTGTCCTGACCAATGGGCTGCGCGTTCTGTCTGTCGCGCAGGAATGGCAGACCGTTGTCACTGGCGCGATCATCATTCTGGCCGTCTATGCCGACATGGCGCGGCGCAAAAAGACCGGGTGAACAATTTTTAGGACCAAAGAAGATAACGACCAACTGGAGGAGAATATCATGTTAACACGTCGTTTCGTTCTGGGGGCGCTCAGCGCAGCCACCCTCGCAGCTCCGGCCTCGATGGCCATGGCGGAAGAAATCTATATCCCGCTGGTATCCAAAGGGTTCCAGCACCAATTCTGGCAGGCGGTAAAGCAGGGCGCCGAACAGGCAGCCGAAGAGTTTGACGTCACAATCACATTCGAAGGACCGGACAACGAAACGATGGTCGACCGTCAGATCGACATGCTGGCCGCAGCACTGGCAAACAATCCCAAAGCTATCGGCTTTGCCGCACTCGACAGTCAGGCCGCCATTCCGTTGCTGAAGCAAGCAAATGACAAGGGTATCCCGATCATCGCTTTTGACAGCGGTGTCGACAGTGATATTCCTGTTTCTACTGCCACAACCGATAACCTAGCTGCAGCGGGGCTTGCCGCTGACAAAATGGCCGAAAAGATTGGTGGAAAAGGCAAAGTTGCAGTGGTAGCCCACGACCAGACCAGCCGCACTGGCATTGACCGCCGCGATGGATTTGTGAACCGCATTGCGGAAAAATACCCTGATATCGAAGTTGTCACCGTTCAGTACGGGCAGGGCGATCATCTGAAATCAACCGAGGTGACAAAAGCGATCCTCACTGCAAACCCCGATCTGGATGGTATTTTTGGCACCAATGAAGGCTCTGCCATTGGTGTCGTGAACGGGGTACAGGAATTGGGCACCGAAGGCCTTGTCATCATTGGCTATGACAGCGGCAAAGCCCAAAAAGACGCGATCAAAAGTGGTCTGATGACCGGGGCAATCACCCAGAACCCGGTTGGTATCGGCTATGAAACGGTCAAGGCGGCCGTCGCGGCGATGAAAGGCGAAGAAGTCCCGGCCCTAATCGACACCGGCTTTTACTATTACGATGCTTCCAATATTGACGATCCGAAGATCGCGGCAGTTCTTTACGACTAAGAGCCTGACAGCTTAATACGGACCGGTTCGCCCGATCGGCGGACCGGTTTTTTTGTCTTACTGGGTTGCAACAATCATCTTTTCTGTTTGCGGCGTTTTCATGCTATCCTCTACAGGTTATTTTTTTGATGTTTATTAAAGGTTGAAATTCCGGTGAAAAAAAAGCCCAGCAACAAGACCTATGTCCTGCGTCCCCTGGAAAAATCCGATCTTGAGACAATTCTGCCCTGGTTTCAAAATGTAGAGGATTTAGCCAAATTCGAACGCGTGTCCCGCATTCCTCTTAATCTTGCACAGACAGAGGAAAGCTGGAGCGACATGTTCACCGGCTCAGCCATCGGCCGCAGGTGTTGGTTCGTTGTTGAGAATTCGGCGGGAAAACTGGTCGGCATGAGCGGCCTCGAGGGGATATCGCCGATCAATCGCGATGCTGTCGTTGCGATGTTCGTCGATCATTCGGTGCGCCGCCATGGAGTTGGTATCAGGGCGACGGCTTTGGTCGCCGATTTCGCCTTTCGACAACTGGGGCTGAACCGGCTGACGTCGTATTATAGGGCGGATAATGTCAGCAGCAGAGACCTGGTTGCCAGACTGGGGTGCCAGATCGAGGGGTCGATGCGTCAGGCCTGGTTTGCAGATGGTCAATTTCACGATATGGTTGTGGTCGGGTTGCTGAGCAGCGGTTGGTTCGAAAACCGAAATTCACTGGCGAAAGAATTGGGCGGTGAAACCATCGTTAAGCTTGGCAATAATGCCTCGGATTGCTGGTGTTGGCCCCCGCAAGAGACTGGGTCGGACTAAGAGACGTTATTACCAATCGTTTCAAATCTTTTTTTGTTATACAAAAGTTAGGGTTCGTTCAGAACTCAGGAATCGAGTACCGCCAGTGAATACAGTTAACCCGAATTCATCAATCACTCAGAAGCTGGGTGCAGTCTTATTTGCAGATGTCGTCGGCTATTCTCGCCTGATGAGTGAGAACGAACTCGACACCTACAACGCTTTGAAGACACTTCTATCGCAGATCGAAGCCGCATGCGCCCGTTATCAGGGGCGTGTGGTCGAAGTGCGCGGTGACGGCATCCTGGCCCTGTTTGAAACAGCGACCAGCGCGGTCGAATTTGGTGTTGAGCTGCACCAAATTTCTGCCCAGCACAACGATTCAGGATCAGATCAACAGCAAATCAAGTTTCGCGTTGGCATCCATCTTGGAGAGATCCTGATAGATGAGCGTGGAATTCATGGCGACAACGTCAACATTGCAGCGCGATTGCAAGAAATTGCGGAACCCGAGCGGGTCTATGTCAGCTCTGCGGTGTATGATCAGGTTTGTAACCGGTTGCGGTATGGGTACGAATTTCTTGGTCCGCAGCATCTGAAGAACATTCTTTCGCCGGTTTCTACCTACTGTGTCCGCAGCGAGGTTGCCGGTGCTACTTTGGCGGGCACCATGCGTCCCGACGCTATTGTCGATCTGTTGGAACGCCCGGACACTCCGTCGGTCGCTGTGCTACCGTTCAGCATCAGCGGCGGGGATGAGTCTGACGGCTGGATTGCCGATGGTCTGACTGACGACATCATTCTGAACCTTTCCAAATTCAGAAACCTTTTCGTCATCGCCCGAAACTCATCATTCTTCTTCAGGGCGCAGTCCATGCCACCGAAGGAAGCCGCAAGAAAGCTGAATGTCCGGTATATCGCCCGTGGCAGTGTGCGTCGCTCCTCCAGTCGAATCCGCATTACTGCGGAACTGGTCGATGCAAACACTGAACGCACGATTTGGGGTGAGCGGTTTGATCGAAACATTGACGATATATTTGATATTCTGGACGAGGTGACTGAATGTATCGTCGCGGCCACGGCCGTAATGATCGAATCCCATGAGCGCCAAGTTATGGTTCAGGCCGTTCCTTCAGATCTGGAGGCATATGGCTCTGTCCTGCAGGGGCAGCAGCACATCTTCAAATACACGCGCAACGACAACCGCAAGGCACAGAATTTCTATCAATCTGCGCTGGAACGGGACGGCAACTATGCCCGTGCCGCCGCCGCCTTGTCCCGAACGTTGAATCTGGATTGGCGATACTCGTGGACCGAAGATCCAGGCAGTGCTTTCGAGCAGGCGCTGTCTTTGGCACAGCGGTCGATCGAATTGGACCCGACAGACGCACGGGGATTTGGCGAGCTGGGATTTGTCCATCTGTATCGCAAGGAGCATAGTGCGGCGCTACAGTCTTACCAACGTGCTTTGGCTCTCAACCCCAATGATGCGGATATGCATTCGGATTTCGCCGATGCGCTTGCACATTCGGGGGAAAATGAGACCGCCATCACGCATCTGCAACAGGCCATGCGTCTGAACCCGTACTTTCCGGATCAGTATCTCTGGCACCTCGGCGGCGCCTATTACAATCTCAGGCGCTATGAAGATGTTATCGAAACCGTCAACAAGATGAACAATCCGACCGAGGGTCAACGGATGCTGGCCGCCAGCCATGCGCAGCTGGGCAACATGGATATGGCACGTATGATTGCTGAAAAGCACCGCGCCGCACACCCGAACTTTTCTTTGTCACGCTGGGCCAAGGTGCTGCCCGACCGTCTGGAAGACGACACGCAGCACTTTGTCGAAGGGCTGAAAAAAGCGGGATTTTAGAACGGAAAAAGGCGCGAGATCCCGCGCCTTCTTTGCTGACTTTGTCCGAAGATCAGTCGCCGCCGCGTACTTTGGCTCCGCTAACCTTGGCGCCACTGACCTTGGCACCGCTGACTTTCGCGCCACTGACCTTGGCACCACTCACTTTGGCACCGCTGACCTTTGCACCGCTGATAGCAGGGCTGTCAAAGCCAAAATAGAGGTCTAGAAGAACCTGTTCGAACTGGCCTGTCATGACATCCATGCGCATGGTCTGATCGGACTTATCATAGCTCCAGAACTTGATACCGTCAGCGACCTGATAGTCCGCCGCCGCAACACCGCCAATCGAAGGATCCGTGGGCGCGCGCGAGGCCTGGTTTGGTGGCTCGCCCTTTTTGGCGACATCTTGACCATCGCCGTGAACCAGGAAAATCACCGGCTCGGGCAGGTCGTAGTAGGTGCCTTCATAGGCAAACCCGTAGATCTTGGCAAATTTGGCTTCGTCATTTCCTGAATTCGCGAGTTGCTCATCAAGATGTTTGTTGTTGCCTTTTCCTCTGCTTTTCTTTTTCGCAGGGTCGTAATCCAAATCGTCGATAACTCTGCCGTAAATCAACACTTCCGAAAAACTGAGCAAGGATTCCGCCATAAACTCATCTCCCAAATATGGGTCCATCACCCGAACCCCCTTCGATTAAATCCCGAGGATGACCGCATCGGTGTCTCCTCAAAAATCACCCCGCCTCTAAATGCCATAAATCTGCCGAAAAAAAAAGAATTTTGCTGTCATCAGTCTGGAACCTGCGTGCGGACGGAGTGTGCGTGACTGTCTTCATCAGGGTCAGGCAGCCGCGGACCGGCAGTTGCCACCCCGATATCACGCATCCGAAAGTTTCCTTCGATGATCCGCCGGAAGGCACCCCCGGTAATTTCCTGATCCACCGCCAGCATGGCCTTTTCGACACCGAAATAGCTGAGCATATCGGCGTCCAACATGCTCCAGGCGTCGGCCAGATAGGTGCCCAGGAAATCGCGCGCCTCAAGAAGTGCTACGCGGAATCCATCGGGGTTTTCGGCATATCGCTTGTCAAAAATACCCTGCATGACCTCGCTGTAATCGGGTGAATCCTCTAGCTGATCGGACAGGTCTTCCTCTGCCTGTGTGATAAGGCCATGAACCAACAGGCGCTCATGATAGATGTCCACCAAAATGTCGAACATTGCACCTGTCAGTGGCTCGGAAAGTGCATGTTCACTGGACCATCCGGCAGCGAATTCCGATAGTGACCGGTTGTTTGCGGCCGTTCTGATCTGTGCATTTTCCGAAAGCTCGGCAAAGCGATTCAGTCGATTGAAGCTGTAGAGATTGCCTTTGGTGTTTTCCAACAGCGCCTCTACCACCGAGCCAAAATGCAAAGAGGCCAGAAGCGCCACCATATCGGCGGCGGATTCATGGAACCCGTAATACTCACCCGAGACATCTCCGTCGGTGGGCATGCCCACGACGCTGTAAATGATTGAGTGGCCGATTTCATGTGCGACCACGTCGAAATTCAGGCTGTAGGGGCGATATTCGTCCCCGTGTTCATGGGTGCCCCCGGTTTCAAGGAAACCCCAACCGATATGCGCATTGTCCAGGCTTGGCAGCAGCGACAGTTCGAGCCGGTTAAAATCACGGGCGAAATGCCATGGGATTGGTCGGTCAAAATAGCCCTGCCAGACGTCCATCGTGAAATGCGCCGAGCCAAACAGATGCGCTGCCTCAAAAGCCGGGTCCGACGGGCCAATATGGATAAAGTTACCGAACTCATCAGGCATTGCCGGGGGATGGATATATCCGTTCCAGGGCGGCAGATACATTCCCGGACCATCCGGTCCGGGCACGATGGCCCCATAGGGTGTAGTCTTTCCGACAGGGTTAACCGTGTACATGCGCGGACCCGATGGACCAGGGCCGATACTGCCCTGCGGGGCCGATATTTCGACTAGCTCAAGCTGTGGGTCCTCTTCCAGAAAAGGGGATTGCGGATACAGCAGAAATCGCGTTCCAGGCTCTTCTTCATCAAGGTGATCTGGTAAGTTCACAATACCCCCCTTTCAGGCCACGCCTCGGATCCGCCTTGGGGCGGCTAGTCAACGGTACTATTTAATCCGGCATCCGCGTGACAAAACAAATACTCTGCTTCTATCAAATCAAAAAATGCTTCCCGCCCGGCCAATCCAAGTGAAACTGCATATGATTCAAGATCATCCGGCACTGGTTGGTCAAGCTGTGTTTCAAAATACCACATAACCATAGGTAGGCGCCCGCTTGCGGGACCGCCTCGGGCAGTCAATGATTCAGCTCCCCTTAGTGCCTTGCGATGGGCACGATCCCGCAATTCGGCATAGCTCCCGTCACGGCGCAACTCGCGCAAAAGCGATGACTCAAGGACCGAAGCCCGAGAGTTAATGTGGCCATGCACCCGAGCGGCATCGGCCAGCATCGCCTCGTATTCCTCGACACTCAGATCATTCTCGTCCAGCCATGCCATCAAAGCGGCGCGGCGCGACAGGCCGGCTTTTTGCCGGTGCGCATCCATCTGTGCCATCAGGGCAGGGCGGTCAGGCTCTTCATCCCGCCGATCAGCCTCTTCCCGCGCCAGCAGAGTCAGCGCGGCCCGTTCACGCAGCCGCGTATACATGTCCGGGTTCAGCCTGACTTCGTCGATAACCGCCTGATCGGCCTTCTGATCGGCATCCACTCGGGCACGCAGCCCTTTCCACATCAGCGTTTCTTCGGTCGGTTGCTGCGTCGCCGGGAAGGGAAGGTCGTTTGCCAGATCTTCGGCCATACGCCCAAGCATCTCAATGGCATCACGCGCTTTTGCATCAACCTTGCCGTTTGGCAGCCAGTCCACAAAACTCTGGATATCAGAAAGCCCGTTCAACGCGTCAATTATGTTAGGCCAACTGCGCTGACGATAGTTCATGCCTTTGGCAATCCGCAGAACCTCTGCGGCACGTTCAGCGACCAACATGCCTAGATTATGCGCCTCCTCAACCGTTGCTCGGACCGAGACCATGGGTTCGCTCAATGGCAAATAACCCAATTCTGCCGGGCTGTGCAGGACCGCAACTTCGTCGTCATCCTGCAGGGTTCGGCTGTAGAAATCCTCAAAGATTCGACCCACGCCGATCATACCAAAATCAGCCAACTCTGCCGCGCGCAAAGCACCCATGCTGGCACTGCCATAAACGGGGATTCCCTGATTCATGGCCCAAAGAATCTCTTTGTGCCAGACCGACGGGACGCCCTCAAAAAAGCCGTCTATTATCCCGATCGCGCGCGGACGATCACGTGCCACGCGATATACGTCCCCCTGCCGGACCGGGGGCAAGATCACAGGGTCTAAGCATTGGGCCACAGCATCGGCTGTCAACGTCGGGCCCACAAAAATAACGACACTCATCCGTATGTTTCCATTACACGCTGCGCGCGTTCCCCGGCGATGTAATCGGGGTCGTCATGAGGCGCTTCAAGCCCCGGTATGACAGCTCGGACAACGGCGATCTCATATTCCGGGCGCGATAGATCGACCGTGATCACCTGCGAAATACCTACAGTTTCGAGGCGGGTAGTCAGCAAGTTCAAATCCTCTTGGAATGATCCGGTGGCATATGTCGGAGTATTCGAAAAATCCTGCGTCGCGTCCGAACTGTCTATCTGATTGCGAATATAGGCACATCTTTCTATCTGCGCCTGGTCAGTAAACTCTTCTGGGTCCAGATCATCACGCGCGCCAGAGATATAGGTGAGGCGGGTTTGTGCCGCTTCGGTCAGGGCCCGCAACAAAGCAATGGCGCGATCTGGATGGCAGCCATCACCGATACCGATGTGGCCGTTCTGCCCGTCCGGCTCGCAGATCGTACAGCGGAAACAGGCGATTCCGATGTCCGAGGTGGTGTCCCAGATGCCCAGGTTCAGGCCCGCCGCCTCAACCATGCTTATTGCGTCCTTGCACCTGTCATCATCGATAGTGTCTGGGTGGATCCGTGCTGGCGCGGACTGAAATTGCCACAGTGTGGTGGCATCGCGTTCGATGAGTTCAAAGATCGCATGGCAACTGGCTTCAAACAGGTTGTTGCCGGATGCCAAACCGTTTGTCGTTCTGGGAAAAGCAACCTGCCCACCCATCGGCAAAGACGTATAATCGGTATCGACCATCTCCATTGGAACCCAACGGGCGCAAGTGGAATTCAAATCCCGACCCTCTACCCACAATCTGTTCGCATCAGGATCAAATCGGCCACCAGTCACGCGAGGTAGCTTATCAACATCCACCACCGGCGCATCGCGCGCTATATCGGTAAATCGTGCCAGACGTTGAGGCGCCGTTACCCGTTCCGCGTGCCAGCTTTCGATCGCTTCCATAACCCCCGACGCTTGCGCGGCCGGGACTGACAATCCCTTGCCGAGCGACACCGAAACCGATCGGGAATTCGGGCGCGCAACCATGACCGTGGGCAATCCGATACGATCCAGGCCGGTTAAGTTCGCAATTCGAGTAATGCCCATTTCACGCAAATAGGGCGTTACGATTTCCAATGTTTGGCTGGGGCTTCGCAGGCGATGAGTATCAAGCACATATTGCTTTTCCGATACGTCAGACATGATGCAACCTTGCCAAAAACAAAAGAAATTGGCCACCAGGCGAAAATACATGCCGGTGACCGGATCAGCTCAGGATGGGGGATGATTTCATAGGGGTCAACTCTGCCGCCCATAATTGTCTCAACACGACAATCTACTTGCTGGACGATGATGAGCGCGGGCTGAACCAACTGTGTCCAGCAGCCAGCACCTAAAATCGAATTGCAGCTACGATATTCAAAGGATGTCGCATTATTTTAACATAATCTTCATTCTGCGATATTTACTGCGGGACCGGAAACCCAAAATGTCTCGAAAAGCTGTCAGAAGCGCGCCTTCTTTCGTGCGAAGGTCTCAGGGCAATCGGGAAAGTTGCTCTATTGGGTCAAATTTATAAATATAATCAATGCAATACAATGAACTATGGTGCGGGTGGAGGGACTTGAACCCCCACGCCTTGCGGCGCCAGAACCTAAATCTGGTGCGTCTACCAATTTCGCCACACCCGCACGACCAGCAGCTGCTGCCGGAATGCCGCTCAATAGCAAAGCTTTTGAACGAGTGCGAGAGGGAAATTGTAGTTTACACGAAGAATATTGATGCCCGTTTCAGAACAAACCCAACCTCTGCTCAGAGGCACCACACAACCCGAAAACATATGAAAGACCGCACGACCACACCGACCGGAAAGGCCAATGGACTTTCAGCTGACCAAGCTTTGCCTGACGCCGCCCAAAACAGAAATCTCGCAGACCAGGTAGCCCCCAAAAAAGACTATGTGAAACATAGCGTCCTGTTAAAATTCACCATTGATGAACCTGCCAAATTTAAACACCCTCACGTTGTGCCGTGTTGTTGTTGCCTTTCCCGAAAGCACACTTTGTTTGGGCGATGGATTCTGTCTCATGACAAGATTTTGCCAAATATGGAGCTGACCGCATGTATGTAAAACTATAATTTAATAAATAGTTACACCCCATTTGGAGACCAGTTATCAAATTCGGCTCGCTGTGAACTTCAGCAGATATGCTCATATTTTTATACGCTTTTTAGTTTAGTAGTGGGCCCGGGCAAGCCCGCAGCCATACTTGCGCCACAATTCAAACGCCAAAAAATCTTATTCGCGTCAAAATAAGACCGCCTTGCCAGTAGTTGATGGGTGGAAAGGAGTTAATGAGTCTTTTGCCTTCGGGCGTCTTACCAGTTCGTTCGCTTAACTCCAGTACAAGGGTCTTTACCGTGACCAACATGATGAACTCTGCATCTGCCGAGCAAGACGCGATTGGTCTTGCACGCGAAAGTTTTCTTGGTGAACTCAAAACCCTGAATCGCGAACACCCGAATACCGGGTTTGGCATCTCGCTGCGCACGCATTCTGGCGGGCATTATTTGCTTGCCAATTCCCGAATGCCCCTGCCCGAGGTCAAATCCCAGGGTTTCCCAACAGGGCGCAGTGTTGCGTGCCTGGAAAATAGCGACTGCTTCAGCTCGATCGAAGTGCTGGCCGATGCCCGCGCATATGAATCGATCACACCAAGCGCCGAAGCCGCAATTTTGGGTAACGCCCTGAACCTGATCGCCCGGATTGATACGCTGACTAGCGCACCTCACGGGCAGATCGAACCTCATATCGCCGCTACAGGAACCGGAGGCTAACCATGGCGCGTAACGATCATCTTTTGTCTGTTGGAAACGAAGCGCTGACCCCAATGACTTCGGCCATGTCGGCATTGACGACACAGATTGACCAACTGACAGAGGTGGCGGACGCGCGCTCCTCGGCACGTCTTGCGACGCTCAAGACACGCATGGAGAATTTCACTGCCAGCGTCACGCTGGTCGGTCAGGTCAAGGCGGGAAAATCTTCGCTTGTGAACATTCTGTCCGCACGCCCTGCCCTGCTGCCTTCGGATGTGAACCCCTGGACCTCTGTGGTTACCACGCTGAACATCAACACCAGAACCCAGGGTGATACAAAATCCCGGTTCACTTTCTTCGAACAAGAGGAATGGGACAATTTGATGGTTGGCGGCGGCCGGCTGGGAGAGCTGGCCAATCGGGCCGGCGCCGACGATGAAATGGACGATATCCGCCGTCAGATCGGCGAAATGAAAGCTAAGTCCGAGGAACGACTGGGTAAGCATTTCGACCTGATTCTGGGGCAAAGCCATCAATACGACTATTTCGATGAGGAACTGATCCAAAGGTATGTGTGTCTGGGTGATGAAGACGACCCGGACATCAACCCCAAGACCGGTCGTTTTGCGGATGTGACAAAGTCGGCTGAGCTGTACATGGACATCCCTCAGTACCCGATTTCCCTCAAGCTGTGCGACACACCGGGTGTAAACGATACGTTTATGGTGCGTGAACAGATCACCCTGCGCAGCCTGCGCGGGTCCGAAGTCTGCATTGTGGTTCTGGCAGCCAGTCAGGCTCTGACCACAATGGACATGGCGCTGATGCGGATCATCGCTCAGTTCGAAAATCGTCAGATTATCCTGTTTGTTAACCGAATTGACGAACTTGCAGATCCGGTCACCCAGGTTCCTGAGATTCGGGATCGGATTCTGGACACGCTGAAACAGAACAATATCGACACCAAGGCAAGTGTCGTGTTCGGCAGCGCCCTGTGGGCCGAGGCCGCGATAACTGGCAATCCCGATATTCTGTCTGAGGAATCCCGGAAAGCCCTGAACACGTTCTATCTGGCGGCCGGGTTTGGCGATCAGGCCCCGTCACTGGACAAGATTTGGGCGTTGTCCGGTTTGCCCGACCTATTGCTGGCGATGAATGAACGCATTGCCGAAGGCGCAGGAACTCGACTTCTGGACCGTGTACGCCACCGGGCGCGTAACATCGCCAGTCAGATCCGGGCGACCGCCGTGGCCAAAAAACTATCCGACAGCGAAGGGATCGTGCGAGAGCTGAACGGGGTAGCACCCGAAGACGCCGTGGCCGAGGTCAACGCAGAATATGAAAAGAAGGCCGCTGAGCTTACTGCTTCCTTGCGCGCGAAAGTGCTTGAGCGTCTAAACTCGGCCGAAGCCAACTTTGTCAAACGTGCCACCGATTCTCTGATCGCGCATCTTGAGCAAAATGGCGAGCAAGGAACGTGGCAGTACGATCCTGCCGGGCTGCGGACCTTGCAAAAAGCGGCCTATTTTAGCTTTGCCCGGTCGATGCGCAAAGAAGTTGGTGCGTTGTATTCAGCGGCAGCCGCTGACATCGAAGCGTTGTATCAAAGCCTGCTGGGCAACCATCTGGGAGAGTTCAGCATCGAGGCACCAATCGTCCCGCGGGTACCACCTCCACTGGGTATCGGACGCACGATTGCCCTGGACTTGCAAAGCACATGGTGGCGCCGCTGGTGGCAACGCCGCAATGGTTTCGAGGCCTATGCGGCGGATTATACGCGCCTGATCACATCGGAGGCGAATTCGATCACCAAGGATATCGAAGAAAACCAGATTGCAGCAGTTCTTGAAAATGTCCGCGCCGCCCTTTCCGACTTTATGCGCGAGCAAAAGGAGACTCTGTTGAACATTTCGGCCTCGGCCGAAAAGGACCCCGGTCGCAGTGCAGCGCTGATGGAGGGGCTGGCCCCTCAGAAATCCCGCGACGATATCCTCGGCGATATCCTGAAAGATCTTAGTAACGAGGCAGCATAAGTAGCGATATGGCAAAAGATTCACAAACCCGCTTCGTCTCTTCAAAAGCATGGGACCGCATTGAAAAATGGTCCCGCAGGAAACCTGTTTTCGCACTTATGGGGGAATTCAGCGCCGGCAAATCAACCTTGATGAACTTTCTGCTGCGCTCGGAGGCACTGCCTACACAGGTTACAGCCACACAGCTGCCACCAGTTTGGTTCAGTTGGGGTAGAAGGTCGGCCTATGTACAACGCCCTGACGGAACTCGCGAAAACATCAACCTGGACCAGTTGGAACAAGTCGGGGTGAATGATGCCCAGTTTATTCGCATATTTCTGGAATCCGACATTCTTGAAGCCGTCGACCTGATTGACACTCCGGGTATTTCCGACCCCAAGATTTCTACTGATGTCTGGCGACGGGCTGTCGGTCAGGCAAATGGCGTTATTTGGTGTACGCACGCCACGCAGGCATGGCGCGAAACTGAACGGGCAACCTGGGTTTCCCTGCCCGAACGGTTGCAACATAATTCATTGCTGCTGGTCACACGTGCAGACGTTTTGGATGTCAAGGATCGCCAAAAGGTCCTTCGTCGTGTGAACCGCGAAGCAGGTCACCTGTTCAACCGTTCGATCCTGTTTTCAGCCCGTGATGCCATCATGGCCCGCGACAAAAGTGGGGACGCCGAATTGTGGACCCGCAGTGGCGGTGGCAAGATGGTCGACAGCTTCCTGGAAATCACAGAACTGATCATGGACAGCCGCGCTCATCAGCTGGCGCGTTATCAAATTGACACCAGCTTGTCCGATGCTCCTCAGGTACACCCGCTGCGCCCGCGGCGCAATTTCTCGAATGTACAGGGAACCGCTCCGCTGAAGCTGGTAAACCCGCTGCATGAGGGAACAGAGCCCGAGGTGGTGACACAATTCCCCGTGCGCCCTGCCCGGGTCGAACTGCGCCCTGATGAGGTTGAACGTGCCCCGCGCATTGACCCACAAGAGGCCGAACGTCTGCGCGCCGACATGACCTCGGGCGCCGAGATCGTAAAAGAAGAAAAAGAAGACGAATTGCGGGCGTTCTTCCGGGAGACCACTCCCGAGGACTCGGACGTTGCCGATCTGTCCGTTGCTCCTACCGAGGATGATGAAACAGACCCACAGGCCGTATCCGTCATTGATGAAACTGACATTGTTGAAGTTCAGCCACTTTCTGCGGAAGCCGAAGTTGCTGAAGAAGAAAACCTGTTCAGTGACGAAGACGAAGCTGACACATTCATGGCCTCTTTGGAGGACCAGCTTACAGATGTTCCGGAGCCCGAAGAGACCGCTCAGGCAGAGCCGGAAGAAACCCCGGTCGAACTTTCCGTATCCTCGATCACAGCGTTGATGGCTGAACAATCAGATGATGCCGAGGATGAGTTCGAACCAGAGCCGGAAACCAATGGCCTGATGAACACTCAGGTTGTTGCCATGCCAGAGAGCAGACCGGAAATCGCGGGCTCGTTTGAAGACATTGTAAACGTGTCCGTCGACACCCCGCTTAGCGCGGCGGCGATGTGGCGCGAGGTCACGGATGGCGAAGACATGCCCACCAACCCAGAAGCGTTGAAGAAGGTATTTCAAGCATTTCTTGAGGAGTTTGACCAAATCACGGCCGACCACAATGCGCGAAAATCAGATAACGCGGTAAGGCCCATGGCCAATACCTCTGAAGACACGGGTGTTGAACGACATGTACTTTAGCCGTGAGAAACCTAGGAGACAGGGCAACTGATGTCTATCGAAACAGCATTAAACGATGCGATGGCGACCATACCCGACTGCATAGCAGCCGGGTATGTCGACATGAAGACAGGTATGTTGCTAGGCACCCATGTCACAGACTCGGAAAGTGCCGAAGCCTTGGATACTCTGGCCATTGCGGTGGCCAACCTTTTTCAGGGGCGCGGTGTGATCGCGTTTGAGAATCTGCTGCGTTCGACCGACGCCGACGATACGGAAAATCCTGGGTTTGGCGAAATCGCAGTGTTTTCAAAGGATCGGCTGAATATTTTCCTGCGGACCCCGGACTACCCGGACCATGTGGTCTGCTACATCTGTCGCGACAGTGCCAATGTGGGGCTGGCGCTTACTAAATCGCACATAAGCCTAGGGCCGGTTACGGCCGCTGTATAACGGGACCAGAGGGGGTCACGGCATGATGGATACTGACATACTGGACATGCTCGAAGACATCGGGCGGTTGTCGGTCGCCCGTTTGAATCCGACGGTTACATTAGCTGCTGAGACGACTGAGATTCGTCGTGAAAAGATCCTGCGCACCATTCGCGGAACCATTTTGCCGCGCCGGCTGGAATTTACGGCGGCCAATGGCGATTGTCTGGCAATGGAAGTCAACAGCTCTCGGGTAACTGATGTTTTCCGGGTCCGCTCGGGCATGATACCGGATTTTGAAACTACTCCGCGTGAAGAGCTTGCGACCCGCTTGGCCGAATTGGTGTCCGATATTGCAGCAGCCCCTGCCCCGTTGGAGTTGCTTTCTCTGCAGCCGGACACGGCGCTTGAGGTCGATGATGTCGGTGTGACTTTCAGCGAGATTGCAAAGGCTTGCGGCACTATCGAGCTGCCGCCCGAGACGGTCGTTTCTTTGGTTCCCGACGCGCCTGCCCCGCAAGAAACAGATATTCCAGCGTCCGCCGCCGGGGCGACAGCAGGAACCATTGCCAGCGCGTTTTTTGATGGCGCTGAACGGTTCGCATTGGGACGCGCCGAAGTTTCCGTGGACGGTGCAGCCATCTCGCGGCTCGAAGGAGTATGCGACGTCGGGCAACCCATGCACGCCGATCAGGATCTGCTTCGTCAGTTTGCACAGGATCTTGTTGGGTGGGACGGTGACGCCGCCACCGCGCTGGATCATCCTCAGCTGATTGTAATGCGGCCTTCAGGGGGCAAAGGGGATGCGCTTGCCGTTCTGCATGACGGGTCACAATTTGCGCTGGCCATTCATGAAGCGCGCAAACTGGGAGCCGTCGTAAACCTTTGGAAATCAGTTACGGGATCGGAAAAATGATCCGGTGCCAACAGTTCAATTTTTCAACGAATTCGATCCGTGAAATAAAGTAGTCAGGGTATGTGTTATGAGTGAGAATAATCGTCGCGAGTTACTTCGTATAGCCAACGAGATGAAAGGCGTCAGCAATGACGAAACCGGGCAGTTTATCTCTCGGATCATTGGTGATCTTTCGAACCTGAAGCCCTCGATTGCTTTTGTTGGTCAGATCAAGGCCGGCAAATCCCGACTGATCAATGGTTTTACCGGACAGGCCGAATATCTGCCGTCGGATGTGAACCCTTGGACAACCGTAATCACTGATATGCATTTCGGCCACCCGTCGGGCCGGACGCAAGGTGCCGAGTTCCATTTCTTCGACAACCGTCAGTGGCAGTCCCTGATTGCCGAAGGCGAAGAGCTGCGCAACATGTTCCCCGATGACGAAGACAGTTATAAGCGCGAGATGATCGAAGAACAGGTCGACGCAATGAAGACCCGCGCCAAGCTTCGGCTGGGCGATAGCTATGAACAGCTGCTGGGCCAACATCATGATCTGGAAGACCTGAATTCGGATGATTTGGCACGTTATGTTTGCGCAGGCGATGACCCGACCGAGGGTGGGACACATGATCCGGCATCGGACCGGGGCCTTTACAGCGACATCACCCGAAAGGCCGAGGTCTATTTTGACATCGGACATTTCCCATTTCCGCTTACGGTCACCGATACACCCGGCGTAAATGACCCTCTGTTGATCCGCGAAGAGATCTCTCGCCAATACCTCAAAGAGTCCGACTTCTTTGTGGTTGTCCTGTCGGCGCATCAGGCGCTTTCTCGGGCGGACTTGAAACTGTTCCGCCTAATGCAAGCGCTGGAGTTGGGCCAGATCGTGGTTTTTATCAATCGCGTGGACGAATTGGGAAATGGTGCCGAAGATGCCTTCAAGGTGCGGGCCGATGTTTTGGACGGGCTTGAAAAGGCACTTGGGAACTCGAACATTGACGTTCTGACCGGCAGTGCCCAATGGGCGCATTACGCCCTGACCGGTGACGAAGCCGGTATCAATCACGACGATGTCCTGGCCTGGCTGCGCGCGCACCCCGATCAGATGAAGCAATATCTGGACGGTGTCGAAGAGATCAAACAAGGCCCCGGCCCGATCAGCCGCGAAGGTGTTTTGCGCTTTGCCGCTATGATCGCCTCCGGGTTGCCCGATCTGCGCCGGCATGTGACCCGAGCGCTGACAGAAGGCCCGCGCGATGAACAACTGCGTATGGCCTGGCAGCATCTCAACAGCTTTGCCCAAGGTGAATTGGACCGGTCCAAAGCGCATCTGCGCGCGATCGAGAACGACACCACAACCTCGGCAGAAGACGCTGGTGAAAACAACAGGATATTGGCCGATCTGCGGAACTCGGTCAGCGACAAGACCACCAAGATCATTGACGAAATGGATGACGTCCTGGCCAACCTGAGAGGCGTAATGGATGACACCGTGGCCGAGGCCGTGTCGGGCGTTGTTCGCGGCCCGAACGGAGATTCTCCGCTGTTGTCGAAAACCGGAGAAACCGAGCTGAATTTTACGCCGCTGCGCGACCGCATGCGCGAACTTGTTCAGGGGGCCACCCAAGTTGTCCGCCAAAGAATGCTGAGCGAGCTCTACGCAATCGACATGCAAAGCAATGCCACGCTGCGGGCTCTGCCCGGCTGGCAGGACGCAACCGACAATCGGATGAACACCAGCGCAGTTCGCTGGTTCCGTCCGGACACGTCCGCTTTGACCCGTGGCATCACTGTTGAACTTCGGGTAAACTGGTTGTCCCGGCTGATTTCGCGTAAAAGTGTCGTGTCCCGTGCCGAACGCATGATCGTTCAGGAGTTTGAGATGATCGGAGATGATCTGGTGGATACCGCCCGCGGTGATTTGACCGAGCGGCTTAATACCGTGCTGGACCATTATCTGGCCCTGCTCGCCACACATCTTGAACATCGTGCCGGAACCGGCGAAACAAATGCCCGGGCCGAGGCGCAAGCCGCCTTCAACCACGCACAACATATTTCTGACGAGCTGGGCACCCTATTCAGCCAGCATCAAACAGATGAAAGACTAGCAGAGGCAGCGGAATGATCGAATTTCCCGGAACCGACAAGGAAGTGAGGCAGCTTGAGCGCTTTCTGACCGCGACCGAAAGCCTGCCGAGCGACGTGGCGCTCGAAGATATGCGCGCCCGTGCCTTGGCGCATGCCGAACGCTTGTCAAACGCGGTAAATATTGGATTCGCCGGAGAATTTGGGGCGGGAAAATCCAGCCTGGCCAACATGCTGGCCGGGGCAGATATTCTGCCTACCGGGCCGCAACATCTGAAACTGCCGCTCGTTATTGTGGCATATTCCGAAACCCCCGAAACAACTGTCGGGTGGTGGGACCGGGAACCTAAAGTCTATTCTGGAATTGCACTTGAAAAAGCCGCCAAAGACGAACCCGACTTTATCTCTGTTGGATTGAACACCCCTGCCCTGCAAGAGATATCGCTCTACGATCTGCCTGGGTCAGGCGCTTTGGATGATACCTATAAACCGACGCTCGATCTGCTCAAATTTGTGGATTGCGCAATCTGGTGCACCAACGGCACAAATGCATGGCGCGAAACGGAACGCCATCTTTGGGCTAAGGTTCCGGAAGAGTTGCGAGCAAACAGCATATTGGCTGTGACACATACAGATTTGCCTCCGGTACGCGACGCGCTTGACCGGGTGTTGGCCCGCTTGAACAAAGAAAAGCGCAATATGTTCCGCTCGGTTGTGCCGATCGGCACCCCAGTGGCTGTCCGTGCCATGGCGCAAGAGCCAGAACCGGATTTCGCCCTTTGGGAAACCTGCGGTGGACAGGGGCTGGCCGAACAGGTGCTTGATATTGCTTCGAACCGGCGACAGGCAGACCTGAGTTCGGCGCGCGAAGATCTGGAACAGCACTTTCTGCCCTATCTGAAATCGATTGACGTTCAGGTGCCGGACATAGCCGCCCTCGACGCGCCCTCTATGCAGGCTACGCTGGAAAACGTGCTACCCCCTATCGACAATCCGATCCTGGAAGACTGGCTTGCCGCAATTGCCAGTATCTATGAGGACCTGCGGGAAACCTCAAATATGGAGCCTGCGGCTTTCCTGCAAAGCTGTCAGGAAATCGTTGAGGATTTCGCCGAGCGCCTGGAAAACGATGGCGAGATTGACCCGACGGCGGATTGGATTCCGGGTGAGTTCGAAAAGGCCACGGACTTGTTGCTTTTGCTTCAGTTCGAAAGCGGCGTTGCGCCACTGAAGGATGCGATTAGCATCCTGGCACAGCTGAGTGACAACCTTGCTTGGGCCGGCAGCCGGGTTGAATCGGCACAGCCAAAGACCGGAACCTGAAATTTCCGCTCAAAGCTGAGCGGCAATTCCGCGAATCGTAGAAGCGATTCCTACGAATCTATTGTTTCGAATTTGTAGACCAATCCTTAAGAATTTGTTTTTAGCTTTCGATTTTATCACAATATATTTCTATATGTAGTATAAATTGCCAAATATACACTACATATAGATCAATCGCAAAAACGATCCTTAGTGAAGCCATCAGGCGGCCCCAATAAAGTCAAATTTGAATCGTCTAACCGACTTGAGTGTCCTGCGGTTGTTTTTGGTTGTGTGTTTGCGGGCTATTTGCCCAGGTTTTTTGCCGCAAAACGATTAGAACGGGCGGAATGAAATGAGCCATAACCAGGCTGTCGGTGCAACGCACGACGAACCTAAGATTGAAGGACTTGAACCTGGCGCAAAGCTGTTGCGCGGGCAGTATGAGATTCTTCGTTTCCTCAGCAATGGCGGGTTTGGGATTACCTACCTGGCCCGCGACAGCCTAGAACGCGATGTCGTGATCAAAGAGTGCTATCCGGGCGCTCTGTGCCGTCGGAATGGTGACGCGGTTGAACCCATCAATCCCGACCACAAAGAAGATCTGCGCGCGATCATCGACCTGTTCATTCAGGAAGCGCGCAATCACGCCCGACTGGTTCATCCCAATATCGTTGACGTACATCAGGTCTTTGAAGACAACGACACGGCGTATATCGCTATGGACCTGATCCGGGGTTGCGATCTTCTGGATTATTCCGAGAACCCCGAAAACGACGCTGGCCCGGATTTCATTGTCCAAGTCACCGAGAAAATGCTGTCGGCCGTTTCGTTCATCCACCAAAGCGGAATGCTGCATCGCGATATCTCACCGGACAATATTCTGATTGACCAAAACGGAGACCCGGTCCTCATCGACTTTGGTGCCGCGCGGGAACAGGCAGCCAATCAATCAGCTGCCCTGTTGACTTTGCGGGTTATCAAAGACGGCTATTCCCCGCACGAATTCTATGTACGCGGCGCAGATCAGGGACCCAGCAGCGACCTCTATGTTCTCGCGGCGACGCTTTATCACGCCATCAGTGGCGAACGTCCGATCGACGGGCAAACCCGACTGAATGCTTTCAACAATGGCCAGGATGATCCCTATACGCCCCTCGCAGGTCAGTACAGCGACTATCCCGATGGGTTCCTTGAAGCGATCGACAAAGCGATGGAAGTTCACGCAACAGATCGTCTGCAAACGGCCCTGGATTGGCTGCGGATGTTCCGTGGTCCCGGCGTCATGTTTGACTCGTTCGCCTATCGTCCGGTCTCGGTCATCGTAGCGATGGACCGTAAGGACGAAGTCGAAGAGCAAGCCCGGATCAAAGCCGAAAGTGAAAATGCCGAGGCGGTGGTGACTGCCTTGTTGGCTGGGAACCCTGACATTGCCCTGGGTAATGAGGATAAGTTTGAGGGCGATCTGGCCAAGTTTGCACAAAAAGAAGAGGCCGCGGTTGCGGTCGATACGATCGTCAAGAACGGATCAGGCGGCAGCGGTAAAGTCATCGCAGGCGCTGCTGCGGTGGTGGTTGCCTTGGCTGCAGGCGGATTCGTTTTGTTCAGTGGCAGCGAAGAAACCCCCGAACCGACAGCAGCGCCGGTCCAAGTGACCGAGACAGAGGCACCAGCCTCGGAACAGCCGGAAGAAGCCGTGGAAACGGCGGCACCGGCCGCTGCGGAAGAGGTCGTGGAAACGGCAGAACCGGCCGCTGCGGAAGCTGAAGCACCAGAACAAGAAGTCGCAAGCGTAGAACCTGTTGAGCAGACGGATACCCTCACGGCGCAAAACGCCGAAGCGCTACCTGTCGAGGCAGCCCCAGTTGCTGCTGACCCGGTAGAAATCAGCGCTGCTGCTGGCCAACCGGCAGAAACGCAGATTGCGTATTCTCATTGGGATGTGGAAATACCGTTCCAGACCTCGAAACGCCGCGCCTCGACTGGCAGCGTCGTTGTCGTGACCGGCATTGACCCCACGCTGGATACTTCCGTGATCGGAGAATGGGTGCAGCATGGGGCGTCGATTTATACTCTGAACGGAGTGCCGGTCCAGGCAGATGCAAGTTTTGCCGCCCAGATTTTGGATGACCTGAAGGTCGATCCGGATGGGTATATCCGCATCACTGCCCGTTATCGGGAACTCGGAAAAACCCGTGCGCAGAACGGATTGCTGGCCCTGCCCGCCATTCGCATGTTGGGTCTCGAGAATGGTTATGTGTTCACTATCAGAAACAGCAATGGAAACGGCTGGGCAACTGTTGTTGACACTGCACCAGACGCGCCCGCAGCAGGTAGCCTGCGCAAAGGCGATGTACTGATCTCGGAAAATCATACCGGTCAGAACATTACCAACCCTGAAGGGCTGGACGCGCTTTTGCAGCTCCTTGTTTCTGAAAACCAGTCCGAAGCCCGCTTTACAGTTCTGCGCAACGGTACTGAAACGGGTGCGGTTATGCCCCTGGTACAGGAGTAATGATCCGGTCTGATTGTGATCTGCCTGTGTGTGTTTGCTGAGAGTGAAGCGAAAGCCATCACTCTGACGGGGACCGGCCCGTCGCAGAAGGTAAATGAGTTTTTTGTTCCCAATCATCAGTGCCTGTGTACCGAACGTGCAGAGGTGAGTAGCAGCCCCATGGGACGTAGATCCTGTGCCAAGAAACAAAGGTGTCGACACCATGTTTAAATATAAAAGCCCCCTTAGCCGGCTTCTCGAAGGTGCCGGCAAACCTCAAGAGACCGAAACCGAGGAGGTCGCGGCACCTGAGTCTGATAACGCTGAACCGATTGCGGATTTCAACGCACTTCGTAATGCACTGGCAGGCGGCAACACTACCGCTGATAGCTACGATGAAAGCGAAGAACTATTACCCGAAGACAAGATGCCGGAGTTCTCCGAAGCAGAACAAGCCACTGCCGATGAGATTATCGTCGAGGAAGTGGTCGCCGAAGTGCAAAGCGCCACCGAGGTTACAGTTGATGCCGACCCAAAGGACGACGAACCGGTTGTGACACTGCATGTGTCAACCGAAGAACTGACAGCCACGATTGAAGATCCCGCGCCTGAAATGGCGATGGAAGAACCGGTCGTAGACGTAGTCGTCGAGACAGTTGATCCGGAACCAGAAGCGCCTTCTGCCCAAGAGGTCGAGGTACAACCTCAGCCTGCTCCTGCGGCAAAAGAAGACAGACGCAGCCGTGTGAAAACCACCTTCCTGGGCTTCGAGCGCGCGGATACGCATGTTCAGGACCTGATGGAATCGGCCGAGCCGGTGGCTATGGCCAAGACCGAGGCCGCGCAGGCGACATTCCCGGTGGGATGGCTTGTTGTAACTTCCGGCCCCGGCCGCGGTTCCAGCGTTACGCTGACAGAAGGCCTGATGCAGATTGGGCGTAATGATGATCAGGCGATCCAGCTGGACTTTGGCGACACTGGGATTTCCCGCAGCAACCATGCGGTAATTGCCTATGACCCGGAAGACCGCAAATGCTATTTGGGCCATGGCGGCAAGGCCAATCTGGTGCGCCTGAACGGCAAACCCGTTCTCAGCACGGTTCCACTCTCCACTGGCGATCTTATCCGGATCAGTGAAACCTCAATCCGTTTTGCAGCCTTCTGCGATGACGGCTTTGATTGGCGGGATGCTTAATTGATGCTGGCGACCCCGGCATATGATCTTGCGCTGATCCTGGATCAGGGTCAGCGCGACACGCAGGAAGACGCGGTCGCGTCGCGTATGTTCGACGCGGCGGATGCGGGCTATGTCATCGTCGCGGACGGAATGGGTGGGCATGCGGCAGGAGAAGTGGCATCTGAACTGGTAGTCAAAGCCTGGCGCGATGCACTGGATACCGAACTTGAAGCAGACGCTCCGGCTGAGACTGCGCTGATCGACGCCTTACCCTTGGCAGCCATGCAGGCAAATGCCGCGATTTCGACTTACTGCGAGGAGCAGGGTGAAGATTTCAACATGGGATCAACCATGTTGGGAGTTTTGCTGCTGGAAAAGCGCGTCTTCTGGATTTCGATTGGCGACAGCCCCCTTTATCTCTATCGCGACCGTACCCTCAGCCAAATCAACGAAGACCATTCGATGGCTCCGATGATTGATGCTCAGGTTGCTGCAGGTACCCTTACGCCAGACCAGGCGTCGTCTCACCCCGACCGAAACCAACTGACTTCGGTGATAATGGGCGCCGCAATTCCCAAGGTCGATTGCCCGGAAGAACCATTGGGTCTTAGCACCGCGGATGTGCTGATCGTGGGAAGTGATGGGCTGCAATATCTGAGCAACACAGAAATTCAGGCAATTCTTGAGGAAAACGAAGATGCGCTGGCTCAAGATATTGCGGATGCGCTGTTGCGGGCACTGAGAACCAGGAACGACCCGGATCAAGACAATACGTCGATTGGCGTCATCAAACTCAGAAGAAACGACTAGAGGCAAAGCAACCGGACCAATGAAACTCCATCTGATCATATCCAGCCTGGCACTAGCTGCCGCGACGGGCGCTGCTTCGGCACAAGAAGCATGCTCAACCTATGAAATCCAGCGAGGCGACAGCCTGCGGGAACTGACCATCGCAGTCTATTCGACCGAAGATTTTCGGATCATCTTCGAGGCAAACCGCGATGTAATCGGAAATAATCCCAATGTCATCCGCGTCGGCGACGTTTTGACCCTGCCGTGTTTGGAAGATATCGGGCGCGCGGCTGCCGTGCCGCAGACAGAGGCCGAAGCAATGGCCGCCGAAATGGCCGCCGAACTTGTCAAGGCTGCGGAAGATCGCGCTGCCAAAGCTATCGCCGAAGCCGAGTCCCGCGTGGCCGAAGCCAAAGCAGAGGCGGTCATCGCCGCCAAGGCTGCGGCCAAGGATGAGATCGAGGCCGCGCGTGCTGAAGGTGCTGCCCTAATCCGCAATGCAGGTACCGGTGAACGTCCTGAAATCCGGGACCGTCAGTTGATTTTGATCACTGGCGGCAACTATTCCCCGTTCACGGATGAAGCTCTGCCGCATCGTGGTCTATATACAAATCTTGTTGAAACCGCGATGTTGCGCGCAGCGCCGGAACAGTCCTACAAGATCCAGTTCGTCAATGACTGGTCTTCACATCTGGATCTGTTGATGCCGACGCTGGCATTTGACGCAACCTTCCCGTGGTCGCGTCCAGATTGTGACGACGCAGATGCACTGTCTGAAAATGACCGTTCACGTTGTGAAACCTACAATTTCTCAAACCCGTTCTATGAAGTTGTGGACACGTTCTTTGCTCGCGAAGGTTCGGGCTATGAAGAGACCCTGACATATGCGGATTTTGCCGGTGCAACCATCTGCCGACCCGAGGGCTGGTCTCTGTCGCATATGGATGCGGTGGGGCTGTACGAGCCCGCGATCACGATACTGCGCCCGGTTTCGCCGGATGAATGTTTCCATGCATTGATGGATGGAACCGCCGACATCGCCGCAATTGAGGCCCATCTGGCCGTCGAGGCAATCGGTCGGCTGGGTTACGAGCATCGCATTGTAGAAAACCCCAACTTGGCAGCGATCAAGTCTCTTAACATCATGACTCACAAGGATAATCCTGATGGAGAAGCGATCCTTGAAACGCTTAATCAGGGTCTGGCGATCATGCAGCAATCAGGAGAGTGGCGCGACATCGTCTCAACCGCTCTGCGTTATCAAATGGAAAATGGCTAAGGCCCTTATTGGCCTAAACTCAAAAAAGTCTGGAGGAAGTGGACATGTATAAATTTAACCTGAAGAAAGTCGTGATTTCGGCCACCGCCGTCACCGCCCTGAGCGCCGGAGCTGCCGCAGCACAGGAAGCCTGTAGCAACTATACCGTCGCGGATGGTGACACGATGGCGACCATCGCCATCGCGGCTTATGGCACCTCGAACTATCAGCCGATCTTCAACGCCAACCGCAACATCATCACCAACCCAAACGCGCTGGCGCCTGGATTGGTTCTGTCCCTGCCCTGTGAAGACGGTAGTCTGCCGAATGGCCAGTCAGCACAGGAACTGATCGCAGCAGAAGAAAAGCGTGCGGCCAGTGTGAAACGTTCGAACGTCTACGCCCCGCCAATCAAGCTGGTAGCGGGTAACGGATGGGAGCCATTCACGACCGAAAGTCTGAGTGGTGGTGGGATCATGACCCGCCTGGCGACCACAAGTCTTCAGCGTGCCGGCAACAGCCGTGATTTCTCGGTCAGCTTTGTCGACGACTGGACTTCGCATTTGGAAACTCTCTTGCCGCTCGGCGCATTCGACATCTCGATCGCCTGGACAGTTCCAGATTGTACAAATCACACCTATGAGTGGTCTGCAGCGACTGAATCCCGGTGCAACGAGTTTGTTGCTTCGGTTCCGGTCTATGACATCGTCGGCGGCTTCTTCACTTTGCCGGAAAGCGAATACTCACAAGCGACGGCCTTCGAAGACCTCAAAGGTGCAACCCTGTGTCGTATGGACGGCTGGAGCATGGTTGTACTTGAAGAAGTCGGCTTGAATTCCGATAACCTGACGTTGGTTCACCCCAGCTCGGCCCGCGAGTGTCTGGATGCCGTTTTGACCGGCTCAGCCGATGTGGCCGCGTTCGAGGTCGATCTTTTCGCCGCAACCATGAAGGACATGGGTCTGACCTCGGAAGATATCGTAGAAAACCCCTATGTTTCCACGCTGTCCTCGATGAGCTTCCTTGCG
Organism: Ruegeria sp. CDSC021; assembly: GCF_059610845.1. NCBI lineage: Bacteria > Pseudomonadati > Pseudomonadota > Alphaproteobacteria > Rhodobacterales > Roseobacteraceae > Ruegeria > Ruegeria sp. CDSC021. Next base: position 211,609 of record NZ_JBXWOK010000003.1, read on the forward strand.
CACCGCACCAACCCGTTTGCACGCGAATACATCGCTATGGTCAACAAGGGCCTGAACGAGATGCGTGAATCCGGCGAATGGTACGCGATCATCTCGGACACGCTGCGTGAACAGAACGAAAAGCTGAACGCCGCGTCAAACTAATACCGATACATATGAACAGTCGCAGGGCCGGTCTATGGACCGGCCCTGTCTTTTTTCAAGATCCGAAGATTTTTGCGACAGGAATGAGAGTCCGAATAATGGCTGCCGCAGTTTGATGCCTAAAAGGGCCGACCTTCCCTTCGAAGCCGAAACAACTTGGCCCCGGTGGCACTATCTGCCGGCGTCTGATCCAAAAGACTCGACTCTGTAAAAGTGGAAGCATAAAAAGAACAAATCAAGAACATATTGGTATCTGGCATGTTCGATGGAATGCAGCGTCGCGTCGTTTCATTGTGGTTTCCTCGGTTGGCAAGCGACCGGGTTCTGCGTCGACGCCTGGTGAATGGGCCCTTTGTCCTGACGCTCAAACAACAGAATGCCAATCGTATTTATTGCCTGAACGCTCAGGCTGCGGAACAGGGGCTGCATCAGGGCATGTCCTATGCGGATGCGCGCGCCTTTTGCCCCGCTTTGCAAAGCTGCACAGCCGATCCTCAGGCCGATATGCGTTTCCTGCACATCCTGCGTCGCTGGGCAACGCGCTATTGCCCCTGGGTGGGGATGGAAGGCGAGGATGGGCTGGTGCTTGACGTCACCGGGTCAGCCCATCTCTTTGGCGGCGAAGAGGCGATGTTGGCTGATATGCGCGGACGGTTTGCGCGCGCAGGGCTCTGGGTGCAGATCGGATTGGGGGATACGCGCGGTGCGGCTTGGGCGCTTGCCCGCTATAACGAGGGGGTCGCAGCCTCTGGCAATATGCTGACGGCCCTAAAGTCGCTGCCGGTGGCGGCCTTGCGTCTGGATGAGAAGACCTCGGTCGCCTTACAGCGCATGGGCCTGCGCAAAATTGGTACATTGGCGGCAGCACCGCGCGCACCGCTGACACGGCGTTTTGGCCCCGGTCTGCTGCTCAGGCTGGATCAGGCTCTGGGCGCGCAACCCGAAGCAATCACGCCGCTGTCCGATCCCCCCCATTACGCGGTGCGCATGACCCTGCCGGACCCCATCGGATTACTGTCGGACGTGATGGCTGGGACCGAACGGCTGTTGGCCCAGCTCTGCACCAAGCTGAAGGCGCAAGAGATGGGCGCCCGGAAACTTTGCATGACATTGCGTCGGGTGGACCAGGACTGCCAGCAGGTTGAACTGCGTCTGGCCCGACCTCTGCGCGATCCTCAGCGTATCCTGTCTTTGTTCGAACGCGGTTTGGGGGAAATAGATGCTGGCTTTGGCATTGATCAAATGCGGTTGGAAGCCACCGGGGTTGAAGCGCTGCCAGTACATCAAATCAGCCATGTGTCGGACCACAGCAAGAGCCGGCTGGATGACCTGATCACCCGGCTGGGCACCCGGGTCGGGCTTGAAAACATACAGCGTTTCCTACCTGCGGACAGCCATATTCCCGAACACAGTTTCATCATCGCGGCCGCCGCCTATTCCAACCCCTCCAGCGGCTGGAGCATCCTGAACCCACGCCCGCTCTACCTGTTTCCACCCGAACCTATTGCGGCAACCGGCCCGCATCCGCCCGCGCGGTTCCGCTGGAGACGTATGTCCCTGACAACCGGCCATGCCACGGGCCCCGAACGCATCGCGCCCGAGTGGTGGCATCAGGATGAAAGCTGGCGCTCTGGCCTGCGGGATTACTGGCGAGTGGAAACCACGCAGGGGCGCAGACTCTGGCTGTTTTACACGCCGCAGAATCCGGGCTGGTTTGTACAGGGAGAGTTCGCATGATCACAGCAAACCGCCCGACAGACGCCCTGCACCGCCATATGCCAAAGCCCCATGCACAGGGGCTGGGTTATGCCGAACTCTGTGTCACCACGAATTTCACCTTTCTGACCGGGGCCTCCCACCCCGAAGAGCTCGTCCTGCGCGCCGCCGAGCTGGGATTGTCGGCAATAGCCATCACGGATCACAATTCATTGGCAGGGGTTGTGCGCGCATGGTCGGCACTGCGAGAGCTTAAGCGGCAGACCAAACAGCCCCTTCAAATCAGATCCGAACATCGTGTTGATGCCTCTTCCCGGCAGGAGGTTGGCCACAGGCAGGCGCTTGCGAAACCGGACTGCACTGTTCTGCCTAAACTGATTACCGGCTGCCGGCTGCTGCTGCGCGACAGTGCGGTAGATTGGGTGGCGTTGCCCTGTGATCTGGCAGCCTACAAACGCTTGGCCCGCCTGCTGACTCTGGGCAAACGGCGTACAGATAAGGGCGATTGCGAGCTCTATACGCAAGACATGCTGACGGCCTGCAAGGGCATGATCCTGATCGCCCTGCCCCAGACCACCCTGTCAGAGGCCGCATCGGATATTCAAACCGTGCGGCGACGATTTCCCAATCATGTTTTTCTGGGCGCTGTTCCGCGCTATGACGGCAGCGATCAGGCCTACCTGGCCGAATGCGCCCAACTGGCCCAGAAAAGCTGCGCCCCCATGGTGGCGGTCGGGGATGTTCTGATGCACCGCGCCCACCGCAAGCAACTGGCCGATATCCTGACCTGCATGCGTGAAAATATCACGATTGATCAGATCGGCACCCGCGCATTGCCCAATGCCGAACGCCGCCTCAAATCCGGCCATGATCTGGTCCGGCTGTTCCGCCATCACCCCAGCGCCTTGCGGCGCACGATGGAGATTGCCGACAGGTGCAGCTTTGATCTAGCGGAGCTTTCGTATGAATACCCCGATGAGATTGCAAGCGGGGAACATCCGCAAACGCGTCTGGAACGTCTGGCACACGAAGGGTTGCAGCGCCGGTACCCCGAAGGGCCGCCCGACACGGTGGTCGGGCTGATGCGCAAGGAACTGGCGGTGGTCGCGGATCTGCAGTTTCCCGCTTATTTCCTGACTGTACATGACATCGTACAATATGCCCGGTCGCAGGGCATTCTGTGTCAGGGGCGCGGGTCCGCGGCCAATTCGGTGCTCTGTTACCTCTTGGGCATCACGGATGTCAGCCCCGACCAGATCGCCATGGTCTTTGAACGGTTCGTATCCAGATACCGGGGCGAGCCGCCGGATATTGATGTCGATTTCGAGCATGAGCGGCGTGAAGAGGTGATCCAGTGGATTTACGAGAAATATGGCCGCGAACGTGCTGGTCTTTGCGCAACTGTCATCCATTTCCGCACCCGTGCAGCCATTCGCGAGGTGGGCAAGGTCATGGGGCTGTCGCAGGATGTAACCGCTGGGCTGTCGAGCCAGATCTGGGGCATGAGCAATGGCGGCGTTGATCTGGACCGTATTCGCGAGCTGGGGCTGGACCTCAGCGACCGGCGCCTCATGCAAACCATTCATCTGATTGGAGAAATCATCGGCTTTCCCCGCCATCTGTCCCAGCATGTTGGTGGTTTTGTGATCACCAAAGGACGCCTGGACGAGCTTTGCCCGATTGAAAATGCCGCAATGGAAAACCGCACCGTCATCTGCTGGGACAAAGATGATATTGATGCTCTGAACATCCTGAAAGTCGATGTGCTGGGGCTTGGTATGCTCAGTTGTCTGCGCAAATCCTTTGGCCTGCTGCAACAGCATGAAGGCCAGACCCTGAGCATCGCCAAGGTGCCTCAGGACGACACCGCCACATATGACATGCTCTGCCGGGCGGATGCGATCGGCGTCTTTCAGGTCGAAAGTCGGGCACAGATGAATTTCCTGCCCCGGATGCGCCCCCGCGAGCTTTATGACCTGATAATCGAAGTTGCTATTGTGCGCCCTGGCCCCATTCAAGGGGATATGGTGAAGCCCTATATCCGGCGACGCAATGGGCTGGAAAACCCCGAACCCTTTGGCCCGAAACTGGAACAGGTGACAGCGCGCACATTGGGCGTCCCCCTGTTTCAGGAACAGGCCATGCAGATTGCCGTGGTCGGGGCCGGATTCACGGCGGAAGAGGCCGACCATCTGCGCCGCTCATTGGCTACGTTCCGGCGAATGGGCACAATCGGCACATTCCGGGATAAATTCATCAATGGGATGCTGGGCAACGGCTATGACATCAAAGTGGCCGAGCAGTGTTTTTCCCAGATCGAAGGCTTTGCCGATTACGGGTTCCCGGAAAGCCATGCGGCGGCCTTTGCCATGCTTGCCTATGTCTCGGCCTGGCTGAAACGCCATCACCCGGCGATCTTTGCCTGCGCGCTTTTGAACTCTCAACCCATGGGGTTTTACGCGCCCGCTCAGATCGTGCGCGACGCCCGCGAGCATGGGGTCGAAATCCGCCCCATCTGCGTCAATCATTCCGAGTGGGACAATATACTGGAACGCCGCCCCGATGGCGCGCTGGCGCTGCGGCTGGGATTCCGCCAGATCAAGGGGTTCAGGGAAGAAGACGCCGGCTGGATTGAGGCCGCCCGCGGCAATGGCTATCAGGATCCAGAGGCGCTGTGGCTGCGTGCGGGGCTGCGGCCTGATGTACTGACGCGCTTGGCCGAGGCAGACGCTTTTTCCGATATGGGGCTAACCCGGCGCGATGCACTCTGGCAGGTCAAAGCCATTCAAAGCCCCAAACCTCTGCCCTTGTTCAATGATCCGATTGACGGGGAAACGGTTCACGAACCCCCGGTCAACCTGCCCGCCATGCAGCTGGGCGAAGAGGTGGTCGAGGATTATGTTGCCACCCGCCTGACCCTGCGGGCCCACCCGATGGAACTGCTGCGCCCCTCTCTGCCAGGGCTGACCACACATGTCGCCTTGCTTGAGGTGCCCCTGGGGCGGCACAGCGTTTGTGGTCTGGTTATCACCCGTCAGCGGCCGGGCACGGCGTCGGGTATAATTTTCCTGACGCTAGAGGATGAAACCGGGGTCAGCAATGTGGTGGTCTGGCCCAAGGTTTATGAGCGTTTCCGCCGGGCCGTGATGGGCGGGCGCCTGCTGCGGATCACAGGGTATCTGCAGCGTGAAGGGATTATCGTGCACCTGATCGCCCAGGACGTTCAGGACATGTCACATAAGCTTTCCGAATTGGGGCACCCGCAACCAGAGGTCCTAAGCACCGAAGGGTCCCGCACTGATGATACACCGAAGAAATCCCGCTATCCTGCCAGGGCAATGCACCCACGGGATCAGGCAAAGCGGCTGTTTCCAAGCCGGGATTTTCATTGAGCCGCACTGCTGGATATCTCTGGCCGGGTTCGCACTGTCGGATTGCCGCAACTCAAAACAATATTGAGGCAAACTCACCCCTACCCCGTTCACAGGGCAAGACACCCTGTGCTAGGTTAAGCACGTATAATTGTTTATGAATTGGTGAGTTTCCGATGGCGCGAAAATGTCTGGCAATCCTGATTACGTCGGCGGGTCGCCGTGTTGGCCTGCTGCAATGCTTCAGGGCGGCTGCGGAACGTCTGGATGTTGACCTGACCATCATCGCCTGCGACCTGAACCCAGATGAAAGCGCGGCTTGCGCGCTTGCCGATCACGCCGCCGCCGTGCCGCGATGTAACAGCCCCGACTATGCAACCTCGATCCTCGAGATTGTGCGCCAACACGGGGTCAGCCTGGTGATCCCCACAATCGACCCGGAACTGATGCCCCTGGCACAGGCCGCGCCCGCCTTTGCCAATCTGGGCGCGCGAGTCCATGTCTCGCCGGTGAACGTGATCGAGGTTGTCCGGGACAAGCGCCTGACAATCCAGAAACTGTCCGAAGCCGGGGTTCCAGTTCCGCGCACATTGGATCATCAGGAATTGCTAGAGCGGCCACAGGACATCAGTTGGCCCATCTTTGCAAAGCCAAGTGGCGGCAGTGCAAGCCGGGGGCTGGATGTATTCGAAACCCTCGCTGATGTCCCCTCTGAATTCCCCGAACCGATGATCTTTCAGGACAAGCTGAACGGACCGGAATACACAATCAACATGTTTGTAGATGCCTCGGGTCAGCTCTGCACTGTGATCCCGCATCTGCGCATTCAAATTCGCGCCGGTGAGGTTGAAAAGGGTGAAACCAGGCGACGCAATGATCTGCAAACCATCGCCGAAGGCATTGCACAGGCCCTGCCCGATCTGCGCGGTGTCGCCTGTTTTCAGATCATCGACGACCCAGAACATGGCCCCGCAGTGCTTGAGATCAATGCGCGTTTCGGGGGTGGCTACCCTCTGGCCGATCATGCGGGCGCACAGTTCGCACAGTGGCTTTTGGAAGAGGTCGCCGAATTACCTTCAACCGCTCATAACAACTGGCGCGATGGTGTGAAAATGATGCGATATGACAGTGCGGTGTATCAGGGCTGATGCTGGTATTTGATCTGGACGATACCCTGTATCTGGAGCGAGATTTTGCCTTTAGCGGCTATAACTGGCTGAACGGTTGGGTCCACGAAAAAACCGGCGCTGAAGGGTTCGGACAACAGTGTCAGGCCGCGTACAATGCGGGGGAAAGACGACGCATATTCAATGTGGCTTGCGCGCAGACCGGCCTTGATGCGACCGATGCTTTCATACAGGACCTGATCACCAAATACCGATCACACCCGCCCAGTATTTCGCTATGTAAGGATGCCGAGCGGTTTTTGACAAACGCAGATCAGCCAATGGGGTTGATCACCGACGGGCCCGAAAAGATGCAGCGCAACAAGATCGCCGCGCTGGATCTGGACCGCTTTATTGCGCATATCCGCCCGACCGGCGCCTGGCCGGATGGCTACGGGAAACCGCATCCCCGCGCCTATGAAGAGATGGAATTGGCCGCGCAAAACCCGCGCAGAATGGTCTATGTAGCGGACAATCCGGCCAAGGACTTTATCACCCCGAATGCCCGAGGCTGGCGGACGGTTCAAATCCTCCGACCCGGGGCTGTGCATGATCCGATTCCACCCAGTTCTAAGCATGCCGCATATGCCACGGTCACCAGCTTAGGCCAGCTTACAGAAGTTCTGTCAGACCTTTAGCCGTGCCGGCTTTGGCAGCAACTCCGATTTGCACATTGGCAATCAAAGAATCCCAGTCCGACAGAACGTGCTGCGGTTCCAGCCATTCCCTGTTATGGCGTGCATTCTGACGCATTTTATGCAGTAAGGCATCATCCTTTGACAGGCTGACAATCGCCTTGGTCAGACCGGCAACATCCTCGGCCGGAACAAGCAATCCGTTTCCCCTGTCGCGGATCAATTCCCGTGGACCATAGGCGCAATCGAACGATATGACCGGCAGACCTGTGACCGTGGCTTCGGCAACCACGTTCGGAAACCCTTCAAAGCGGGAGGGGAATACCAGAATATCCGCGTCTTGCATCCAGTCTCCGGGTTTTGGGCTGGCGCCGGGCAATGACACGATATCCGACAAATTCGCCGCCGATATCTGCTGTTCCAAGGCGCCGCGCTCGGGGCCCTCGCCAAAGATCGTCAACCGGATGTCTGGGTTGTTGCGCAGCACTTCGGGCATTGCCCGCAGCAGCATATCGAACCCCTTTTGACGATCCAAACGCCCGACAGCCACAAGCCGGGTCTGTCCGGACCCGATGTGAATCCCCCCCAGCGGAGCACATGGATTGGGGATTACACTGGCCTTTGGGATCAGGTCCGCAGGCAAATCCAAACGCGCACGTTCGGTCTGCATGACAATTCCGGACGCCCCCCGCGCAAGCCTGTTCACCGCTTTCAGCCACATGGGATTTCCGCTTTGGACCAGTGGATTGTTCCGCTCGGAAATTACAACCGGCACCCCGGTTCCACGCGCGGCCAACATGGTCAGCACATTCACCTTGGTCAGAAACGAGATGATCAGATCGGGACGCACAGCCCGGATGATCTTGCGAATATGCAAGTAGCGCCGTGCCTGCGTCAGTCGCCGCGAAATCTTTAGCGGCTGAATCATGTGCAAATGCGCGCACTCAGGATAGGCGAAATAGGAACCAGAATCCTCTGTCCCCATCCCGGCGACGTGAACCTCATCCCCGGCCGAGATCCGATGCGCGGCGATCATTGCGGCGATCTTTTCCGCACCGCCTGCTCCGAACCCAGCTTGCACCAATAACAGTTTCATTTTTCACTCAGCGGCGCTTTTTACACGATCAGCTTGCTGTACCAGATCCAGAGTTTCTGGACGGTTCAACTCTTGTTCGACAATGGGCCGGTTCAGGTCTTTGGACTGAAGGAAAATCCGCCCAATATATTCGCCCATTATTCCCAGGAACATCGCATTCAAGGTCATCGACAGCAGCAACAGGATGGTGGTCGTGGCAAAACCGCCCGGCCAGTTCTGGCCAAAGAACAGCTTGCCGATCACATATCCGATCATCAGCAAAAACGTCCCTGTGCCAACCGTCAGACTGATCATCGAGGCAAGGCGCAAGGGCAGAAGCGAGTGGTTGATCAACCCGTCGACAGCAAGCGACAGCATGGCCCGAAACGGAAATTTCGACTCGCCAGCGGTGCGCGCATTGCGATCATATTCAAAGCCGATCTGGCGGAAACCCATCCCACTGATTAACCCGCGAACATAAGGAGAGCGATCATCGACCCGGCGCAGCTCGTCCAGAATACGCCGGTCAGTCAGCCGAAACTCGCCCGCATTTCTCGGCAAATCATCATTGCTGATCATGTCGATCAACGCATAAAAGCCGCGCCGCGCGGCAGCGACGATGGGGCCGTCCGGCAGGCTACGGCGAATGCCGTAAACCACGTGATATCCCTGCCGCCAGGTATCCAGCATCTGCGGGATCAGCTCGGGCGGGTCCTGCATGTCGCAATCCAGTTGGATCGAACAGGCCCCGTTTGCGGATCGATAGGCCGTCAGAACTGATGACTGATATCCCATATTGCGGGCAAACCGGATAACCCGGACACGGGGATCAGCAGCAGCAATATCCGACAGGATTTCAAATGTACGATCCGTGGAATGGTTGTCAGTGAAAATGATCTCGGGCTCATAAGAGGGCAGATCGTCAAACACCTTGGTCACACGTTCATAGGCCGTGCGAACGTTATCTTCTTCGTTCAAAGCGGGGATCAGGATTGAAACCAAAGTCACGCGTTCATCTCCGCTTGTTGTGACTGTTTTGTCCATTGAACCGTCCTTTCAAGGCCTTCACGCAAAGCGATTTTTGCCGACCAGCCATAACGTTCCGCCATCTGTGAAGGATCCGAAACCAACAATATCGGGTCATCCTTCGGCGGCGCAGAGGAAACCATATCCGGAGCTGCTCCGGTCAACACCTGCAACTCTCTTGCGACCGCGGCCATATCCGGAGCATCGCCGGTGACAACATTAATGACCGACCCCGCCTTGTCCGGCGCGTCAGCAATCAGAAGCAGCGCTTCGACTATGTCGTCAATATGTATCAGATCACGCCGATCATGTGGACGATGAAGGAAAACCGGGGCTTTCCGCAACAGGCGGCCAATGGCATGGGGTATGAAGAAGTCTTCTGACTGTCCGGGACCATAGGTCAGCGCCAACCGAGCCGTAACAGCCTTGAACGGCAGCCGGGGCTGAGCCATTTCAATATAGTGCGTTCCGGCCACCAGAGAGGCGCCATAGGAATTTCGCGGGTTCTCTCGCGAAGTTTCGACATAGGGCAGCTTGATATCACCATATTCCGCAATGGATCCGGTGCGCACAAACGCATTGGGCGGCTGATCACAGATGGCCAAAGCCGACAGGATCGCAACCAGCGTCGAGAGATTTTGCAAAATACTGGCATTCAGATCTGCCAGGTCATCAGTCTCGGCAAATTTTGTCTGCGCGGCGGTGTGCAGAACTACCTGGGGTCGGAACGCATTCGCGACGCGTTTGATCGCGGCAACATCCGAATACCCATCGGTGAAAAAGCGGATTCCCGAAGCACCTTGCAAACGGTCCAGAGAGGAACCCGGCCGCGTAAGCACAGCGACCTCATCGCCCCGGGCCAAACAGGCCCGAGCCAGATGAGAGCCGATGAATCCGCTTGCTCCGGTGATCAGTACGCGCGTCATTGTTTTCCCTTCAGGGAATAACTACTGGCATTGGCAAAGGCACGATGAACTTGCCGCCAGCGGCTTCGAAATCAGCCATCTGCTCGCGGATTTCGTCAAAGAAATTCCAGGCCAAAACCAGCAGGTAATCAGGTCTGCGTTCCATGACCGCTTCGGGGGCCAATACAGGAATAAGCTTGCCCGGCGAATACAGGCCCTGTTTCAAAGTGTTCCGGTCAACCAGAAAATCCAGAGTTTCCGTGCCGATATCAAAATAGTTCAGCAACGTGTTACCCTTAGCGGGCGCACCGTAGCCAGCAATCGTTTTGCCAGATGCCTTAAGCTCGGCCAGCATGGAAACAAGGCTTTCCTGCATCGCGTGAACACGCTCGGCAAATGCTTCGTATGCCTCTTTGTTGGTCATGCCCGCGGCATCTTCGTCAGCCAGCATATCAGCAACAATCGGCGCCGGGGTTTTGTTCAGCGCGGCGGGTTGCATGAACACGCGCATCGAACCGCCATGAACCGGCAGTTTTGTGACATCCACTACATCAAGCCCAACGGACTGGCCCAGTTTGACGACGGACAGAAGGCTCAGTTCAGAGACATGTTCGTGATAAACATTGTCGAACTCGTTGGTCTCGAGGATCATCTTGCCCCAAGGCACTTCGATGATGAAGACGCCGTCATCTGTCAACAGGTCCAGAACACCTTCGGTAAAGCCGTGCAGATCGTCTATATGGTTGAAGGTATTGGTCGTCGTGATGACGCTGGCCGGCCCTTCGGTTTCGCGAATCTGCTGTGCGGTGGCGCGGTTGAAAAAGTCGACATGGACCCGGACGCCCCGTTCACCTGCGATCTTGGCAAGGTTGGCCGCCGGGTCGATGCCCAATGTGCGCCCGCCCTGATCGTTGGCATGGGACAGCATCAGCCCGTCATTACAACCGATATCAATGATCAGCCCACCTTGCGCACGCTCTACCGCGACCGAGGCGAGTTCGGCGAAATGCGTGTGCATTGTTGCCGCACCGGACGGGACATAAAGATAGTCCGTAAAGAAATCAGCAGGCACCTGATCTGCAACCTGGATCAAGCCACAATCCAGACAGGCCTGAGTATTCAGCGGGAAAGCCGGTTGCGGAACATCCTTTTGCTCGGGCCGTGCGAACATATTGGCGGGCGGGTGATCGCCCATCGGCAGCACAAGCATAAGGTTGGTAGACCGGCAGGTACGGCAGGTCGTGCGAACAGACGTATTGATGCTTTGATCGTTCATCAGACCAGGGCTCCTTGGAATTTCAATGCAAATTCTTCAAATTTTGCATGCATATAATCGATTTGCGCTTGTATCAGGCCATGGTGACAAGCCAGCAGAATACCCCCGCGCATAACCGCATCGGAATTGGGATAGCCCGCTGGATCTGCTCGGTATTCTACTTGCTTCATGGCAGGCTGACGCAGAATGTTTCCGGTAAAGACGGGCCGAGTTTGGATGTCTGAAGTCTCAAGGAATATCTGCATCTCGCGCCGCGTGAATGGGGCACCTTCGCGCAATGTCAGCGGGAAGGCCAGCCACCCGGTGCGCGAGTTCGGCAGTTGTTCAGGCAGGATGAACCAGTCTTCATAGCGGGCAAAAAAGGCGCGATGAGCAGCGAAGGCCTCTTCGCGCACGCGGATGTTGTTGTCCAGTTTGCTCAGCTGCACCAACCCGAATGCCGCGCTGATTTCCGAAGGTTCAACGTTATAGCCAAGATCCTCGAACAGAAATTTGGCATCATACTCGATCCCGTCCAGTTTGACGTTGAACCGGTTCTCGATGGCCTCGGATTCCACAAACAGCGAGGACGACCGCCCCCAGGACCTCAGCAAAAGCGCCTTGCGGCCAAGCTCTTCGTCATTCACGCACAACATGCCGCCATTCCCGGCGCCATTGATGACGTGGCTGCCGTAAAAGCTGGTGGTAGAGACGTCGGAATAGACGCCCGTGCTTGTACCGTCGATGGTCGCGCCCAGCGTGTCAGCGCTGTCTTCAATCACCTTCAGGCCATGCGCATCGGCCAGCTCGCGGATACGGCGCCAATCTGGCAGGTTTCCGATAAGTGACGGAATCATGACGGCAGATGTATTTGGCGTGATCATGCGTTCGATCGCGTCTACGTCGATATTATAGGTCCCGACCGCGGCATCCACAAATGTCGGGATCAGGCCCTGACGGACAAGCGGAGCAACCGTCGTGGCAAAAGTCAGGGCCGGAGTGATAACTTCGCTGCCCTTTGGCAAGTCCAGAATCTCGACCGCGAGATAGTTCGCCGATGACCCCGAGTTCACCATGATGCCGTGGCGTTTGGAAAACAAAGCAGCCACTTTTTCCTGCATCTCGCGCACTTTGGGGCCCATCTGGGTGGACGTTTTCAGAACTTCGACAACCGCGTCGATCTCTTCCTGGCCATGCACGGTTTGACCGTAATTCACTCGCATTATTCTTTTCTCCTCAATAACCCGCTATTGCGCGGCGACCGGAGCCCGGTCGAAATCCCGTGAAGACATCAGGTCACTGTAGAACCCGATCTGATTGTTTGTGATCCCACCCATCTCCGCACCGGCGGCATGGGCCTTGTACCAGTCTACTGTCAGGCGAACGGCTTCGGGCAATGTCAGTTGCGGACGCCAACCCAATCCCGTTTGCGCCTTAGTGCTGTCCAGTCGAAGAATACCTGCCTCATGCGGCGCAGCAGAGGTCTGTTCCGCCGACGCCATCGAAAACTGCGGGGCCTCTTCGCCCCAGGCATCCTGCATCAAGGTTGCCAACTGCCGGACATCCACCGTCCCCGACACATCAGGGCCAAAATTCCAGGCGCCAGCAAAGCTTTGCCCATCCCGATACATTCGCGCGGCCAAGGCCAGATAGCCCGACAGCGGTTCAAGAACATGCTGCCAGGGGCGCACGCTGAGCGGGTTGCGGATCACCACCGGTTCGCCCGCCTCGGATGCGCGGATCACGTCGGGGATAAGCCGATCTTCGCCCCAGTCGCCCCCTCCGAACACATTCCCGGCCCGGACTGTTGCCAGTTGCGGCCCATCCGCTGATGAAAAGAAGGAATGACCATAAGATTGCGCCACAAGTTCGGTACAGCCTTTCGAGGCGCTATACGGGTCCCTGCCGCCCATCGGATCGTTTTCGCGATAACCCCAGGTCCATTCCTTGTTGTCGTAACACTTGTCACTGGTGACAACGACCACCGCCTTCAGTGAGCGCATCCCCAAAGCGGCATCCAGAACATGGGCCGTTCCAGATACATTGGTCGCAAAGGTTTCGGCAGGATCCCTGTAAGACCGGCGCACCAAGGGTTGGGCGGCCATGTGGAACACGATTTCAGCGTCCACCCCTGACAGTGTATCCAGCACCGCCTGACGATTGCGGATATCCGCAATCCGGCTGTCGGTCAGCCCGTCAACAGAACAGGCATCAAAGAATGAATGCCCCTGTTCGGGAGGCAATGACAAGCCTGTCACCTCTGCCCCCAGACGCCTCAGCCATGCACAAATCCACCCGCCCTTGAATCCGGTATGCCCGGTCACAAGAACACGGCGGCCGGCAAAAACGCCATCAAACTGAGAATTGACCTGCCCGCTCACGGTTCACCTCATATCGCCAGAGCAGGGTAGCTCTTGCCCGAACCTTCGTTGAAATTAAGCCAGGGCGGCGTTTCACCTTCGCACAGACCGTCCAGCGTATTCCTGTCGCGCAGAGTGTCCATCGGATGCCAAAACCCATCGTGGCGATAGGCCATCAGCTCTCCGTCGCGGGCCATCTGGGTCAGCGGGGTCTGTTCCAGCGGCTCATTGTCATCAACCATATAGTCCAAGACGCCCGGCTCGAAGACGAAGAAGCCGCCATTGATCCAGGTTTCGCGATTGCGGACCTTTTCGGTGAAGGCGTCAACCCTGTCGCCCTTGAGCTCGATGTTACCAAACCGCGCCGGGGGCTGAACCGCAGTTACGGTCGCCAGCTTGCCGTGTGATTTGTGGAAATCAATCAGTGCATTGATGTCGATATTTCCTACGCCGTCCGAATAGGTGCACATGAACGGCTCATCAGGAGTCAGCCAATCCTTGAGCCGACGGATACGACCACTGGTCATGGTATGCGCACCGGTGTCTACCACTGACACATTCCACCCGCCCGGAGCAGAAGGGACCAGTTGCAATTCCCCAGTGTCCAGCGATACCGATATATTGTTGGCGATCAGGTGATAATTGGCAAAGAACTGCTTCAGCAGCAATGCTTTGTACCCGGCAGCCACAACAAAATCACGATGCCCGAAATGGCTGTAGATATCCATCACGCGTGCGATGATCGGACGCCCGCCCACTTCAACCATGGGCTTGGGAATGGAAACCGTTTCTTCGGCCAGACGCGAGCCTAGTCCACCAGCCAGAAGTACCGTTTTCATTGTCTATCCTTCCTTTATTCGATCAATAGAATTGATGGTCATGTGAATGGGCCCGCCCAGGAAAAATATAGGCAGGTTGAGTCGCGCAGGCACTGGTCATTGTTCAGCCCCTGCAGCTTTCAAGTATACCACACCTTGGCCGTAGCGGTTGTTCAGACCTGATAATTCGACCGGGCGGTAGTTGTTTGCCCGCGCATAGCTCAACAATGGGGCTTCCAGAACGGAATCGTATCCAAGCAGGAAAGCCGAAGGCGGGTTATCTGCAAACAGAGCCGGTAAGTCTTCGGCGCCTGCCATCACGTATTTGCCGGCAAGTTCCGGGTCCGTGAAGGGTGCAATTCGGTAAGCGAATGGCCCCGTTGCAAATTCTGGATAAACGCTCAGGCCCGCCTCAAGCGGATAGATCGGCAGCAAAGTCGCGACCGGACCATCAGGCAGTGCACTGCCTGCCACCGCATCCCGAAGGACAGCACCGGAACCGGCAAAACGGGCCGAGGTGAACTTCGAAGGTTCTGTCAGCGAGACCAGGCCCATCCCGATACGCGGGAGTCCCAGGATGACCATCAAGACAATACCTGCCGCAAGCACAGGCACTGCCTCGTGCCGCCGTGGCGGGTCAAGCCGACGAAACAGAACCGCGAGCAGCAGAGGCAGACAGACCAGAGGCTGGATATAATATTGCGGAAAACCGGGCGTTGGAACAAAAGCCATTGAGGCAGTCAGGATAATGATCGCCAGAACAACACCACCATGCCGCAGTTGCGAGGGCTGCATTTCGTCGACACGCGCACCACCACGCAGGATAATCCAAAGCACGGACAGAATGGCCATAACCATCACCAGGCCCACTCCGGCCACCCATGCCGAATGGGCCAGCATCAACTTGCCCGACAATCTCAGGGCCAGCCCCGGTTCTGTTGCGGCGTTGGCCTCCCAATAGGCGACATGTGGTCCGGTGTGAAACCCCAAGACATGCGCCAGAAAGACGCCCGGATCAGCGAGCAGAAAGGCAAACAGGGGCAAGGCCCCGATCAGCCCTCCGATCAGCAGCGGCAGGACCACGGCTTTCAGTCGTCGTGCCATCGAAACATCCGCAGGCAACAAGAATGCGGCAAGAGCAATCGGCGGAATAAACAGTACCGCACTGACCTTCATCCCCGCCGCAATAGACAATGCGACGCCCGATAGAACCAGCGTCAAAAATCGCGGCGCGGGCTTTGACGTCTCGATCAAAAACAGGCCAAGCCCGATGACCGCAAATGGCAGTGGCAACAGATTGTTGGTTGCGGCCATACCGGCACCGGTCAGAAACAGCTCGCATGTCACAATGCCGATAATTGAAAAGACAGCGAGAACCGGTGATCCCGACAAGCGCAGCGTTACCCAGCCAGTCGCCGCGATCAATCCAAGCCAGGCCAGAAACAGGCCGATCCGAGCGGACCCCAACAGGCCGAACTCATCGAACAGAATGCCGGTCCCAAGGTAATACCACGCCGAATAAGGGACGTGATTGTAGAAGAAGTCCGAATAAAGCTCCCACTCTCCGAGCAAACGCGCCGGAGGGACGAACATCAGCTCATCCCGGCGCAGATCATAGGTCATCAGGCGGCCGAACAAACCGGCAATCAGCAACACAAGCCCCAGACCAGCGGTCACGATCCCAAGCATAGCACCCATGCGCGTACTTGACGGGGTGGTGCCCTTAAAGCTTGATATTCTCGCATCGCTCATCTCAGCCCCTCCGATCCATCGCCTGACCCCGGCCAAGCGCACGCGAAATCATGAGGTAAGACAATATGACAACGGGCCCTAATGCGACCGCCTGTGCCAGATAGGGATCAAGCCCAACCTGCATCAAACCGCGCAAAAGCAGCGCATTCACAAAATACAGCACGACATAAGACATCGCATATAGCGGGAAACGGCGGTATCCCTGCACGCCAAAGACAAACCGGGCGTGGATACAAAAATTCCAGATCACACCCAAAATAAACTGAAGCAGAAGCGCAAGCTGCGGATGCATGCCCGCAAAAATCAAAAGGGCAAACACGCTATAGCCAAACGCCGTGTTGATCAGGCCGGCCCAGATAAACCGTACCACCTGCGCACGTTCCTCTGACGGCGCAAAAGCCGAGCGTATATTAAGCCTCGCCATCAAATGTTGGCCCTTTCGGCGGAAATATTAAACACAGAAACCAAATTCGGCAAAATAACCGACACCAGAAAAACAATGCTAAATCAGCTGCCAGCGGGCAGCAGTTCCGGGTTTTCTCCTTCAGACTGACTGACCGCATTTGCTGCGTTTGTGCCAGCGCTTTTGAAAATGGGCTTGGATGAAAATTCCGAGATCGGAACCGGACGCAGGCCATTTGCACCATACCCAGGCACGAGCTCTTTCAGCAGGCGCTTGGCTGCCAGTTCGTCACCTTCTGCCGCAGCCTGTTCCAGTTTCCGGATCATGGCGCGCAGGCGGGCGACGGGAATGCCCTCGGGCCGCGCGGATCCGACGCCCGGAATGCCACATTCGTGGCGCTTCTCAGACGCATCAAACAATTCCTCGAACAGTTTTTCGCCTGGACGAATTCCAATGAATTCGATGTCGATATCCTCATAAGGCTTTAGCCCGGCAAGGCGGATCATCCGTTCGGCCAAATCCACGATCTTGACCGGCCGACCCATATCCAGAACGAAAATCTCTCCGTGGCTGCTTTCCATTTTCAACCCGCTTGCGGCCGCAACCAGAGTCAGTTGCACGGCCTCACGGATGGTCATGAAGTACCGTTCCATCCGGGGATCAGTCACGGTCAGCGGACCACCGTTCGAGATTTGACGTTGAAACAGCGGGATCAGCGAGCCCGACGACCCCAGAACATTGCCAAACCGCACCGAGAAGAACCGGGTTTCTTCCTCGGTTCCGTTGGTTACACGGTCCTGCGCCTGAACGTAGAACTCAGCAACGCGCTTCGTTGCACCCATCACATTGGTGGTGTTTACAGCCTTGTCCGTGGAAACCTGCACCATCGCGATGGCACCATAGTTCCGGGCCGCATCCGCGACGTTACGGGTTCCGATCACATTGGTCAAAACGCCCTCGCAGGGATTCATCTCAACCATCGGAACATGCTTCAGGGCTGCGGCATTGAATACCAGCTCGGGGCGATGACGTTCAAAGATGTCATTCACACGCGACGCATTGCGAATGCTTGCGATATACATCCGCCGAGGAACATCTGGAAAGTTCTGCGACAAATCCATGTCGATGGAATAGGCGTTGAACTCGCAATGGTCGATCATCACCAGTTCCGCCGGATCGAAAGAGGCTATCTGACGTGCCAGTTCGCTACCGATCGAACCACCGGCACCGGTCACCAATACGCGGCGCCCACGGAACATCTCGCGCAACATCGAGCGTTCGACAGCTTTTTGTGGCCGCTCGAGAATTTCTTCCGGGTTGATAATACAGCCATTGGCCGCATCCTGGCCTTCTTCCCCAAGACCCGGCACGCGTGAGACAGCGATACCGTTGGATTCACACCAGCTGGTCAGCTTGCGGATGCCGTCACTTTCAAAATGCGTGATCGGTTCGGTCAGGAACAAGCGTCTGGGCAAATGATCCCAGGCTTTAAGCCGCTCGACCACGCGATCGGCATCCAGAAGAGATCCGATAATCTGAACATCGTGGAAATACAGCCCCATGGTATTGCGCGCATCGTCAATAATGCCCACCGGCTGATACTTGGAATGCGTATTCCGCAAAGACCTGACAAATAGATCACAACTTGCACCTGTACCAACCAAAAGCACCGGAACTTTGTCCTGATGTTCGGCCATCAACCGCGCATTCTGGCGATTCAGCTCACGGCTACGGGCAACTACACGCAGGGCACTGAGCAGAAGGATCATCAAGCCAAGCTGAATAATGAAAGCAGCGAAGGGTACAGCCTTGGTCACTTCGAAAACTGCACTGGCAGCCATGAGGCACAGGACCAACATTGTCGATCCCCGCAGAATCAGACGAATGTCTCGCAGTGATGTCGAGCGTGTGTGGCGCCGGTACATGCCCGCAAGCGGGAAAACCGCCAGTCCAATCAGGCTGGACAAGAGCATCAGCGGGAACATGGCTGGCGCCATCTGTTGCGCTACCGTTCCACCATTCGCAAGATTGATTGCCACTACGGCTGAGAAAGACGAAGCAACAATGTCTCCAAAGACTAATCGATGATTGGCACGCAACTCACTAACAATCTGCGTTTGCCAGCAATGAAAACCCGAAACCATTTACCTCACCCCTTTATCTCATCACCGGCTCAATTCCGGTCGAGAATTACTCGTACATCGTTACCCAACAGGGTCCTGCAGCATCAAAACATTGCCACAGCTCCCAACTGATCACTCACAGACCGCTTGCAGCTGTCCTATATAAACCAAAGGCTCGCGATCAGATGATCAACCGAAAGCCTTGTACCCGTATCTTTGTTTTGCCCCCTTCACTTGAGCTTGTCTCAATCGCCCAAGTTGAACACACTCACTTCACTCGTTAATAATAATAATTCGCGCAAGTAACAAAATTGTTCCTCTGGTTCGCCGGTTAGCGCAATTTCTTCAATCTCCTTCAACGCTAACATACGTTTCCGCGCCCTCAAAAGTAATTTCTTCACACTTCATTAACGAATTGCAGCGTTTTCTGAAGTACTCTTTGACTGATATTTTGCTGAGGGTTGCAGAATTTCCTCCCTGTTTCGGCTGACTTGAGCGCCGATTGACCTAGCGTAAACAAGAGAAATGCTAATCTCACGGGGAAAATTACAGTCATTTTCTCAATCCGATGAAATCTTCGGGGGCCGCTGTCCGGGTCTCAATATTGCCCAATCGATCCACAATAAGCCCCTATCGGGGCATTGTGAACCAAGACGCAACAAAGATGACAACTCCTTTCGGCCAATCCTCTAATGAGTCGCAGGCCGGTTTTCCTGACAAAGGCTTTGTGAACTTGGCGCATGCTTGGAAAAATTTCCGCATAGTCAGGGTGCCGGTCAGCTCTGCCGCTTGAATCGAGAATCGATTTGGGATCAACTCAGCCCAGACTTCGTATCAGTGCGCCGGAACTTGGATCCGGCCAGCAGGATGATCCGGGGAGATGTTGGTTCTTGGTTTGATATTCGTAGTTTTCAGCTACAGTTCTTGGGTTTGAATATGAACAGATTTCTCGAAATACTGTGTTGCCTGATCGCGGGCACGATCGCGCTGCCCTTTTTTCTGGCGGGTTGTGTGATTGTGCTGTTTTCGGTCGGGCAACCTTTGTTTTTTGGCCAACGGCGGGCAGGCTGCAACGGGCGCGTCTTTCGCATCTGGAAGCTGAGAACAATGTCCGACACACGCGATCAAAACGGGGCTTTGCTGCCAGATTCGGAACGTCAGACAAAAACCACCAAGCTTCTGCGCCGCGTAAGGCTGGATGAGATGCCCCAGCTTGTGATCATCTTGCGCGGAGATATGGCCCTTGTTGGCCCCCGTCCCCTGCTTCCCGAAACCATCGAAGAGTTTGGAGACAATGGGCGGTTGCGCTGCACGGTTCGGCCCGGTCTGACAGGGTGGGCTCAGGTCAGCGGCAATACCGCGCTTTCAAATGACGAGAAGCTAAAGCTGGATCTATGGTATGTCGCGCACCGGTCACTGTCGCTTGATCTGAAGATATTGTTCGAAACCATTATGGTAGCCTTGGCCGGAGAGCATAAACGCCCTGACCGAATTCAGGCCGCAGACAACTGGCTGGACAGCCGAAAGGAGACACCTGCATGAAGACGGTATTTGTGGGGGCGGTCGAAGGATCGCATGTCGCCTTATCCGCCATATGTGCCCGAGGGTTTGTACCGGATTTGGTGGTGACACTACCGCCGGACTTGTCTCACCGGCACTCTGATTTTGCAGATCTCAAACCCACTGCAGATCGGTATGATATTCCTGTCCACTATACCGCCAAAAGTGACTCGGCCGGAACAATCAAAACCATTCAAGCCGTAAAACCTGATCTGATACTGGTCATCGGGTGGTCTCAGATTTGCGGGCCGGAATTTCGGGCCCAGGCAAAGATCGGATGCGTCGGGTTTCACCCATCCGCCCTGCCCCGTCTGCGCGGGCGCGGTGTGATCCCCTGGACTGTCATATTGGGCGAAACCGATGTAGGCGCGTCATTGTTCTGGCTGGGTGAAGGGGCCGATGACGGCCCGATTGCGGCGCAAGCTCGATATGCGGTCGATCCCAACACGGTAACAGCGCGCGAACTGTATGACCGGGCGCTTCAGGCCCTGACGCAGCTGCTGCCTCAGCTTCTGACGCAAATCTCTGAAGGCGATATCCCGGCGGCTCCGCAGCCAGAAACCGGGATCAGCCTTTGCGCGCGGCGGCGGCCCGAGGACGGGCTGATCGACTGGACCAGACCCGCGGCAGAGATTAACCGGTTGATACGCGCAGCCGGACCGCCCTATCCCGGCGCTTTCACCTACACTGCCTCCGGTGAGAAGTTGGTCCTGCTGGGTGTACAGAACACCGCCCTGCAGGGCTACTATATCGGCCTGCCTGGTCAGATACAGGCCATCGAAGGAAACCGGTTTACGGTCGCCTGTGGGGATGGGAAATGTCTAGACATCACAAGCTGGACCGGCGCCGATGCGCCGCCCGAACTGCACTCAAAGCTCAGGAATTCCGAATGACAACGCTGACACCTTTTGACGGACAGGACGGACCGGTACTTGTGGTTGCTCCGCACCCGGATGATGAAGTCCTTGGGGCTGGCGGCACCATCGCACGACTGGCAGATGCAGGTCGCGCAGTCCATATTGCGATTGTCACAACGGGTCGGTCGCCCCGGTTCAGCACGGAACAGATCGCCAATGTACAGGCCGAAGCCAGGGCCGCACATGAGCATCTTGGTGTGACGCATACGCATTGGTTGGATTTCCCTGCCGCTGAACTGGCTGAGCACCCCCATGGTGACCTGAACGCAGGTCTGGGAACACTGATCCGCGATCTCGACCCAAGTGTCATCCTGGCGCCGCATCCCGGCGACATCCATCTGGACCACCAGTTGAGTTTCCTTTCGACTTTGGTAGCAAGCCGACCTTATCAGGACAAATACCCGACGACGATCGCGGCCTATGAGACGCTGTCCGAGACAAATTGGAACGCGCCATATCTGACGCCGCCATTCGTACCGAACATGTTTGTGGACATTTCGGATACATTGGAGCGTAAACTGGAAGCATTCCAGTTATTTGCAAGCCAGGTCAAACAGCCGCCGCACGAGCGTTCGGTTCAGAGCTTGAAAGCGTTGGCAACTTTGCGTGGCGCGACGGTTCACCGGGCCGCGGCTGAGGGCTTTGTCTTGGTCAGGTCAGTTATCTGACTGACCTGGTCGCAAAATCGCCAAGCTGTGATCAGCGCATCCACGCTTCGGACCATAGTTGGAACATAAAGACCGTCCACAGCTGAGCACCCCAGTTGCGTTTGCCTGATTGGTGCTCGGCCCAGCATTTTTCCAGCGCTGCCTTGTCCACGAAACCCTCAAGCCCGTTCCCATCCAGAAGAATGCTGGAAACACGGGACTTTAGGGGCCCGCGCA
The DNA here is from genome assembly GCF_059610845.1 of Ruegeria sp. CDSC021. Classification (NCBI taxonomy): domain Bacteria; kingdom Pseudomonadati; phylum Pseudomonadota; class Alphaproteobacteria; order Rhodobacterales; family Roseobacteraceae; genus Ruegeria; species Ruegeria sp. CDSC021. Next base: position 233,719 of record NZ_JBXWOK010000003.1, read on the forward strand.
ACCAAGCGTTGAGTGGGATACCGAACCCGCGCTTTGGCCGGTCGTACAGCGATTGCGGAACCCGCTTTTTCAAAAGCTCCTGCAACGCCACCTTGCCAACCTTCCCGTCGCACCGAAGCGATGCCGAAGAGCGCCAGGCGGCGGTGACAACGCGGTAGTCCAACAACGGCGCGCGCATCTCAAGGCCCACCGACATCGAAGTGCGGTCGGCCTTCACCAGAATATCATCCGGCAAATAATAGAGCGAATCCAACAACATCATGCTGTCCAACTGGCTCAACCCTGCGGGCAAATCATGCGTTCCGATCTCATTGCCCAGCGGGATGCCGGACTTTCCAAGCATACCGGAGGACCAGATCGAAAACTGGGCCTGATAGCGGCACTGGAACTCTCGTCCCTGCAGAACCGGCGCAAGCTTGGCCAGACGGTCGGCGCTCAGATCATCGCGCATGCTGCGCGGGGCGAATGGCCTTAGGACTGGCAACAGAGCGGCAAGAACCGATTGCGGCGCCTGCGACAGGGCTTGAATTGCCAGGTCGGGCATCTTGCCCTTCAGGCGCTCAAAGGCCTGCATCCGAACATATCGGGCATAGCCACCAAACGACTCGTCACCGCCGTCGCCGGACATGACGACCTTAAGCTGCTGGCGCGCCAGTTGCGAAACCAGCAGGGTTGGTAGTTGCGACGGGTCGGCGAAAGGTTCGTCAAACACCTGCGGCAAGCCTTCGATGGCTTGAAACGCCATTTCCGGCGTCGCCGTCACCTCGTGGTAATCCGTCCCAAGATACTCGGCGATGGCTTTTGCATGGTCGGCTTCGTTGGTGTCTTCGTCCTCAAAGCGTACGGTAAAGCTGGGAACCTTCCTGCTGGATTGCTCTTGCATCATTGCAGTTATCAGCGACGAGTCGACGCCTCCGGACAGAAATGTCCCAATCGGCACATCCGCAACCATCCGTTCGCCCACCGCGCGCAGCAGTTCGGATTCGATTTCAGCTATGGCCGTTTCATCGTCAGGATAGGGGTTTGCGCGCGCCTCGGTGACTACGGCCTCGATATCCCAAAACCGCTCGATCCCTTGCAGAAGCGCATCCAACGAGGCCGGTGGGGTGTCAAGTTTGATCTCGACCATAGAGCCCGCAGGTAGTTTCAGGACATTTGGGTAAATCGTGCGCGGCGCAGGAATATATCCCAACCGAAGAAACGATCCCAAGGCTGCGCGGTCCACCTCTGCCGGTCCAAATTCCGGATGCGCGCGCAGTGACTTCAATTCGGACCCAAACAGAACGGTTTTCCCGGCCAGGCCCAGATAGAGAGGTTTTTTGCCAATCCGGTCGCGCGCCAATGTCACGCTCTGGGTTTTCCGGTCAAACACGGCAATGGCAAACATCCCGTGGACGCGGTCCAGTGTCTTGCGGATACCCCAAAGCTGCATCGCCGCCAGCAAAACTTCGGTATCGGACGTGCCCCTGAAGCTTATGCCCAGATCCTGCAATTCCTGACGCAGTTCCAGATAGCCATAGATCTCACCATTGAACACAATGGTGAACCGACCATCTGCGGAATCCATCGGCTGGACCCCGGTTTCCGACAGATCAATAATGGCCAGACGCAGATGCCCCAGGGCCACACCCTGATCCGGGTCCACAAACAACCCGGTTCCATCCGGGCCACGGTGTTCAATCGATTGACACATCCTGCCAAGGACGGATGAGGCCTGAGACCGATCAACGGTGCCAAAGTTGATAAATCCGGTGATGCCACACATCGCTCAGATCCCCTTCTGTTCTGGCTGAGAGGCAATCTTATCGGGATCAAGACTGCCGCTCTCCAAAATGTTCCGATACTGCGCGGCAATGCGGTCAAGCTGGTAGGTACTGGCCACAATCGCCCGGGCTTTTTCTCTTTTTTCCAGATACTCTGGGGCCGACCAATTTGCGGCATGGACCAAAGCGTCTGCCAGCAATTCCGCGTTGCGGGGCGGTACGATCAATCCGCAGTCGCGAATGATCACCACCGCATCACCCACATCCGTCGACACAACGGGGTGGCCATAGCTCATCGCTTCGACAATGACATTCGGAAACCCTTCGGTTCGGGATGAAAGCACCAGCGCATCAATCCGTTTGTAGAATGCAGCCATATCATGCAGGTCGCCGCACAGCTCTACATTGTCGGCAGTTAGGTTATAGCGCGCCAGCAATGATTGTACTTCGGAGTTTTCAGGCGACATATTCTCTCCGGCCGCGATGATGCGCAGATCGGGGACTGACAGCAGCGCCAGGGACAGAGCCTGGAAAAGGGTTTCGTGATCCTTCTGTGGATGAAACCGCGCCGCAATCCCGAAAACCCTGGGCGGATCGTTCCGCACCAATTTCACTTGCGGCATGACCAGACCGTTCGGAATGACGCAAGACCGCGCAGCAGCAAACCCGTTCTTCGCGTGCTGATCCAATGCGCGTTGCGAGTTATAAATGATCCCTGCACACCTGCCCGACAAACGCCGACACAGATCAACGGCAATCCGCGTGCTGCGCGTGAATGAGCTGGTATCGTCCAAAGCCTGCCTCACCGTCCAGTAAATTGGCACCTTTCGACCTGATATCCAGCTGGCAATCAGCCCGATGACCATCGCATGGTACATCCAGCACAGAACCGCCTGCGGTTTATACTGACGGATAAGACGCGATATCTGCAATATCGCGCGGGGCATGGACGACAGTGATCTGGCATTCAATCCGATCAGAACGGCGTTTGGATTTGCACATTGGCTTTTGATCCTGTCCGAAACCTCCGTCAGCGACACCACCAATACCCGATCCCCGGATTTGGCAACCAGCCGCGCCAGCATCGCCTGGGCCCCGCCCTGACCGGAAAAATCGGTGATGACATGCATGATCATCCGTTCAACACCCGAAACTCACTAACCTGATCCGGCGGCACATGCCGGGTCGGAACCTTCAGACACGCGCCCTGGATGCGGCGGTGTGAATTGCCTATGCACGCGCCCGAACTCCGATTTCGCGTACAAATTCGGCCAGACCGACGATATCTTGATGCGACCAGGTCGGATCAACCAGAAAAGCAAGGCTGGTTTCACCAAGCTCTTTCGCCACCGGTAAGGGATCAACCGGGCCAACACCAAGGCGTGCGAACATCTCTTCTCTATATATTTCAGAACAACTGCCCGAGAACACGGGGAAACCCGCCGCAGAAATCTCAGCTATGATGCGATCCCTGCTCCAACCCGAGGCCAGATTCTCAGGTCTTATGAACGCATAAAACCGGTAATAGGCGTGTGTCAGCCCGGCAGGTGGAACAGGTACCCGAAACGCAGCGCATCCGGATAGAGCTTCCGCCAAAATCTCGGCATTTCTGGTTCTATGGGCGCGCCACCCGTCCAGTTTCCCCAGCTGAATGCGCCCGATGGCGGCGGAAAGCCCGGTCATCCGCAGATTGGTGCCCGGCTGCCCACTATGTAGCCAGCGAAACCCCGGAGGGTGGCTTTTGTTAAACACGTGTTCATAGCTTTTACCGTGATCCTTATAGCTCCAGACCTTGGACCACAGCTCATCATCATTGGTGATCAGCATTCCGCCTTCGCCGCCGGTTGTGATGATTTTATCCTGACAGAAAGAATACGAGCCGCAGGTGCCAAAGGTTCCCACGTGCTGGTCACCGATCATGGCACCATGCGCCTGCGCACAGTCCTCGATCACCCAGAGGTCGCGGCTGCGCGCCAGATCCATGAGACCCGCCATATCCGATGGCCACCCGGCCAGATGGACCGCGATAATCCCCACGGTTCTGTCGGTCAGAACCGGTGCAATCGTTTCTGCGGTGATGTTCTGGCTGTCACGATCCACATCTGCAAATACCGGCTTGCCACCGGCCAGAAGGATCGAACTGGCAGACGCGATAAAGCTACGCGGTGTGACGATAACCTCGTCTCCGGGTCGGATGTTCAACGCCAGCAGCGCGGCGTCCAGAGTGACCGTGCCATTTGCCATGGCGATCGCATGCTGCGCGCCGGTATAGGCGCTGTATTCACGTTCGAACTCTTTGACATCGGGGCCGGTCCAGGCATTCACGCAACCGGATCTTAGCACTGCGCTGACAGCATCAATTTCATCTTCTTCGAAGAATGGCCATTTGGGCATCAGCTGTTTCCCTTCAGATAAGCGGCCAGAGGATAGCCGATGGAAGATGGGCCAAGCCTATAATTGCTCAAATTTAGACAGCAGGATTTCCGGATCATTTCTTTACCTCGCGCCAAACCATCCGAGGAGGTCAGGCAAGCTCAACAATTAACAAATTTTTGGCGCTCAGCGCCTGAATTGGAAACAAACTCCGCAGGTTCGGAAATATCTTTTTGTGCCGCGGCAGGCGAAACCTGACCTGAATCGATTGCTTATGCAAGGTTCCAGGTCACTTAACAGCGTGATTTTTCAACAATCAGGCCGCAGACAGTCAGAGGTGAAAAATAGGCAACAATCGGCTTTGGTGACAGCGCCGTTGACAGCTTCGGCGACATGGATCAGCATCGCCTCAACCTTGGTTTTTAAAGTTTGAAATGTTTCTTTGATGAGTGATTTTCCCGACACCGCTTCCGGTGCCCAAGCCGTACCTGCCGAACGAGGTTCGACAACTGGCGGACGTCCAAAAGTTCTGTTTGTCGGCAATCTTACGACCTCTTTGACCAATTTTCGTTATGACCTGCTGAAAGAGCTTGCTGAACGCGCAGACGTACTTGCTTGCGCACCAGAAAACGATGCGGCGACCGAAGCAGCCCTTGCCGAGATCGGCGTGACATTTCGGCAAATCCCCATGGCGCGCGCGGGGTTAAATCCATTTCAGGATCTGTCCACCCTGTTCACACTGATCGGGATCTGCCGGGAAATACGGCCCGATATCGTCTTTGCCTATACGATGAAGCCGATCATCTTCAGCGGCCTTGCGGCGCGGTTGACCGGCGTTCGGCGGCGGTTCGCGATGTGTACCGGTTTAGGTTATGTATTTGCGGATGCCAAACTGACCCTGCGCCGAAAAGTGCTGAGAGCGGTGGCGACAGGCCTTTACCGCATCGGATTGAAAGGTGCCGACGAAGTTCTGGTTTACAACTCGGTCGACGCCGAGGAGTTTCGCAGCAGACGTTTGCTGGCACCTCAGGCCGCGCTGTCGATTGTGCCCGGTTCCGGTGTCAATCTCGCCAGATACGCAAAATCCCATCAGCCTACGGATCCACCCGTGTTTCTGATGATCGCACGTTTGCTGCGTGACAAGGGCGTGTTCGAATATGCCGAAGCCGCCCGGCAGCTTAGGGAACAATTCCCTGATGTGCGCTGTCAGCTTTTGGGTCCGCTGGATGACAACCCGGACTCGGTCAACGCACAGCAGCTCGAAGAATGGGGCCAGCTGGGGCATATCGAGTATCTAGGCGAAACCAAGGATGTTCGGCCATTTCTCAAGGAATGTTCGGTCTTCGTACTACCCACCGTCTATCGCGAGGGCATCCCCCGCGCCATTCTTGAGGCGATGTCGACCGGGCGCGCCGTCATTACGACCGATGCCCCGGGATGCGCCGATGCGGTCAGCGACGGGGAAAACGGGTTTATCGTCCCCAAACGCAATCCAGAGGGGCTGGCGGATGCGATGAGAAAATTCGTTGAAGACCGGAGCCTAATCGAATCCATGGGTCAGGCCGCGCGGGCGCGTGCCGAGCAAGAGTTTGACGTCGCGCGGATCAACACGATCCTGCTACGGAAAATGGGGCTGATCGACAGCGATACCACGCTGCCCTCGACTGCCACCGACTGATCCACACCCATTCTAAGCTGACGTCTAATCCGAGAAACTGCGCCACCCGCGGCTGAGACCCGGATCAATCGCATCAAGCTCGGCAACGTCTGGCCTGTAGAAATCGGCCATTTTCTGCGCCAAAGCATCGGGCAATTCAGGGTATTCCACCTGCCGCGCCACCGCTCTGCGAATGGCCTTTAACGGCCCCGTATGCCGGATCGGGTCAAGCAACGGTCGAAGCGGCGCCAGAACCCGCCTCAGAGGCAAGGGCACGATTGGCGTATTTTTGTTTTTGACCCGCTCTTCTAGTGGCGGCTCCACGACGCCGGAATAACCGATGTGATCGGCAACACGGCGCAAGGTTTCCACCGGTTGCGAGACGGTATTTTCATAGGCCAGTAACAAAATCTGATCGGTCGGAAACAGATCGTAAAAGCGGCGCAGGTGATAGCCATATCTGCCGTTGTGCAAGAACCTTTCATCACCGGCTTTGTCGGGGTCCAGATACCGATGAATGTCGTCCCCGACAGTGCCCCGGCGATACAGCATACAGTAATCGGAATAAGCCCTGCGAACCGGATCGCGCATCTGCAGGATCAACCTGACATCAGGATGATCCTGGGCGATCCTTTTGGCGGCCTCTGGATGTGTCAGGTAGGTATTGCACTTTTCACCCACGATACTCTGGCCCGAATATCCTTCGTATTGATCGCGATACCAGGCCGCCCCCCGGTCATAATGATCCGAGAAATAGTGCAGCTCGGGGTCCGGCATGAAAATCTGCGGTGTCGCGGTCAAAGAATTCTGCAACCAGGTGGTCGCACATTTTGCAGCACCAAAAATCAGGAAATCTATTTTTCGCTCGTTCGCCAAACCCATTTTACCCTCTAAACCCTACAATTCGCATCGGGATCACGATACCAATTCCCGGTACACGTCGGACACTTCGGCCACGTGTTTATCCAACCCAAAATTATCCTGCACATATTGGTAAGCCGCCTGTGTTACCTGCTGTCTCAGGCTCGGGTCCTCAATCAGAGAGACGACCGGCTCAACAAAGGCCTCGGGGTCCTGCGGATCTACCAGAAAACCGGTTTTGCCATGATCGATTGCCTCGACATTGCCGCCGTGCCGTGTGGCCACAACGGGCAGCCCAAGGTGCATGGCCTCGATCAAGGTGCGTCCAAATGGCTCGTTCAAGGCCGGCACAAGGGTGGCATCCATGGCGACCATGCACTTTTCAACATCCTGCCGAAAACCCATCATATGAATCTGCGCGCCCATCCCCTGTTCTCGGGCCACGTCCATGGAGCCTGAGTCCAACCCGTCATCGGGATTGAGTACTTTGCCAAACAGCAGGCCATGTACCGGCCTGTCCCCAAACTGTTTCTGAATGGCCACAAGGCTTTGGACAAAATGAACCGGCCGTTTTCGCGGTTCCAGATGGCCAAAATATCCCAGAAGAACTGCATTTTCCGGCGCACCGATTTCGTTCAGGATCATCCGACGCGCCGCGTCTGGATCCGGGCGCTGAATGCTCAGGTCGAAGGGGCTGCGGATGACTTGAAACTTTTTGTCAACCGAGCGTATCGGACGCGAGGGTTTCGAAAAATACGACACGCTTAGGATACGGTTCGAAAACACCGGCGCGACATAGTTAACGCCTACCGCGCGCGGATCCTGCCTGTGGTGCCAGATATGCTTGATCCCCAACCGTCTGGCCGGAAACACCCAATTCACATGCAATCGGCCCTCATTTGTGTGGACGATATCTGGCTTTTTGTCCCGCAAAAACCGGACGAGCTGGCCGTAGGTCCGGGTCCAGTATTCCGGAAAGCCAACATCTGCATCCGTTTTGTTGTTTGGAGGGCCCATAAGCCTGGGGCCCTGCAAAACTTCGACATTCAGACCCAGCGATTGTGCATACTGCCCGACTGACCCCGCTTCGTTGTGGCAAAGGACCAATGGTTCAAACTGATCCCGGTCCAGACAGGACGCAAGTTTGAGCGCGGAAACATGACTGCCGCCCAGATCTGCCCAACCTGCAAAGGGAAATAAAACGCGTATCTTTTTCATTCTGGCCTGCCGCCTTTTTGGCTCAGCGCCGGACATCAGGACCGCGCGCTGAACCATAAATCATTGAACTGAAATCTATTGTGTTTGCGTGACGAAGGTTCGAGAAACCGAAAGCGTATCCCCGGGGGACAAGACAGTGTCACCCGAAATCGCCGTTGCGGCTCCTCCGGCCGCGCGGGTGACTGAGTATTCGATCACGATCTCTTCGACCGCATCAACCTCTTCAACAACGCCAAGCGCTGCCAGCTCGGCCTGCAGGATTTTCGCGGTGCCCAGCCGGGTCTGCAAATCCTCGAGTTCGATCTGCACCAGATTCAGCCGCACCAGCGCATTCGAGCGCGCGGTATCAAGCAACTCCAGCTCATCGCGTTGCGCGCGGTTCAGCTGTTGCCGGGCCAAGCCCAGAGCGATCTCGATATCCACACTTTTGCTTTCCAGATCGTTCAACGAGTTGGACAGAGATGACACGCGCGAACTGACCGTAAGGCCCTTTTTCTGTAGTGCCAGAGCATCATCCAGATCATTGCGCGTGATCGCGATCTGATTTGCCCGCAATTCCAGCTGCCGTTCGAGGCTATCGATCTGATCTTTGAGGGTTTCCTGTAATTGGATGATGCGTTCACCCTGCCCTTCCCGGGCCTGTTGATCCGCTTGCAGAATCTCCCCCTGCAGACCTTGTGGGGGTTCAATTTTGGCATCACCGCCGTCCGGAGACAGTGTTGACAGATCAGCCAGCAGTCGGCGTTGTTCGGCTTGCAAAGCTTCAATCTGTTCATTGTACAACTGAACTTCACCCTGAACCCGCAATCCGGTAAAGTTCGTTCCTACGTCATTTTGCAAAGGCAACCGGTATTCCCCGCCCGCAAGCGCCATCGCCTGCTGCGCGGTCAGTTGTGGCCGATAAGGGTACGAGCCTGGAATCTGGACATCCCCCAATATGTATACAGGCAGATGGCCGATGACTTCGATCGCCAGATGAGGCGGTTCTGCCATCCCCACGCGAGTGCGCATCTGAGTTTCCAGCAGCAGTACCAGTTCTTCGGTCGTTCGCCCTTCAGCATGAACCTGGCCGGCCAGAGGCACCATCAGCATCCCTCCCGAAGAAAGCGCATATTCACCGGAAACGCCTTGCCAGTTCACAAAAGACGCAACCACCGGATCCCAACGCATCGCACGCAAATTGATCTTGTCCTGCGGTGCCAGAACATATTCCTCGGCCTGAAGCGCACCGATAAAACAAGCCGAAGCCGCGATCACAGAAAGCATCAGTTTTTGCAATAATTTCACGACAATCTCCTAAGTGTATTCGTTGGTCCTAACACCGGCAGGCGCGACACGCTAAGCGCAATGGCAAGGACAAAGGGTACGTTCCAGAACCGGGCATAAAAGGTCGTCGCCCCGGCAAGCAGCACGACATACATCAGCATGGCAACGATGGTCAGTGCCCCGACCGATGGCGAGCGGCCGACAGAAATGGCCATCCAGGCCAAGTATATGCTGGCCAAAATAAAGCCGACCATACCGAGCAGAGAAATCAAGCCACCTTCGGACAGAGTCAGCAAATAGGCCGAATGAACCACGATTCCCTGTTCGCTGGCCAGGCTGTACTGGTTTGCACCCAGCCCGATCAACAAAGTGCCACGGGATACCTCGAAGGCCTCTTGCAGCAGGAATAGCCGGTCAGAGAACGTGCCCGCCTGGCTAATGTCACCTGCAAGAACGGCATTCAGAACTCGTTCGCGAAAGACCTCGGGCAAGAAAAGCTCACCAAAGTTCAGGACCACCAAAACCGCAATCAACGTGCTGGCGATCAGGATCACAACATGACGCGGGGACCCGCTGCTGAGGATAATGGCGACAGTCCCCACTATGGTCACGATCAGACCAGAATTCGAACCGGTCAGAATGACGCCGTAAAACAGGATTGGCAGCACGATCAGCCCCCAGATGCGGCTGCTTTGCTTCTGCAGGATCAGGCTAAGCAGGAAAACGATGGCCATCGCCAGCATGAGCGCGCATTCATTTGCCCGCTCGACCAGCGAAAGCATGCGACCATTGGCGGATACAAACCGGTGTGTCGGGTCTTCCATGAAGTTGATTGCATAGATGCCAAACAGCACAACAATGCCCATTCCAATAATAAATGCCTTCATCAGCAGGACGATCTGATCAAAGCTTCGATTGCCGATCAGGATTGGCAGCACGATCAACGAAAAGAAGTACTGAACAAACACAGTCAGCAGCTCGGTCGGATCTCCGTTGATCAACGAACCTACGGTCAGGCCCCCTGTGAAAAACAGGAACGAACTGTACCAGAACCCGCTTGCGGGACCGAATATCTTAACCGGCAGCTGGCCAGTTGCCAGCATGACAAACCCAGCCAGCACAAAGAAGAAATCCGAGAGGGTGAAATAGACGAAATCCACTCTGAGATAGTTCATCGGCGCCAGGGCTACAGCCGCCATCAGGAAATAGAGAGCTGCCATGTCTACGCTTGGCAAATAGCCGATTCCATTGGTCGGCTTGCCAAAGGAAACTGATTGGACCGATGCAGGTCTCATGGGCGCACCTGCTCCTTTCCGTGTAATGCAGGGTTCAGCAATGTACGCCGCAAGTGTAACACACACAGCCCTAACCAAACGGAATTACACAGCATATGCGCCACTGCGGCACCGACCACGCCCAAAACAGAAACCATCGGTGCAATGAGGATCAGAAACAAAATAGTGTTCAACAAACCGATCCGAACCAAGGCCCGGTCTTGCCCCAGACTCAGCAGTGCAGGGTTCAGCAGTATCCCACCAAGATAAATACCTACCGCGATTGCCTGCACGCGCACGACCGGTACTGCAGGGGCATAATCCACACCAAAAATCGCAGTAACGATCGGTTCCAGCATCAAGATCACTGGAATCAAGACAAGGGCAATTACCCCCCAGAACCCGGCGCTGAGACCCGTTAGCATTTTTTGCAAACGGTCAAATTCATTTCGGGCGGCAAACCGGGTGAACTCGGGATAGATCGCCTGGCTTAGCGGTCGTCCAAGACGCAGTGCAGCTTCGCCGCACCGTTTCGCGATATGGTAATATCCCACCATCGTCGGTGAAATCAGAACACCCAATATGATCACGTCCAGGCGCTGCGTGGTCTGACGCAAGATGACAGAGAGATTGCTGTTCCAAACAAAGCGCAGAAACCCGGAATTTTCACCCAGAGTTTGTTTTATTCCAAGCATCGGACGGCCATAGCCATTCCGCGACATTTCTCGCAGCCCCGCGGCAAAGGCCAGAACGCCGTCTAAAAGGCTGACAGCAACAAATATCGCGACAAAGCCAGGCAGCCCAAACCCCAGTTGCCAGGCAATCACCCCCAGCACCATCCGCACAGACGCTGCGAAAATATCCAGTTTGGCCAACAGATCGAACCGGTCGAAGGACCGCAACAAAGCCAACCCGGTTGGCCTCAGCGAAACCAGAATTCCCAGCGATGCGACCGGCAGCACCCATGCAAGATCCTGATCCAGCCCCAGCCATCCGGCGATGATCGGTGCGAATGCGATCGCAGCGCCGGCGGCCAATACGCCCCCAACCACGTCAATCAGGACCGACAGCCCGACAAGTCGGCGAAATCGTTCGCGGTCTTCTTCCTCCAGCGCAGTGCTTCCATATCTAATCACCGCCTGCCAGGGCTCAAGATGAAGGAATCGGGAAACGATCCGCGCATAGGCCTCGCCTATTGCCATTACCCCCAAGCCTGCGGCCCCAAGTGCGCGGGCGGCCACCGGCAGAAACACAAGGCCCAGCAAAGCGACTGCTATCTGAGAGGAAAAGATCCATTTCAGATTGCGCAGTAAACGCCGAAGCACAGCAGTCGGGATTGAGGTTGCGCCGGGCTGAGAGGTCATGTCTGACCCACCCGCCCGCCGCACAAACGACCGGCCAATTCCACCCCTTGGCGGCTGCCGGTCATTGGACCACGCCGCAAAAGCGTCGCGGGCGCTGTGCCCTCATATTCGCAAATAAAAACCAATACCCAATCACCAATCTAACAAATCCTACAAGGGTCTGCGAACCGTAATCAGCTGCTTTTCCCAGGCTCATCCGAGTAATGATATGTATAGGCACCATACCCATATTGCCTTTGCTTCCGCATGTTCACACCATTCATGATCGTACCGGAAATCTTGATATTGCTCATCCGCAGCTTTTCGATTGCATCCTTGAGAATTTTTTCGGTGGTCTGCCCCCAGCGCACCACCAAGAACGTACCGTCGACAAGCGGCCCAAGTCGGATCGTGTCATCAATGACCAATGTCGGCGGCGTATCGACCAACACAAGATCGTACTGATTGCGCAACATGCGCCCGTATTCGCCAAGTTGCTGCATCAACTGTTTGCGGGATATTTTTGGACGCAGGTTCAGACTGATCGACGAAACCCCCGGTACCCGTTCGCCATCGACATAAATCTGGCTGGGTTGCACGGCACCGCTCAGCGCGTCCTCGATTTCGACCGGGGCCGCCCCGTTAAGACCCAGTGTTTTTGAGGCACGGCAACGGTGGTTATCCATATCCAACAATAGAACGCGCATCCCATCTGTACCCGCCACTAGGGCCAGCGAAACCGCAACCACGGTCTTGCCTTCTCCAGGAACACCAGAGGTAACCATGACGATGCTGCCGTCATCATTTGTGTTAAACCACATCGTCAAAACACTACGCAGCGCCTCTACATACGGCGAGCGGCCCTGATCACGGATAAAGCGCAACAACTCCTGCTGACCATCCGTGTCCGAATCCATCACCGTATCCGGCAGGAAACCCAGATTGGTCAGATCGGTTTGCTGTTCGATCTGGTTTTCGTTGACGATCCGCGTGTTGCTGCCCTCCATCAACAGGGCGATCACAAATGCCAGAGAGAACCCGACAATCGCGCTGACTGCGACGGCGACTTTGGTATTCGGCCAGAATGCCGAAGTCGGCGCATGAGCAACCGAAACCTGCTGAACCGCCTGGCCAAGAAACTGTTGCTGGGTTTCGAAATCATTCAGCTTTTCAATCGTCGTCTGATACCGGATCCGAAGAAGCTCTAGCGCGCGTTCCATCCGCAGCAATGCAATTTCCGAACCGGTCCGGCTGCGCAATGCCTGTTCAACAACGGCAATCTGGTCAGCAATTTTGTCGACCTCTTCGCTGCTGGCTCCGTTGATCTCATGCACATCTTTTTGCGAGTTCAGCCGCGCAAGTTCCGACCGAAGCCTACCCGGCACGGATTCATCCGCCAGATTTTCTTCAAGAATAAAGGCCGCCATCTGAAGTTCGTCACGGGTCAGTTCGTCACCCAGCTCATTTACGCGGTCCTTAAGAAAAGAAATGGAAGATGAAAGTCCCTGCTGCCGCCGCTGCTGCAGGCGAAGGATAAAGGTTTCTGCAACTGTATTGGCAATATCGGCTGCCAGCTGCGGGTCTTCGGCTGTTGAGATGATCTCAATCGCAAGGCTCTCTCCTTGCCGAAGTACGTTATATGTCGACAGTGTATTGTCGATTACACGATTGCGGATAACGGATGTGGATTGCGGGTTTGCGGGATTTTGTGCCCCGGCAAAAGCCTCATTCTCGAACAGGTCCAGCGCTAGGGCGACCTCTGCCGCAAACTCCCGTGACCGCAGGATGTCGATCTCGGTTTCAATTAGGGTGCGGGTCAGTTCATAGGATTCAAGTTCGACACTGTCGGCGCGGACGCGCATATCCAGAGATGTGAGAACGATTTCGGCGCGGGATTTGTATCTTGGGTCCAGTTGATTGACGACCATAAACGTGCCGACGATCACAGCTGCGGTCACTCCGAGGATCAACTTCAGATGACGGTAAATCATCCGCCATATGCCATCCAGACGCTGCTGGCCAAATTGGTTTGCGATATGGTTTTGATCCATTCTCTATCGTCCCTTGTAGCGACCAAGATCACCGTCGCCTGAAATACAAATCTTTGATGCTGCGCCCATGTTCGAACGAATTCTTATCCTATTGATTGGACAGCTTGGCCATTTTTCCGAGTTTTCTTGTCGTTATTTGCTCAATGTTTCCACACAAGAGACAATAGGCCGGAATCCTTGCTGTTGCAGAAGCTAAGAGGCGGCGTCTTTCAAAGTTTTGCAGACCTGATTCATACGACAAAGTACTTAACCTCCAAAAGTGCGGCGACACCGCAAGCGCGCCAATATTACTAGTTAAACCTGTAAAACGTGTTTCCTGCGACAAAGCCGTCCAGCTTTGCCGATCTTGCATAGTGATGCAGATCACTGGTTTTGTTTATGAACCCCGCTCCGCGAAAGTTCAGTGATGTATTGCACAATACACCCGTGCCCGACGCCGACTTGAATGCGTTCAGCAGGTCGTAAAAGAAAGCATTCTGATCCCGGCGGACTGTTTGGACCCTTGCTGTCCCGTCTACATGCGTGATCGCGGCCAGGTTCTGATTGGTCACCTTCTGCAGATGCAACATATAGGGCGCGGAGTTTTCCCATTCAAAATGTTGGCTGACATCTTCCTCAAGGCAAGACGGTGCCACGGGGCTTGTATCCGGGCGGTTTTTAGCCCTGTTCAGGCGCACGCGGGTTTCGGCCCAGAACGGGGCCGCCAGAATCGAGCGGTTGCCCAATGCGCGCGGACCGATTTCACAGTTCCCTCTGGCCCAACCGATGAGCTCACCGGACATCAACGCATCCGCGACATCGTTCAGACGCAGCTCGCTGACCCGCATGCCGCTACTGTCGATTTTATCATCCACAAAGGACTGTCCGGAATAAACCGTCCAATCCAGCTTTGCCTGGCCCGTATAGTGGCGCATGGCATCAACCGCAGTTCCTATGGCGCAGCCGGAATCACTGCTGCAAGGTGGTACAAATACATCTCGGAACAAGCCGCAATTCTGCCACTTGGTGTTCCAATCGCAGTTCAATCCACATCCGCCGGCAATCACCAGCGGATAACCCTCTGTCAGGTTCTGTTCGGCAAAGGCAAGGAACCGTGAAAAAATCGCATCCGAGAGTTTCTGTGCAAGATTACTGAACTGCTGGCTGTGCATTCCGACATTGAAAAACGGGGAATCGGTCAACCGATCCTTGCGCAGAATTTCGGCCAATGGTTGATCTGACAAAAGATAATCTATCAGCGCATGTTCATCCGCGTCATGTGAACCGGGCTCTGCATAGGCACATGCCGCCATCATCCTCCCGGGATCCTCACGCCGTTGTTCACGCGAAAGCACGGGATAATCGGGATCAACCAGTGCGCTCAGGAATGAATATCGGGCACCTGGCCCGGTCATCACCCGACCAACATGAGACAGCTTTAGATCTTCATCAATCTTGTAGAAATCGCCAAGCGTGTCTTCCCAAACCAACACATAACAAGGTTCACCCTGACGAAACGGAGACATCCCATAAGCGCCCCAGATATGTGCCCTTTCATGGGTCGATGAGAAATAGTCGATCTCTTTGCCAAAAAACGTTCGTTTCCCCACGGTCTGAGCATCTTCGCCAATGCCGAAATACCCTGCCCCCGAGGTCGTCACATGTTGTGTTCCGGTCGTTGACCAGCCGCTAAGGGCCAGGATATCAGGCAAGTCCCGGAACCACAGGCCAGAGTCGATAAATGTATCCGGTGTGACTGACGTATTGCGGGGAAAACTGTCTTTCTCGGATTCATAGGAAAACAGCAGGTTACCGTTTTGGGCATCAATACCCGCAACCGTACCGTCATGCCCCGACTTGAATGACAAAATCTTCATTTCACACCTCTTTACCGCGCTTGTTGCGCGGTCCTGGCAAAACACACCAATTCGTTACTGTTCTATCAAATTGCGTTGACGCAGCCCCTCTGTAATTGCCCGAGCGGCCAGTTCTGCGCCTGCTTCGTTGAAATGAGAATCCGGCGCATAATACGATGCCGGATCCTCTTGCATTTCGATAACATCCGTTAAGTCTATCACGTCCAGCCCGGCCTGCGCAGCCGCATCTTTCACCAATACTCGCAGCGGGTCGTGGATAAAGGGCTGGGCGACCAGACCCATATAGCGGCTGACCGTCGGCACATACACAATGGCAATCTCACCATCCCATTCTGATGTAATCTGTTTTGCCCGCATCAGAACATCGGTAAATACCGGATTTTCATCAGTTGCCTTGGGATAGTGAATCCCAAGGATCTCGGCCGTTTTCTGCAATGCCAGAAAGTTTCTGAACACCCGTTGCGCCCGCAGGTAATCGCCCCAGGATAAAGTGGTCTCTGCCCACCATCCGGATATCACCGGTGCGGTTAATTCCGACTGGTCCGGATGCTCGATTGGGCCAAAATCTACAGCCGGGTCTAGTGCTGCGCTCAACCATGGCTTTTCAAGCTCTCGTTCCAGATTGCGCCAGTCATTGCCCGCAAAGAAAGAGAACAGCGTGAGGTCGGGCTGGAACTCTGGCCCGTACCGGCCCAAAATCGCCAGCTGATACAGCGGGCCAATGCCCCTGTGGCCGGTGTTAAGCAGGTTCGGCATGCCCTGACGCAGCTTATCCGCCAGATGCTCACCCTCTCTCAGGCAGAACCCCTCGGAAAACGAGTCACCCAGCAGCATCACACTCACATCGTTTTCATAGACCGATGGTGGATTGCGAAACCCCAGACGATCCGGCGTGTAGGTCACCGGCTCGCCCAACACCGAGCACAATAGCATCTTGTCACCCGGCATGGGGGCCAGATACGCAGATTCGAGCAGTTGTGTATCCAGCGCATCGTTTACATGTTTCATTGTCCTGCCCGGAGGCAAGTTTTCCTTGTATTCTTCGACGCTTACCTCATCGCCGACAAACCCGACTAGCCCTAGGCGTCCGGGGATTATTTTGATGGTCAGATAGGCCTCAAATGCAAACAGAGCCGCCAAAAGCGATACCGCGCTCAAACCAACAGTCAGCCTGGCTTCGTTCGACAAGAAGACCGCGCACAAGGCCAGCACCAGCCCAATCGCGCCCGGGGCCAGAATGTACCGGATCAGCCGCGCGGTTCCATTGGCAAATTCCGCTGAATTCATCAGCGCGTATGCGACGACCCCAAAGAAATAGAGAGCGGCGACCAGACATAGGATTGACCCGAAACGCGAACTGCGGGTTTTTTCAGTCATTCCATCTGGTCCCTTTCGACCGATATCGACATTTGCCGTCATTAACGGCGAAACCGGGCGAATTCAGTTGAACCGATTTGCGTATCATCGGCAAGCTTTTCTGCGGCGGCCTGAAAAGCGCAGGAAGCAGACGCATCGCCTGACCCTCTGGAATATGAAAAACGCTCAAAAACAACAGGATAAATACACACAGCACACAACACTCGAATACAAAACAAAAACCAGATTTTTTTACCACCGTTATGCCGAAAAGCAAATCACCCGCTCTTTCAACGCCTAGTGGGCGCACGGCGCTATCACATTGCGCGCATAATCCGTCCTTGTACGGCCTATTGTTCCCGAATTCAGTACGGCGACATAGTCCTTTCCGTCGCCGGAGGACAATGAATTTGGCGGGTGTATCGTCAGCGGCACAGCAGACGGATGAATATACGGGAAACCCCTAATATCCAGCCAGCAGGGTTTTGTTACAGTTAACGCAACTACACCGGAGAGGTTTCGGCCTCCCCACTCGCTCAAAAAGGGACTGACTTTGGGGGTCGGTCCCTTTTTAATTTTCACGCCAGGTTCAGAACCCTGCCCAAATCAGGACAGGGCACCTGGATTACCCGTCAATGATACCATTGAGTGTCGCGCTCGGGCGCATGACTGCTGCAGTCTTGGTCGGGTTGGTGTGATAGTAACCACCCAGATCTGCCGCTGCCCCTTGTGCGTTGGCCAGTTCGGATAGGATCTGCTGTTCTTTCGCGGCCAACTCTGCAGCAATCGGCGCGAACTCGGCGGCCAGATCAGCATCATCGGATTGCGCGGCCAGCGCCTCGGCCCAATAGCGCGCGAACCAGTAGTGGCTGTCTCGGTTATCCGGCTGCCCGACTTTGCGGCTGGGCGACTTGTTGCTGTCCAGAATACCCTGCGTTGCGGCCTCGGCAGCGGCGCCAAGAACTCCGGCTTTGGCGTTGCCTTTGCTGTCGGCCAGGAAATTCAAAGACTCGCCAAGCGCGCAGAACTCACCCATCGAGTCCCAGCGCAGGTGGTTTTCCTCGACCAGTTGCTGCACGTGTTTCGGGGCAGACCCACCCGCACCGGTTTCGAACAATCCACCGCCCTGCATCAGCTTGACGATCGACAGCATCTTGGCCGAGGTGCCCAACTCAAGGATCGGGAACAGGTCCGTCAGATAGTCACGCAGCACGTTGCCGGTGATGGCGATGCTGTCGTTACCGGCCGTGATGGTCTCCAACGACTGGTGGGTCGCCTCACGCGGTGCCAGGATTTGGAACTTGTCCGCCACGCCAGCAGCTTCCAGTGTTGGTTGGACGGATTTGATCAGTTCGGCATCATGGGCACGGTTTGCGTCCAGCCAGAAGATCGCCTCGGATCCGGTCAGACGCTGACGGTCCAGCGCCAGTTGAATCCAATTCTCGATCGGAGCCTTCTTCACGGTGCAGGCACGCCAGATGTCGCCCTTTTCAACCGTATGCTCGTGCAGTGTCTCGCCATTTGCCAGAACGATACGAATGGTTCCATTCGCAGGCGCCTGGAATGTTGTCGGGTGGCTGCCGTATTCTTCGGCTTTCTGAGCCATCAGACCCACATTGGCCACAGCTCCGACGGTGGCTGGGTTCAGCGCGCCATTGGCTTTGAAGAATTTGACGGATTCATCATAAATAGACGCATAGCAGCGGTCGGGGATCACACAGTTGGTGTCACCCTTGGACCCGGTTTCGTCCCAACCCTTGCCACCAGCACGGATCACGGCAGGCATCGAGGCGTCGATGATCACATCAGACGGCACGTGCAGGTTGGTGATACCCTTGTCGCTGTCAACCATATACATGGACGGGCGGTCGCCCTTGATCGCGTCAATGGCGGTCATGATATCGGCGTTGCCTGCAACCCGCTCCAGCAGATCGCCCAGACCCGAGTTCGGGTTCACACCCAGCGCATCCAATTCAGCGCCATAGGCCTCGAATACCGGGGCAAGCCACGCCTTGACCGCATAGCCGAAGATGATCGGGTCGCTGACCTTCATCATTGTGGCCTTCAGGTGAAGCGAGAACATGGTGCCGTCTTTTTTGGTGTCTTCGATGGCCTCGGCCAGGAAAGACGACAGCGCATTGACGGACATGAAGGTCGCATCGGCAACGGTGCCCTCGGCCAGCGGCCAGCCGTCTTTCAGAACCGTAGTACTGCCGTCTTGTCCGACAAATTCGATTTTGGCGTCACCGGCTTGCGCCGCAGTAATGGTGGCCGATTTCTCGTTCGCGTAGAAATCATTGCCGGACATGGACGAGACTTTAGTCTTGCTGTCAGCGGCCCATGTACCCATCGAATGCGGGTTCTTCTGGGCATAATTCTTGACGGCGCGCGCGGCGCGACGGTCGCTGTTACCTTCGCGCAGAACCGGGTTCACAGCCGAACCCTTGATGGCATCATACCGCGCGCGGATCGCTTTTTCTTCGTCAGTCGCAGGTTCTTCGGGATAGCTCGGGATGTCATAACCCTGTGCTTGCAGCTCTTCGACGGCGGCCACCAGCTGCGGCACCGAGGCCGAGATGTTGGGCAGCTTGATCACATTGGCATCGGGTGTCTTCACCAACTCACCCAATGCGGCCAGATCATCGGTGATGCGCTGCGCATCTGTCAGCTTTTCGGGGAAGGTCGAAATAATCCGCCCAGCAAGTGAAATATCCTTGGTTCCGACGCTGACACCGGCGGCGGATGCAAACTTTCGAATGATGGGCAGGAATGAGGCGCTGGCCAGCTCGGGCGCTTCGTCTACAATGGTATACAATATGTCGAAGTTCGATTTATCTGCCATATTCTTTTACCTTTTTTAAGCCTTTCGGGGCGTGCGATCCAAGAGTTGGGGCCACATCGGCGTGGCGCGTAAGGGACGTAACAAGACTGCCGTCCCGGGATGACTCTGTATTGACAGGGCCTCCCTTAAATGACGTTTGGCTTGGGATCAATCGCCAGAGACCGCGCATTTTGACACGGTTTGCGGAAAATCATCAAAACTGCTTGCCAATGGGCAAAATTCAGACGCCCCAGGTATCGCTGAGCTTATATCCGCCCGGCCAGGGATCGTCCGGGTCAAGCATGTGTTGATGTGTACCGGTAATCCATCCGCGGCCACTGATCTCGGGAATGATCGCGGCACGCCCCCCGATCGTTGTGGCCTCGACGATCTGTCCGGTGAAAGACGAGCCGATGATCGAAACCGCCTGGAAAGATTGCCCGACTGCCATTTCTCCCTTGGCGGCCATCAAGGCCATGCGGGCAGAAACTGCGGTACCGGTAGGGGACCGATCAACTTTGCCCGGCTGGATCGCCACGGCGGATTTTCCGCGCAGGCCATTTGCTACCCGCTCGGTCGGGCCACAAAAAGCGCAGAATGAAATGTGATTCCAGTCCGGGTTTTCGGGATGCGTAAACCCAATTTGTTCGTTGGCCGCATTGGTGATCGCTACACCCAGCCGCGCAATGTCACGCGCCTCGTCCTGCACGATGTCAAACCCAAGCGCCGCCGCATCGACCACCACGAAACTGTCGCCCCCATAGGCCGTATCCACGGTCAGTGTGCCAAGGCCCGGCACTTCAAGCGGAACGGCGAGCCGGTCTACAAAACTGGGCAGGTTCTGCACAAATATGCGCTCGGCCTTGCCATTCCGGCATTCGGCGCGCACCGGGACCAGCCCGCCCGGTGCCTCAAGCGTCAGATGTGTAACCGGTTCCTGCATCGGAATGATCCCGCTATCCAGCAGCACGGTGGCCACGCAGATCGAGTTTGAACCAGACATTGGCGGTGTGTCTTCGGGCTCCATGATAATGAAGCCTGCATCTGCTTGCGGATGTTTGGGCGGCACCAACAGGTTTACATGACGAAATACACCCCCGCGCGGTTCATTCAGGACAAAGTTGCGCAAGGACTGGTCGCGCGCGATGAACGACCGCTGCTCCCATAAGGTATCACCGGGTGGCGGAAGAACACCGCCAACGATGACATCTCCGACCTCGCCTTCGGCATGGGCGGAGATCACGTGGAGAGTTTTGATACTGCGCACGACCCCCTCCCTCAGAACCGGCCAGCAGCAAAGGGGGCTGGCGAAATCGGGGGGGCCTGACGGTCAACCATGGCCCCAACAAGCTCGGCCGTGCCTGCGGATTGGGTCAGCCCAAGATGCCCATGGCCGAACGCATAGAACACGCAAGACGCATTTGGAGAAACACCGATGACCGGGATGCTGTCAGGCATCGACGGCCGGAACCCCATCCATTGCGTGCCTCCTTCGGTCTTGAGGCCGGGTAGAAACTCTTCGGCTTTGTGCAATAACGTGTCGGCTCGTTTGAAATTGGGGGCGAGGTTCAGACCGCCCAACTCGACCGCGCCGCCGATCCTGACGCCATTGTTGATCCGGCTGGCAACGAACCCATGCCGCGAGAAGGACAGGTGCATCCGCAGATCAAATGCACCTTCGGGCAGGGTCGTGTTGTATCCACGCTCGGTTTCAAGCGGGAATCGGTCACCAAGAGTTCGGGCGATATGATGCGACCATGCGCCGGCAGCCACGACCACTTTCGTCGCGTCCACGGGCCCTTCCGCCGTTTCAAGGCGCATGCCACTTTGCTGTGGCACCAACGCCTGAATATCGCGCCGCTCGATCCGGCCTTGCCGGTTTTGAAAGGTCTGGGCAAGGCGCTCGACCCATTTCTTGGGATCAACAGTATTCAACCAGTTGGGCGTAAATCCCGCATGAGTGAACCGAGGACTGAGACCCGGCTGTTTTTCGGCAATCGCCTCGGGGCTTTCCAGCAGTTCAAAGTCGATACCATGCTGGCGGCGCACCTCCCAGGCGGGCAGGCTTGCACGGTATTCGGCCTCGGATTCGTACAGCTGCATCTGACCGTCGCGCTGCATCATCGCCTCGCCGTCAACCGCTGGGATCAACCGTTCAAGGGCGGCACTGGACAGTTGCATGAGGCTGGCCTGAGCGGCCAACAGCTCGGCATAGCGACCGGGCTGGCTGGCCCGCCAGAAACGGTACATCCAGGGTGCAATCTGGACTGCATAGGCAGGCGGGATAGACAGGGGACCCAACGGGTCCAGCAGCCACTTTGGTGCCTTTTTCATGATGCCGGGCGTTGCCAGAGGCTCAACCTCGGAAAAAGCAAAGGCCCCGGCATTTCCGGCTGATGTCTGCGCCGCAACGCCTTCCTTGTCCAGAACCAGCACGGCATGACCCCGGCGCTGTAATTCCAGCGCAATGGTCATGCCAATCGCGCCAGCTCCGATGACGACGATCTGCTGGGTCATACCTCAATCCCCGAACGGAATGGATCAGCCTCGGCAAACATCAACCGCGATTCCGCCATGACATAGGCCTGCCCGGTGATCGAGGGGATGACACCGCCGTTGGGCCCAGCCTGATAGGACAGGCGATAGGTGCTGCCAATGACACTTTGCTGGACGATTTCCTGCCCCGGGGCCAATAGACCCTCAGCGGCCAGACAGGCCAGCCGAGCAGAGCTGCCGGTGCCACAGGGCGACCGGTCGTAATTGTCATCCGGGCACAGAACAAAGTTGCGGCTGTGAATCGCTTGCTCGGGCGATGCGTCCTGAAAGATTACATGATCAATCGGTTCACCCTGCTCGCCGCCAACCCCCTGCGCGATCGAGGCTTTGCGGATAGCAACGGCCCTATCGGTCAGCTCCCGAATATTGGCCGGAATGACGGAAAGCGGGCTTGGATCGACGATAAAGAACCAGTTTCCACCATAGGCCACATCCCCTGCAACCTCTCCGAAACCGGGCACATGAAGTGAAATGTCGCTGTGAACGCGGCGGCTTTCGATATTCGTGACCGTGACAGTATTGGCATCGTGCAGCTCGACCGTGACAACTCCGGCTGGCGTTTCGATCCGATGTATTCCAACATCGATCCGACCAAGATGCGCCAGTGTCACGGTCAGGCCAATGGTTCCGTGGCCGCACATTCCCAAAACAGCATCGACATCAAAATAGATCACGCCGGTGACACAGGTTGGATCAACCGGTTCCACCAACAAGGCCGCGACCATGGCCGGTTGTCCGCGCGGTTCAAGCATGACCGAACGATAGAAATCCCTGTATTCGGTGTCCAGCCGCCGGGCGCGTTCAGCCAGAGGGCCAGAGCCCAGATCTGGAGCGCCATCGAGGATGACCCGGGTCGGTTCTCCTCCGGTGTGGCTGTCGATCACATGCATTCTGCGATCACCCCACCTTGTTTCAACCAATCGGCGAACCAAGCCCCAAACAACGCGTATTGCTGTTCGCAATAATTCCGCTGTGCATCTGTCAGGGCATCAGTTTCATTGAAATGCAGGCGGTATTCCTCTTCCCCGTTCAACACCAGAAGATGCTTGTAATACAGCACAAGATCCGGACCCTCATCAAAACTGGACAGCACCTGAATGGCCTCGGTCAGTTCTTGCGCCCGTAACCGGGCTTCGGCATCGCCCCGCGCGGCCTTTTGAGAAAGCGCAGCCAACAGCAACGCCTCACGTGGGAGGGCCGTTCCGATCCCGGTGATCGACCCGGTTGCCCCACAGTTGACGAAACCGTGGTAAACCTCGGTGTCCACACCCACCATCAACGTCACATCATCATCCTGACTGGTGATGTTTTCCGCAGCATAGCGCAGATCGTCCTTGCCCCCGAATTCCTTGAACCCAATGAGGTTAGGGTGTTCGGCGCGCAGGGCAAAGAACAGATCAGCCTTTGTTGCGAAACCATAATATGGGCTGTTGTAGATAATTGCCGGCACGTCCGGCGCAGCGGACAGGATTACCTTGAAATGGTTCTTTTGCGCAGTTGATGAGCTCCCGCGGGACAGAACCCGGGGAATGACCATCAACCCGACAGCGCCGACCTTTTGCGCATGTGCAGCGTGGGCCTCGGCGGATTTGGTGTTGATTGCCCCGGTTCCGACCACAACCGGCAGCCCGGCATCCACCAGACGTTCCACCCCTTCCATGCGCTGCGCATCCGTCAAAAGCGGCCAGTCGCCCATGGATCCGCAATAGACAACCGCAGACATGCCTGCGTCGATCATTTGCTTGCCCTTCCGAACAAGTGCGTTGAAATCCGGCTGCCTATCCGCCGAGCAAGGGGTCATGAGCGCGGGCATCGTACCGCTAAATACATTGGTCGACATACGGTGCTATCCTCTAGTTACAGGGGTCCAGATAGGCGTCAGGCGCCCGTTTTCACGCGATAACGGATATTGGATACAAAATCCATATATAATTCGACGCAAAAAGCCCGCGTTGGACCTTTCGTCTGACGCGGGTGTTTTTGACTGTCTAAACGGCAATTATCTCAACCGCAGGCCGGTTTCAGGGTCAAACAGCATGGTGCGTTCCGGGCGGATCGAAATACCGATGCGTGTACCCTGCTTACTGCGCTCGTCTTCGCGCTCTTCAACGATCAGCTTGTCGCCATTCGATGTCAGCAAATAGGAATAGCTGACGCCGCCAAGCGCCTCGGTCAGATCAACGGTGCAGGTATCGCCCGATCGGTCGACCTGAATATGTTCCGGGCGGATACCCAGCGTGACCCGAGACAGACCCAAAGGAACCGATGCTGGGACGGGCAGAGGCTGAGTGATCGCCGGATGAGTCACCTGACCATCGACGATGTCGCAATCCAGAAAGTTCATGGCGGGCGAGCCAATGAACCCTGCTACAAACTTGTTATCTGGATCCCGATACAGATCCATCGGCGCACCGACCTGTTCGATCCGACCATCGCGCAGCACCACGATCTTATCGGCCATGGTCATCGCCTCGACCTGATCGTGAGTCACATAGATCATGGTCGCGCCAATTTCATTGTGAAGCCGGGCAATTTCCACACGCATCTCAACGCGCAATTCGGCGTCCAGGTTGGACAGAGGTTCATCGAACAGAAACACCTCGGGGCCGCGCACAATCGCACGCCCGATGGCAACGCGTTGGCGCTGACCACCCGACAGAGCCTTGGGTTTGCGTTTCAGATACTGGTCCAGCTTCAGGATACCCGAGGCTTCCTGAACCTTCCTGTCGATCTCGGCTTTTGCCACGCCGTTCATCCGCAGGCCAAACCCCATATTCTCGGCCACAGTCATATGCGGGTACAGGGCATAGGTCTGGAACACCATCGCCACGCCCCGTTTCGCCGGGTCCTGATGCGTCACCTCACGCGCCCCGATGTGAATCTGGCCCTCGGTCGTTTCCTCAAGCCCTGCGATCATCCGCAATAAAGTGGATTTTCCACATCCCGATGGGCCAACAAAGACACAGAATTCACCATCCTCGATTTCGAGGTCGATCCCGTGAATCACCTGTGTCTGGCCATACCGCTTAATCGTTTGGTTCAGAGTTACTCCGGTCATGTCGCTTGTATCCTGTCCTTCTGGCCATCGGGGCGTGTTTCAGGGAACCGCCAGGCCTGAGCTTCGGCCGCGATTTGTTCGGCCACCCGGCGCACGCGGGGAATCCAAGCCTCGAGCTGGTCGAAATTCATCCGCTCGGTCGAGCCGGTCACCGATATTGCACCCAGCATCCGCCCGCCCGGCGTTCGGATCGGGCAGGCAACACAAATGATCCCCGTCTCGTGTTCTTCATCGTCCAGGGCGTAGCCCCGGCTGTGGATCAGCTCTAGATCGGACCGCAGCGCAGCTTCCGAGGCCAAGGTCTTATCCGTAAACCGGTGAAAGCTTTGCTGTGAGATCACCTTGTTCAGCTCAGCCTCGTCCAGAAAGGCCATCATCGCCTTGCCCACACCCGTACAATAGGCCGGTCCGACCTTGCCCGCCTGTGAATACATCTCAACCGGCTGGGCGGCATTGCGCTTATCGACATACAGAACCTGACCAGAATCGAGCTGCGCCAGATGCACAGTCTCGCCCGTTTCACCGCTGAGCGTATCGAGAAAAGGCCTGGCAATCGGCGCCAGTGAGCTTTGCGTCCACGCTGCATGGGCCAACCGAACCAGCCTCAAACCCGGTGCATAGGTCTGCCTATCCGGGTCATAGGACAACATCCCCTGATTGGTCAGGGATTGCAGAAACCGATAGAGCGTTGCCTTGGGAAAGCGGCTGCTTTCCAGCAGTTCCGCAAAGCGAACCGGCCGCTGAAACGCGGCCACCTGATCAAGCACGTCACATGCTTTCCCTATCGTTCCATCACCTGCCACGGGCGCTCTGTCTCCTCCAGTTAACCTTCGGCCTCAGCCAAGAGGGTCTTGACAAGACTAACCGAGTCGATGTGTAGTTTTCAACATATAAAACTAAGTTCCAATATATGGAACTAAAATGGAAGCTAAGGGAGGAAACCATGCATTCCATCTACAAGCGCACCACGGCCGCTCTGGCCATGAGCGTTGCACTTGCTGTTCCCGCCTCTGCCGAGCTTACCGGCGAATTGCGGATATTCCTGGACACATCGAACCCGGCACCCCGGGCCACGATGGAAGCAATGATCGACAGATTTCAGCAACAGCATCCGGATTTGGCCATCGAGACAACGGTGATCGACCGCGAGGCCTACAAAACCCAGATCCGCAACTTCTTGACTGCGGATACTCCGGATGTCGCCACGTGGTACGCGGCGAATCGGATGAAACCCTATGTCGAGGCTGGCCTGTTCGAAGACGTCTCGGACCTGTGGGCGGAACCTGCGATTGCGGACAATCTGGCTTCAACCAAAGGTGCGATGACGATCGACGGCAAACAGTGGGGCGTGCCCTACACCTACTATCAGTGGGGCGTTTATTATCGCAAAGACATCTTTGACGAGCTGGGCCTGACCGAGCCCGCAACTTGGGAAGAAGAGCTGGCGAATTGCCAAAAGATCGTCGATTCCGGTCGCGCCTGCTATACGATCGGCACCAAGTTCCTGTGGACTGCCGGTGGCTGGTTCGACTACCTGAACATGCGCACCAACGGCTATGACTTCCACAACCAGCTGGCCAATGGTGAAATCAGCTGGGAGGATGACCGGGTCAAGCAGACCTTCGCCAACTGGAAACAGCTGATCGATATGGGTGCCTTCATCGACAACCACCAGACCTATAGCTGGCAAGAAGCTCTGCCCTTCATGGTCAACGGTGATGCGGCGGCTTATCTGATGGGCAACTTCGCCGTGGCGCCACTGCGTGAGGCGGGCCTGAGTGACGACCAGCTGGACTTCTACCAGTTTGTTGCCATCAACCCCGATGTCGAACTGGCCGAAGATGCACCGACCGACACGTTCCACATCCCGTCAAACGCGGCGAACAAAGAAGCCGCCCGTGAATTCCTGCGCTTCGTTGTGTCTGCGGATGAACAGACCGAGATCAACAATGGCTCGAATCTCGGCCAGTTGCCGGTCAATGCTCAGTCCTCGGTAGATGCCGACAAGTTCCTGCAGCAGGGCTTTACCATGCTGTCGTCAAACAGCCCGGGCGGAGTCGCCCAGTTCTGGGACCGCGACGCACCGGCAGAAATGGCCAAGGCGTCGATGGAAGGCTTCCAGGAATTCATGGTCAAGCCAGACAATGCGGACAAAATCCTGGCCAAACTCGAACGGGCGCGTCAGCGCATCTACGACAACTGAACCGGTCAGGATTGGCAAAGCCAATCCTGAGCCATGACCTGCGTAAGGCGGGTATCAACCCGCCTTACTCCGCCTACCAGAACCGGGGACGCCCATGACCGCCGTCGATACCCACGAACAAGAAAGCTGGTTCCACCGAAACCAACAGCGCATCGCGCCCTGGTTATTTTTGGCCCCAGGCCTGTTGTTCTTTATGGTCTATGTGATCATTCCGGTCTTTCAGTCCTTCAACCTGTCGCTTTACGAATGGGACGGCCTGGGGGCTGCCGAATATGTCGGCTTTCGCAATTATGAAGACCTGTACTGGGAATGGTCGGACCGGGATGCCTTTTACATCTCGCTCAAAAACAACCTGATCTGGCTGCTGCTCTATCTGGCGGCGATTCCGGCGGGTCTGTTCATCGCGCTGTTCCTGAACCAGACGGTCTGGGGCATTCGCCTGTATAAATCCCTGTTTTTCTTCCCCTTCGTGATTTCTCAGGTGGTCGTTGGCCTTGTGTTCACATGGTTCTACGATCCCACATTCGGCCTGCTGAACGAATTCCTCGGATTCTTTGGCATGGGCCCGGTGAACGTGCTGGGTGACGAGCGTTTCGTCACCTATGGCATCATCTTTGCCGGTCTCTGGCCGCAGACAGCTTATTGCATGATCCTTTACCTGACCGGCCTCAACGCCGTGGACCCCGAACAAATCGAAGCCGGGCGGCTGGACGGTGCCAAGAGCTGGCGGATGTTGTGGCATATCATCCTGCCGCAACTGCGCCCTGCCACCTTCATTGCCTTTGTCGTCACCATCATTGGCGCGCTTCGCAGCTTTGACCTGATCTCAATCATGACACAGGGCGGTCCGTTCGGATCATCGCGCGTGCTGGCCTATTACATGTTCGAGGTCGCCTTGTCCGAGTATGGCTTCCGCATGGGGTATGGCGCGGCTATCGCGGTGATCCTGTTCCTTATCATGCTGTGTTTCATCGGTTATTTCCTGTGGTCAATGTACCGCGAAGAAAGGGGGCACTGAGATGTTTCCCAAGCCAATCGAAAAACAACCTCGTGCAGCGCAGATCACCTATCAGGCGTTGCTGCCGCTGGCCTTGCTTTTGTGGCTCGGGCCGTTGCTGGCCGTCGCCCTATTCTCGGTCAAACCCGCCGCGGATTTCACCAATGCCAACTACTGGGGGATGCCGTCCAGCTTTGAGGGCGCATTCAACTATGGGCAGGTGTTTTTCAATTCGGATATGCCGCGCTATCTGATGAATTCCTTCCTGATCACCGTTCCCACGGTCATCGGGTGCGTCGCGCTCAGCAGCATGACGGGGTTTGCACTCGGCATCTACAAATTCAAATCGAACCTTTGGATCTTCTTCCTGTTCGTAGCGGGCAATTTCGTGCCTTTCCAAATCCTCATGGTGCCCGTGCGCGACCTGACGCTGGACCTGGGCCTGTACAACACCAAGACCGGGCTGGTCTTGTTTCACATCGCGTTCCAGACCGGGTTTTGCACCCTGTTCATGCGGAATTTCATCCGCGCCCTGCCCTTTGAACTGATCGAGGCGGCGCGGGTCGAAGGGATCAGTGAATGGCGTATCTTCTGGTACGTGGTGCTGCCGCTGATGAAGCCCGCCATTGCGGCGCTCAGTGTGCTGATCTTTACCTTCATCTGGAACGACTATTTCTGGGCAGTAGTGCTGACGCAAGGTGCTGAGAGCCAGCCTGTAACCGCAGGGATCACCAGCTTTAACGCGCAGTTCCGCGCCGCCTATCAGCTGATGAGTGCCGGTTCCATTGTCGCGGCGCTGCCGCCGGTTGCCATGTTCTTCCTGATGCAGAAACATTTTATCGCGGGCCTGACACTCGGTGCCGTAAAATAACATCAAGCTAAAGGTTTGCCTGATGACCAAAATCACTTTTATCGGGGCCGGTTCCACGATCTTCATGCGCAATATCGTGGGCGATGCCCTTTTGACCCCCGCCCTGGCCGACAGCCATTTCGCCTTGATGGATATCGACACACAGCGCCTGGCTGAGAGCGAATCCGTGGCCCGCGCCATGGTGCGCTCGGTCGGCACGGGGGCCACCATAACCACCCATACCGATCGGCGCGCCGCATTGGAGGGGGCGGATTTCGTGATTACCGCCTTTCAGATCGGCGGGTATGACCCCTGTACAGTGACTGATTTCGAGATCCCCAAGCAATATGGCCTGCGTCAAACCATCGCCGATACGCTGGGCGTGGGCGGGATCATGCGCGGGTTACGCACCGTTCCGGTTCTGTGGGACGTGGCGCAGGACATGATGCAGCTCTGCCCCAACGCGACGCTGTTGCAATATGTGAACCCGATGGCGATCAACACTTGGGCTCTGGCCGAACGGTTTCCGACATTGAAACATGTCGGACTGTGCCATTCGGTGCAAAACACGGTCGA
Organism: Ruegeria sp. CDSC021; assembly: GCF_059610845.1. Taxonomy (NCBI): domain Bacteria; kingdom Pseudomonadati; phylum Pseudomonadota; class Alphaproteobacteria; order Rhodobacterales; family Roseobacteraceae; genus Ruegeria; species Ruegeria sp. CDSC021. The sequence continues at coordinate 263,798 of NZ_JBXWOK010000003.1, forward strand.
GGAACTGGCCCATGATCTGGACCTGCCCAAGCAGGAGTTTCGCTATAAGGTCGCAGGCGTCAACCATGTGGCTTTCTTCCTCAAGCTCGAGCATCAGGGCCGCGATCTGTATCCTGCGCTCCGACAGGGCTATGCCGGTGGACAACTGCCGAAACCGCCCCTTTTGATGCCACGCTGCCCCAACAAGGTCCGGTACGAAGTGATGGAGCATCTGGGCTATTTCTGCACCGAAAGCTCGGAACATCTGGCCGAATATGTGCCCTGGTTCATCAAGGACGGGCGCGACGATCTGATCGAGCAGTTCTCGATCCCGCTGGATGAATATCCCACCCGCTGCGTCGAGCAGGTCGAGGACTGGAAAGAACAGGCCAAGACCCTGACCGACGGGCGTGCGGTTGAGGTGTGCCGCAGCCACGAATTCGCGGCGGACCTGATGAACGCCATCGTGACCGATACGCCCTATACTGCCTATGGCAACCTGCCCAATACCGGTCAGATCCCGCAACTGCCCTTGGGGGCTGCTGTGGAAACGCCATGCCTGGTGGACAGCAACGGGGTGCAACCCTCGGTCGTGACCGACATCGCACCGCAGCTGATTGCGCTGATGCGCACCCAGATCAACGTGCAGGAGTTGACCGTGCGGGCGCTGACCGACCAGAACCCCGAATACATATACCACGCCGCCATGATGGACCCACATACCGCCGCCGAGCTTGACCTGCGCCAGATCCGTAATCTGGTCAGCGATCTTTTGATCGCGCATGCGGATTGGTTGCCAGACTGGTGCAAACCGGCCAAAGCGGCATGACCAAATATTAAAGGGCTGAAAATAATGACAAAAAAACGCCGCTCGCAGCATTGGTATGGCAAGCTGGACAAGGATGGTTTCATCCACCGGTCCTGGATGAAGAACCAGGGCTTTCCCGACCATGCCTTTGACGGGCGTCCCATTATCGGCATCTGCAATACATGGTCCGAACTGACGCCGTGCAATTCCGGCCTGCGCGATCTGGCCGAAGGCGTCAAACGCGGCGTGTGGGAGGCCGGCGGCTTCCCGGTCGAATTTCCGGTCATGTCGCTGGGTGAAACCCAGATGAAGCCCACCGCCATGCTGTTTCGCAACCTACTGGCCATGGATGTCGAAGAATCCATCCGCGCCTATGGGATTGACGGCGTGGTTCTGCTGGGTGGCTGTGACAAAACTACGCCGGGGCAACTTATGGGAGCCGCCTCGGTCGATCTGCCCGCCATCGTTGTCAGTTCCGGCCCGATGCTGAACGGTAAGTATCGCGGGCAGGATATCGGCTCGGGCACGGATGTATGGAAGTTTTCCGAAGCCGTGCGCGCCGGGGAAATGACCCTGCAGGATTTCATGAATGCTGAATCCGGCATGTCGCGCAGCGCCGGTGTCTGCATGACCATGGGCACCGCGTCGACCATGGCATCCCTGGTTGAGGCGATGGGCATGAGCCTGCCCACCAACGCCGCGCTGCCCGCCGTTGATGCTCGCCGAATGGCGCTGGCGCATCTGACCGGCAAACGGATCGTCGAGATGGTGGATGAAGACCTCAAACCCTCGGGCATTCTGACCAAAGAGGCGTTTGAAAATGCCATTCTGGCCAATGCGGCCGTGGGCGGATCGACGAACGCCGTGGTGCATCTGCTGGCTTTGGCCGGTCGTGTAGGCATCGACTTGACACTGAAGGATTTTGAGATCGGGTCGGATATCCCGCTGCTTGTGAACTGTATGCCCTCGGGCCAATACCTGATGGAGGATTTCTGCTATGCAGGTGGCGTGCCTGTGGTTTTAAACGAACTCAAACCCTTCCTACGACCCGCCAAAACGGTCCTGAACAAGGATATTTCGGCCCATTACGAAGGTGCAGAATGTTTCAACCGCGATGTGATCCGTCCCTTCAACGACCCAGTGAAACCTGCCGCAGGCCTGCGTGTGCTGCGCGGAAATCTGGCGCCGAACGGGGCCATTGTGAAACCTTCGGCGGCCACGGACGCACTGTTGGAGACCGAGGCTGTGGCCCATGTCTTCGAAAGCATCGAAGATATGAAGGCCAATATCGACAGGGATGACTTGCCGGTGACGCCCGAGACAATATTGGTGCTGAAAGGCTGTGGACCCAAGGGTTATCCCGGCATGCCCGAGGTTGGCAATATGCCGATCCCGGCCAAGCTGGTGAAGGACGGTGTGCGCGACATGATCCGTATCTCGGACGCACGGATGTCCGGCACGGCATTTGGCACTGTCATCCTGCATGTCAGCCCCGAAGCCCAGGCGGGCGGCACGCTGGCGCTGGTCAAGACCGGTGACCGTATCCGTGTATCCGCTAGCAAGGGCGCGCTCGAGTTGCTGGTTGACCAAGTTGAACTGGACGCCCGACGCGCCGCATGGCAACCGGATGCTCCGCATTACACCCGCGGCTATGCCAAGCTTTACATAGACCACGTCCTGCAGGCCGATCAGGGTGCGGACCTGGATTTTCTTGTCGGCAAAGACACCCGCCTTGTGACCAGAGAGAGCCACTGATGGACCAACCCGCCACTTTCCACGACCTGAACGGTGCATCCGTCTTTATCACCGGAGGTGGTTCTGGTGTCGGGGCCGCTTTAACGGACGGATTTCTGGCGCAGGGTGCGCAGGTCGCCTTTATCGGGCGCTCCGACGCCAGTGCCTTTGTTGATGAGATGCGCGCCAAGCACGGGCGCGGGCCGCTGTTTCTGCAAGGCGACATGACAGATACCGACCTGCTGCGCGCCACAATGGCCAAAGCCGCCGAGGCCCATGGCCCCCTTGATGTGCTGATCAACAATGCCGCCAACGACAAACGCCATTCGCTTGACGAAACCACGCCCAAATTCTGGGACTGGATGATCGAGGTGAATCTGAAGGCGTATTTCTTTGCCTGCCAAGAAGCCGCACGTCAAATGCAGGACAAAGGCGGATCAATCATCAATTTCAGCTCGATCAGCTATATGATGGGTAATTCCGGTTATCCGATCTATACGACATCAAATGCCGGGATCACCGGGATGACCCGGTCGTTGGCGCGCGAGCTTGGCCCGCAGAAAATCCGCGTTAATGCGCTGGCCCCCGGATGGGTTCTGACACAGAAACAGCTGGACATGTGGGCCACGCCAGAAGATCTGTCCGCACATCTGGAACGCCAATGCCTAAAGGACCACCTGACGCCCGAGGATATGATCGCACCGACCCTGTTTCTTGCGTCGGAAGCCAGTCGCGCCATGACCGGGCAATGCATGGCCGTTGATGGCGGTGTTGTAGTAACAGGATGAGAACATGACAATCGAATGGATCGCTGTTGATTGGGGAACAACTCATCTGCGGGCATGGGCAATGCAGGGTGACACCATTCTGGACCAGGCTCAGTCCGCAAGCGGCATGGATCAAATTCCCCGGGATGGGTTTCAAAAAGCACTGCTGGACCTGATCGAGGGCTGGCTTGGCGATACGGTCATGGATGTGGTCGCCTGCGGTATGGTGGGTGCGCGCCAAGGCTGGGTCGAGGCACCATATTCCGCTGTACCTTCGGTTCCTGTTCCCGATGCACCTGTCCGCGTTCCGGCAACAGATCCCCGTATCCGCGCCTTTGTCGTACCCGGGCTAAAGCAAACAAGCCCCCCCGATGTCATGCGCGGAGAAGAGACACAGATCGCCGGTTTTCTGGCCCACCGGCCAAACTGGGACGGCATCATTTGCCTGCCCGGAACGCATACCAAATGGGTACAGGTCAGCGCGGATGAAGTCGTCAGCTTCCGCACATTCATGACAGGCGAAATCTTCGGATTGCTCAGCAATCAATCCGTCCTGAAACATACGGTCAGCGAAGGCTGGGACGACGCAGCTTTTGCCGAGGCTGTGGCGGATGCCCTGTCCCGACCGGAACAACTTGCCGCGCGCCTTTTCGGCCTGCGGGCCACTGATCTGCTGCAGGGTCAGGACTCCGGTGTCGCACGCGCGCGTCTGTCGGGATACCTGATCGGAGCGGAACTGGCCGCGTCCCGTCCCTATTGGTTGGGCCAGCAGATTGCCATTATCGGGGACCAAAGCCTCTCGGAAATCTATGCCATCGCGCTGAAACAGCAGGGTGCATTTGTTGAAATAGCCGACAGCACGCAATCTACATTGGCAGGTCTTTTGCAGGCCCGAAATCTGACGAGGCAAACCGCATGAGCCGTCCTATCATTGCAATTCTGCGCGGTCTGCAACCCACCGAGGCCGCCGAGGTCGGGCAGGCCCTGATCGACGCGGGCATAAACCGGATCGAGGTGCCCCTGAACTCACCCGATCCGTTGACCAGCATCGGCATTCTGGCGGAACGTTTCGGCGATCGCGCATTGATCGGCGCCGGAACCGTCCTGACCATCGAACAGGTCGATGCGGTGGCCGGGGTCGGCGGCAAGCTGATTGTCTCGCCAAATTTCGACGCTGAGGTGATACAGCAGACGATCAAACTGGGCATACAAAGCTGGCCAGGCGTCTATACCCCGACCGAGGCCTTTGGCGCGCTCAGGGCAGGGGCAACCGGGCTCAAACTGTTTCCGGGCGTGATGGCGGGGCCCTCGGGCCTGGCCGCAATACGCCCGATCCTGCCCAAGGACGCGCTGGTCTTTGCCGTCGGTGGGGCAGGCCCCGAAAACTTTGCCGAATGGCTCAAGGCCGGGACGGACGGGTTCGGGATCGGGTCGGCCCTGTATAAACCGGGAATGGCCGTTGCCGACATTGCAGAGCGCGCGCGAAAGATCGTCTTGGCCTATGACAAGGCCGCCCAATGAGTGTCGTGTTTGACGACCGTCCCTGCGATCTGGGCGAAGGGCCTTTGTGGCACCCGGAACGGGCGCAGCTATTCTGGTTCGACATCACCGGCAACCGCCTGATGACCCAGAAGGACGGGCATCAGCAAAGCTGGCAGTTCCCGGAAAATGTTTCAGCAGCGGGCTGGGTGGACAGGGACACGCTGTTGATGGCTTCCGAGACCGGGCTGTGGCGCTTTGACCAGAAAACCGGCGCGCGTAGCTTGGTCACCCATCTAGAGGCGGACGATACGGTCACCCGTTCCAACGATGGCCGCGCTGATCCCTGGGGCGGTTTCTGGATCGGCACCATGGGCAAGAACGCCGAACCCGGCGCTGGGTCCATCTATCGGTTCTGGCGCGGAGAACTGCGGCGGCTGGTGCCGGATGTCACGATCTCGAACGCCATCTGTTTTGCGCCGGATCGCTCTTGCGCCTATTTCACCGACACGGTCACCAGACAGGTCATGCGCTGGAGTTTGGACCCGGAAACCGGGTGGCCAGAAGGCCAAAGCACCGTGTTCCTCGACCTTACCAAAGACCAGCTGAACCCTGATGGAGCAGTGGTCGATACGAGCGGAAATATCTGGATCGCCCAATGGGGCGCCAACCGCGTGGCTGCTTACTCGCCTGAGGGTCGGTTCCTGAAGGCGGTCGGTTTTGACGCGGCCCATGCCTCGTGCCCGGCTTTTGGCGGGCCAGACCTGACAACGCTGTTCTGCACCACCGCTCGCCAAGGGCTGGATGCGACACAGATTGAAACCCAACCTACCAACGGAATGACCTTTGCCGCGCCCGACGCAGGCAAAGGTCAGGCAGAGCACAGAGTCATCCTATGAACCCGGAACTTGGCGTTTGCTATTACCCCGAACATTGGCCAGAGGCGATGTGGGCGGACGATGCAGCACGTATGGTCGAAACCGGCCTGACATGGGTGCGGATAGGCGAGTTCGGCTGGAGCCGGATGGAGCCCACGTCGGACAATCTGCACTTCGACTGGCTGGATCGCGCGATCGAAACCTTAGGTTCTGCCGGGTTGAAAGTGGTGCTGGGCACGCCAACAGCGACGCCGCCACGCTGGATGCTGGCCAAATACCCGGACATGCTTGCCGTGGATGCGCATGGTCAGCCGCGCAAGTTCGGCTCTCGCAGACATTATTGCTTTAGCCACACCGGGTATATCGAAGAATGCGTTCGGATCGCACGTGTCATGGGCGAACGCTATGGGCGCAACCCGCATGTCGCAGCATGGCAGATCGACAATGAATATGGCTGCCACGAAACCACTGTCAGCTATAGCCAACCCGCCCTACACGCCTTTCAAAACTGGCTGGAAGGTCAATACAGCACGATTGAAACCCTGAATGCAGCGTGGGGAAATGTGTTCTGGTCAATGGAATATGACAGGTTTGATCAGATCGACCTGCCGAACCTGACAGTAACAGAACCCAACCCGGCCCATGTTCTGGCCTTCCGGCGGTTCAGTTCAGATCAGGTGGTGGCCTTCAACAGGGCACAGGTCGAAGTGCTGCGGCCCCTGACCGATGCGCCTTTGCTGCACAATTACATGGGGCGTGTGCTCGATTTCGACCACTTCGCAGTGGGTACCGATCTGGATATCGCCACATGGGACAGCTATCCGATCGGGTTTCTATCTGACCGGCTTGAGGCGGATAAGGCACATAAGTCGGCCTTTCTGCAGCAAGGCGATCCCGACATGCAGGCCTTTCATCACGATCTGTATCGCGCTGTGGGGCGCGGGCGTTGGTGGGTGATGGAACAGCAACCCGGCCCGGTCAATTGGGCCCCTTACAACCCTGCGCCCCTGCCGGGCATGGTGCGCCTGTGGTCGCTTGAGGCCGTGGCGCATGGGGCAGAAGTGGTCAGCTATTTCCGCTGGCGGCAGGCGCCCTTTGCGCAAGAACAGATGCATGCAGGGCTTCTGACGCCGGACAACCGCTCTGCCCCGGCTTTGGCCGAGGCGCGCCAAACCGCCGATGATCTGGCCGGGCTGGGAGCAATCACACAGGCCCGAACGGATGTCGCGATCCTGTTCGACTATGCCTCGGATTGGGCCTGGGCGACGCAACCTCAAGGGGCTGGGTTCGACTATTTCAAACTGGTCTTTTCCACCTACCAAGCGCTGCGCCGGGCTGGATTGTCAGTGGACTTCCTGCCTGCGGATAACATCCCAAAGGCGGGGTATAAGGTAATCCTTGCACCGGGTCTGGCAACCATCAGTCCAGATCTGGAACAGCGCCTGACCGATGGTTGTGATCTGACTGTTCTGGGCCCGCGCTCTGGCGCCATCACGCTGGACTTTCAGATACCCGCAACTGGTCGCCCCGGGCTGACTGCACTGGATTGCACTGTCGATCTTGTGGAAACTCTGCCCCCTCAGGTGACCCGGGAAGTTGATGGTGGCGGCGCAGCCCGTCACTGGGTTGACCGCCTGTCAGGAAAGGCCCCGGACCTTTTGACATTTCAAGACGGAACACCTGCCCTGAAAGGGACCGACCACATGTGGTATCTGGCCGGGTTCCCGAATGACACGTTATGGGATCGCGTAATCAGCAAGGCCGCTGCTCGGACAGGCATTGCCTTGCATCCGATGCCTCAGGGTCTGCGGCGGCGCCAGACGTCCGGGCATACATTCCTGATCAACTACAATTCGGCGCCCGTTGAATGGAACGGCCGGATGATCGAAGCCTGTGATGTGTTCATTCAGGAAAATGACACGCCCGCCGAGGGGTAACCTCGGCGGGCGCAAACTGCGAGGCGCTTAGTTCGCCTGCAAACTGTTGGGATCAAAGGCACCGCCATTGCCCGAAGGCGTTTCAGTACCAGAATCCTCTTCTTCGTCACCCAGAGTATTCGGCGCAAACACATTGCCGAAACCGCTGTTATTCGAGGGTTTCGGGGCCGATTCCTGCGCACCCTCTCCCTCTTGCTCAGCCGCTTCCGCCTCGCGCTTTTTGCGCTGTTCTTCGCGCTGATTGCGCAGCTCTTGAATACGCAGGTCAGCTTCAAGGCGCTTTTGCTCTTTGACATCTGCGACACACTGAGCCGGATTATAGGCGGTTGCGGTTCCGACCACAGTGATCGTGGCAACCGCAAAGACAACCAGCAGAACCGCAGCAAGGTTCCCGGCAAAGAAGCTGGGAAGCTTGATTTTACCCGCCAGTTCCTCGACCGTGGCGTTCTTGCGTGCAGCAGCCACCAGTTCCTGTCGCTTCAGCTTGGCCTCGTTCAGCAAGGCAAAGAACACCGTCAGCGCCACGATGATGAAGGCCAGCGCCGAGATCGAGGGCGTGATGCCATAGCGCACCTTCTGTGCCAGTTCGATGGTCAGCGTGGGGTATTCACCAAAGGTGAAGGTGGTGGTGTTGTAGTTCTCGAACGAGGCCAAGAACGCCAGCACTGCCGCGCTGGCAATCGCCGGACGCATGAACGGGAGCATGATCTTGCGGAACGCCTGAGCATGGGTTGCACCCAGATCCAGCGCGGCCTCGGTCAGCGCCATATCATAGCGCTGCAACCGTGCCACCAGCACCAGCATGCAATAGCTGGCGATAAAGGTGGATTGGCCGATCACCGTCAGGAATATCCCGTTTGACAGGAAACTGTCGGCACCCAAGCCCAACATCCGGTTGATCCGGTCCCAGAACACCAGTGTCGAGATACCCAGAACAACGCCCGGGATCAGGATCGGCGCGATGATGACCGTATAGTAGGTCGCACGCAGTTTCGGCCAGATCTGCGTCAGCATCAGCGCGCCCGCTAGACCCATCGCCACCGATAGAACCACCGTTCCGGCACCGATGATCAGTGAGTTCTTGATGCCGTTCAGGATGCGTTGGTCCTGAAACAATTCGCCAAACCACTGGAAGGTCAGACACTCCCACGGTGTCATCCTTGGGAATTCGGACGAGTTGAAGGCCGTGACCGACATGATCACCAGCGGACCCAGAAGGTACAGGAAGAACAGCACCAGGTAGACCCAGATGCTTACACGGAGGAAGGACAAATTCATTTCCCTATATCCCCCATATTCACCTTGAACAGGCGCATTACGGCCAGCACGAACAAGATACAGGTCACCAGCAGAACGATGGCGTAGGCGGCACCCTGCGGCCAGTCATTGTTGTCGTTGAACTGCTGATAGATCAGCTGCGTGAACCACAGGGAGGACGGCCCGCCCAGAATTTGCGGCGCGGCCAGCGCACCCGCGGACAGCATGAACACCATAGTACAGCCCGAACTGATCCCAGGCTTGGCATAGGGAATGACCACGCGCCAATGGATACGCCACCAGGGGGCTCCCAAATCTCGCGCCGCCTCGATCTGGTTTTTATCCAGACTTTCTATGACGTTATACATCGGGAAGATCATCAGCAAGATATAGGCATAGCCCAGCCCGGCATAGAGCGCGATGTCATTGCGGATGAAATCAAACGGCATATCCCAGACCCCCAGCCCAGTGAACAGCGTGTTCAGTACACCGGTTTCGCCAAAGATGATTCGCAGGGCAAAGGCGCGCAGGATCTCATTGATCCAGTAGGGGATGATCAGCATGATCGCAAAGATGCGGATGTGACTGCCCTTGGACTGACCCAGATAATAGGCGATCGGATAGCACAGGATCAGGTTGAAGATCGTAACGCATACCGCGGCCAGAAGGGTGCGGAAAAACACCCTCAGATCGACGGCGTTATAGTCCTGGCTGCCGCCTTCCGGGCCATAGATCAGGTATTTGTAGTTCTCCAGCGTATAGACATCTTTTGGCCCCCCGATCTCGGGCGGGGGCAGGTTTGGCCGGAATGAGAAATCCAGCATCGACAGCTGCGGCAGGATGATCAGGCCGATGGTCCAGAACAGGACCAAACCCAGTATCATCAATCCCATGCCGGTGCCGTTGCGGTTGAAGAATTCTTTCAGAAAATGGGGCATATTTTTATCCCCTTATTCCGCAGCCAGCTCACCCGCTGGAACCAGAACCGCATTATGGGTCTGATATTCCAACGTGATGGTCTGCCCGGTATGGTCATCGAAAGATTGGCCTAGATTGGGCAGCGATACCTTAATTTCCTTGCCGCCATCGCCTTCGGTGAAAATATTGAAGGCGTTACCTTCGAATTCTTCATGGTTCACGCGGGCGGTTACAAAATGGTCGCCCACTGCACCGTCCGGGGCAATCGCCAGCGCCTCGGGGCGAATGAACATCATCGCGTCATCGCCTTCTTTCAGCTTGCCCTGATTTACAGTCGAAATCCGTGCAACCAGATCGCCGGATCGGTTGGTTGCAATCAGCGCCTCATCTCCCATGACTTGCTTGATCTTGCCGCGGAAAACGTTGTTTTCGCCAACGAACGAGGCCGCAAAAGCCGTGTTGGGGTCATTGTAAATTGTCTTGCCATCGGCAATTTGGTCGATCACTCCTGCACGCATTACGGCGATATTGTCCGACATGGTCAGCGCTTCGCCCTGGTCGTGGGTGATATAGATGAAGGTGATACCGACACGCTTCTGAATTTCGCGCAGCTCGGTGCGCATATGCTGACGCAGCTTGAGGTCCAGCGCCGAAAGCGGTTCGTCCAGCAGCAGTACATCGGGTTCGGCACATAGGGCGCGGGCAATCGCCACGCGCTGACGCTGACCACCCGAAAGCTCGCTGGGCAGCTTGTCACCCTGTCCCGGCAGCGCGATCATGTCCAACAGCTCATCGGCCCGCTTGCGGCGCTCGGCCGCGCTGGCGCCTTTGATCTCCATCGAGAAAGTGATGTTTTCCCAGACTTTCATCAGGGGAAACAGCGCGAGGTTCTGAAAGATCAGGGCAGTCGGGCGCTTGTTGGGCCCGATGCCGCGCATGTCATTACTACCGATCAGAACCTTACCCTCGCTGGGGTCCAGAAACCCCGAAACAGCGCGCAAAATCGTTGTCTTGCCGCAACCGGATGGTCCCAGGAACGAAAAGAAATCGCCCCCGTTTATGTTCACATTTGCGTCCCGCACCGCGACAAAATCGCCGAAACGGATCCACAGGTTTTCAAGATCTACACCGACCCCTGCACTCATTTTTGGTATCTCCGATTGATGCGCTGGTGGTGCGCACCCAAATGGGTTCCGTCACGCAGTGGCGTGCGGGTTGGGAGCCCCCCGCGTTTAGCGGAGGGCACTTCTTTGAAAAGCTATCAGGCGCTTTTGAACTTGTTGACGAACTCGGTCCGGGTTTCCGCATACCAAGGCGCTTCGGCCGGCCACGGGTTGAGGTTGGCCAGCGAGTCGCCCGGATAGGCTTCGGCGAAGTTCTTCTTGTAGGTGTCGCCCGAATATTGGTCGGCACCCAGAACGGGCGAGTTGTACCCGTGGCTGTCGATCGCAACACCGGCCGGTTTGGCCTGGTAGGCAAAGTCGATGAAGGCATAAATCTGGTCGATATTGGCAGCACCTGTTGGAATTGCCATACCATCAACCCAGGCCATCGCCCCTTCAACCGGAGCCTGATAATGCACGGGCTCACCTGCAGATTTAAGTGCCAGCGGCGGGCCATCCCATGTCTGGCCAACAATCACGCCTTCGTTCAACAGACCGTTTTTCTGTGTGTCGGCGTCGTTCCAGATCAGCTTGATGCGGTTCTTACGTTCGATGCACCAATCTGCGATCTGACCCCAAACCTTGCGCATGGTATCTTCGTCGCCATAAGCGGCCCAGACGGAACCGGGCTCCATCTCGCCTGCGCGCTCCATGTACAGGCCTGCGCCCAGCATCATCGAGTGCGCGCGGCCCATGGTCTTACCTGCGTTTGCTTCGGACCAGACGTCGCCATAGGACGGTGCGTCACCTTCAGGCAGCCACAGGTCAGTCCGATATGCGATGCCTTCAGTTCCCCAGATATGTGGCAACCAATGCACACCGGAATCGCCAAAGTTCCAGGCATCTGTACCAATCGCTGCCATCGCCGGGTTCACCAGATCAATCGGAACCTTGTTCATGTCGAAAGGCTGCAACAGCTCAAGCGGTTCCCACTGCAAAGACCGGTTATTGGTCGGCGACACGATGTCGAAACCCTGACCCTTGGTGGCCTTCATCTTGTTGATGATTTCTTCGTTCGACCCGATACCTGTATAGTTCACCTTAATTCCGGTCAGTGTCTCGAATTCCTGCAAGAATGCTGGCGGCAGGTAATCGGACCACATCAAGATGTTGATCTCACCCGAGGACGCCAGCGCGCTTTTGCTGTACAGCGGTGCAGCAAGTGCTGCCGCCCCTGCGCTCTTCAAGATAGTACGTCTGGAAAGGTTTTTCCGTTCGGCCATATTCGATTCTCCCATAGTTGGACTTTCAGTCCTATTGTTATGCAATCACAGGCTAGAGGGTTGCTGCAAAGCTGTCAGTCCAAAAGGGACAGTTTGCAGAATTCATAGGTCCAGTTTGCAATCATGTCCGCAAGCTCTGGTTTACTTCCACTTCCAGACTGAGACACCATAGGATGGGATTTCTGAAGTACCAACAATATATTGCCGATTTTCGTCATCCGGCAGAACCTGTGCGGCAGCCCCGAAGTTGAACCCAAAGCCGAGGTCACCCCGCTGTGTAACACGAAGGTCCGGGCCACATTCCCGTATCGGAAGGCCCGCCCATGTCAGCGCTTTAATCAGGATCGCCCGTAGCAACGGCCCGTTTGGGATCATCGCCAGATACATAGCCCGGTCCGATTGCACAATCGCCGGGCTGCCAGCCCTGTAAGCACTTACGAAATGCGCGATTACCTGATTTTCGGTCTCGATGACTTCCCGCCAGCCTTTAAAATCAAAGGTTCCGGTGCTCTCGAGGCTTACGGATTCACCCGCCAGATCCGGCAGGGATTCGACGCGTATGACTTTTATCCCTGCAAGATCGGCCAACTCTCCGGGAGCGAGATTTTCAGGGGTCCACATGTCCACAGTCTTGCTGCCCGCACGGGCACCGATCAGCAATTTGGCCTGGCTGTGGTGCAATCTCTTTGCCAGATCTGGCGAGATGATCATGTTTTGCGGCAATACGATCAATGAATACCCCGTCAGATCATCATCGGGACCAACGAAATCCAGATCGACCCCCAATGCACGCAGGCCAGCATACCAAACCCGGAAAATCCCGGCATTCGGGAATGCGTCGTCATGCGGCAGGATATCTGCAGCCCAGATGGATTCGTAATCCAACAGAATTGCCACAGCTGCCTTCTGCCGGGTGACTTCCGGCAGGGCAGCACGCTCTTTTGCAACCTGCGCCAGTTCAAGCGCGGCCTGATCCGGGCTGCCATCCGATCGCAGAAGCGCCGTGTGGAATTGTTCCTGCGCGAACTTCGCCTGACGCCATCGGAAGAACATCACTGCCTGTGCACCGTGGGCAAAAGCGGCCCACGTCCAAAGCCTGACCATCCCATCCGCTGGTGAGGGGTTCTTTTCGGCCCAGTCCACCGGGCCGGGCTGTTGTTCCAGAACCCACATTCGGCCCCTGCCCTGGCTGCGATACAAATCGCAGTGAAACCCCTGATAGTCCGGCGCGCCTGTTCGCAGGTATCGACGTTTGTCTTCATCAGACAGCGACGATCCCAACAGGTTGCCAAGCGGATAGCTGTCAAAACCGACTACATCCAGATCCGCCGCAACAGCGTGATGGTCGAACTCAAAGCTGCCTGCCATGAAATTATGGGTAATATCGCGGCCCGGCGCAAACTTGCGCAGAATATCCGCCTGAGCACGATTGAAATCCCGCACCCGATCCGAAGAATAGCGGGCAAAATCCAGAGCATGGGTCGGGTTCGGGCTGGCCACCAAACTTATAGGCAGTTCGATCTGATCAAAATCGGAATAGAGCGACCCCCAAAACACTGTCCCCCATGTTCGGTTAAGCGCCTCAATCGTGCCATAGCGGTCTTGCAACCATCTGCGAAAACCGGTGCGAGCGGCATTGGAATAGCTCAGAACCGTATCGTGATCGTTATATTCATTGTCGATCTGCCAGGCACGAACAAATGGATTTTCGCCATATCGACGGGCATATTCCGTGGTGATCCGACGGGCCTCGGTCAGGTAGATATCGCTGGAAAAACAATAATGTCGGCGCGACCCGAACCCACGCACCCGGCCATCCGGCCCAACTGGCAGGATCTCAGGGCAGTCATCCACTAGCCATTTCGGAGGTGCAGCCGTAGGCGTTGACATCATCACGCGCAAACCGGCATCGCCCAGAATGCCGATCACCTCGTCCAGCCAGCCCCATTGGAACCGGCCTCTTTCCGGCTCGATCAGGCCCCAGGTGAATTCAGCAATCCGAACCCAATCCAGACCCATATCGACCATGCGCTTTGCATCGTCGCGCCACAGCGATTTGTCCCATTGCTCGGGGTAATAGCAAACGCCCAGCTCAAGCCTGCTCATCGGTTTTCCCGTGCGCTGCGGCGTTCGATCCATTTGAGGAAACTAGCGCAACCAAGCGTCACCACGACATAGAGGATCGCCGCTGTGTTGAATGGCGCGAAGGGCAGAAAACTTGAGGCCTGAAACTCGCGCATGCGCTGAGTCATGTCGCGGACCGACAGGATGGACAGCAATGAGGTATCCTTGATCATCGCGATAAATTCATTGCCCAAAGGTGGTGTCACTATGCGCAATGCCTGGGGCAGGATAATAAGCCGGGCAGTCTGCCAGCGGGACAGCCCAAGCGAGCCGCCTGCTTCGATCTGACCTCGAGGGATGGCCTCAATCCCTGATCGGAAAATCTCGGCCATATAGGCCGAATACCCTATGGAAATGGCGATGATGCCGCGGGTCATGTTGGTCATGTCGATGCCGCCACCTGTCGCATCCTTGACCGCACCGGCAAGCGGCAAGCCGATATAGAGGATGATGACCAGCATTGGAATGCCGCGAATGGTATCGACAAAAAACTCGGCCCCTACAGCCAGCGGATGTAGCTTGTGCTGCGCGCCTCCGACCGTCAGTGTCAGAAGCAAAAACCCGAAAACCGCAAAAGTCAGCGCCGGGTTACGAAACTTGTCCGGTAGAAAACTGGATTGCCAGATCACCGGATAGCCCTGCGTATGAACGCCGGCCGGAACAAAAGCACCAGACACACTGTCGACGGTTGTGATCTGATCCAGCGCAGAGACGGCATCGGGGGCGCTGCGAATGCGATACTGTTGGCCTTCACCTCCGTCGAACTCTCCGAAGCGGATCAAATCCGCCTGGGCCTGCGGCGTACCCCGAACAATGGCAATTCTTGCTTCAGTACTGCCAACCAGAACAAAGCTCACCTTTGGTTGCATAAAAAAGAACGCCGACACGGCCAATAGTGTCAGGCTGATGGACCCATAGACAACGGTTGTCCGAGCTTTGGGCTTGAAGGACTGCAAACCGACCCAGACCAGACCCATAATGGCCGCAAAGATATAGGCAAAGATCGCTGCACGGAACGTTATCGCGACCCCGGTCGCAAATTGCCAATGCGCCAGAAACATCAGGTAAAACAATACCAGCCCGGTCAGCAGTTCGAATCCAATCTGAACATAGGCTTGCATGGATCGTGGGAAACGGGCCGTCAGAGGGATCACCGCGACCACCATCGCAAACCCTACCAGCAGGGCCTGTAGTCTCATTTGCACCTTTGCGACGATCTCGGGGAACAAGACCCAAGGTTGCGAAGATCGGTCAATGAACTCAGACGTATTTTCGCTGAGCGCATTAAAGAAGACGGATTCCGCAAAGGGCATCAGCACCTGAGGCTGGAAAAGTCCAAGGATCGCCAACCCGGCCGAGGCCGGGATTGCCAAAACCGCCGCAATCCTCAACCAGTTCGGCGCGATGGTTTGAAACCGGATGCGGCGCGCCGAGAGATAGGCCAATATGGCCACGGCCAGTATCAGAAGAAACCCAACAAAAATGGGCCCCGCATTTTCACCAATCCCCAAAATGGCAACCAATGACCTCAGATATTTCGAGGATGAGGCAAACAGGTAGATGATGAACGGGGCAGCGGCGAGCAAAACAAGATTACTCGGCCGGATCGAGCTTAGGCGGATCATGGCGTCCCTCGGGTTATGCGTGACCCGGCAGGTTTTCCCGCCGGGTCAGAAAGGGTTTCAACGGCTCAATCAGTGCCCCAGTATTTGGCAACCAATGCGTCCATCGTACCGTCAGCCTGAATGGCGGCCAGCCCTTCGTTTATGGCGTCAACGGTTGCGTCACCTTCCTGAAACACAATACCCAGCGGATCAGACTGAAGGCCTGTGATGCCTACAGCCAATTCCCCGGCAAATTCCTGTTCATATGCCGATGCCGAGGTTCCATCAATGATTACCCCCTGTACGTCAGCATTCTGCAACGCCAGGATCGCAGCAGAGAAATTGTCATACAGGCTGACATTCTCGCGTCCCACCAGTTCTTCGGCCAGCTGGGCATTGGTGGTGCCAGTCTGCGCGGCTAGCTTCTGACCACCTGCTTTGAAGTCATCCAACGTCATGTCAGCATTGTCGACCTGCAGCAGGATCGCCTGACTTACAATGATATAAGGCTCGGAAAAATCCATGTTTTCTTCGCGTTCAGGCGTGATCGAGACGCCCGAGATCACGAGGTCGAACTCCCCTTGCTGAAGCGCGGCAAAGATCCCATCCCAGGCTGTATTTACGAAATTCGGGACGCAGTTCACCTTTTCACAGATCGCATTCATGACATCGACATCAAATCCCACAATCTGACCCGTGGACTCATCGACCGTCTCCATGGGCGGATAGGTGGCATCTGTTCCGATCTTAAGTACGCGCCCTTCAAGATCCGCTGCAAACACAGCAGGCGCGGCAAGCGCGGTCAGGGCGGCGGCGGCAAATAGGTTTCTTAACATCTCCGGTTACTCCTTTGTTGGTTCAGGTGTTTAGCGCCGCTTCCGGCGCGACTGTGTCAGGTTGCCGCTCGATCAAAATGGCCCTGATCTTTTTTTGTGTTTCGGACGGGTCAACCCCGTCCAAAGCCTTGAGCATATACTCACCCAGCAATCGACTGGTTTCCTCAATAGGGACGTAATAGGTGCTGGGCGGAGGGACAAAATAACGGCTAAGTTGCAGATCATCGGTCGAGATCACGGTCAGTTCGCGACCGACCTCAACACCCGCCGCATGGGCAGCAGAAAGCACACCCAGGGTCATGGCTTCGTTCGCGCAGATGATCGCGGTTGGCCTGTCGGATAGCCGCATCAAGGCTTCAAAGGCATTATACCCCGTTCGTGCGGTCGTAGGCCCGCTGAAGATCAGGGCCGGGTCAACGGTCAGACCGGACGCTCTGAACGCCTGGGCATAGCCCGTTCGGCGTTGCGTCGCATAAACCAGGTCATCCGGAGGGTTCACCAGGGCAATCCGGCGATGCCCCAAGGCTAGCAATCGTTGCGTTGCATCGTGACCTGCTGCCTGACTGTCGATATCGACATAGGCATGTGATCTGCCGCTGTCGCTCATACCCATGGTGACAAAGGGGAAACCATTCTGTTGCAGATAGGCAATGCGCGGATCGGCGTGGCGCGTACCCGAGAATATCACCCCGTCCGCCAATCCGTTCTGAACGATTTCCTTCAGCGTCGCCATCGTTCCCTGCAGGCCCGCCACGCTGTGAACGCCAAGTTCATAACGCGACCCTTTCAAAGCCCGCGAAATACCCGCGACAATGCGTGTGAATTCGACACCTTCCCATTCTTCATCTGAATCAGGTGACACGCTGACCAGAACGCCGATGCGATAGGACTTTTTTGTCCGCAGCTTCAGCCCGTCCAGATTGACCCGGTATCCAAGCTGTTCGGCGGCGGACTGAATCTGCTGCCGCGTTTCTTTCTTGACGGTTTCCGCACCACGCAGCGCGTTCGAGACGGTTCCGACAGAAAACCCCGTCTGCTTTGCAATCGACTTGATCGTCGCGCGCGCCACTATGTCACCTCAACGCTGCGCATTCGCATCAACAGGTCATGTCCCGTCTGCAATGTTTGCGCGTGATCGGCAGTTTCATCATGTTCCACAAAAAGGTCAGCGCAGGGACTGTCAGCCAGAACACGCAGGACCAGAGGCCAGTCCACAACCCCCTGCCCCAGATTTCGCCAGCGCTCGTCGCCTTGTCCGGCCAATGGATCAACGTCTTTAGCATGGACGGAAACGATCCGGTCGGAATAACGGCTCAGCAGTGCAGCGGGGTCAGAAAGCGCCGAATACAGCCAACCGATATCCGGCTGCCATCCAATGGCCTCATGCGACAGGACCATATCCAATGGCGAGCCCTGCCCAAGATCGACAAGGTCAAAATCGTGGTTATGATAGGCAAGGCGCACACCGTCGGCAGACAGGGCATCAGCCCATTTCGCCAACCGGCCCGACACTGCCTTCCACCCCTCGGCGGTGCCGGGCCGAGCCTTGGGCGACAGCCAAGGCATGACCGCCACAGGGCATTCCAAAGCTTCAAGCATTCTAAGAATGTCATCAAGCCGTGTTTCAAATTCTTCCCAGTCAAAATGGGCCGATCGAACGGTGAAACCAGCCTGTCTAACCACATTGGTAACCTGCTTGGGGGTAAGATCGTGGAGCCCGACCGTTTCAATATCGGTGAACCCGCAGGCACGCACCAAGTCAAGCTGGGCCGCCAAATCCCCAACCTGCCGGACTGTGTATAACTGCGCTGAAACTCGCATTTTCACGGTTCTACCACAAAATGAAACGTTTCAATCAAGTTGAAACAGCATCAGGGGTCTTGTCAAGAACCGTGTTGGAAAGGGTTATTTCCGCATGGAAACCCCCTGATGGAACAAATGAACCTTGTCAGGATTCGCTGAGACCATCACAGTCTTGCCCCGCATATTCTTCTGAACGCCCGGAAGCTTGGCAATAAGGGCATCCGTCCCATTCTCTACCGCGAAGTATAACAGCGTCACCTCGCCCAAAGCCTCGGTAAAGTCTACGACCCCTTCAAGGATTGGGTCGCTGTCCACGGACACAAAATCTTCCGGGCGGACGCCGATATTCACCTGCTTGCCTTCGTCTCCAGCCTCGGTTGGTACCGCTGATATCGCCGTGCCGCCACCGTCCAGCTTGACGACTGTCTGTGCGCCGGTGGCGGTAATGACCCCCGACATCAGGTTCATTGCTGGTGAACCGATGAATTGCGCGACAAACTCATTGTCGGGCGTCTCATATAGTTCCAACGGCGTCCCAACCTGAGCGATCCCTTTGTTGGCCAGCACGACGATCCGACTGGCCAATGTCATCGCTTCGACCTGATCATGGGTGACATAGATCATCGTGCTGTCCGGCATCGCCTCTTTCAGGCGGGCGATTTCGATCCGGGTGGCGACACGCAGCGCCGCGTCCAGGTTCGAAAGCGGTTCGTCGAACAGGTAAACCTTGGGGTCACGAACAATGGCGCGCCCGATTGCGACACGCTGACGCTGACCACCGGATAGCGCTTTGGGCAACCGGTCCAGATAAGGTTCAAGCTGTAGGATGCGGGCCGCCCGATCGACCGCGGCGCCAACTTCAGCCGCCGGCATTTTGGCTATCTTCAGCGCAAAGGCCATGTTTTCGCGAACGGTCATATGCGGGTACAGCGCATAGCTTTGGAACACCATCGCGATACCTCGCTGTGCTGGCGGCACATCGTTCATCACCTGCCCTTCAATCTCGAGCGTTCCGCCCGAGATCTTTTCCAACCCGGCGACCATGCGCAGCAAGGTGGATTTGCCACAGCCCGAAGGCCCGACGAAAACGATCAACTCGCCCCGCTCAATCTCAAGATTGATGTTCTTCAGAACATCCACATTGCCATAGGTTTTGGCGACATCTGTGAGGTTTAGCTCTGACATGGTTTATTCCTTCTCCCTCAACAGCAGGCAGAATTGTGCAGCACCCAGAGACACTGTCCCCGTTCCCGCGACGCCACCCAGCTCTTCTCCGATCACGCGCCAGTTCCCGCCTGGCAAGATTACTTCGGAACGTTCGGTACCGAGGTTAAATGCGCAGAACACCTCTTCCGCTTGATCTTCACGTGTGAAGGTCAGAACGGTCCCGATCTGCGTCATGTTCTTTTGCGCCCCCAACATCAAAGCCGGATGGGCATGGCGGAATGCAATCGCACGACGATAATGGTGAAGCATGGACTTGGGCTCAGCCTCTGATCGGTCCACGGCACGCTCGGCCTGAGGGTCACTGACAGGCAACCAAGGCTTGCCGGTGCTAAAGCCCGATTGTTCATCCTGCGCAGCCCAAACCATCGGCGTCCGGCATCCGTCGCGGCCCTTGAACTCAGGCCAGAATTCGACGCCATACGGGTCTTGCAGATCGTCAAAGGCCACGTCCGCCTCGGGCAGGCCCAACTCTTCGCCTTGATACAAGCAGGCCGAGCCGCGCATGCACATCATCAAAACTGCATGCTGTCTGGCGGCTGCATCGTCCAGACGCCAGCGCGACGCGTGACGTTCCACGTCATGGTTCGAAAATGCCCAGCAAGGCCAGGCATCACCTGCTTTGTCCTCGAGCTGATCAAATACCTGCTGTGCATAGCTGGCAGTCAAAGCGCGCTTTTCAAGGAACTCAAACGCATAGCACATGTGCATGCGCTTATTACCGCTGGTGTATTCGCCCATTATCTCAAGCCCACGCTGTGCGTCGCCCACCTCGCCCAGACAGGCGCGACCTTCATATTGATCGGTCAGGGCCCGCAGGCGTTCCAGAAAGGCAATGTTCTCGGGCTGGCTTTTGGAGAACAGGTGGTCCTGATGGTTATACGGGTTTACCATCGGCGCGATTGAGGCATTGCGCTGATCGACGGGCAGGGCAGGATTATCTCGCAACTGTTTGTCGTGGAAATAGAAGTTGATTGTATCCAGACGAAACCCATCGACACCCAGATCAAGCCAGAACCTGGCAACATCCAGCAAGGCGTCTTGCACATCCGGACAGTGAAAGTTCAGATCCGGCTGCGAGGTGAGGAAGTTGTGCAAATAATACTGCAAACGTCGCGAGTCCCACTGCCAGGCCGAGCCCCCGAAAATCGACAACCAGTTGTTCGGGGGCGTACCGTCCGGTTTTGGATCGGCCCAGACATACCAATCGGATTTGGCGTTTTCACGGCTGGCGCGGCTTTCGCTGAACCAAGGGTGCTGGTCTGACGTGTGCGACAGAACCAGATCAATCATCACCTTCAACCCCTGGGCATGGGCGTGATCCAGCAGGTCCCGAAAATCCTCCATCGTGCCGAACATCGGATCAACATCGCGATAGTCGCTGACGTCATATCCGAAATCCTTCATCGGAGATTTGAAGAAGGGCGAAATCCAGATCGCATCAACGCCCAGAGAGGCAATGTACCCCAATCGCTGGGTGATGCCTTTCAGGTCTCCGATCCCGTCACCATTGCTGTCCTGAAAGCTGCGCGGATAGATCTGATAGATGACGCCACCACGCCACCAGTCAGCGGCCACCTTGGTTGCATTGGAAAGTTCTGCTGTGTTCTGCACGTTCATCAGACGCCTCTATTTGACCGACCCGGCCAGCAGACCACGGACCAGGTATTTTTGCATTGCGAAGAAAACAGCCAACGGCACAGCGATCGAGACGAACGCCGCCGTGGCAAGGATTTCCCAGTTTCCACCCCGCGTTCCAAGCAGCTCGACAATCCGGTTTGTCATCACTGTGGTCTGGCCGGACGCATCGATTAGGAACACTTTGGCAACCAACAGATCATTCCAAGTCCAGAGAAATTGGAAGATGGCAAAAGACGCCAATGCCGGAAAGCTGAGTGGCAGGATCAGTTTGGTAAAGATCTGGAACTCGGTCGCGCCGTCTACACGTGCGTTTTCGATCAGATCGCGCGGCAGCCCGGCCATGTAGTTGCGCAACAGGTAGATGGCCAATGGCATCCCGAACCCGGTATGGGCCATCCAGACGCCCAGATAGCCTTTCTCAATTCCGATGCTCAGGTGAAATTTCAGCAGTGGGATCAGTGCCAGTTGCAGCGGCACCACCAACAGGCCAACAACCGCGGCGATTAACAGTGCCCGACCTGGGAAATCCATCCAAGCCAGCGCATAAGCGGCAAAGGCGGCTACTAGGATCGGAATGATCGTCGCCGGTATCGTGACCGTCAGCGTGTTGAAAAACGCCCGCCCCATACTGTCAGTGCTGTCTTCAGCAAGCAGGACCTTGTGGTAATTGGCCAGGGTGAACTCGGGAGGCAGTTCCGCCGTCACAAAGACGCGCGTGCCGCGACTGCCGGTGAACTCTTCGGTGTTTTCCATCCGGTATTTGCCGTCGGCATCCACCGTGATCGTGCCACCCTTGCGCAGCTCTGCCGTGTCACCGGGTACAAAATCATCAATCGCCCGGGAACTGGTGCCCCATTTTGAGATCGCCGCCTGTGTGCCCGCCTCGAACAGGTTGCCTTCGATCACGTAAACGCCATTCTCCAGCACCTGAGTTTCAGGTGCTGCAGCGCGCAGGGTCAGGTTCTGCTCGGATGGGAACAACGACCGCCACCAGCCGCTTGTGGCAATCTGGTCGGCAGTACGAAAGGATGAGATCAACAGCCCCAGCGTCGGCACCACCCAGAGCACGACCAGTAAAAGAACCGAGGCATGGACAGCCCAGCGAAGGGCGGGTTTGGTTCCTGCTATTTCGCTCATGGCCTACTCCATCTCTTTGCGCGCATTGCGCACATTCCAGACAAGGATCGGTGCCACCAGCAGCATGATCACCATGGCCGAAGCCGAGCCCACGCCCCAGTCATTGGTGCGGAACAGCTTGTCATACATGTAATTGGCCAGAACCTGCGTTTCCCACTGGCCGTTTGTCATGGCAAACACGATGTCAAAGACCTTGAGCACGGTGATGGTGATCGTGGTCCAGACCACCAGGATGGTGGTCTTGATCTGCGGCACCTTGATACGGAAGAAAATCTGGAACGGATTGGCCCCATCCAGAATGGCAGCTTCGATGGTTTCCTCGGGAATGCCGCGCAGGGCGGCTGACAGGATGACCATGGCAAAACCAGTCTGAATCCAGACCAGCACAACCATAAGAAAAAAGCTGTTCCAGAAGGGGATGGTCAACCATGTCTGCGGCTCGACCCCTCCGAAAAAGATGTAAAGCGCGTTCAGCATCCCGATCTGGTCCTGCTCAACCGGACGGGTGTCATAGACCAGCTTCCAGATCACCGAGGCCCCCACGAACGAGATGGCCATCGGCATGAAAATCAGAGACTTGGCGATGTTGCCCCAGCGGATGCGGTCGGTCAGCTGAGCCACCAATAGGCCAAACGCTGTCGACATTGCAGGCACCACGATCAGCCATAACATGTTGTTGCGCATGGCTTCCCAAAACTTGGGCTCCTTGGCCATCTGGATATAGTTGTCCAGCCCGACCCATTTGTAGCCGCCGCCTGGGACACGATCAGTCAGTGACAGGCGTAGGGTTTCGACAACCGGATAGGCCAGATACAAGCCCAAAGCAGCCAGCGCTGGGAACAGAAACAACCAAGGCCGGATCATGTTCGCGCGGTTGATATTCCGGCCAGCATTCGGCCCCCGAGGCGGGAACAGAACTTTGTCCAGAAACTGATTGGATAGATAGAAGTAGCCCACGCAACCTGACACGCCGATGGCGATGGTCAGCAGGCCTTGAAATGCCGGGTGCATGCCGCTCTCCCTTGCGACGATAGGTTCGGGCAACCCGGCAGAGCGGGTTGCCCAATCTCAGACGCTTTAGTCCAGCGCGTCCCACGAGGATTGGATTTCGTCGGCGACGTCCTGGGCAGGTGTTCCGCCCGTATAGTCGACCATACCAGTCCAGAAGGTGCCTGCACCCACGCCGCCCGGCATCAGGTCAGAACCGTCAAACCGGAACGTCGTTGCACCAAGAAGAATGTCGTTCATCTTCTTCAGCGTTGGGTCTGAGAAGACCGAGGTATCGACGCCTTTGTGCGGCGTCAGGAACCCGGTCAGAGCCATCCAGGCTTCATGCGCCTCGGGTGTCTCCAGGTATTTCATCAGCGCATGCGCGCCCGGGCTGTCATTGGTGATTGCCCAAACTGTTCCGGCCCCAAGGACCGGGCTGCCGAGATCCTTACCTTCATAGGCCGGGAAATAGAAGAAATCGGCATCCTCGCCCACAACCGTGCCTTCAGGGAAGAAGGCCGGAATGAACGAAGCCTGACGGTGCATGTAGCATTGCGGAGGCGAGCTGAACATGCCCTTCGGGCTGTCACGAAAGTCAGTCGTTGCGACCGCGCCGGCTCCGCCGGCCACGTAATCATCGTTGCGCGCAAACGCTCCGAATTCTTCAATCGCGGCGACAACCTTAGGATCGTTAAATTTCAATTTGTTGGCGACCCAGGCGTCATAATCTTCGGGCGGCAACGTGCGCAGCATCATGTCTTCAACCCAGTCAGTCGCTGGCCAACCTGTCGCTCCGCCGGAACCCAGCCCGATGCACCATGGCGTTTCGCCATCTGCAACGATCTGATCGGACAGCGCCTTGAGCTCTTCCATCGTAGTCGGAATCTCATAACCGGCATCTTCGAAGTTTTCCGGCACGAACCAAACCAGCGACTTCACGTCGACCTTGTAGAAGAAGCCATATAGGTGATCCTGCCCGTCCGGACCTTGGTAGGTTCCCAGATCCACCCAGGACTGACCAGCCGCATAGTTGTCGCGAATCCAATCCGCGGTTCCTTCACTCAGGGGAGTCAGGAAACCCGCCTTGGCCATATCTGACGCCAGACCGGGCTGAGGGAACACTGCTACGTTGGGCGCCGATCCGGCTTCGGCATCAATTCTGATTTGCTGCTCAAAGCTGTCCGAGCCGACATAGCTGTACTCATGCCCGGTCGCCGCCGCGAACCCATCCAGAACCTTTTCGACATTCTCTTGGTCCGGCCCCAGCCACGGGCCGAATACGGTAACCTTGTCGGCCTGTGCGACGCCCCCGATCAGGGTAAATGCGGCGACGCCAGCATAAAGCGAGTGTTTCATGAATTTCTCCTCCCAACGATATCTCGCGCCTTTGGTCTCAAATATCCAAAGCGCTTTGGCTGGAGTGAGTTTATGCGCTAACAGCCTTCACCTGTCAACGATTGCTTTGCGAAGGCCCATAAATATAAATATCAAACAAGATGTTCGTGAAATCTGTTGACCACCAGCGAAAATGCCCGCAAAAACAGGAATACGCAGTAATTTGTAGGCGCTTTGAACAAATATGAACCTAAAGCAGCTCTCTGAAATCCTTGGTTTGTCTCAAACAACCGTCAGCCGCGCGCTGAACGGATACCCCGAGGTCAGCGAAGCCACGCGCACAAGGGTTCAGGCCGCCGCAACAAAACACGGGTACCGCCCGAACAGCAGAGCCAAGGGTCTTGCGACAGGTCGATCACACGTGATCGGGCACGTGATTCCCAGCTCATCCCAGCATGAAATGGTTAACCCAATCTTTGGCGATTTTGTCGCCGGGGCTGCTCGTAGATATGCTGAACACGGCTATGACATGATGTTCACTAGCGCCGACGACACATCTATTGAACGCGCCTATCGCGACCTGTTTCAGCGTGGTGCCGTGGACGGTGTCGTTCTGCAGGGCCCCAAGGTGAACGAGCAGCGGATTGAAGTCCTCAATCGCATGGGCGCGCCCTTCATTGTGCACGGACGATCCACTGGAATAGACGCACCCTATGACTGGGTTGATGTGAACAACAAAAGCTCGTTCAAGCGCGCCACCCAGTTTCTGATCGACCTGGGGCATCGACGGATCGCCCTTATCAACGGACTTGAAGATATGGATTTCGCCCAACGCCGCCGGGCCGGTTACCTGCAGGCCCTGAATCAAGCCGGTCTGTCACCGGACCCTGAATTGATGCGCAGCGCCGAGATGACAGAGGTATATGGCCACCACGAAGCGCGCGATATGGCTCAACTTAAGAACCCTCCGACCGCCATCCTGGTTTCGTCAATGATTTCGGCCATCGGAGTTCGGCGGGCATTGAACGAAGCAGGGCTGCAGATGGGCCGCGATGTTTCGGTGATCGCCCATGATGACGACCTGTCCTATCTGAAAAACGGGCAGGATGTACCGATCTTCACCGCCACGCGATCCTCGGTTCGGTTGGCCGGTGAAATAGCTGCCGAAATGCTGATCGAACGAATAAATGCGCCCGAAGACCCGGCCAAAACTAGATTGCTGGAGGCTGAGCTGGTAGTTGGCGGCTCGACCGGTCCCGCCCCCAACAGGTTCTGAATATGAAATACAACCGCACTGATTTCCCCAAAGATTTCCTCTTTGGCGTCGCAACCTCGGCCTATCAGATCGAAGGCCACGCACAGGGAGGGGCCGGGCAAACCCATTGGGATACCTTTGCCAGGACCCCCGGCAATGTTGTGCGAAATGAAAACGGGGATCTGGCCTGTGACCACCTGAACCGGTTCCCGCAGGATCTGGATCTGGTGCGCGATGGCGGCTTTGATTGCTACCGGTTTTCAACCAGCTGGGCGCGGGTTCTGCCCGAAGGCCGTGGTCAGGTGAATGAGGCCGGGCTGGATTACTATGATCGGCTGGCCGATGCGCTGCTGGAACGCGGTATCCGCCCCTGCGCCACGCTTTACCATTGGGAACTACCTTCGTTTCTGGCCGATCTGGGCGGCTGGCGCAATCGAGATATCGCCGGGTGGTTCGCCGATTTCACCGAGGTCATCATGGGCCGCATCGGCGATCGGATGTACAGCGTCGCCCCCATAAATGAGCCGTGGTGCGTCAGCTGGCTGAGCCATTTCGAAGGCCATCACGCCCCGGGTCTTCGCGACATCCGTGCAACCGCCCGCGCGATGCACCACGTCCTTCTGGCCCATGGCAGCGCCATCGACGCGATGCGGGGCCTTGGCATGTCCAACCTGGGCGCGGTTTTCAACCTGGAATGGGCCGAACCCGCAGATGACAGCCCCGAAGCGCGCCGCGCGGCTGATCTGTATGACGGCATCTACAACCGGTTCTTTCTGGGCGGCGTTTTCAACAAGGCCTATCCAGACAACGTTCTGGAGGGGTTAGAGCCCTACCTGCCCGCTGGCTGGCAGGATGATTTCGACATCATCGGTACGCCGGTCGATTGGTGTGGTCTGAACTACTATACCCGCAAGTTGATTGCGCCTTCGGAGACCACCTGGCCCAGTCTGCAGGAAATCGCCGGACCGCTGCCCAAAACTCAGATGGGGTGGGAGATCGAACCCGCCGCCCTGACCCGGTTTCTGACCCGCACCAAGCAGGATTACACCGGGGACCTGCCGATTCTGGTGACGGAAAATGGCATGGCCAGCCCCGAACGGCAGCAGGATAGCGACCGGATCGACTATCTGAACCAACATCTTTCGGCGGTACAGGACGCCTTGGCACAGGGCGTGCCGATCAAGGGCTACTTCATCTGGTCCCTGCTGGACAATTACGAATGGGCGCTGGGATATGAGAAGAGGTTTGGCCTTGTGGATGTGGACTTTCAGACGATGGAGCGCACACCCAAGGCGTCCTATACCGCAGTACAAAACGCCCTGACGGGAAGCACAGTGTCCTTACCGCTGGCGCAACCGGCTGGGGCCATGCACGACCATTGGAACCTCGTGGCCGATATCGGCGGCACCAATACGCGGCTTGGCGTTATCACCAATGGTGAACTGACGGACCTGCGCAAATACCCCACCGGCAAACTGCCCGAATTGCTTGAGGCCTTTCATAGCCTGCGCGACGAGATCGGAACCGACCCACGGGCCGTGGTTGCCGCCGGGGCAGGACCTGTCCGCAACGGTACAATCAGGCTGACCAACGCCCAACTTGATCTGTCAGAGGATGATATCGCCCGGGCAACGGGCGCCCGACATACCTTTGTGATCAACGACTTCACTGCCGCTGCGTGGTCTGTTGCCGAAATTTCCCATGACAATGTTGAAGTCTTGCAAGGGGCCAAGCATCCGCCGACCGGCACTCGTCTGGTCGTCGGGCCTGGAACCGGGCTAGGTGTCGGATCGCTGCTATATTCGAATGGCCGCTATCACACGGTGTCCGGCGAAGGCGGCCATATCGGCCTCTCGCCCCGAAGTCAGGACGAGGTCGAAATATTCAACGCCGCGCGGCAGGTGGCCCCCGAGTGTTTTTTTGACGACACCCTGACACTTGAGGCGGAAATGTTCCTCAGCGGTACGGGTTTGCCGATCCTTTATCAGGCCATCGAACTGGCAGGGGGTCGGGCAAAGGCCGAGCCCCGAACCGCGCGCGATATCCTTCAGGATGCACGCGACGGAACCGATGCCCATGCCGTCAAGGCCGCGCATATGTTCACCACACATCTAGGCGCGGTCATGGGCGATCTGGCGGTCGTCATGATGCCTGCCGGTGGCGTGTTCCTTGTGGGTGGCGTGGCCGAAAAGAACCGCTGGCTGTTCAAGGACGCCTTCCGAGACGCCTTTAATGCCGGAGGCCGGTTCAGCGAGTTGCGCCGATCCATGAACCTGTATGTCTCGGAACAGGATGAATTTGGCATTGTTGGCGCTAACAATTTCTGTAAAAATGCGCTAAGGCGGTAGTCTGACCGCACGTTTCAGAAACAGAAAGGTCCCGGCATGATCCTATGCTGTGGTGAAGCCCTGATCGATATGATCGAGACGCCCACGATCTCGGGCGAACTGGGGTTTGTGCCCCATTCTGGCGGTGCGATTTTCAACACGGCTATTGCCCTGGGTCGATTGGATACGCCGGTGGGTCTGCTGACCGGGCTTTCCTCTGACATGTTCGGGCAACAGCTTATGGCCGCCCTCAAGGCCAGCCATGTTGACTCCGACCGGGTAATCCATTCGGACCGCCCGACTACATTGGCATTTGTACAGCTCAAGGATGGGCAGGCAGCCTACAGTTTCGTCGATGAAAACTCGGCCGGACGGATGTTGACGCCAGAGGATATGCCAACCCATCTGCCCTCGGTCTCGGCGCTGTATCTGGGCGGGATCAGTCTGGCATGCGAGCCTTGCGCAGATGCCTATGCGGCGGTGCTTGACCGCTTTGGATCAGAGCGCGCCGTCATGTTGGACCCAAACATTCGCCCGGATTTCATCCGGGATCAGACCCGGTATCGCACCCGGCTGAACCGCATGATTGCGCAAGCGGATATCGTCAAGGTCTCGGACGAAGATCTGAACTGGATCATTCCGGGCCCAGAAAGCCTTGCTGAAAAAGTTCCGCTGTTGCTGCAGGCAGGACCTTCGGTGGTGATCGTCACCCGGGGCAGCGAAGGCGCGATCGGGTATCTTGCAGACGGGTCCGACGTTTCTGTTCCCGTAAAAAAGGTCGAGGTTGTCGACACCGTTGGCGCCGGTGACACTTTCAACGCAGGCGTCTTGTCCGCCCTAGATCAATCAGGCCACTTAACAAAATCCGAATTGCGCACATTGCCAGCAAACGCCCTGCGCGTAGCCCTTTCGAAAGGGGCGGAAGTCGCCGCTGTAACTGTCGCGCGCGCCGGGGCAAACCCGCCCTGGGCCCATGAACTCTGACCCAACGAAGAAGCCGATGAAACGTTCCGAAATCAACGAAATCAAATCCGAGGCCGAGGCCTTTATCCGTTCCTTTGGCGCGGTGCTGCCGCCCTTTGCGGATTGGTCGCCCGAGAAAATGCGCAGCGAACAGGCCGCCGGTATCCGTGAACGCGGGCTTGGGTGGGACATAACCGACTATGGCCAGGGTCGGTTTGACGAACTTGGCCTGTTCCTGTTCACCCTACGCAATGGCGATGTCAGCGATCTGAACAAGGGGCAAGGCATGCTCTATGCCGAGAAACTGCTGGTGTCGCGGGACAAGCAGCTTTCGCCGATGCACCGGCACATCGTCAAAGCCGAGGATATCATCAACCGGGGCGGTGGCGATCTGGTGATGGAAATCTACGCCTCAGACCCTCAGGGCGGCATTGACCGCGATACCCCTGTGACCGTGCCTAGCGACAACTGCCCTGTGACGCTTCAACCTGGCGAACTGCTGCGGCTAAAGCCCGGTCAAAGCGTGACCTTGATGCCGGGTATCTGGCACGCGTTCTGGGCGGAAAAAGGTGATTGTTTGATTGGCGAAGTGTCTACCGTCAATGACGACCGAACCGACAACGTCTTCGAACAGCCAATCCCTCGCTTTGCGACAATCGAGGAAGACGCCATCCCGGATTTCCTGCTGGTTGCGGATTATTGACATTGGCGCATAGGCGCGCTGGCACCGGCTTTGAACCCGATAAGCCCCTTTTACTAAATCGGAAAATCAGTCTACCATGGGCGATACTGGCACGCAGATAGTGGTCTGCCGGGAAGGAGCCTGAGCAATGGTGACAAAAGCCGAGCTTGAAGCAGAGATCGCAGAGTTGCGACGGCAGCTTGCCGAGCAGCCACCGGCAAAAAACGCTTCGCCAGATAAAGGGGCTGACGCCCCGCCGCGCGAAACCATCGCCGACCGGCTTACAGATAACCTCGAATCCTGGTCCACACAGCTTGACGATATACTTGAGGAATTCGAAGATCTGCCGCACAGAAAATCAATTCTGTTTGCCGCTGGTATTTTTGCCCTAGGCTACATGCTTGGCCGGTCACGCTAGGAGACGCCCATGAGCCGCATATCCCGCAATGTCTCAGTCATTTTGCGCGCTGAACGCTTGATCGCACGTGCACAGCTTGCGATCTCCGTGAAACGGGCCGGGTTTTACATAGCCGCCGGAGTGGCGGTGGGCCTGGCGATCATCATGCTGAATCTCGCCGGATTTTTTTGGCTTTCCGCGATCCTGTCGAAACCCGTTGCTGCGATACTTGTGGCGGGGACCAATCTGGTACTTGCTTTGATTCTGGTTCTGCTCGCCAATTCGATAAACCAACACGGCGATGCCTCGGCCGCAGTCGAACTTCGGGATATGGCGCTGCAAGACATTGAATCTGAAATCAGGGATTCCCTGGCCGAGGTCCAAAACACCGTAGCCGGAATTCGCCGCGACCCGGTTGGCGTACTGGCGCCCGAAGCCATCACGACCTTGCTGAGCATGCTGCTGAAATACGCCCGGCGCCGGAAAGAAACGCCGAACGAATAAGACCTATTCCAGAAAATTCACCGCAGCCCGCGCGATCACCATCTCCTCATTTGTGGGGATCGTCAGAATCCGGACACGGCTGAAATCCGTGGACAGGACTGTTCCACCATCGGCATTCCTGGCGTGATCCATTTCAATCCCGATCCATCGCATTCCATCACACACCATCTGCCGGATCTGGGCAGCGTTCTCACCAACGCCACCGGTGAAGACAAGCGCATCAATCCCTTCAAGTGCAGCGGACAGGGCGCCAAGCTCTCGCCGAATACGGAAGACGTAATAGTCGATTGCCTTTCGGGCTTCGGGCGTATCAGCGGCCAGCAACGTGCGCATATCCGATGATATCCCCGACAGGCCCAGCAGGCCGGATTTTCTGTACAACATTTCGGCAATCTCTTCTGCGGTCATTCCGTCCTGCTGCAGCATATACAGCACGACACCTGGATCCAGCTGACCGCAGCGCGTGCCCATCGGCAACCCGTCAAGCGCCGAGAACCCCATGGTCGAAGCCACAGCGCGCCCACCTGAAACCGCGCACATGGATGCCCCGTTTCCAAGATGGGCGATAACCACACGGCCATCATACAGACCCGGTGCCGTTTTTTTCAGCTTGTTCGAAATGTAGTCATAGCTCAGCCCATGGAACCCATAGCGGCGAACGCCTTTGTCATAGTAGCTTTTCGGCAAGGCAAAGGTGTCGTTTACCCACGGATGGGTGCGATGAAACGCCGTGTCAAAACAGGCAACCTGAGTTGTTCCGGGGAAGGCAGCGCTGGCTGCGCGAATACCCGCAAGACTGTAGGGCTGATGCAAAGGAGCAAAGGGAATAAACCCTTCTAAAGTGTTGATGACGGTGTCATCCACGCGCACAGGCTCGGAATAGACCGTGCCCCCATGCACTACGCGATGACCTATCGCGCACACATGAATGTCAGGAAGATATTCCCGCGCCATTTCAAGAAATGCATGGATTGCTTCATCATGGCTTTTGGTGCTCGACAGGGGACGATCTACTGATCTGCCGCCTGCCGACTGGGCCAATAGGCGTGGTGCATCACCTAAACGTTCTATTTGTCCGCGCCACCGCATGCTGGGACGGTTGTCATCAACCAGTTCGTACAGCGCGAATTTCAGTGATGAGGACCCGGCGTTCAGTGCCAGAACATGGTCAGCCATGGAGTTTGCCTTTACTTGCATATGCATGAAGCGCCGCCACCGCGCAGGACGCCAAACGCGAGTCGTCATCATCCGAACGCGAGGTCAGGATAATCGGTGCAGCAGCCCCGACCACGATCCCTGCCGCCTCGGCATGAGAGATGAATGTCAGCTGTTTCGCCACCATATTGCCTGCTTCTATGTTTGGGGCGACAAGAATGTCCGCAGCACCAGCCACCTCGGACGTAATCCCTTTGGTGCGTGCCGCATTCAGATCGACCGCGTTGTCCATAGCCAAGGGGCCGTCAACCAACCCTCCTGTGATCTGACCCCGTTCGGCCATCTTCGACAGCAAGGCGGCATCAACTGACGACGCCATGCGCGGGTTGATCGTCTCAATGGCTGAAAGCACGCCTACCTTTGGGGTCTCAATCCCGATGGAATGTGCCAGATGGATCGCATTCTGAACAATATCAGCCTTGGTTTCGAGGTCAGGGGCAATATTCACGGCCGCGTCAGTGACCATGATCGGACGCGACATCCCTGGAACATCCATAACGAATATATGTGACAGCCTTCGCCCGGTTCTCAACCCGTTTTCGCGGCGCAG
This sequence comes from Ruegeria sp. CDSC021, assembly GCF_059610845.1. NCBI lineage: Bacteria > Pseudomonadati > Pseudomonadota > Alphaproteobacteria > Rhodobacterales > Roseobacteraceae > Ruegeria > Ruegeria sp. CDSC021. The sequence goes on from NZ_JBXWOK010000003.1 coordinate 296,528, forward strand.
AACCGCGCGCAACAGGTCATCGGTGTGCAAATGCCCCTTCATCAGTGTTTGCGCCCTGCCCTCAACCACCAGGTCAACCGCGCGATGGGCGGCGGCTTGGTGGCCATAGGCCTCGATAATTTCAAATCCGGACAGATCGGCACCCAGTGCCTCGGCTGCGGCAGCGATTTTGCCGGGATCACCCACAAGGATCGGCGTGATAATGCTGTTGCTATACCCCAGCAAAGCACCCCCCAATGAGTTTGGCTCTTCAGGTGCAACAACAGCAGTTGGCATCGGGTCAAGGGGTCTGGCTTTCGCCAGTAACGCTTCGAAATGGCGGTGGCGTTGAACGATAAGTCCCGGCACCTCGATCGAATCGAATTCCATATGCTTTGCGGGCGGCGTGACTCGGACATCTCCGCTCAGGACCAGGGTGCTGTCGCCAACACGCCGAACCTCGGCGGTGCAGATAACATCACCATCGTCGGATTTTTCTGTAACCCGAACAACTGCGGTCAACTCATCTCCGGCCAGAACGATCGCGTGAAACCGTAGATTGGCCGCTCGGGTCTGGGTTCCCGCACCCGGCAAAATATTCCCCAAGACGGCAGCCACCAGACCGGCGGGCCAAAGCGCAGGGGCCACCGCCTCGGGGTGGCCGTCGCCGTCACCATCATAGGCCGCCAGATGCAGAGGATTGTGATCCCCCGATGCCGAGGCGAAGGCGTAAAGATCGTCAACCGTGCACAATCGTGTCAGCTGGGCTTCGTCTCCGACCTCGAGCTGTGAAAAGGTTCGGTTTTCCTGGATCTTCATTTGGTCAGGCCTTTTTTCAGACGGTGCATCGGCATGCCTCGGAATTGGCGGCGGGTCGCGGAGCGGGGCATTCTCGGTCACTATTCGACCTGTGCCAAATCCTCCAGATCGGATGGCGGATCCATACCTTCGCCAATAACACGTTCACCTACCTCTAGCCGATCCTCTGCTGACGGCAATAGGCCGGACAATGTTTCAGCAGCCCAATTTAAAATGATGGTTTGTTCGACAACAGCACTGCCCGGACCCTTCGAAGGAGTACTGCTCCTGAGGTGGCTTGCCATCCACACCGTCAACCAAGAATAGTTTTCACAAATTGCGAGTTAAACTTTTGATTTAAGAACCACTTTTGACATATATACGACCCGGCCAAACACTTTGCCGCCCTCAGACCTGTTCCCACTAGCCAGTAATGCGGGGGCAAAAATGGGACGGGCATTCACATCTGCACAGGCAAAAACCTGCGGAAGCTGGTATTCAATGCGGCAGACCGGGCATTTTGGTCTGATGGCCCTGTTTGGACTACAGCGCCGCTGTCCAAACTCTGTAACGTCCCTGCCCTGTCACCTCGCGGATCAAGCCCCTCCGGCTGAAACGGTCAATGTTGCGCTGAACCGCAGCGCGTGAGGCTTTAGTCAGCTCTTCCGCCAATGGGGCCGAAACCATTGGCCAGGCCGTAAACACGTCGATCAGTCTTGGTGGTGTGCGCCCGCTCAACTCTGCAGTGGTCTCTCTGGCGCGCTGCTCCCAGGCGCTGACCCGGTCCAGGTGCAGCAAGGCGGACAATACCGCCTGCCCTGTTCCCCTGATCCAGGCAGCAAGCTTTTCTGATGGTTCACCAACACCTCTCAACGCACCCGGACCCGACAGAACCAAGGGCATGAACACAGCCCCGCCCCGCCCCATCTTGGCCGCATGACGGGCGGCAATGATTGCAGCCTCGGTATCCTGTCCGATGCCTTGAGACAGGGCCCGCCAGGCATGAAAACCGATGGCGGCCTGCGTCACCGGGTGCAGCCCCTCGGAATTGCGCATGACTTCGGCAAGATCGGCGATGGCTTCGGGGACTTCGTCAATCCCCTGCGCAATACGATCTAAAAAGGCTGTCAGGCCGGTCTCCCACCCGCCATCCGATGGCGCGGCGCCGGATGTTAGCCGCCGTACGGCCCAACCCGCGCGGTACAGGGCCTGCACATCATCCCCGGTTGCACCAATCCGAAGCCCGGTCCAAAGCGCCAGCCGATCAACGCTGATCCGGTCTCCGGTCCACCATCCCAAATCGGATACATCCATCAGCGCCAGCCGGTGTGTCCACCCATCCGGGCCGGCGCGCAAACGTTCGTCCAAGGCGCCGAAACTAACTGCCAGGTCGGCCAGTTCCAACGACAGATCTGCCTGCGCCGCACGCCAGTCCCTGGGATCAAACAAAAGACTGCGGTCGACCCTTGGACCGGGCGGCAGGAAATCCTCGACAGCCTCTTCGTCAGGTGGCAGGAACCACAGATCATCCTCATCAGCGTCGTCATCATCATAGATGCTGCGCGGGCCGAGGGGGTCCTCGTCCTCATCCGGATCGGGAATGACGGGTGTGGTGGTCATGTCCGCTATATTTCTGGTATTTCCGCAGGTTCACAAGGCGTTTTTGACGCGACCTCAGCTTGCAAAGGTCGCGGTTAGAATATCCAGCTTACTTTCCAGGTCAGTCTGATCGCTGTCACCAATCAACATATAGCCATAACCGTCTTTGGACCAGGTCGCCGTCGCCAACCCGCTGAGCACTGCCTCTTTCAAATCCTTGCTTGGCGCGCCTTCACCCTGACGAATGACACAGAAGGCAAAAGGCTGGCCCTGTTCATTCGCAAAGACCACTTGAACCAACGGTTTGCCCCTGAAGGACAACACCTGCGCACGCTTCAATTCCATCCCCGGCAACGCCTCAAGAGTGTCACGTCTCAAGGACAGACCCAGCTGTGCCTCGGCCTGATCAAACTGAGTTGTCAACGCCTGTTCCGAGCTGTCCATCCCCGCGATCGTGTCCGCCGCATATAGTGATTGATAGATCGCCGCCTGCTCAGCCCACCCCATGGGCTGAGGCCTGGTTACCCAATATGTGGCCGACACAGAAATCACCGCGACAGATGCAGCTACTGCCAACAGGCGCAGAGGACCGCCACTGGTTTTTATCTCGGCATTTGGGTCAGGCAAAACCACCTGGGGCATCTCGGCCGGGACATGTTCAAACACCGCTTGTACCACCGGTGCGAATGGATCAAGCTCCATCAGGCGCGCCTCAAGCTCGGGTTCGGCCGCAACCGCAGCTTCTATCGCCTGAGCCTCGGCTTCATTCGCTTTGCCTTCCAGGTACGCTTTGAGAACTTCATCGGAAAACTTCATTTGCGACTCCGTCGAACGGCATCTGCCGCCTCATGCTGCATCACGACTTTCAGTTTTTGTCGCGCATTGGACAGCCTGCTCATGATCGTTCCTATTGGCACCTCCAGCAATGCTGCGGCCTCGCGGTAGCTATAGCCTTCGACATAGACCAGCATCACCGTTTCTCGCTGTGCTTCTGGCAACTGCATCACTTGGGTAAACACTTCGGCGGCGAATATATTCGTTTCCGAGTCCGGTCCGGATGCAATCAGCTCTGACTCTGGGGTCAACGACAGTGCCTGCGCTTTTCGGACCGAGCGGGCACGCAGCTCATTCAACCAGATTGAACGGCAGATCGTCATCAACCAACTGTCCAACCGCTCAAATGACGTGACCTGGTGGTGGCGTTCAAGCGCACGCAGGCAAGTAGCCTGCAACAGATCATCGGCCACTTCGGAAGCACCCGACAGGGCAAGCCCAAACCGCCAGACGCGCCTCGAATGCGTCTGGATCGCGCCGCGCACGGCCTGCTCGGAACTCAATTCACCGACCATAGTTTGCTTCACGACCTCTATCATTTTCACGAACCAGGTTCGCTGGGTCAGGCCTGACATACCCTGCGCGGGAAAGAAATGGAACTTATGTTGAAAAGGAAAGTACCATGCGGTCTTTGAAATTGCCCGTGATCTGATCGGAAATCCGCAGGCTCTGATCGAAACATCCTCACTAGGAACGGAGTCTACATCCAGACAGCCGGATCAAGGAGATGGGTTTAGGTCGCGAAGATACACGTACATAACAAGTTCGACATGCAGGCTTCGGTCGATTTGATGCTTGCGATCAAGGACACGATGAAACCCCTCGTCGATCAGGGCATGTCCATGGATGAAGTCCTGGCGCAAAATCCGTTATCCGTCTTTGAGAAGTTCGCCTGGTTTCACATTCCAACCGAGCGGATGACGATGATCATCTATTGTCTGCTGGCAGAGAGCTGAAATTCTCTTGGCCGAAATCACCACCTAGACTTTGACCGTCGAGAATAAGGGCACAATGCGAGGCAGTTAACTGCCTCGCTCAAAACCCCACACAGCCCGCAAAAGGCGCGCTTCACAGATGATAATGGACCCGCAAGATCAGCGGAATTCGCTAGCCTGTGCCAGTTGAGGCAACAGTACCGCAGCGAGTGTTCGCCAGCCTTCTGGTGATACATGTGTAGGGGATTTCTTCCAGGTTGCAGAGAAAGGCACCTGGCGAAGAAACGGAACAGATATCTCCTGCAATAGGTTCGAAGTCCGCTCGGAAATGTACGGTGCTTTTTACACAGATAACCGCGTAGTTCGTTGGGTCTAATCCGATATGAGTAAAATGCGCGCGATCAAGACATTGGTTCCGTATACTTGTGACAACAAGGTCAATACTTGCCTCGTGCCCAACCAAACGTAGGGCAGCTGTCTCGCCCAGCATAGCTACCCCACCGCCATACATTTTTCCGGTATAGCGACAAACGCCATCACCCAAAGCCAGAACTTCAAACTCTGCTTTGACTGGAACGTGCCCAGCCAAGTTGGACTTTGCACCGACCGCAAGTTTTACCCGTGCACCTTCTCCGGCCTCATGGGCTTGTTTTGCACTTTCAGGGTCATGGAACAGACCCATTAAGACACTCTTTGTCCCGCCCTCAATCAGTGCTGCCAGCAGGCCAGTAGTATCTGATGTCCCGCCCGCACCAGCGTTGTCCTGGACATCTGCGACAACAATGGGTTTTCCCCGCCTCTCGCGACATATCGAAACGGTTTCCTCCAGAGACAACATCGAACAATCAAGATCGGCTTCGCGAGATACAAACAAATGCACGACTTCTTCCACGGCAGCAGCAGCTTTCTGGGCTGTGGCCGCGTAGGCAAGACATGATGGGCCTGTGTCTGAGAAGTCCGCCGCGGTGAAGCCGAGGGCGATTTCTGCCAGAATTTCCTGCTTCTCAAATCTTTCGGGCAACTGATAGATCTCGCTGAATGGCTTGGAGCCCGTATGTTGCGCATGCAGAGGGATGAGGTAAGGCACCGGTTGGAAAGCCTTGTAGAGCGTTTCACCCGCTAGCAACCGCTGCAGGACAGGAACGCATCGTGCGCCCGTTTCCGCCATATCCAAGTGGGGATAGGTTCTAAAAACAGACAAATAGTCTGCATTGTCGACCATCTCAGCCGAGATGTTGGCGTGAAGGTCCAAACTTGCGACCACTGGCACTTCGAAGCCCACAACTTCACGTACACGACGCAGAAGCTCTCCCTCACCGTCAGCGAGGCTTTCGGTGACCATTGCCCCGTGGAGATCGAGATAAACGCCATCAATATCGCCCACATCCCGGATGCGATCCAACAACATCTCGCAAATTGTTTCGAATGCGTGATCGGTTACATGTGCAGACGGCTCGGCAGAACACCACAGGGTTGGTGCGACTTCAAATCCTGCTGCCGCTGCTGCTTTCGCAAAACCGGCGATAGGTAGGTTCATGCCAAACGTTTCCGATATCACCTGTGCACCGTGCAACATGCCGGGCCAGGAATCGGCCATCTCAAACTCGTGCAGACCGGCCTGCGTCACACCAAAGCAATTAGTTTCATGCTGAAAACCCGCGATCGCAATACGCTTGGTCGCCATCAAGTGTGCTCAATTTCTTGTTCGGCATGGGGCGCAGCAAAAACACTTTGGCCATTGCGGATCGTTTCAAGCACCCGCGTATCTGTCAGGCGGTCCGGATCGTGCAGTGGATTACGCGAAAGGACAACAAAGTCAGCAACTTTGCCCGGTTCGACAGAACCGCGCTGCTCGTCCTTGAAGACTTGCCAAGCAGCGTCGATGGTCTGAGCGCGCAAGGCTGACAGAACGCTGATCTTCTGATCTTCACCGAGCACGCGGCCAGAAACGGATTTTCGATTTACCGCACAGTGGGCCAGATGAATCGGACGCGTCGGGGTGACCGAGGCATCATTGTGGATTGTATATCGCAAGCCAAACCGCTCAGCAGACGCCGCAGGGGATATCCGCTCGGAGCGCTGCGGCCCCAAGAACGTATCGTAGTGGCGATCACCCCAAAAATGTATATGAGCCGGAAAAAAGCTGACGGTAAGTCCAAGCTGGACCATACGCTCCAACTGATCATCCCGCAGAGCCTGACCGTGGATAATGGTGTGGCGATGATCTGGGCGGGGATGCGCAATAAGCGCCTTTTCCACCGCATCTATGAACATCTCGGCACCGGCATCACCATTGCAGTGGCAATGCATTTGCAAGCCCTTGCTATGGAGTTTTCTGACGTCGGCATCTAGCTGTTCTTGTGAGGTGTAAACCATCCCACAAGGGTGACAGGGATCGGATGGCTTGAAATACGGGGTAGACAAAAACGCGGTCTGCAACTGAAAAGCCCCGTCCGTGAACAATTTGCGCGGACCCAGTGTGAAATGCGGGTTGCCGGGCCAGTTCGTACCTATCCAATGCTCGGACAATTCGGGTTCCAGACTTCCGACGGGTAAGAGCTCAATGTCTATTCCCGGATCCAGATCCGCGGGCTGGCTGGCAAAGTGTTCCAACATGGTTTGCGACGCCCAGGCGTTTTGGGCATAGGTCACACCATAGGATAGGTATTCGTCACGACAGGCCTCAAAGCCTTGCCAGAACCTTTCGCGGTCAATCAGGAAATCAGTATCGCCCATCTCGCCCATGGCCGATAATCCTTCGATCAATCCCGTCAGGGCTCCGGTTTCAGGATCACGGCCAAAGCGGCCGCCTTCTGGATCAGGTGTTTGACAGTTTAACCCGCGCCTCTGAAGGGCAACAGAATTGGCTACGCCACAGTGCCCCGACGCATGAATAACCCAGATTGGATGACGCTGTGATACATCGTCCAGCTCAGCCCGCGTGGGCATGCGGCCTTCGCGAATGGCAGTATTATCAAACAACACGCCCATGACCCATTCACCCTCGGGCGTCTCGCCAGCCTTTTCCCGAATCCTATTCAACGCCTGCGCCATGTGCTTGCAGTCCCCTAAAGGAGGCGAAGATAAGTCGACACGGAACAGCCGTATGAACCCTGGATCCGGGAAATGCCCGTGCGGGTCGATAAACGCCGGCATCAGTGTACGACCCTGAAGGTTATACTCATGTGAGTCAGCCGGCATGCGTGCGCGCAGATCTGCTTCTGCACCGACGGCCTGAATTCTTTTGCCCTCGGTCAGAACAGCCTCTGGAGAGGAGTTCTGTGCATCCATAGTCAGGATTGTGCCGTTAAAATATAGTGTGCTTGGCATTGGGTTTCCTACTACGACAGCGGGGCCAGACAACGCAGCCCGTGGCCGCCATTTACTTCCCATTCCGGGGTCTGGGTGCAGATATCCTTGGCAAAGGGACAACGCTCGCGGAATTCACAACCGGACGGGCGTTTGAGCAAACTGGGGGGCTCACCTTTGAGAGCAATCCGTTCCAACCGCGCATCCGGGTCCGGCTCTGGGTTGGCACTCAGCAGGCAGCGGGTATAGGGATGGCGCGGCTCGTTAAAGATGGCCTCGGTTGTACCTTCTTCAACCAATCGGCCCAAATACATGATGCCCATTCTGTCAGCCACATGGCGTACGACGCTAAGGTTATGCGTGATAATCACCATCGCAAGCCCCAGCCTTTCGCGCAGGTCGTTGAGCAGGTTCAACAGCTCACCCTGAACCGACACATCGAGACCTGCAGTGGGCTCATCCGCAAGGATCAATTTGGGTTCCAGTGCCAGTGCACGTGCCACACCCACACGCCGAGCTTGGCCACCAGATAGCTGATAAGGATAGCGGTCCGCGAAATGCGTGGGCAAGTTGACCATTTCCAAGAGGCGCTTGGCTTCGGCGTCCATGTCACGGTCCTTCATGCCCTGAATGCGGTAAGGCTCGGTAATCAGACTGCGGATGGTCAGACGCGGCGACAGGCTTCCAACCGGGTCTTGAAACATCATCGCCATGTCTTTGCGCAACGGGCGCATGACACTTTCGGGTGCACCCCGAATTTCCTGGCCTTCGAAGGTGACCGAACCATCTTGCGCAGGTGCTAACCCGGCAATGGCGCGAATGACCGTGGTTTTACCAGACCCACTTTCACCAACCAGCGCGTAAGTCTCTCCGGGTTCTACGGTAAAGCTGACACCCGCCAGTACATTGACCGGGCCATAGCTGGTATTGAGGTCCACAACGTTCAGCAAGCTCATGATGCGACCTCCTGATGGTTCAGCCAGCACGCAGCGTGATGGCCTTCTTTCAATTGATCCAGTGGCGGCACTTCGGTGGCGCAGCGCGCCATGGACTGATCACAACGATCCCTGAAAATGCAGCCCCCCGGCAGGTTGGCCAAGTCGGGCACTTCACCGGGAATGGTTGGCAATACACGGGCACGCTCTTTGATGTGACCGGGGTCGCATTCGATCAGTCGGCGTGTGTAAGGGTGTTTAGGATTGTGGAAAATCTCCCGCACGTCCCCGCTTTCAACAACTGCGCCAGCATACATCACAACAACCCTGTCGCAGAGTTCCGCGATCACGCCCAAATGGTGCGAGATGAACAAGATGGCACAGTGAAACTCGCGCTGCAGCTCTTGCAGGCGCTCAATGATCTGCACCTCCAGCGTCGCATCCAGTGCAGTTGTCGGCTCATCCGCAATCAAAAGATCAGGTTCGGACATCAACGCCATCGCGATGGCGATCCGTTGACGCATCCCACCAGAGAATTCATGCGGATATTGCGCCAGACGCGCCTCAGGGTCAGGAATGCCAACAGCGCCCAACATTTTGGCCGCGTGCGCCAACTTGTCAGCCTTGGACTGTCTGGATCGGTGCTGAATATCCAGCATCTGCTGACCGATAGTCAGAACCGGGTTGTGCGTTTGCATCGGATCCTGAAAGACGATGGATATATCCGCCCCGCGCAGGTCCCGCATGTGCCGCTCAGAGGCTTGCAGCAAATCCTTCCCCTTGAACCTAATTTCTCCTTCACGGAACCGGGTATTGGGCGCGGTCAAACGCAGAATGGATGAGATCAACGTGGATTTACCACAACCGGACTCTCCCACGATGCCAACGATTTCACCTTTGTTGACGTTGAATGTGATGTCCCTCAATGCCCTGAGGTCGCCACGGCCTGTTTCGTAATCGACGCAAAGCTGGTCGATTTCCAGAAGTGTCTCGGTCATCGCTGTTTCCTCAGTTTCGGGTCAACTACATCGCGCAGGCTTTCACCCAGAAACGTGAAGCCAAGCGTTGCCAGAATGATCGGCAGGCCTCCGCCAACAACCAACCAAGGAGTTTGGCGGATCAGGGAATAGCCATCCTTAAGCAAAGCACCCCAGCTCGGGGTCGGAGGCTTAACGCCCAGACCCAGGAAGGACAGGCCGGCCTCAAGCGCGATGACTGTGGGGATATCCATGGCTGCCAACACAGCCAGAACGCCAATGATGTTGGGCAGCATGTGAACGCCTAGAATGCGCGCCATGCTGGCCCCCATTGAACGTTCAGCCAGGATGAACTCAGAGTTGCGCAGTGTCAGCGTTTGGGTCCGCGCCACGCGCCCATATGTTGGGATCGAGGTCGCCATGACGACAAACACGACCGTCTGCAGACTGGGCCCGATCAGGGCCACAACAGCCAGCGCGAACATCACTGTCGGAAAGGACCGGATGGTATCGAAGAAAAGCATTAGAAGATTATCGAGCCATTTCGGCCCATACCCTGCAATCATGCCCAGTGTCAGGCCAATCGCCATTGCTCCGAACACGGCGGGCAATGCCACCTTGAGCGCTACTTGGCCCCCCGCGATGACCCGCGAAAACGTATCGCGCCCTAACTGATCTGTGCCCAGCAGGTGTGCTGTGGACGGTCCCTGCAAGCGGGATTTGATATCCATCGCAATCGGATCATAGGGTACGATCCAATACGCAAAGATTGCGCAGAAAACGATGACACCGACGATGATTAAGCCCATGAGACCAAGCGGGTCGCGCGCAACGCCGACTATGATCTGGCCCATTTCGGAACGAGATTTTTCCATGTGCCTGCCTCCTCAATGAGCCGTGCGCGCGCGTGGATCAAGCAGCGCATTGATCAGATCGGCCAATGCGGTCGACACCACGAACAAAGCTGTTGATACTAGGACAGAGCCCATCACAATCGGGTAGTTTCGGGTCGTAATGCTGTCGATGACCAGTTTGCCCAAACCAGGTCGGGCAAAGACGATTTCAGCGAAAACCGCCGAGCTGAGAAGAAAACCCATCCCAACACCGATCACGGTAACCACGGGCAAAATGGCGATCCGCAGCGCGTACACCATGACCACGCGACGTTCGGCGATACCAAAGGCTCGGGCCGTGCGGACATGGCTTTCACCCATAACCTCCAGCATCGACGCGCGTACCAACCGGGCAATATAGCCAACCCAACTGAGCCCGATGGCAAAGGCGGGCAGGACCAGATGGTCAAGACGGTCAAAGAAGCCTTCCCCGGCACCGATCGCGGGAAACCACTGTAGATGCACTGCAAAAACCAAAAGAGCCAAGAGCGCGACAACAAAGGCCGGAGCGGCCACAAAACTAACAGATATCGCGGCGGCAACCCGGTCGATCAACGTATTGGGATGCGCAGCCGCATAGGCGCCGAGTGCGATGCCCAGCGTAGCTGACCACAGGATCGACGCGAAAATCAGTTCCAATGTGAATGGTAGTTGCTGGAACACGATGTCAGTCACGGAACGACCCGAAAAGACATCGGTTCCCAAGTCTCCCTGCAAGAGGTTTCCGTAAAAAATCAAAAGCTGTTTCCAGATTGGCTGGTCCAACCCCAACGCTACTGTGAGTTGGGCCTGAAGCTCGGGCGTGGCGCGTGGGCCGAGCATGATTTGGACCGGGTCGCCTGGCACGGCGCGGATCATCAGGAACATGACGGTGACCGCCACGAACAGGATAAGCAGCGACAGCCCGAACCGACGGGTTGCGAATTTCAGCATGGCCAACTGGCTCCTTTTGGCTTGATGGCGTTGGTGTTGGTACGGCGAGCGTTATGCACCCGCCGCACCTAGTCGACCTGGGGAGATCAGGTCGCCTTGCCAAAATAGCGAAGCAGGGACAGGCCATCTGGCCGCAATGCGGGAATGACGCGAGCGCTGTGAATAACCGGAGTTGCCTCATGGGTGATGAAGCGATAGGCGCCGCTTTCTTCCATTAGATCCTGCGCGCGCTGATACATTTCCGCCCGCTTTGCGATATCCGTTTCAGCAGCCGCAGTTTCGTGAATCTCATTGAATTCAGGGCTGTTAAAGCGTTCCCAGTTCCATTTTCCTATCTGTTCAGGCGTGAACCACGACGTCGCATAATACGGATCTGGGGTCATCGAAAAACGGTTCAGAACGAGCTGCAGGTTTTCATTGTCGCCGGACGCCCAGAATGCACCGGATTCCAGAACGTTGACTTCAACCGTGATCCCAATTTGCGCGAGCGTCGCCTGAATGATCTGAGCCGTTGTCGTGAAGGTCGTTTTGTTCAGCGTGTCGAGGGTCAGCGTGACATTGGTTTCACCGGATTCCGCCAGCAGCTGTGCCGCCTTCTCAAAATCCGCCGCCGGTGGCACCAGCGAAGAAGCCCGATGCCCGGCGAGGCCCGGTGCGATGATGCCGGTCGCTGGTTCGGCAGCACCAAAATATGCGGCCTCCAGAATGCTGGGTACGTCCACCGCGTGCTGAATCGCCTGTCGCAGTTTTTGATTTTGCAGCTTTGGATGCTCAACGTTCATGCCCATCCAGACATAGTAGAGCGAGGGCTTCTCAACCAACGATCCACCATTGGGAACACCAGCGCGATAACGCTCGACCGAGCCCAGCGACACGCGGGTTACATCCAGTTCACCTGCCTCAAAAGCGATCTCGGCGGTGTTTTCATCATCGATCGGATAGATCTCGACGGTGTCCCAAGTGGGCGCGTCCCCTTTCCAGTCGGGGTTGCGCTTAAGAACAGTCTTTTCCTTGGGCGACCAACTGTCTCGCAGATAAGGGCCGGATTCGGCAACCGGATCAGCACCGATCCGGCCACCGGCGGCTTCGACCGCTGCCTTCGAGACGATGTTGCCAGTAATATAAGGCAAGGCAATCGACCAGATCGGGGCAAACGGGCTGTTCAGAACGATTGTCCCTTCTCGGTCTCCTGTCACTTCAACATGGCTGAATGGCCCTAGGTCGGGCTTATTCGGACTGTCGGTCGTGTCGTCCACGATCCGTTCCATGCTGAATTTGACGTCATCAGCAGTCATCGCGCCAAATCCGTTAGTGAATCCAATATCGTCACGCAATGCGAACTTGATATGGGTCGGGTCAACCTGCTCGATCATAGTTGCCGCATCCATCTGCCAACCCCATTCCTCGCCCGGCTTGTATTGGATCAGCTTGTTGTAGATGGAGGCATGCACTTCTTCTTCAACGACACCAACGGAATGTGCTGGATCCATGTTCTGTGCATCACCATAAGCCCGCACCCGCAGAACACCGTCATCTGCTGCAAACGCGCGGTTCGCCCACCCCATCGGAAGCGCTGTAGCGGCCCCAAGCGCTGTTGCGCCTTTCAGAAACCTCCGGCGACCAACATTGGCCTTTGTCCATTCGATCTTCATAGTATCCTCCCTTAGATTAAGTCAGAGAAGTCCGCGTGGAACGGTTTCGGACCATTCCCTTGTTAGGACTTCGATTTCATTTGCGCCTTCAGTGGCGCGTAGTTTGCGGTAGAGATAGAAATTCTCGGTGTCACAGGTCATGCGGCACTCGGTCGTGATGGCGGCCTGCCATTCTTCGCGCTCGAACGAAAAACTCCAAGCGGTCTCGAAATACGCGGTTGTCGGATCATCGGGGTGAATGCGGTAAAGCATGCGTACGTCGCTACCAACAATCAGATCGTGGTAGGGATCGCGCGTTTTACCATAGTCATCAAACGTCTCCAGAACCACGCAACCGCTTTCCGTCACCGTGCGTTCTGATTGCGCTGAAGGTAAACGCAACTGCTCAGCTGCCAGAACCGGATACGCCTGCGCCGGGCCGGGTTCAGAGGCTTGAATTTCATGCGCAACTTCGCGCACCGGCAGATGAAGAGCACAATCCAGCAAGTGTAAAGTTACCGTGGCCGATTGAGGTGCTGGCCAGACAATCGGCCAATAAGACGTCGACAACGCCAGTCGCAAAACGTGGCCCTCGCGCAAATGGTGCGCACATTCGTTCAGCGTGATTTCAGCCTCGTAGATCTCACCTGGTTGCAGGACCTGCGGCGTCTCATGACTGTGGGAGTGACACAGGTTCAACGGACGATAGCTGATCCGCTGTGACACACCTTCGGGTGAAACATCACACAGCCGCGCGACAAGCTGGGCAACAGGCTGATCCACTGAAAACTGGAACTTTAGCTTTGCCCGACCCAGCAGCTCGAGCGGTGCTTGCAGCGGCGAGCTGTCAAAACAGACCGATAAGGCATCATCACCGGCCTGATCCCCTGCAAGTTCATTGTCGATACGCATACCCGCACAGAAATATCCGCCTTCCCCACCAACATGGTTGGGCGACGTGACAACGACCGTGCCAACCACCGGGTCCCGCGAAAACCCACCAGGAACCAGATGCCAGACCCCTTCTGAGACATGAGGTGACGGCCATGCCGTCTCTGCAATCCAACGACCTTTCCGAGGACCGTTTTGCGCAGTCGGATTGAAGTGTTCCTGCATGTATGTCCGATAGGCAGGCAAGTCCTCGGCGCCGTTTTGTTGTCCCTTCAGCCAGCGGTCAAACCATCCGACGACTTCGGAATGAAAATCTGCGGGATCAAGCTTTGAGATGTGCGGATAGCGGTGTTCCCACGGCCCAATGATAGCTTTGGTTGGCGCCGTCAGGTTGGCTGCCAAAGCCGGAGGCGCATTGACATAAGCATCTGCCCAGCCTGTAATCGCCAAGACAGGGGTTTGGATCGCGGTCCAATCCTCGCAAACTGAGCCGTGCTTCCAATATGGGTCGCGCGTCTGATGTCGCAGCCAATCTGCAGAAGAGAATGGGACGTTTTGCAGTCGGGCAAGCCAGTCCTGTCGCCAATCTGCTCGAAGCTCTGGATCAGCTGGGCGCGTCAGATAGGCAAACATCTGACTGCCCCAATTCATGTTGTCACTCAGCAGGCACCCACCCATGAAATGGATGTCATCGGCATATCGATCCACAGTCGAAGCGACACTGACGATGGCTTTCAGTGCAGGTGGTTGCCTGAAGGCCAGCTGCAGACCATTAAACCCGCCCCAAGATATCCCAATCATCCCGACATTGCCGTCACACCAATCCTGCGCGGCAATCCAGGCTATGACTTCCTCACCATCATGCAGTTCCTGTTCCGAGTATTCGTCGTCGAATTGCCCTTCGCTGTCCCCGGTGCCAGCTATGTCGACCCGAATACAGGCATAGCCCGCCTTTGCAAAAACCGTGTGTGTTGTTTCGTCTCTGGGCGCGGTGCCGTCACGTTTGCGATATGGCAGATATTCCAGAATGGCCGGTGTGGGGCCTGTCTCGGGCAACCAGAGGCGCGCCGCAAGCCGTCGCCCATCGGCGAGTGTGATCCATGTGTTTTCGATTGTTTCGATTGGCATCTGAAGCTTGTCTGTTACGATCTGATGCTGAAGAAGAAACCGATTTGCAGATAAATCAAATTGTGCAATCTTATGCGAGTTGACGCAATTTGCAGTGATATAGCGTCAAAACGAGAAAGGTTTTTCTTGTGTCCGAGTATTTTTCTGCCAACTTACGATCGTTGTGCGCAGAGCATGGAAACATTTCGCAGATTTGCCGCGAAATCGGCGTCAATAGACAGCAATTCAATCGCTATTTGAATGGCTCCAGCCTGCCCTCTGCCCATAACATGCGCCGCATTGCACGTCATTTCGACCTGACCGAAGCACAGCTTTTCGAGGAAACTGCAAGCTTCGAACGAATGCTAAGAGGCGTCCTGCCACAAGTTGGGAAAACGCCCACAGATGCGTTTTTGGAACCCTTCCGGGGGCAACAGAAAAACCTGAGGCGCTACATAGGTTTTTATCATTCCTATTTCTGCACGCCATCTTGGGAAGGAAAAATCTTCTGTTCATTGATCCGCATTCAGGAAGTTGAAGGGCTAATCACGATCCGGTCCCGTGAAATTGCCACGTCTCCAGACAAGAGCATGCATCAGATTTCGCGCTACGCTGGCTTTGTAACTATGCGCGGGAACAGGATATTCGTGACCGAACACGAGCTCGCGCGCGAAGGCAGCGTTTCCAATACAATCTTGTACTCGGCGCATCGCCAGCAACTGAAGTATTTGCGAGGGATGACCATGGGTGTTGCTTGGCGCCCATACCCCCATCCATACGCAGCCAAAACAATCTGGAAACGTCTGCACGAACGCGTAACTGCGCGCGAGGCGATCGCAGCTTGTGGCATTTACCCAATCCAAAGTAATAGGATTGATCCAACTGTCAGAAAGCACCTGACCGAGGTTTGAATCGCCGGATAGACATAAGCGAAAGCACCGTTCTTTAGGTGCCGACTCCAATTCCGATAGCAATTTTTCGTCCAAACTGTACGAGATCAATTCGTACCAGTTCTTCGAGACAGCACTGACAATGCCGCAAGTCTAGCTCGTGCAACGGGTAATGCTCGTCTCTGATTGCTGCGAAGAGGCGGATTATGACCCAGGCATCACCACCGATCTGGCAATACCATGTGTGTGCAGTAGCATTTGTGCTGCTTCTGCAAACATGCTGCCTGTCTGACGTCTGGCACGAAACACTGGTCTGAACTTAATCCACCGCTGCACGAAAACGCCGCCCCCGGATCAAAGGGGGCGGCGCAAGGTTCGTAACGCTATAGTTTGATTACTCGGCAGCCTGTGTGCTTGCGTCAGCATGCTTGTCACGCTGTCCGTCGCGGTAAAGCGCTTTGGTCAGCGAGACCATCATCAGGGCCATCACCATGGTAAATGGCAATGCACCGATGATCATCGCGTTGCGCAACGCATCCATCGGGTTGTTTTCCCCTGCAGCAAGGATCAGCGCGCCGATCACAGCCGTCAGGATCACCCCCCAGATGATGCGGTGCTTGATGCCGGTCTCCTGGCTGCCGCCGGACATGATGGTGTTCATCACCAGAATGCCCGAGTCAGCTGAGGTCACCAGGAAGGTCATGATCAGGATCACGCACATGACGTTCAGCATGGACAGCAGCCCTCCGTCGATCATGTAGGACAGGGTCACGAACAGCTTGTTTGTGTTCGAGGCACCAATAATCGCGCCTTCTGCGGCACCGGCCAGTTCCAGATCAATCGCGGTGCCACCCAGTACAGTCATCCAGGCGAAGCACACCAGTGCCGGTGCAAGCACGCAGCCCAGAATGAACTCGCGCACGGAGCGACCTTTGGAGATACGCGCCAGGAACAGGCCCACAAACGGCGAGAACGCAATCCACCAGGCCCAGTAGAACGTGGTCCAGCCAGACTGCCAGCCGAACTGACGGCCCTGCTCACCCGCTGCATAAGCTGCGGCCAAAGTTGCTTCGTCCAACTCCGCAGCTGCGCCTTCCAGACCGCTCTTGAAGCCGTCAAAGCTGCCCCAGGCATTGGTAGCGCCACCCATCAGGGCGTCCGCATGCGCCTGTGCTTCGGCAGGCAGAGCCGCCGCAAAGGCCTCGGCTGACAGCGGGCCATAGGCACCAAAGCTCAGCGAGAGGAAGTTCAGAAGGTAATCAACCAGTGCTGTACCATAGGTGGTCATAGCAAAGACGAAGGACCCGAAGATCACAAACGTGCCCAGCAGGATGATCGACAGGACAAGGTTCAGGTTCGACAGGTATTTAACACCCCGGCCAACACCCGACACCGCCGAAATGATGGACAAGCCCATGATAACGACCAGACCAGCAATCAGACCAACTTTGCTCGGCGTCGGAACATCTCCGCCAAAGTCCATGATCCATTCCATGCCGGTGATGGCATAGAAACCGTCGATGAACTGGCTGACGCCAAAACCGATGGTCACGGACACACCCAGGATCGTTGCAACAACGCCCAGAACGTCGACCACATGGCCAAGGAATCCGTTCATCAAACGACCGAACAGCGGGGTCAGAGCCGCACGGATGGTCAGAGGCATGTCACGGGTATAGGCGTAATAGGCCAGCGACAGGCCAGTCACCACATAGATTGCCCAGGCGTGGAAGCCATAGTGCAGGAAGGTATACCGATAGGCCGACTGAACGGATTCGGGATCGTTGCCAGCAACTGCACCGGACACGACCTCGGGGTTTGATCCCCACAGGCCCAGCGGTTCAGCCGTAGCAAAAACCATCAAACCAACACCAAGACCGGCACCAAACATCATCGAGAACCACGAGAAGTTCGAGAACTCGGGCTTTTCGCCAGGTGTTCCCATCACCCGCTTCCCTGTCGACGGCAGGATCGCCACAATCACCAGAAAGATGGCAAACAGGCCGACAATAACAATGTAGAAGCTGTTGAAGATTTCCAGCAGCTTGCCATTCCAGCTACCGAGGGTGCTGTTGGCATTGGCCGGGAAGACAAGCGCCCACAGTACAAGGGCAACCATGATGCCCTTGCTGATCAGCGCAATCGGTACGCTGTAATTCTCATAGAAACCGGCATCCGCCGTTTCTATCTCTAGATCCGTAAATGGTTCAGGTAATGACATAAGGTTCCTCCCAGTTGTCACTTTTTCATTATTTTTCCGCACAGGTTAGTTGGCTTTTTACCATGAACCCGACGGGCCTTTGGTTCGAACACACGTGCCGATTTTCTCATGCAGCGTGGCGGTTAGCGCTACGTCTCCGGTAGCGGCACATTCAAGGATTACCGACGGTTCACATCTGGCAGCCGAGCATTGCTCGCCGACTGAAACGACGCGATCAGGTTCAGAAGTGGTCACGTCTGGCTCCAAATTCGGCAATTCCGATTCAGAGCAGAATGCAGCTACAGGGCGATATCAGTCAAACTCAATTAGCTTTAATTAACTTCAGTAAAGATGAAGTCGGTAACTTTCCTTGCCAGAATTCAACAACCGCATGGATCTACTTAGGTGCATGCATAGGGTCGATACTAATGATCTGAACCGCGCCAACAAGTCGTAACCTTTGTATAGCGTTGGACCTATCCCGCCCTATCCGACGCGAAACCGGTTCAGTCAATTTCGGCCTCGGCCGGGTTGGTAACAGCTACAGTCCCCGTCGCATAGATCTCTATCAGGGCTTCGCCAGCCTGTGATCCATCTAGCTCCACCTCAATGATCTCAAGGAATTTTTCGGTCTCAATCGCAGCCACCGCCATTGTCCGCATATAGATTTCCCAAAGATTATACTTGCGTTTGGACGAAAGATTCCCATCATTCGATATTCAGTCTCGTATTGTGAGAATTTCGTTAACATGCACCTAGAACGTCTGATCCAGATACTTGAAATCATCGCAGTCGTCGGACGCCCTGTTTCGGTGGCAGAGGTTCAACGTGCAACCGATCTGCCCAAGCCCACATGTTACCGGCTCATTCAGTCACTTGTTGAACAAAATCTCCTCGACGAACCCTCTGATGACGGAAAATACATCATTGGCGAGCGGATGATCAGGATTGCCTTGCTTGGAAAGTCCGATGCCGATGTCCGACGCTGTGCAGCCCCCCTTATGCGCCTCGCAGCGACAAATTTTAATGAAACGGTTTTTCTTGCGCGCTTTCGCGACAACAAAGTTGAAATCATCCACGTAGAAACACCCGATGATCCCGCTCGTGCCTTCATTCATCCGGGCTTGGGCGTACGTCCCATGCATGCCTGCTCGTGCTCGAAAGCCATTGCCGCCTTTGCGGAACCGGAATTTCGCGAAAGCATCATGTCAGGGAGCCTGAAGGCGTATACTGAACACACCAAGACGACCGAAGATGAGCTGCGCCGCGAATTCGAGATAATTAGCGAACGCGGCTTTGCCGATTGTGATCAGGAAATCGACATCGGAATTGCCAGCGTTGCGGCACCGGTATCGATCGGCAACATCGGAGCTACGTTCAGTATTGGTGCGGTTGGCCCCATTCGCCGGTTCCGCACCGAATACCGAATCGAGATCGGCGAGAAATTGAAAGGTTTGTCCAAGAAGGTCAGTGGCGCAATCCAGCTGTGCAACGTGACGGATACATAACGAAACGAACAACTACCGGCCCTTTTGGCCAAAAGGATGACACTGAGAATAGGAAAAATTCAACAAACCGGAGGAAACCAAATGAACCTGAGACCAGATCCAACGTTTCACGCCTCGCCTAAGCTTGCCATGCAGGCACCGGTGGAAAACTACGCCTTCACTGTTATGCTCAGCCCGGACGGATCGCAATCTGATGGCATCGCGGTCATTGACCTCAAACCGGACTCCGACACCTATGGCCAGATCGTACATCAGGTCATTGTCCCCAACAAAGGCGACGAATTTCACCATTTCGGCTGGAACGCCTGTTCGTCATCTCTGTCTCCTCTGACCGGACACGCCTTTCTGGAACGACGTTATCTGATCGTACCTGGAATCCGATCCTCACGTATTTACATCATCGACGTGAAAGACCCGTTGAAGGCCAAGATCCACAAGACGATCGAACCCGAAGAACTATTTGCAAAAACCGGGTATTCGCGCCCGCACACCATCCACTGCGGTCCCGAAGGGATCTATGTTTCCTGCCTTGGAGGTGGCGGCGAAGACGGTACAGACGGACCTCCGGGCATCTTCATCATGGATTGCGAGACGTTCGAAATTATCGGGCAATACGAGATGGATCGCGGCAAGCAGGACAAGCACTATGATTTCTGGTGGAATCTGCCGCAGGACTACATGGTTAGTTCCGAATGGGGTTTGCCGCCGCAGTTTGAAAACGGCGTGGTGCCCGAGGACCTGTTGTCGAACAAGTATGGTCATTCGATCCACTTCTGGGACTTGCGCGCGCGCAAGAATATCCAGACGATGGATTTCGGCGACAATTACCAGATGGCACTGGAAATTCGCCCTGCGCATGACCCGACAAAATCTTATGGTTTCTGTGGTGTCGTGGTGGACACCACCAACCTGCAAGGCGCAATTTTCACATGGTGGCGCGGTGACGACGGCAAATGGCAGTCCAAGAAAACGATCACCATCGACCCGCGCTCCGAAAAGCCAGAGAACCTGCCGCCACTGTTGCAAGGGTTCGAGGCCGTGCCGCCGCTGGTCACCGATATCGACCTGAGCCTAGACGACAAATACCTCTATGTTGCGTGCTGGGGGCTGGGCGAGATGCATCAATACGATGTCAGCGACCCGATGAACCCAAAGCTGACCGGAAAAGTCGAGCTGGGCGGCATCGCCCGCGGCACCAAGCACTCCAACGGCAAGGATTTTGCCTATGGCCCGCAAATGGTAGAAATCAGCCGCGACGGCAAGCGCGTCTACTGGACCAACTCGCTTTACTCCACCTGGGACAACCAGTTCTATCCCGACGACGAAGGCGGACAAATGGTGATGGCCGATGTGGGCGAAAACGGGGGGCTGACGCTGAACAATGACTTTTATGTCGACTTCCCCAAAGGTCTGCGCAGTCACCAAATTCGCCTGGAAGGCGGTGACTGTTCGACCGACAGCTTCTGCTATCCGTCCGTCTAAGAAATGGGCGACATAACAACAATGACAGCCCTTTGGTGGGCTGTCATTTTTTCTGGACTCTACCACGGTATCAACCCCGGCATGGGTTGGCCGTTGGCCGTTTCGGCGGCGTTGATGGAGCGAAAGCACAGCGCCCTGCCAAAAGCGCTGGCAATGTTGGCCACGGGGCATTTCCTCGCGATGATTGGCATCTTATTGCCGCTCTCACTGATGATGTTCCTTGTTCAGTGGGAAGTTCAAATCCGCGTGGTCGCCGGGCTTTTGGTCATCGCCATGGGTCTCTATCTGCTGATCAACCGAAGACATCCGAAAATTCTGGCGCGCGTGCACCCTGCCCGGTTGGCGCTCTGGTCATTCCTCGCTGCGATGGCGCATGGGGCTGGTTTGATGCTGGTGCCGATTTTTCTGGGCATCTGTGCGATTGGAGCAAACGAAACCGGTCATGCCGCAGCACAAACACTTACGAACAGCAACGTGACGACTGCGTTTCTTGTTGCAGCAGTACACACGTTGTCGATGACAATTGCTGGCGGCACCATCGCAGTTGTGATCTACCTTTGGCTGGGGCTCAGGTTCCTCTCAAAGACATGGTTCAATCTTGATGTCGTCTGGGCACTCAGCCTCATCGCCGTCGGAGCATTCGGACTCTATGCAGCACTTTTTGGCCATTGAAATCGGTTACCCGACCAAATGGCACCTGTTCACGAGCTGGCAGAAACCAGCAATCCCGGCAGTTAATCTTTCAACGCATCTAGTGGCACCTGAAGCACCGCGTTGCCGATTTAGTCAGGTGGAGTTTCTCCTGCAGGCTCTGCCGCAAACTTTTCAACTTGATTACCTGGAATAACCCCGACCGGCATGATGCGTGAGACAATCTGCAAAGCGGACGCTCAACACGCTCGTTCAAAGAATGTCATTTTCCAAAGCACATCGTTGTTCACGCAATCTACTTTTACTCACGATACTCAGTGTCTTAACGCGATCTGGAGCAGATATTGGCAGAGCGGGGCGTTGCGGTTGATCATGTGACAATCAGAAGATTGGGTGGTGAAATTCTCGCCCCAGGTCAAGATTGAGATGCACAAATGCAAGCGCCCTAGTGCAGTTTCATGGCGCATGGACAAAACCCATCTCAAAGTGCGCGGCCATTGGATGTATCGGTATCGAGCGGTTGATCGCGACGGCGAAACCCTTGATTTTATGCCGTTTGAAAGCCGCGACACCGCGGCGGCCAAGCAATTCTTCGCGGAGGCATTGGCCAACAAAGGCATTCCGTTGCAGATCGTGGTCGACAAAACCGTCCCTCTCGCTGCAAATCTGTTTTCATCCCAAGATCAAACATCTTCTTTAAACTGCTTACGCAACCAGTCCACAAAGATCTCGACCTCTGGTCGTACAGATTTTTTGGAAACAGGTTGCATTAGGAAATGTGCATCCGGATGTGGCAGCGGTTTGCCGGCAAATCGAACGCCCGAGGCGAGCCCATTTTCGGTATTGACCAGTCGCGAGAACACTAGGGCATAGCCACCGCCACTCGCGACAAGTTGCAGCGCCGAAATGGTTGTGTCTACCAGGTATTGCGGGGCGTCTTGCGGCTTGGTGCAGTCATATGCGCTCAAGTATCGTTCCCAATGGCCTTCATGGCCCAATATGTGAACAAATGGACCAGACAGCAGATCCTGCACTTGCTTTGCACTGTTCTTCCGGCCTTTGGCGCATATCGGGACGATCGTTTCATCAGAGAGCTTATCGGAGAGTGCGTCGGTCCAGTTGCCACGACCCAAGCGTAGCTCTACGTCGATCTCTTCTAAATTGGTGGTCTCTGTCCAGATATTTGTCACAAGGCGAAGATTTATCGCCGGGTGGTCTTTCTTGAACGACGGAAGACGGGGCGCAAGCCAAAGTGAAGCGGTCGATATCGGCGCCTTGATCGTAACTGTCTTCGTCGCCATCGACCCGAAAAGGTTTGCCGAGGCCATATCGATATCAGCAAGCGCCTGCCGGACAGTTGAGCAATAAGCCTGACCAAGCTCTGTGAGAGACAGATGTCTTGCGCGCCTCACAAATAACTTGTGCTGCAACTGCTGTTCCAATGATCGGATGTGCAGGCTGACGGCAGCCTGCGTCAGCCCCAATTCGACGCTTGCACTGGTAAAATTCAGATGTCGGGCCGCGGCTTCAAAGCTACGCAGCCAGGTTAGACTTATCTGGTTGGACGGCATTTACCACCAAGAAAAATTTGCGTTAGCTCGGTTTATTTATCATTTTTCTTTTATCAGCAAGTTCTCAAATAGGGTCTGGTTTTGTTCTTTCACTCGACCAGGAGATAAGGACATGACTGAAAAACAGGATGTGTCGCAAACTCTGGGGTCTAGTTGACGAGCATGCATGATCTGAGGTTTTTACTGGTCGAATAATTTTCGAACAGGTTATTTGAGCATGATCTCGTTAAAGGGCTGTCATTTCCCCAAGGATGCAGTTTTGTACGCTGTTTTCTTCTATCTGCGGTACACGGTGTCCTATCGTGACTTGGAAGAGATCATGGCTGAGCGCGGTGTCCGAGTTGACCATGCCACTTTGAATAGGTGGGTGGTGAAATACTCGCCTATCGTCGCAGCCCGTGCGCTGTCAAAGAAGCGTCCAACGCCGAGTTCATGGCGCATGGACGAAACCTATATTCGTGTTCGCGGCAACTGGATGTACCTCTATCGGGCCATCGACAAAGCTGGGAATACTCTTGATTTCATGTTGTCTGAGCGCAGGAACCGTCCAGCAGCAGCAAGGTTCTTTGCCAAAGCGCTGTCTTCAAATGGAATCCCGAGCAAGATCGTCATCGACAAAAGCGGCGCCAACGCGGCTGGCATTCGAGTGGTGAACAAAATCCTTAATCGGTTTGGCTGCCCAGCCAAAATCCAAACGGTCAGGTCCAAGTATTTGAATAACCTAATCGAACAGGATCATCGGTTTATCAAGTGTCGTGTACGGCATATGTGTGGGTTCAAATCGTTCAGATCCGCATCAGCTACTTTGGACGGCATCGAGGTCGCCAAAATGATCCGGAAGCGGCAATTCCCCAGCACTACCACGTCGGGCTTTCGGCTGTTTGCCGAGATCGCAGAATAGGTGTGTCCGGTAGTTGACTGCCTATGGTCGTTGCAAAAGTTTGCGACACATCCAGTTCACAATGAGGAACGAACGGCGGCCCTGCGGACATAGCTGCAATTCGCCCTTTCCCAAAATCCTCTTTGTGTCGCAGTCTTGCGCGTGACGTCCGCTTGACGACACGACCCCTATCAAACGATCATCTCAGAACTGTCATGTGGTACTTCAAGGGAGATCTCATGGAAGTATTCGGAAGTGAAGCACAGCGACGCATGTCAACCATGGGCGAGCATCTTATGCAGCTGTTGGGTGATGACCCTCGGTTTTGTAGCCATGGGCGTGGTATACAGATTGCCAACGAGTATAGCGGGGCGTTGGATGATGCCGTCGCAATGGCCCGAATTCTTGGCATCACGGCGATAGAAAGCATACCGCGTGAGGAGGTGGCGACGGCGCGAGAACGAATTGAAAGCGAGGGTTTAAAAACCGACACGATTGCTTGCTATCTTGGCGGTCTGAACTGTGTCGAAGCCGCTCGCCAAGTGGTCGCAACTCATGCTTTGCCCGAGGATTTAACCATACGAGTGATTGATCGCAGCTCTCCACCAGAATGGCTTGAAGCTTTCGCGGAAGTCGCGTTGAGCCATGGTGTTCTACCGCCAATAGGGCCGGTGATGCGCGGATTGTCTCGTCCCGGGTTTGCTATGGTCGTCGTTGATCGATCAGGTGCTCCAGTCGCAACTGCGGGTTCAGTTCTGTGTCATCCCTCCAGCAGTCGGCTGCATAGTCGCGCACAATGGGGGCAACTCTCGACCAAACCTGAACGCATGGGCGAGGGCATTGCAAAAGTCTTGGGGGCGATAGCTCTAATACACTCGCATGAAAAGCTTGGCGCCACAGGGTTCAAGACAGGCATCGCTCCGGGTAACATTCCCTCTGCACGGCTTTGCGAAAGACTTGGCTTGGAGGACAGTGGAAACGACATAGTCGCGATCATTGACCCTCACGTATACTCAGAAGATCGGTTAACCAAGTGACCCATCCGGCTGTCTGTGGTCGCATTGTGTAAGCAATATTACCAAGAGCCTGAGTTGGTCTCTTGAAAAAGCTGTCTGAAGTCAGCGCATATGGGACCAAAAGCCCCAGAAGGTTGGGAGAACAACTGGGCGCAAACCATGCCAGGGCAAAGCTTCAACGTGATGATGCGCCTCTACGGACCGCTCGAGCCTTGGTTCGACAAAACCTGGCGTCCTGGTGATCTGAAATTGGTAGAATAAAGCGACGGCCACGACTATCGGGCGACGCTAATTGTTGGCGTCGCCTGGCATTTTTTTGGTGTCCGCTTTGGTCTCAAAGCGGAAATCCCTTTTCGGGAGCATTGCCATCTTTCTTCAATTCTAGATATGTTCCTGAACCAACTGCCTCAACCACTACTGCAGTTGTAAAATATCCGGAACGCATAGTTTTCTTTTTGCTGGCATTTTGTGCGCACCATCCGATCGTTTCAGTCGTTTCGGACCGTCTTTGACCTTGATCTTCGGCTTTGCTATTGGGCCCTTCAAGGTCACGGGCCAGGGGCTCTTCGAAAGAGGTTCGCCAATCTTGCGGGGCTGCAAATTCAGGTCCAAAACCTTGCCCGCCACATTAACACCGCCAAAGACAACGACTTGGACATGATCTGTCTCCAATGTGGTTTGTTTCGTCGAAATACTTCCATTGGAAATACTAATCGGAGCACGCAAACATACTATTGGAGCAACCTTTTGTTTCTCTTTGGTAAACACCCAAGGTAGCACACCCAGCCCCGCCAAATCCAAAAGCTGGGTCTCGATCGAGCCATCACGTAATGAAACTGTGGCGTTGCCGTTCATGCTGTTGGCAAAGTGCTTGGGTGAATCGGTTCCTCCTGACACCGAAAAATCTGCATAAATCGTACCGCTTGCACCTTTTTTGAAGTTCAGTCCGTGAAGAATGTCATCCAGCTGCCAGCCGCCTGCCTTGCCGGTCAACGTGAGCAGGTGCGCATCGTTCGATAGATCCATTTGCCCGCTGACGTCGAAATGAGCGCCACCGTATTCAAATTTCAAAGGTCCGGCCTTAAGCTCATTTTTGTTAAGCGTCAGTTCGCTCTGCAAACTGCTAATGCCTTTGGCGCCCTCTATGTGCCGAAGGTCAATGTCGACATCCATATCCATACCGGACAAGAGAACTGAACGTCCAATTGGTTTAAGCGTCACATCTCTCAAAGGGCCAGTGTCATCTGCTTCTTGATTGACATCTTCCTCATCGGGCTCCGTACCGCCTAGCTTCCGCAACTGTGCGGCGGCCTGAACGATGGTTCGGATATGATCTATCTTTATCAGGTCACTCTCTATGGAACCCTTCAGCACAGGATCACTTGTTGCATCATCAAGATCGGCGACAATTTCGAGGACAGATTCAGCAACCTCTACATTGGCACTCGCGTTCCAATCGGTGCCTTCGCTAGCGAGGTCAATCTCAAGGCGAGCCTGTCCGGTTTCCACACGTTCAAGCGATAGTGCCTCCAAAAGGTCCGCTCCTGATGGGACTTCGACATCAATTGCCAAATCCAGGTCCTCGAATTTGAGTACATTCTTCACAGTGCCATGTACTTCGAGGTTCCAGACTTCTGTTTCACTTGTCTTTCCATCTAAATTCGTCAGCGATAGCTGATTGATGTCGCCATTCAAATGAAAGTCGCCGGAAAATCTGCCGAGTTGGTCGTCCGGTCCTAACAGTTCTGGTGAGATCAAACTGCTTGCCGGAATATCCATTAGACCTTCTGCTGATATTCCTTGTAACTGCAGCGCGTCATCGACCGAACCGTCCAAAATGATAAACGGATCAGCCGGGTCCCCAATTCTCAAGTTGATGCTTCCGACCCTTAAGCTGCCTTCTGGTGTTCTGGAAAGTTCGGAGAACTTGATCGGAGGCGGGCCCTCGCCAGACGTGTCCAATGTGAATCCGTTGGTCTTAATGACCATTTGCCGCTGCGGAATCTGCCCGGGGACGCTGTCGATAACCATGTCGACCGAGATAAGTTTAAGATCATACCGCGATGCGGCGGGGGCTGGTTCAGCATCTTCAGGATACAACCGAATGCGGGTTGTCAACGATACGTCTTCCGGATTTCCCAATTCTCCGATTTGTCCTGTCAGCGAGAGGCTTTGCCCGCCATCCAACTCCGTCAAAACACTTAGATCATCAATCCGAGCAACGCCGTCGACCGATTTGAATGTTGCACCAATACTTCCTGAACCTTCCAGGACACGGTCAAGCTTCAGGATATCGAGAAGCTGGCCAAGTTCTACAACCTCTAGGGTCGTCTTCACTTGCAGCCCGTCTTCTATGGGGGATTCCTCTGCGGTAATCGAAATCTGTTCGAAGTTCACCGCTACCTGAAACGGGTCTTCCGCAGGGAATGTCGCGTTCAGATCAAACCTCTCTCCGTTTAGCGAACCGGCCCCAACTGCGGTCGCAACGTCGGTTTCCGTATCGCGTTTTAGAAGCAGCTCAGAAAGCTGCAGATCCAGCTCAAGCCCGTTTAGATCGTTTTGGTAAAAAACGGTGATATCGGTCAGGTCAATTTTATGGTCCGTTAGAACTCCAGCCAAAGGCATTTTAGGAGACTTAGCAGCTTGCCCGGCTTCTACATCTGATTGGGAAAGGGACTGCCAGTTTCCGACGCCGTCTTTGCCTGTGATCAGGTTCAGGTGAACGCCCGAGAGAGAAAGGTTGCTCAGCGATAGATTACTGTTCCAGAGGTCGCGCGTGGAAATTTCGAACTCAAGTTCGTCGATTGCTGCCAGATTCTCGTTAGCTCTCCGCGAACCGGGTAGTACCAGCCCCGCCGCTGACACCTGCAAGTGCCGGCCAAGGCCCAGACGCACTTCATCCTCTATGATGACGTCCTGACCAAGTTTCTTGGAGATCAGGTTTTCAACGAAGGTGGTCCTTACAGAAGAAAACAACGTAGAAGACAGGAAAAGCCAAGCTGCTAACACAGCCACAAACGCGACAGCGCAACAAACCAATACACCTTTTGCAACGTATCGCACGCTTTTCTCCTAATGTTCCGATTCATACGTTGGGCAACCTAAACCATTTATTTGTTAGGTTAATGGATTATATGGTCGGTAAATTTCCCGACCTCTGAATGATCTTGACCGTACAGCTGATAACTCTCGCTGATTTGGTCGGACAGCTAAATCACGGGTAGATGACAAAATAACTTTTGTACCGCTGACCCAGCTTCCAATCAGCTGGCTTGAAGTGAGTTTGACCGACCAGAACTGGACACGTTGCAGGGGTTGCGACTTCAGCGGCTCGACGCATCCCCAAGCTATTGGCAGCCAGATTTCCTCAATTTCCCACATTTATCTAATTACTGTTATATGTGAATTCTTCAAACGACGAGGACAGGATGAACTCACTAACTAGAATAACACGTGGGATAGGCGTCGCTTTCAAAGACGGTAGAGTGAAAGGCATTCTTGCCTTCACGGTTGGAATGATTTTATGGGCCTCGGTCTTTTAC
This sequence comes from Ruegeria sp. CDSC021, assembly GCF_059610845.1. Lineage (NCBI taxonomy): Bacteria > Pseudomonadati > Pseudomonadota > Alphaproteobacteria > Rhodobacterales > Roseobacteraceae > Ruegeria > Ruegeria sp. CDSC021. The sequence continues at coordinate 325,089 of NZ_JBXWOK010000003.1, forward strand.
CACTTTGTCGAGGGTTGGAGTTGGCTCGACTCAATCTACTTTTCTGTCGTGACGATTTCGACTGTGGGGTTTGGTGACTTCTCACCTGAAACCGCGGCAGGGAAGATCTTCACAATGATTTACATCATCGTGGGCCTCGGTGTCTTCGTGACCGCGGCGACCACAGTGGCGGATACAATCTTGTCCCAGGACGACAAAAAAGCGGACTAATAGACTGCACTCAAATGAGCCAAACCGAGTTCCTGCACAGGCATTGGCCCGTCTGTGCATCTCAAGCTGCGGCCTGGATTCATTTGCGTCTTCAAGCTGATAGATGATCACTAAAACTAAAAAAATATACATATTATGTTTTTTGAGTATAACATTCAAAAAACATATGGAGGGATGGAATGGAAAAGACACAGGACGCAAAGATTGTCGATCTGGCAATACGATTGCTCTTTCTCGGACTATTTCTCTACAGCGCTTTGGTCATGGTGGCCCCGCTTGCAAGCGTGGTTATCTGGGCAACTATCCTCTGTGTGGCGCTTTACCCGGCATTTGATTGGCTGCAGTCCAAGCTGGGAGGTCGGAAAAAGCTTGCCACAACGATCTTGGTTTTGCTGGGCCTTGTTTTGACCCTGGGGCCAGTCGCAACTGCGGTGTCTGGTGCTGCAGAACTAGGGGCTGAATTCGCGGAACAAGCAGACAAGGGTGAGCTGAAAGTCCCCCCTGCGCCCGAGGGCCTCAAGGAATTACCATTGGTGGGAGACAAAATTTCCGATGTCTGGGGGATGTTTGAGCGCAATCTTGACGGCGCGCTTGCAAAATATGGCACGCAAATCCTTGAGATCACCAAATCGCTTTTTGGGAAGGTTCTGGGCATCGGAATCGGGCTTCTTGGCTTAGCTCTGTCCGTATTGATTATGGGGGCTTTGTTCAGCCCCGGGCCAAGTTTGGTCCAGGGTCTTCAGCGCTTTGCCAACCGTGTTTTCGCACCACGCGGCGGTGAATTCGTAACGCTGGCAGGCGCAACAATCCGGAACGTGACAAAAGGCGTAATTGGCGTGGCAGCCATTCAGGCGGTCTTCGTTTGGATACTGTTGGCTTTGTTCGGGATTTCTTCGGCCGCCACTCTGGCATTTATCTGCCTGATACTCTCGATTATCCAAATCGGGCCCGGATTGGTTCTAATACCGGTAATTATCTACGCATGGAGTTCCATGTCCGGCGGAACTGCTTTGATTTTCACTATATTGGCCGTTCCCGTCATGATAATGGACAGTTTTCTAAGACCCGTGTTCATTTCAAAAGGCCTTGAGACTCCCATGTTGGTCATCCTCATCGGTGTTCTCGGAGGTATGATGGCGTACGGTTTGATCGGCGTCTTTATGGGGCCGGTTCTCTTCGCTGTTTTCTATGAGCTATTCAAAGTTTGGATTGATACCTCGCCCGAAGCCGAGGGCACTGCTGAAGGCGCGGCGAAATGAGGAAGACAATTTGGGCAACCCTGGCGGTCATTCTGATTTTTCTTGTCTGGTACCTGGTCGCTGATCGGAAAACGCCATTTACCGGGAACGCCAGAGTAAAAGCCGTGGCGACCCAGATCGTCCCGCAGGTGACTGGAACTGTGACTGAAGTCTTGGTCGAAAATGGTCAAATCGTCTCGGCCGGAGATGTCCTCGTCCGGATCGACGCGCGACCCTACGAAATTCAGCGCGACAAGGCGGAAGCTGATCTCGAAGCAGCCACTCAAGAAGTCGGTGCATCTTCGGCAGAAGTAAGAGCGGCACAGGCCAAACTAGCAAGGGCGCAGAGCGATCTGGATACGATGCGCATTCAAACAGAACGCGTATTTGCGCTCGAAAAGAAAGGGTTGATTGCCGTCTCAAAGGCCGATGATGCGCGAGGGCAACTGGCAGAGTCCGAGGCAAACTATGAGAACGCAAAAGCAGATCTGGAAAAAGCAAAACAGAGACTTGGTGACGACGGAATCGAAAACCCGAAAATCCAGCGCGCGTTGGCCGCCTTGGCGGATGCAGAGCTTAACCTTGAGTGGACTGAGTTGCGCGCTCCGGCGACAGGTGTCATCTCTAATTTGCTGATAGCCCCCGGAACATATGCGCGATCCGGCCAGGATCTGTTGACGTTTCTGGACGCAACTGACGTCTGGATTGAGGCGTATTTTTCCGAGAACAACCTAGGAAGAGCCTCGATAGGGTCTCCGGTTGATGTAGTGTTGGACATGCATCCAGGTCAGGTTATTCCGGGCGTCATTGAGAGCTTTAGTGCGGCTGTTTCCCTAAGTGGCGGTGATGTGCCCGGGCAATTGGCGAGCCCGCCAAGCACTAAAGGTTTTTTGCGCGAGCCTGAGAGATTCCCAGTCAGGATCGTTTTACCTGGCTATGAAGCCGGAAGCGCCGAAGATGACCTTCGCTTTCAACTGAATGGGCAAGCCGATGTGATCATGTACCTAAGCGACAACTCGTTGCTGAACCTCGTAGGTCGCACCTACATCCGCGTGGTTTCAATTCTGTCCTATGCGTACTGAGGACCAACGCTCTGTCACCCGGCTTGCGCTGGGTGTTACCGGCGTCTTTTCATTGGGCCTATTTCTTGGGTGGCCGCTTGCCGTCGTCGGGGCGGTGTTCGCCGCCCTTTTTCTGCAAGCACCTGCCGCATTGCCTTTGACAGCATTTGCGAAGCTCTTTGTCTTCTCTATTGGGTTGATGTTCATTTCGTTCCTGGTGTCGTCGATCTTCTCACCATATCCGCTTGTATTTCTGATGCTGGTGGCGATTGGAATAATCCTGTCTTTCATGTGGTCAGTTTCCGGCGCCGGAGTATTACCCGGTGTCATAGCTCTCATGGGCGCATTGATGATTCCGAACCTGGTTCTGCAATCACAGGACCTGGCTTTGGTGCTCGTGTATTGGATACCGTTGAACCTGCTGTTCGCAGGCTTCGTATCGACACTGATGTTCGTATTGATACCCGCTGAACCTCAAACGGCGGCTCAAAAAAAAGCTGCAGCGCCGCCAAGCTTCGACCCAAATCGTCGCATAGTCAGGATGTCGCTTGTCACAGTCCCGTTTGCTATGGCATTTTTTGTTTCCGGCGCGTCTGCATTGCTGGTTCTGTTCTTTGTCGCGCTGCTGAGCCAACAACTTGCAGCGATGCCTACCGCGGGTAAATCGGTTGCAAAAGCTATGCTGACGGCAAACCTGCTTGGGGCGGCAGTATCCATCATTTGCTATGAGACAAACGTAATAGCGCCGGTTATTCTCACCCCCATTTTACTGTGTTTTTTCTTTTGCCTGACACTCGGAGCACTCGGTAAATCTCAAGCCCCACTCGCCGCCGCCGCCGGCTCAGCCATTACAACGGCTCTCATAGTATATGGCGGGTCGGTTGCACCGTTTTCAGACGAGGCTGACGTCAAGAGCATCATTCGAGTTTTGCAAGTTGCCAGCGCCGCCTTCTTTGTAATCATCGCATATGTCGTGGTAGATGAATTCTGGCCGGAAAAAGAGCGCCAGGCGGCTCAATGACGTTTGTTGCAACAAGGCTTGGCGCTGAAACCGACAGAGTTCTCTACTTGACCAATTCTACTTAGGGTCAAGATTCATAACCAGTACATAACGGTTGCCTCGAGTGCGAAGGCTGAGAGGAAGACCTTGGGACTACGGTCATAACGTGTCGCCACGGGCCTTCAATCCTTGAGCCTGCCGAACATGATCTCGATCCGGTTGCGGCGTTTGTATCTGCGCTTGTCGTATTTGACCGGTGTCTTGCATTGCTTACGGCCTGGGATGCAGGCGCGTATCCCGTTGTCTTTTAGCGCTTCTCGGAACCAGTCGGCGTCATAGCCGCGATCCCAGAGCAGCCAATCCACGTTTGGTATGCTGCTGAGCAGAGCCCGAGCACCGATGTAATCGTTGACCTGCCCGGCGGTAACGAACAGGTTGAGCGGGCGACCTTGGCTATCACAGATAGCATGCAGCTTGGTATTCATGCCGCCTTTGGTTCTGCCAATCAGGCGGCCACGCCCCCCTTTTTGACGCCCAAGCTGGACGCCGTGCGATGGGCTTTTAGATATGTGGCGTCGATCATAACCATCTTCTTTTCACCGTGCTCGGCAGCTAGACCAGCCATCATCCGTGCGAAGATGCCTTTCTCGCTCCAACGCTTCCACCGGCTGTAGAGCGTCTTTTGAGGTCCGGATTCCCAGGGCACATCTCGCCAACGCAACCCATTGCGATTAATGAAGATAATCCCGCTCAACACCCTTCTATCATCGACCCGTTGCCTGCCGTGCTACTTCGGGAAGAAAGGGGAAAGCTTGGCCATATGCTCGTCTGTCAGCCAATAAAGGTCGCTCATGTCATCGCTCCATATTTGGAGTTGTGAATCACGCAGCGCAGCAAAAATCAATGCATCCTGAGCCTAACATAGATCCAAGCGAAAGCTTCCTTCGCACCAAAAGTCAATTCATGGCAAGCGTTGTTGAATGGCCGCTAACCGAGACTGTGAATGCTTTTTATGCGAGAGTAGCGAACGGCGGGTAGGCTCGCATCAACGAAACTGCAAATTCCTGTCTTGAAGGTCCGCTTCGGGCTGCTAGCGGCCTATCGTGCTTGCTGCGGAGAATGGCAACACTGAGCCCAAGGTGTTCATGTTGCAATAGGAATGAGCGGCAGCGACAAATCAGGGTACAGACATCAACGTTGTGAGTAGCGGTTCGTTTTGACCATGCGACGTGCTGATGTCACGCAGCGAACATAGCCTCACCGCGATCTTGGAGATCGTTAGGCTTCTTGGTCGCTTTGTCTGCAAATTCAGGCGATGTTCAATGTCCCGAATTGGTTTTCGCTATACTGCAAAGCAGATCAACATGTTGATCCAACCAATCTTCGTCCAGTGCCTCGTGACGTATGAGTTTGCGGAAATAAGGTGCAGCCACTGCTAGTTCTATAAGCTGGTCAACCGGAACGTCGGCGGTGATCTCACCGCGGCCTATTGCGGCTGCAAATACTGCTTCAACACTTGCGAACCTGTCTTTCATAAATTCAGTGATCACCAACCGCGCTTCTGCATCGGTGGACGCAGCAGCGACAACTTGAGGCGCGATTTGACCCCATGGTGTGTCATTCAAAGCTCCCATCAGTACTCCGAGTAACCAGCGCAGATCAGATCGCAGCGGGCCATCGGTTTTGGGTGGTATGTTCGGCGGTGTTGCGATGCGCCTGAATGCTGCATCACGCAGACTGCGCGCATCTGGCCAGTGCCTGTAAAGTGTGCTGCGCGAAATGCCCGTTGCCTTCGAAACTGCGCCATGAGTTACGTGCAGCACGCCCTCATCCATTAGTATCTTTTGCGCGGCATCAAGCGCGGTCTGTCGTGTGGCGATCAGCCTAGGATCTTCTTTCAATCGTCCCTCCTATAGAACATCTTGTTGCATAGTAGAACATTTTGTTCTAAAAGTATGGTCGGTCAAAACCTAAATCCCACAAACACGTCTTTTCAAAACGGGAGCGTATCAATGTTCAAAGTGGCAGCAACCCCGCTGGTGGTACTCTTATCGATGGGCGCGACAACCGCATTGTCCGAGAGTGGCACCTACGAGCTGGATCCTGGACACAGCCAGGTATTGTTCAGCTACAACCACATCGGGTTCTCAGAAACATATGGAATGTTCTCAGGTTTTAGCGGTGAGATAGAGTTCAACGAAGATGATCCGTCTGCGTCATCTGTCACAGTGTCTATGCCTGTAAAATCTATGATCACGGGCTGGGATGCCCGTTTGCAACACTTCATGTCCGATGACTTTTTTAGCGCGAGTGACGGTGACGTGGTCACATTCGCCTCAACCAGCATTGAAGTGACCGGGGACAATTCCGCGAATATTTCTGGCGACCTGACCATGAATGGCATCACCAAACCTGTTGTCCTGGAAACAACGCTTAACAAGTCAGCGCCATACCCGTTTGGCCCAAAAGAGGGCACGCCAACCTTGGGGCTGGCAGCCACGGCGACTATCGTGCGGTCTGAATTCGGACTTGGGGCGTTTGCACCTGCGGTGAGCGACGAAATAGAGCTCTTGATCAATATCGAAGCGTTAAAGGCTGAATGATGTGTGCAAGTGCGCTGATACTGCGTTCAGCACTCAATCTTTTTGATTGGCAGATGGTCAACACGATGAATGTGCACCTGAGAACATTGGCGGTTGCTGTGACGGTAGTGGTATTGATGTGCTCAATGGCGTCCGCGCAAGAGCGCTCCTTGCCGGAGCGCACCTCGCCCCGTCCCGAAACGACAAGCGGCGTACCGCATACTCAGATTGGTGTCGAAATTAATGCCGATTTGGCCCAGTTATTGCTGGAGCGAGTTGCGCAATTCCCAGGGGTCACACTTGGCCCAACACGCATATCATTACCTGGCGCGCTTGGCTTTCAGCTTGATCCTGACATGTTGTTGTCTCAACCGAACTCTATCGTCGGTGGGTTTGAGTTTGCGCATATGCATCCTGATGGCAGCTTGCACGCTTCGCTGCACCCCGCAATGGCCCGACGGGCAATTGAGGCTGGCTGGGCCGTAGGACACCCTTGGGCCAATCAACGCCCCGGATGGAGTGGCTTTGTCATGATATACACACCGACCACACAAGAAGAGTTGGATGTCGTCATCGATCTGGTCGAAAGTTCGTACACCTTCATCACCGGCAACACCTTGGGTTAAACCTGTTTTGCCCGAAAGTGTGCGGTGGCGCCTGCTTCCTTAAAGAGTGCTGTTTCAGCCGCCGTGCTTTTCACGGTCAATTTCTTTCTTACATTCTTGCCGTGGCGAAGCGCTCGGAGCGTGCGTTCAAACCTTCAGCACCAATAGTAACTCCCGTCCCGCGCAGTTGAATTTGCAAAGCTCAGTGGCGAATGCCCGCTTTGGGCTGCGACCAACCAATTGAACTGATCGCAGAGAATGGCGTATCTGGCGCCCAAAGCGACCATTCCGGTATCTAATGACAAAGTGGGTGTTCATGTCTTTGGGCTCACTTCACGGGTTTTTCGGTGAACCGGCGAACTGCGAGGACCGAAGCAGCATAATCCCCCAATGAAATCCCTCTGAAAGCAAAAGCCGCCGGCTTATTGCGTGCTCGGACGTCGACTTTGCCAGCGACCAATTCCGTCAAGTCGCCAGCAATTTGCTCGTATGGCAACATCGGCTTGTCGCTTTCCAGCTCCTGCAAACGGTCGTCGACAATTACCGTTTTAATACCAGTCATGTGCGCCGGCACCCACGGGATGCACGCATCAGTTATGGTTGCGAAGGCAGTCGGCTTCAGCCATCGGGCATCCAAGAAGGGTTCAATGGAGTAGTCCAACGTTATCGATGTCACTATCAGATCGGCATCACTCAAAGCGTCCTTGGCATCGGCGCATGTTTCAGCTTCGAGACCCATGCCCAGAGCATAACGACAAAGCTTGTCGGCATTCTCTTTACCTCGCCCGAACACGCGGATTCGTTTCAAGGGAAACAGTTCTGAAAACGCAGCTAGATGGGAGTGAGCCTGCACGCCCGCACCCACAAAAGCCACCGTCTCGGCATGAGGGTCAGCAAGCCGTCGCGCTGCCACCACTGACAGAGCCGCAGTTCTGATTGCCGTAATCCAATTCGCTCCCAAGACCGCGCGAAGTAGTCCGGTTTGCGCATCCATAACCATGATGGCACCGTTTATCGCGGGAAGACCCCTCGCCGGGTTTTCCGGACACACTGTAACCTGCTTGGTCACGATGAATCCATCATCTCCCATTGCCAATGTAGACATTGCGTAGCGCCCATCGCCGGGCAAGATGACTGTCTTGGGAGAAGTGTGAAGCTTTCCGTCTGCCTTGGCTATTAAAGCAGCCTCGATGGCATCGGCAACTTCCGAAGGTTGGATGCCTAAGCCCCCGAGGTCGTCGTCAGACAGGTAAATTACGGTGTTCTCAGAAGTCACAGAGTCCCTCACTTAAGCAATTTGGCTTTTTGACTGAATACATTGTCTTCGGCAGTTCTTCCTATCGGTTTACCTTCACAGAAGTATTTTGGCTGTAACTTTTGATCGCCCGATCCAATGCGCAGAAAAAAAGTGCCTTCATTTTTCTGAAAATGTGAACCCAGTCGAACGCCTGCTTCGTCCATTAGGCCGACTTTGTGCGGTCTGAACCAACCCGATGACCTACTGAGATCGTCAGACGACAGGTTCGGGCCCATTGGTAGTTAAAGTTGCGAATTGTTCAAACGACACTTTGCAGATCAGATTCCGGGCGACTTCAGGTCGGGATCACAATCCGACACAACAACCCACCCAGCGATTCAGAGCGGTCCAGATCTAGTCTGGAATCGTAGGCTTTCAGTAAGTCGACCGCGATCGCCAGCCCAAGCCCGCTACCAACGACCGAGGTGTCCAGTCGTCCGCCGGATCGCAAGGCTTCGCGGTGGGCGTCTTCTGGAATTCCGGGACCGTCATCCTCGATACTGATTTCGATACATTTCTGCTTACGTTTCGCGGTCAGCCGTACCGCGCTTCGACACCATTTGACCGCATTGTCCAGAAGGTTGCCCAAAATCTCTTCGATGTCCTGCGTATCCATGCGCACCCAAAGACCCGGATCGCCATCGATCTGCAGCGATTTGCCTTCGCGGTCCGCCATGGCCGAGAACAGCCGCGCCAGGCGCTCGATGGAGTTAGACAGATCGGTCCGCGAATGGGTCAGGTCAGCAGCGTTCAAAGCCCGCAACCTGGCCAGAGATCGACCAAGTTGAGCATCGATCCTGTCCAGCGCCTCTTGTGCGGTATCTGTCACCGCTCCGGCGTCGGACAATGTCACAAGTTCATTGCGCAATATGGCTGTAGGAGTTTTCAATGCGTGTGCCAGATCTGCGGCCTGGCGGCGCGAACCCGAGACGATCTCGCGGTTCCGACGCAGCAGCTGGTTCAGGTCCTCGACCAATGGCGAGACCTCTTCGGGGTAATCTGTTGGCCTAAGGTCTTCGTCCTGATCCCAGCGATGGGCCACATCCGTACGCAGCTTTCGCAATGGTCCCAGAACAACTGAAATCAGAAACAACGAGCCGGCTAAACCGATCAGGCCAACTAGGCCAAACACCGGCAGCAGGCTTTTCTGCGCCGCGCGCCGCTCGGCCACGAGCTGAGCCTGACTTTCGGCGACGCTGACGCCCCATACCGTGCCATCTTCATAAGTGATCTTCTGAAAAGCGCTGCGCAGCACTTCATTCTCCGGACCGCTTGTGTCCCAGAGTGTGGGGATGTCAGGAATACCGGGGGGTTCCGCGATGACCTCATCAAACAGCGAGCGAGAGGTGAAGACCACACCGTCGGCGCTTCTGACCTGCCAGTATCGTCCGGAATATGGGGTGCCATAAGCCGGGTCAAATATCAGATCTCGTAGTGCCTCCGGGTTTTCGGTTGTGACATTCAGGCCGACAACCAGCTGTGTGTGACGATCCAGCAGCGCAGAGTCGAACCGGTTGGACACCCGTGCATCAATGTATGAGAAAACCGCCAGTGTGCCTACGCCCACAGACACTGCCCCAGATGCAATTCCCCCCAGCAATGCCCGTTGTCGCAGCGATAACATCAGGCCGAATCGATCATATATCCACGACCCCGAACCGTTGTGATCAGGTCAGTGCCAAGCTTCTTGCGCAGACGGGTAACAAATACGGCGATAGTGTTCGAATCCCGGTCTCCATCGTATTCATAGATATGCTCTGAAAGTTCTGATCGTGAAATCATCCGACCAGAATTATGCGCCAGATAAGTCAGCACCGCGATTTCTTGAGCAGTCAGGTCAACCGGCACGCCATCGGCTGTCACCCGGCCGTTACGGGTATCCAGAATGACGTTTCCCATTTCAATCACGGGATTCAGCTGTCCACTTTGCCGTCGCAGGATGGCGCGAACACGCGCGGCCAGTTCGGGCATGTGGAACGGTTTGGTCATATAGTCATCTGCGCCCGCATCCAGGCCGTCGACCCTTTCGCTCCAGCCATCGCGGGCAGTCAGAATCAGCACCGGTGTTTTGACGCCCTCGTTGCGCCATTCGCGCAGAATCGAAATGCCGTCGCGCTCTGGAAGGCCGAGGTCAAGGATGATCATGTCATATGGTTCGGTGGCACCCAGATGCAGGGCGTCGAGCCCACTATTGGCGACATCCACAACGCGGCCTTCTGCGTTCAGGAGTTTTTTGATCTGTTCGCAGAGGTGCGGTTCGTCTTCTGCCAGCAATACTCTCATACTTAAGGACTATAGGCGAGCAAATGGAAGTATAACCATTACTTTTTGCCCCCGCCGTTACCTCCGCCATTACCACCGGAGTTACCGCCGCCGTTGCCACCGGAATTACCGCCACCGTTACCACCGGAATTACCGCCACCGTTACCACCGGAATTACCACCACCATTGCCACCGGAGTTACCGCCGCTGTTGCCTTTGTTTGCAGATTTCCCCTGCGAAGCGCCCTTGCCGGATTTACCCGGCGCAGCGCGGGCAGCTTCAGAAATCTGGCGGCCAACAACGGATCGGTTGGACACAACAACACCCGTCTGAGCGTTGACGATGACACTGACGATTTTACCATCCGGTTTCTTGACGAGAATACGGTAATATAGCCTGTCAGCCTGAAAGGCTCGCGCGTCAACTGGCGTTCCACCAAAAGCCTTTTCAACGCCTTTGATTACTTTTTTCAAACGAATGGCACTGCCTGAGGTTGTCGCCTTGCGCAACTCGGATTGCGTCAACTCACGTGCAGCAGCCTGTCCCTCTCCGGGGTGGAGAAAGGCAAGTAGACAGGCAATGGCAATAAGCTTTTTCATCCTTGTCACTCATTACTGCGAAAACGCCGGCTCAATCTACCGATTTCTATGTGAACCTACGGTGAACAGCCAGTTACGCGTGGGTTCAACGATGATGGGTTTAGATCAGGGGTGTCGGATTCTGTTTTCGACACCCAGTTTTTGCGTCTGCTCGCCGCTGATTACCGTGACAGACGAGAATCGCACCTGATGAACGAGGACCATTATGAACACCAAACCGATCAACCTGCTAAAAGCCTCTGCTATTGCCATCGCCCTGCTGGGCTCGACCGCGATTGTCGGAGCTGTCGCGTTTCCTGATGCTGCTTTTGCCAAAGGGGGCAACGGCGGCGGTAACGGAAACGGCGGCGGTAATGGCAATGGCGGTGGAAACGGCAATGGTGGTGGAAACGGTAATGGCGGATCTGGTGCGTCCATTAGCGATAGTGATAAAGCGGCCGGAAAATCTAACCGGAAATCTTCCAACGCTGGTAAGTCAAAGTCATCGGGAAAAAACAAATTTTCCTTGAAAGACCTGTTTGGGGGTAAAAAGACCAAAGCCAAAACCACAGCCGTAAAGACCGTACGCAAAAGTCAACCAGTGGATCAGGTGACCAAAGCAATTCGCCCCGCCCCGAAACCAAAAGGGTACAAGATGGCGGATCTGCTGGGCGTGCACCCATCTGAACTAGGCGCACTGAACGCCGCCAACGCTAATGAGAATGCTCTCAAGAACGCCTCTCCTAATTCCCGTGTGGGCCGCATCGCCGCATTTCGTGACGCAGTTCTGGCCGGAGATGAATTGCGTGAGGAGCTTGCGGAAACACAGGCATTGCTGGATGGCATGACCCCGCCGGACCGCCCGGTCTCTGAGATCGAAGAGGACCTTGATGCGGCTCTGACAGATGTTCAGGAGAAGCAGGATCGCGTGAACGAGCTTGAGGACGCTCTTGCCGATGCCGGGGGCACAGATCCGGATATAGAAGCAGAGCTTAAGGACGCCAATGACGAACTTCAGGGAGCCCTCGATACGGCCGAAGACCTAGGCGCCGAACGGCAGGCTGCGGTCGACTACAACGATACGGTGGCAGAAGTCGATGCGCTGACTGAGGCTGTAGAAAATCAACCGCAGACCGAGCGTGAAGCGTTGGAGGCTGCCGCCAACAAGCCTGTGACGGATGAGGTCGAAGCTGCCGTAAAAACTCTGCTTGGTCTTGATAGCTGATTGCTGATTGTCCAATCAATCACCAGGTCAAATAGACCCGAGCCAGCAGGCATAACAACATCACAAATAAAAAAACCCGCTCCGATCCGGAGCGGGTTTCACTACATCCCAGACAACACCACGTGACTTGGGATATACGCAGACGTTCTGTTGAGAGATCAGACGCCTCGTTTCGCCTCTTTTAGCCGCTCTTTGTTGAATAGTTCAGACAGTGCATTTTCGATAGGAGGGAAGCGACCGTTGCTCGAATTCGTGATGCTTGACAATTCACCGCCTGAGACGGTGCGCGAGGATTGCATTGCTGTAGGAATGCTAGGCGCACCCTCATTGGCAGTATTGATCATGCTGTTCCCCTTCAGTGCATCCGGGCACGCATTGATCGGCCCTGAGTAAGGAAGTATGAACGATAACGGTTGAACACTCTGAGAATACATTGTTCACGTTCGGTTAATGTTGTTGCGTATGAGTGGACAAACTGGGGGGGCATTGACCGCCATATAAGAAAATGCTGCCATTTTGGTTTTATTTCCCGATGGCAGCTTTGTCCGTATAGCAGACATCGGCGCTCGTCATTGTGAACTCTCGAATGTCTGCTGAGAGCCCATAGCGTGAATACGATTTTCACGCTGCGCGTGCTCGCAACGCCAATTTCACTCCGTCGTCTTTGTGTCCCATGCTGGGCATCCAGCGTTCGACTTGGACACCTGCCTCAAAACGACTCAGCGGATCACGTGGACAGAACAATTGGCGTGGTGAACGACCCGGTTCGCAGTCGACCCAATAAAAATGTTCTCGATCCCCGGCTTGTGTGAGGCCAGCACGATGCAATCGATGCCATTTTCATTTGCGAAATCAACGATCGCTCGGCCAGCGCTCCCCGAGATAAGCCGCGGTTTCGCCCCCGGTAGCTCTGCAGCGTTCCGATGTAAGCCCTCCTGAAGCTCTTTTCGCGTGTTTGCCAGAACTTCCTCAGGTATCTGGGATGCCACATATGCAGGGATCGGCTCCTGCACATGGAGCACTGTGAATTCCGCATCGGCACTCGCCAGCAAACGAGCAGCTTCAAATGAGGCCTGTGTATCGTGATCGTTGTCCAGCGCGACTGGAATCAGAATGTTCTTATACATGTTAGTCACCTTCGATTGCTCCAGCTACGATCATTCCGGCCTCCGCGGTGATACGGCACTCTAAACCGGTTCGGATTTCGAAGACTTACCCGCTTTCTTTGCTGTGCTTGCAACATCATCTATTGTTTTTTCCACAGCTTCGGCTTCGGTTTCCGCTGCAAATGCTGCACATCGGGCAACTGTTTCGAACCATTCCTGAGCGTCAGCCACGAGGCGTTCGGCTGAATGCTTCTGCCACTCTGCTATGGATTGCAGTGCTTTCGCCGGATCAGTCGGGTCTGCAGCAGACGCCGAGCGCGCAGCTTCTAGCACGGTTCGAACAGCCTCGTGGCGCCTCTCAAACCAATGTTGAGCAAAGGCCTCTGCCTCTTTCAGTGATTTCTCCTGCGTGTCCCAGAATTGCTCAAGCTGTGCGCCTAAAAACGGATTGGCCGTAGTAGTCGGCTGCATCTGCTTGAAAACATCAACAAGTGGGTTGGAGTAACTTGATTTTGGCTTCTCTTCAGGCATCGGAGATTCCTCCTCATCTTCCCAATACTGAATGTTACCAAATCCCGTAGAAAATAACCTTAATGTAGATCAACCGGCGTCAACAACGTAGGCAGTGGTCCTCTACAATCTAATGGCAGCATTTGTACCAACCTACTCGATTTGTATGGACTCAAGATAATAAATCACATTTGCCAACGGCACACCTGCGAACATTGGCTGGCCGTCAGGCATGGTCAGCGCAACTTTTTGGTCCGAATCCAAAGCTGGTCCAAAAATGGGCATTTCTCCGCCATGCGCGAGCAATGGTGCGCGACCATCAATTTGACGCGCCACCTCCTCAATCGGAAAAACACCGTCGTTTTGGGCCGCAAGCCTGGTCAGATCAGGCGTCCTTATTGCCAGCATCTCCGCCATTGGACCATCTCCAGTGGCCTCGAAACCATGGCATTGCCAGCAATAGGTTCTGTAGAGATTGTGCCCGTTTTGAAGGTCAATATCCTGCGCCAGTGCAGCACTTGCAGCAAATATTGACAAAAGAAGTCCGCGATAAACTGGCATTTGTTCCTCCTCGAACGTCAGCATTTCGCGTTTAGACTACGCGGTATTGAGCGAACGCTTCATTGATCTCGCTCATATTCAGCCTTTGAGTACCAGCTGGGAAAAACTGCGACGAAAGTAAGTACACTGCAGTCGGTTCCGCTTGGCTGGTCGGTTCTTGGCGACCAATGACATAGATCAATTCAAAAAGGTACATTACATAGTAAAGCATGAATGTTTCAGCGGGATTGCCGTTCATCGCCTGCATCCAAATCAAACATGGTGATAAGCGGAATTGCAAAAGCGTGGAAATTCCACCGCAGGGGCTCGGAATGAATGGTGGCGAGCCCCTCGTTAGTGACTGGTGTACTTAACCGCGCTGTAGCTCGGTACACAGGCGTTTGTTCATTGAGGAGTGAAGCCAATGCATACGGCCGATCCACCGACACCTAAACTCCGACGCGCGCTTACTGCCCCGTTGCTTACGCTTTACGGACTAGGTGTCACCGTTGGTGCGGGAATCTATGTGCTTGTCGGTGCCACCGCCGAGGTCGCTGGTCCTTACGCCGCTGTTTCGTTTCTCATTGCAGCGCTCGTCGTTTCGCTGACGGCTTTGTCGTACGCCGAACTCGCAACCCGTTATCCCGTAAGCGCGGGAGAAGCGGCATACGTCGAAGCTGGGTTTCAAAGAAACTGGATTGCCGTGTTGGTGGGTCTCGCCGTCGCTGCTTCGGGAGTGATATCGGCTTCGGCCGTTGCGATTGGAGCGGCCTCCTATCTTCACACCCTGACCAACCTTGGCACCACATTGCTTACGATCGGCATCGTGTCGGTTATGGGACTGATTGCACTCTGGGGCATCGCGCAATCAGTATTTGTGGCGGCAGTGATCACGATCATCGAGATTTCGGGGCTTCTGTTTGTGATTGGCTGGGGCATGTCCGTGCAGGATCCGCAAGGCTATGCGTTCAGCGAGACGATTCCAGGTTTTGAGATCAACGCTTGGCGGGGCATTTTTGCGGCGTCGCTTCTGGCTTTCTTTGCCTTTGTTGGATTCGAGGACATGGCAAACGTCGCCGAAGAAGTAAAAGACCCAGTTCGCACAATTCCTAAGGCAATTCTGCTGACGCTCGTTCTGGCGACGGGTCTGTATCTGGCGACCTCAATTACGGTCCTGCTTGTTGTTCCTATCGATACCTTGTCGACGTCGACTGCCCCGCTTGCTTTGGTTTTTTCAAATGCACCCGAAGTAATCAAACAGGGGTTTGCCGCAGTCGCAGTCGTTGCAACAGTCAATGGCGTCCTGATCCAGATGATAATGGCGTCGCGGGTAATCTACGGTCTTGCCGACCGGGATCATCTGCCGAAAATACTGGCGAGTGTCCCGCAGGTAACCCAGACACCAGTCGTCGCAACCCTGCTGGTTGTGGCGCTAATCCTTCTACTGACCCAAACACTGCCGATCGGCACCCTAGCAGAACGCACATCTCAGATCGTCTTGGGGGTGTTTGTGCTAGTCAATTTCTCGCTGATCTTTTTGAAGTTGAAACCGGATTCAACCCGACAACATTTCCACGTACCTCTTGTCGTGCCAATCCTTGGTGTTCTGACCAGCACCCTACTTTTTGGCGCCGGGTTTCTTTGAGAGAAAATCCGACGGCGTTAGGTCGCCAGAACGGGATCCGAATGACATATGAACACTGATCGACCTACACTTGGAAGGCGGCTCTCTGACTGGTGGCACCGGACATTCGTTGATCTGGTCGCGCAATTACAATGGTCCTACATGCCACCGTTAATGGTGTACTTCGCGGCCGGAGTTTCGGGACTGACATCCGTCGTTGGCGCGTTTTTCCTCAAGGACTATCTGAATCTATCTGCTGCTTTCGTGGCGGGCTTGGCATTTTGGGCCGGATTGCCCTGGATTTTGAAAATGCCGCTTGGGCATCTGGTGGATCTGTTCTGGCGTTGGAAATCGCTGCTGATATTGGTTGGCGCGTCTCTTATCACGGCCTCGTTGCTTATCATGTATGGACTTGTGACCGCGCCTGCCCAGATGGCCGGGGTCATGCTGCCTGAGCATTGGTATGTCGTTGCCTTGATCCTGGCACCTTCTGGTTATGCCATTCAGGACGTCGTGGCAGATGCCATGACGGTCGAAGCGGTACCACAAACCAACCAAGACGGGTTCGCGTTTACGCATGAAGAAGTTCGTGCCCGCCACACTACTATGCAGACCCTGGGCAGGATTGCGATCATATCCGGGTTTGCGGGAGTCGCAGCGGTTAACATCTGGATTTTTTCGGGCGCGGAGGATCTGGAGAAAAGCGATCGTTTGGTTCTCTACGGTCAGGTCTATCTCGTCGCTCTGGTTGTCCCCTTACTGTCGATCAGCGGAG
This sequence comes from Ruegeria sp. CDSC021, assembly GCF_059610845.1. Taxonomy (NCBI): domain Bacteria; kingdom Pseudomonadati; phylum Pseudomonadota; class Alphaproteobacteria; order Rhodobacterales; family Roseobacteraceae; genus Ruegeria; species Ruegeria sp. CDSC021. The sequence goes on from NZ_JBXWOK010000003.1 coordinate 341,702, forward strand.
TGGTTCTTCATGCTCTGATACAGCGTCGCCTCGTTAGTCTTGGGCACCTTCTACACAAACCGGATCAAGCCACCGAAGTAAGGTGGCCAATACTGCTGGGAGGTCTCGCGTTTGTTGTACTCAGCGTTGTGTTGGGAACCGCAAATTTCGCCTTTGCGCAAGAGACTGTTTTTGCGGTTTCGCTCACGGTCATTCTCTATCTCATGTCACGGCTGCTAAGGGAACTGGAGTCGAAACAGGCCAAGGTTCTGATCGGGACGGCGACAATCATTTTCGTTTTTCGCGCGGTCCCGTTGCCTGGTCCGGGATTGACCTGGTTCGAAATCGACGAGCTTGGGTTCGACGAACAGTTTCTGGCAATTCTGGCGCTCCTGACCTCACTACTAGCGCTGCTTGGCCTGATCATCCTCAGACCGTTTATGGCCAGTCGTTCCATCGCGCAGGTGGTGGTACTGCTCACCATTGCCGCCGGAGTGCTGGCCCTGCCTAACCTTGCTTTATACTACGGAGTGCATGAATGGACGGCCGCGCACACAGGCGGGGTTGTGGATGCAAGATTCATCGCCATACTCGACACAGCCGTCGAGTCACCGCTGGGTCAGATCGCGATGGTCCCGATGCTGGCCTGGATCGCACGTAACGCCCCGACACATCTCAAGGCGACCTTTTTTGCTGTCATGGCGTCTTTCACCAACATGGCATTGTCGGCAAGCAGCTTGGGCACAAAATACCTAAACCAGGTATTTGTCGTGACTCGTGTCGTGACCGAACCCAGAACGGGTACAGTTGCATCCATCGCTGACTATAGCCACTTGGGGAATTTGCTGATTACCGTGGGCCTGATCTCTGTCATAGTCCCACTGATTATGGTTTTTCTTGTGCAAAATTCACCATATCGGACAGGCGAGTGAATACGCGGATCAGTCGCTTTCATTGAGAAGTGTCTTGAGGTGCGACACCGGAACGCCAATATTCGAACCACCAAACTCGGGTAAGATCGCGGCGTTGATCGCAACCACCTTACCGTTTCGGTTCAACGCAGGTCCCCCGCTTCCTCCAGATGTGGTCTCTGCATCATAAACAATGGCGCCGGGACTGGTCTGGGCTACGATTCCCCGGCTGGCCAGGGGTCGGATTTTATTTTGTTCCGAAAGATGGGTCGCAATTGTCCAGAAATCCACGGCGCCTTTATTCTCTAGCGTTTTCAGAAAGCCCGGACCGGCCTGCGCGATAAGAGCCTTCAGGCCGGTTGGATATCCAAGCAGGAAAACTTCCTCTCCCGCTCGCGGTGGCTCATCTGCAAGTAACAGCCCAAGACCCCGAACGCGTGTGGCGTCGATAGAGAGAAGCGCCAGATCTGCGGTTTCGCTTGCTTTATGCAAGACAGCCTTAATTGGCACAGTTTGATCAGGCAAATAGACCAGCAAACTCAGCATCTCGGCCTCCAGCGCTGCGGCCTGAAGGGCTTGTGCACGGTCGCCAGTCGTCCAGGGCAAGGCAACATGACGGTTGGTCACCAACAGAGGCGGGTCCTGTAGAAGAAACCCGGTTCCAGTAAACTGAAACTCAGCAGGTTCGCCCATCGCATCTGGTTCGAGCCACGGTTGTCCAAATGGCGTTTGCAGATTCTTTCCATCGGGGCCAACCACATGCCGCAGCAATTTCCCGCTTTTGATCTGCCGCAATCCATAGGCGCCCTGGACGAACGCGACGGAACGCGTAGAGGCTGTGATAATCCGCGTTGATGCGCCTGCGCGTTCCTCCAGCGTGCCAAGACGCTGCTCAGTGGACAGCACCTGACTCTCGAATGCGTCTTTGAGTGCACCCAAATCCTCTGGCGTCAACGAGTCTTCCCGGGTCTGTGCCAGCATAACGGCAACTGCTTCGATCTTTCGGGATTCTCGTTCCAGGCTGTCCGCCAGCTTCCTGTCGTTCTGAAACAGTAAATACCCAAATACGGCGATCAGAAGGATTGCGCCAATAACGGTGATCCTGAAGAGAATTGTGGTTTGTGATGTTAGCCGACGCCCACTGTCGCGCAGTGCACCGGAAATTTTCCTTGGAAAGGGTCGACGGCTTGTTCTCGCATATGCGTACGCGTCGCTTAGGATATCCTCGACCGTGCGATGTGCAGGGAATGAGTGTTCGCATACCCTGTAGCGGGACATCGGGCCTTTTTCGCCGAATTCGATCATGTCACCGTGCCTGAGGTCAGCCGAAGCGACCTTGTGACCGTTGACCCAGATATTCCGATCAGACAACGCGTTTAACGTGTAACCGTCATCTGACCACTGAAGAGTCGCAATGTCTTCGTCATAAGCTGGCACATCTTCTTTCGGTCTCAGCCTCAAGGTACGGTCCGGACTGACCGAGGCCGACACAGCGTTGTCGGCAAGCCAGACTACGGTCCCGCGGGACGGGCCAGTCAAGCTCTCCAGGAATGCGCGGACATTACCGGTATCAACTCCTGTGTCGCTTTGGTCCGGTGTCCGCATGGCCCATCTCTGTTTAATAGCGCTATACCCACTCTATCATGGGCAAACTCGAAACTTCCACGTTTGGCAATAAAGCACACATTCAGAGTATGCCCGGAAGCGGTTCTCCGGCGGTTAATTGTTACCGTCGAGTTAATTGCAAGTAGGTGATGCCATCAGGAGAAGTCCAATCACCGACCGACCAGCCTTCTGTACATGTTGACCCGATCTTGGTGAACGTGCGTGCGCTTCAAATTTGCTTACTTGGATGAGACCTTGATCTTACGCAAGCGGGTGTTCTGTCAGCCGCCTAGTTTGGCTCAGGTGCAAAAACTTATTTAGGTCTCTTGTGCAACCGAGCGTCTAAAAAGCAGCAGACTTGTTGCCAGAAGGATCGCGCCCAAGCACGCCATCCATACAAACTCTGCCCAGACCGTCTCGATCCCGGCACCTTTGAAAATGATGGACTGACTGGCTGACATGTAGTGACGGGATGGGAGGATAGATGTTCCAATCTGAAGCCAGCCGGGCTGCCCTTCGATTGGCGTCTCTCCTCCTGACAGCATCAACATTGGAAGCACCGTCAGCATAACCAAAAGTGCGAATTGAGCCATTGAGCGCGCAATCGTCGCAAGAAACACCCCAAGCGCCGTCGCCGTGAAGAGAAAGAGAACTGTGCCAAATAAAAACAACACCTTCGATCCCGCGATGCTGATCCCCAGGAAGTCTTGCATAACAAAGGTCAGCGATAGGGCGGTCGCTACCAGAACCACCGCCGCGTTTGCCCAGATCTTGGCGACCGCAATGTCAAATGGAGTAAGCGGCATCGCCAGCAGGTGTTCGATTGTTCCATGCTCGCGCTCACGGATCATGGCAGCACCGGTAAGGATTGTGGTCAGCCACATGATCTGACCGATCAACGCGACGATACCGGCGAAACGAACAGTGTCGCGATTTGGATTAAATGCGCTGCGCACAATGATATCGATGGGCGGCGGGTCTAACAATTCTGCTCCGACGGCAAAGCGCCGGATCTCGGCGCTCAAGATATTGATGATGTAGTTCGCTCCAATTCCGGCCTGCTCCATCGCTGTCGCATCGATCAAAACCTGAATTTCTGGCGCGCGCCTGGCTCGAACATCTTTCTCGAACCCTGGTGGCACTGCGACTACGAACAGGAAATGCCCTGCATCCATCTTTTCGGCTCCGGTGCCCGGTGCGATCTGGACAACGGGTTGGAATTCAGGCGGAAAAAACGCTGAGGCAAGCGAGCGTGAAAGAGGCGAGCCATCCTCGTCGGCAAATGCAATGGATGCATTGTTGACCGAGTTTGAAACGCCCGTTGCCTCCATTACGGGCGCCAGCGTGAATGACCAGACAAGCAGCGCCATCATCACCCAGTCGCGCCGAAGGCTCATCATTTCTTTCAAACCAAGCCAGAATATGCGGGACAATCGTTGCATTCACTTCTCCTGCGCTCGGAGTAACAGTGCAGCGATCAAGGTTAGCGCGGGCCCGAAACAGGCAAGGGCCAAAAGGTCGGGGGCAAGTGCATCCCAGCTAAGACCTTTGGTGAACGCGCCGACGTTTAGATGCAGGAAATAGGAAGAAGGCCAAAGCGATCCAATCGTCTGAGCGCCGCCTTCCAACGTCGAGATCGGTTGTAGCAGCCCGGAGAATTGAATGGTCGGCACCACCGACGCGATAGCGGTGGCAAAAGTTGCGGCTACCTGGCTCGACGTTATGGTCGCAATAAGCAGTCCATAAGATGTGGTTGCCCAAACATATAGGAAAGCACCAATTGCAAGCGGCACCGGATTTCCTTTTAGGGGCACGCCAAAAATGAAGATCGTCATCGCTGCCAAAAGTAGGAAATTGACGAACGCTATCGCGATATAGGGGATCTGTTTGCCAACCAGAAATTCGAGCCGCGTCGTTGGCGTTGCGTAGAAATTGGTGATCGTGCCCAACTCTTTCTCCCGCGCGACACTAACAGCCATCAAAACGGCTGGCAGCATTATCAACAGGATCGCAGGCATGGCAGGGGCCATTGCAGCGATACTTTCAAAGCTTTGATTGTATCGGAAGCGCGGTTCGATGCGAGCGATTTCGACCGACTGCTCGCCACTTTGGCGGGCCAGTACTTCCAGAAACGTACTGTGAAGCCCGGCCACATAGCCCTCTATTGTCTCACCCTTGAACGGTATCGCACCGTCCACAATTGCCAAGACTTCAGTTGGCTCGCCGGCGCGCAGCTTGCGACCAAAATCGGGTGGAAGTTCGACAGCCAGCGAGATGTCTCCTTTGGCCAACCGCTCGCGGCCGTCTTCAAAACTGGCCAGTGGCACCGTGGGGTTGAAATAGCGCGAACCAGAAATCTCGGCGATATAGGTACGACTCTCAGGCGTTTGAGACAGGTCGAGTACCGCGAAATCCAGGTCTTCTATGTCCAGAGTGATCCCATAGCAAAAGACCAACATCAGGATCACCGAGCCAAGGAAAGCAAAAGCCAAACGGACGCGATCGCGCAGAACCTCGGTTGTTTCGCGCCGTGCATAGGCCAGTATGCGCCCGATACTTCCGGCAGCGCCCGGGTTGACAGCATCAACCGAAACATTGGGTGCTGCTACCGGCGCGGGCGGCTCAACGCTCTCCAGGACAGCGATGAACGCACCTTCCAGACTGTCCGACTGCGCCGTTGCGATCAACTCATCTGGTGTACCTTCAGCTAATACCCGGCCTGCATGCATGAAAGAAACGCGATCACAGCGCTCCGCTTCGGTCATGAAATGTGTCGAGACGAAAATCGTTACATCATCGTCTCGCGACAGCTCGATTAACAGCGCCCAAAACGAGTCGCGCGCCTCGGGGTCCACGCCCGAGGTTGGCTCATCCAGGATCAACACCCGAGGCCGGTGGATCACGGCGACGGCAAGGGAAAGACGCTGCTTGATACCCAGCGGAAGCGCCGACGCCAGCGTGCCCATATGTGCCTTCAGGCCGAAACGTTCGGCCAATTCATCAATGCGTTCCACACGATCCGTGATCGCAAAGATACGGGCGTGCAACTGGAGGTTTTGTTGAACGGTCAGCTCGCCATAAAGCGAGAATGCCTGGCTCATATACCCGATCTCGCGGCGCATCCTTAGATCGCGCGCATCCACCGGTCTGCCGAACAGCAGCGCCTCTCCCTCACTTGCTGGCAGAAGACCTGTCAGCATTTTCATGGTGGTTGACTTGCCGCAACCGTTTGATCCGAGGAAGCCAAAGATTTCGCCTCGGTGGATCGAGAATTCGACGTTGTCGACGGCAGTAAAATCGCCAAAGCGCCGGGTCAACCCACGCGCCGTGATCACCGGGTCTGCACCTTGATGATGCATAGGTACCTTGTTCGACACAAACCGGGGTTCCCCTCGTGCCTGTAGTTGCCTGTAAGATGTTTCAAGATCCCGGGCTTTACCCTTCAGCTTGGCAGGGGGGCCGTGAAATATCACCCGACCGGCATCCATCGCTACGATAAAATCGAATTGTTCGGCTTCCTCCATATAGGCCGTTGAAACCAGAATGGAGAGACCGGGCGTTTCTTCTCGGACCGCGTCTATCAGCGCCCAGAATTGGCGCCGCGACAGGGGATCAATTCCGGTCGTCGGTTCGTCCAGTACCAGAAACTTAGGGTCGTGGATCAGCGCACAACACAGTCCAAGTTTCTGCTTCATTCCGCCCGAAAGTTTGCCCATAAGCCGGTCCGAAAAGGGCGCAAGTCCGGTCGCTGACAGCAAGGCCGCGATCCTGATTTCACGTTCCTGTTGCCCCTGTCCGAAAAGACGTGAAAAGAACTCGAGATTCTCACGCACAGACAGTTCCGCGTATAAGTTGCGGCCCAACCCCTGCGGCATAAATGCGATCGCCGGGCACACGCGGTGACGGTGCGCGCGGTCACCTATCGATCCCCCGAGAACATCAATTTCCCCGGACTGAAGTTGCTTTGCGCCGGTAATCAATCCCAGCAGCGTTGACTTGCCAACCCCGTCTGGCCCGATCAATCCGATAAGCTGGCCAGTTGGCAGAACCAGCGAAAGGTTATCCAACGCAACATGCTGTCGGTACGTGTGTGTGACACCGTTGATGCAGAAACCAGATGAGCCCCCCTCTGCGCTCATTCGAACAGCTCGGGTGGAATTCGTCTATCCAGAACGTCTGGCCACGCGCCATCGGAAGTAAGTCGGATCACTGCAATGCCGCGAAGGCCGGTCTTCACATGCTCAATCCGCGCCGTAACCAAATCCCTGGGAATGCGAACCCGAACGCGAAACACCAGCTGCTCCCGTTCGCTCAAAGTTTCTACCTGCTTGGGAGTAAATTGAGCTTCGGGAGAGACGAAGGTTACGGTTGCTGGGATGGCAAATTCCGGCAACGCATCAAGCACGATGCGCGCCTCGGCACCGATGGGCAATAGCCCCGCTTCGCGTGCAGGCAGGAAGACCTCCATATAGACGTTTTCCAAACTGAGTAACGTCAAGATCGGTTCGCCCGCTCCAACTACCTCGCCGGGCTCGGCCAGTCGATACAGAATACGCCCCGGCATGGGAGCGATGAGAGAACCATCCTCTATTTGTGCCGCAATCCGGCGCACCTCGGCCTCTGCGGCGGCAATCTGGCTATCCGCCGTTGCAACCCGGGCCTTGGCCGCGCCCAGCACGGCATCCGCAACCTGAAACGCGGTTTCACGATCCTCAAAGACAGTCATCGAGATATTCTGACCGGCCAGCAACGCCTTGGCCCGGTCAAGCTCCTGCGAAGCGCGACGCTGCTGGCTTTCTCGCTGGATGACCACGGCTTCGGCTTCGTCCTTGGTTTGGCGCGCCAGCGCAACCTCGGCACTGGCACGGTCAAGGGCTGCAGATAATTCATCTGTATCCATTTCAACCAGCAGTTCACCCGAAGCAACCAGGCTGCCCTCTGCTGCCATGACCCGAGCAACGCGCCCGGCAAAGGTTGGAGCGATTTCTACTTGTTCAGCCTCGATCCGCCCATTGCCCTGTACAAACCCAGCCGGCAATTCATCACTGTCTTCTGCGACGAAAAAATAAACAGCTGCACCTGCAAGTAGGAGCGCTATGGCGGTCAGAATTGCGCGTACGTTCTTTCTCATGGCCCCGCGCACATTTGTTAATTTCCTATTCTAATTTAGCTCGCTCTCGACGTGATGCCTTGAGTTGGATCAAACAGGTTCTATCTGATGATTGTCCAAGTGCTTATCGGGTACGAAATTGCGGCACAGGTCTGGTTGTTGGCCCACATCCACGGCCCAATGAGGCTTTCGGGGTGTGACTCTCTATGACGGCTGCGCCAAATTGGTCGCAATGATGCGCAAGGGCAAGCATCCCGAAGTCGAAATAAATGCCCAGTTGTCCATCTGTCGTGTCAAAGCTCTTACGAGTCACGCTTCCAACGTTCAGATAAAACAAACACTGCGTCAGCGTTGCTGGCTGTCGTTCCTACTTCGGCAACATGAAGAACTCTTCAAGTACAATTTTCCCATCTGCTACCGAATAAACTGCGATCTCGCACAAGGTCATGTGTTGCCCTGTAGCCTTCTGCGTTACGTTAACCTTATATCGAACACCGAAGCGGTTTGGGGGATGAACATAGGGGCCATCCACGTCGAATTCGACGATTTCATGAGCTGCCAGCCAGTCCTCTCTTTTTCCCTTTATAGCATCCCGGCCCTTGGTGATGCGAAACTGTCGAACCGGAGGCACAACCGCCTCAATAGATTGAGCGTTTTCGGCATACATTTCACCAACGTTTGCAAGACCTCTGCGATCACGCATTGCCTGAACGAATGTTCGTCCAATCTCGACTAATTCTTCCATGATAGCCCCCCAATTTCAGCCTCAACTGTATCACATCGTACCTTTGCCAATCTTGACAGGGATCAATAAAACTAGATGTTCGCGAAGGATTTAGATCAGGATCGTGAGGACGACTTGCACAGTGGAAATGAGCGGCCCAATTCCCGGCGCCGTCTTCAGCCAGTGCGCTATTAGACAACGCCTTCAGAACCAACTGTTTCCGATCATTTCTCTCCGGCGGGTGCTGAAATCGAAGAAGCGGATCTTACCGATTTGTTCCGCCAAGATAAGCAAACCAATAGGCCAAGGCAACTCCTCCCGCCCCGCCGACAATGTTACCCAGAGTGACCCATAGCAGATTGGCCGCCGCTGCGAAAACCGGCACAGTTGCTCCCGCTGCCCAGCCCTGCGGGAAGAAATACATGTTGGCAATCGAATGCTCGAGCCCCAGCAACACAAATGCAGAGACGGGCCACAGGACCGCTAGAATTTTTCCGGCGACGCTCCGGGCGGCGAAGGACAGCCATACGGCAAGGCAGACCAGCCCGTTGCACAATGCGCCGCGGGCGAAAGCCTCCATCGGTTCCAACCCCGCTTTGGCATCGGCTACCATTATGGCAGTGCTACCCATCGGCCCCTCGAGCAAGCCGGTCAGGGCGAAGGCCAATGCAAGCCCAACGGCACCCACGAAGTTACCAACGTAGACGATGCCCCAACTTCGGAACAGCAGCCGCAGCGGTATCTTGCGATCGACCGCTGCGATCACCATCAAAACATTTCCGGTGAACAATTCTGCACCACCTGCGATCACCAGGATAAGGCCCAGGGAAAACACTGCTCCTCCCAGAACGCGGATCGGCCCCGAAGCGCTGTCTGCCCCCGTGACCGCCATCGTATAGGCCGCTGCGCCAAACCCTATGAATGCTCCAGCCAGCATCGCAAGAACGAACATGGGTGCTAGTGGCAGCTTTGCCTTTGCGACCCCGGCAGTCTCAACTAACGTTGCAATTTCAGCGGGTTTATGAGCATCGAACAGGGCCGGGGGGTTCATGTGGCGCTCCAGAGTTGGCACGAGTTTACGTAGCAGGAAGTTTAATCCTGTCTTCTGACCTTGAACTAACGCGCAAATAAAACCGGAAGCCTATCTGTTCCCTCTGAGTTCGGATAGTTCCTCCTAACACAGTTTGGCGCGCGGTCATGGCCATAGGTACCCATGAGATCTACTTCAGCTTCCGCTTTCGCGAGATCTCAACGCAGAACTTTTCGATCCTCATCGTTTAGCGCCGATTGGGGCCAAGTTTGAAAATCAGGCAACGGTTAGAACAGCACAAGTGGCATTCTGACTGATGCCTAGAGAGGTGCTCCCTTGAATTAGGCTCCCAATGCTTCCCAATCCACGGCGGCCCGTCACAATCAGGTCAGCTTTGCATTGCTCGGCACATGCGATGATCTGGTCGACGGGATCACCGCGTTGGGTATACGTTTGCGAAACCGTCTGATTGTACTCTTCGGCGATCTCTCTACCAGAGGAAATAATCTTGTTTGCTGCCTGCTGCACCTCTTCGTCTGAAGGCATTGTCGTGACGGCGTGATAGCCAGCCAATGCGCCCATTGCGAACGCCACGGTTTGGGGCTGAGGTGTATGAACAAGGTGAATTTGGGAGCCATATTTGCTTGAAATATCACAGGCAACGCGCAGAGCTGCTTCTGACGCCTCAGATCCATCCAAGCCAACTACGATCTTTTTGAACATGTTGCACTCCCTCCTTAGTGAGGAGTTAGTATGGGCGAGCTTGCAGTAGTTAACTTTGACTCAAATCAACACTTTTCACTGCAGGTTCGAGCGTAGTCGTCCGTCTATTTCCAGAAGATACACGGTAACTGAACCAATTTTGAAAAATGTTAGGAGTTGCAAACGGGTCATCCCAAAGGGGCAAGAGCGCATAATTATTGCGAAAAACCTCGCGCAGACGCTGCATTTTTTCAAAGGGTATCAAGTTAAGCCCAATGATAAAGATCAAGGGAAATGGCGAGAAGATTTGCTATTAGGGACGTGCGTTTCAGTTCGTTTGGCAAGGACGGCAGATTGCCCACGACATGAGTTTCAATCTTATTTCTGGGAATACAAAGATGCCTTCCTCTCCGCCTTGGGTTCGCCCAGTTACGATAGCCGCATTACTCTTTGGTCTCCTTACCATTTTCTCAGGAGGAACAGCCCTGTTTGGGGGGGCTGCTGCCAGAGCTGCAGTCGGAGATGCAGTTCTATTCGTGCTTTGGTTCAATTTTCTGGCTGGATTTATCTATTTGCTAGGCGCTTTCGCGCTCCATAAATCCACAATCTGGGCACAACGAATTGCCTGGTTGCTTGGCCTATCTACACTATTGGTGTTCGTTGTTCTGATACTAGTGGCACTTAGTGGAACGCCGTTTGAATGGCGAACGGTCGGCGCAATGACCATACGCAGTGCATTCTGGTTAACTTTAGCTTTCGCGCTTTCCAAAACCGCATAAGCCAGCCAATGGGTGCCTCACCCGCGCCCAAATAACTTGGCAAGACAGGCACTTTTGATTGGGATCAAGGGCCGAAACGAGCTGTTTCGACATAGTTGGTGCGTTTTTCGAACCGATTTGCAGGAGGATCGGAATGACTGTGCTGATTGCCTACGGTACCCTAGAAGGCCAAACGGCTAAGATTGCGTATTTTATCAACGATGTAGTCAGAGAAGCCGGCTACGAAACGAAGCTGATCAACGCCGGCGGTCACCCCCGCTGTCTGTCTCAGCGGCAGCTTGAATAGCACCTTGATCGACAGGCAGAATTGGATCGCCGCATTCGAAAAGACCGGCTGTGACAAGGCCGACCTTCGTGCGCCGCGAGCCAGGTCATGTCCTTGTCCAGCCAGACAAGAAGTGAGCCGCGCTCCTTAAGCGCAGCATTGTAGTCGGACCAATTCGTGACGCGTTAACGGGCGGAAGATGGCTTACTCATCCACACCGTTTAACCTTATGGATTCGCGTTGTGAATCCCTCGCTGCGAGAGATATGCAACAACGCCCATGTTCGTGCGAACATAGCGGTCCAACTATCAGAAGGTCATTTAAGATGAGATTGATACTCGCGATTTTGCTTCCGTTTGTGGTGTTCTTCACGATCCAACGCCCTTTTCAGGCCTTTTTCTGCCTGCTCTGCGTATTCCCAGTGAATTGCCGCGCGAATCCCAATAAAGTTGCCGCCCAATCTTGTTGACAACGTGCATCCAAACCGATGGCCTCTAATCGCCGTGCCACAGGCTGCTTGGCAGTAAGGCCACACGGCAGACCTTCTCCGCGCTTGCATCAACAAGCCCTACAAACGGCGGCAATGCACTTGAAGCAGACCCTTAATCCAAGATGCAGTGTTGTGGAGCTTTGGACAGTGGCTATACGGACAAACCAGACATTAAACAATCAATGCCCAATGTCTGGTTCTCGGTATTTGCGTCACTCGCGCCCTGAGGTGTCCCACCAATGCGCTTGCATGAACTGAGGGATCGCCATCGTCGTGCCGTTCAAGCACTCGACCGTTCCGGCTGTCAGCTCAAGGGCCATCCTTGCTTCATGCGCCGTCAACAGATCAGGATAAGGCGTCTGTTTGTCAGTTGGGGCAAAACCATACCGGGGGTAGAAGTCGGGGACGCCCAGCACGAACACAGCATCCGTTCCAATGGACTTCAGGTGTTCGATACTGGTTTCCATCAGCTCCTTGCCGACTCCATGGCCTTGATACACCGGCGACACGCCGCAAGGTGCGAGCAGGTAGCATTTTGTGTCCGGATGGTCCTGGAAGACGAACGGCGTAAACAGCAAGTTGCCTGCAATCTGCCCGTCCCGTTTGACACTGATCGAGATCGTGTCCGGGTGGCTGAGGAAGTCCTTGGCGAGTTGAGCGGTTACTTCGCCCTCTGTTTCTCCAAACGCCAGTCTGTGAACTTCCAGGATGGCATCGATTTCTGCGTGTTTCATGGTTCTTTCCTATCTTTGGTTTTTTTCGCGCACCCATCTCCCCCGCAACACGGGAGGCTCTGTTTCAGGTTCGCGAAGCAAATTTGCGTTGTCTGGTCTATTGAAAGCCTGGCTCTACACTTGTTCGTTCGGATGCCCCCACATGAGAGGCGCAGCATATGGGCCAGTCACACTGGATGTGGATTCCCCGATGCCGTCCAATGCCCTCGGAGTAAGTTCACGCGCGCACCAGCACTCAAGCGGCGCCTGCGTTCTTACAGGCGGCAATGGTTCCGTCGCAAACTTTGTCCTTACCTGTCAGGTCGAGTGCATTTCTGGTAGCGCGCTAGAACTTGACAGGAGCAGGCCGTGACGATCTCATTTAAGGGCGCACATTTTCCGAAAGACGTCATCTTGCACGCGGTCTTCTTCTACTTGCGCTACGTTGTTTCATACCGGAATTTGGGAGAAATCATGGCGGAACGTGGCGTTGATCTGGATCACGCAACGCCGAACCGCTGGGTTATTCGATACGCAGGCCTCATTGCTGAAGCAGCGCGGTACAGAAAGCGTCCCGCAGACCGTTCGTGGCGCATGGATGAAACCTATGTGAAAGTGAAAGGCGAATGGGTTTATCTTTACCGAGCGATCGACAAACACGGCAAGACACTGGATTTCATGTTGTCTGAGCGCCGGAATAAAGCCGCTGCGACGAAGTTCTTCGCCCCCGCGCTTGAGGTGAACGGATTGCCACGCAAGATCGTCATCGACAAAAGTGGTGCCAATACAGCTGGCAGCAAAGCGATCAACAAGATGCTCAAGAGCTTTGGTTGTCCGATCCCAATCGATATGGTCAGGCGGAAATACCTCAACAACATCATTGAACAGGATCACCGATTTATCAAACGAAGGATCAGACCCATGCTGGGATTCAAATCCTTCGCTTCAACCGCATCTGTCCTGCCAGGCATAGAACTGGTCAACATGATCCGCAAAGGTCAATTCACGCCCGGACTCCGTCCGTTTCAGCAGTTCATCCAACTGGCGGGATAAACTGCTCGCCAAATCCACTGATGCTTTGCCATCTAAAAAGTTTGCGACAGAACCTCCGGTAGTTGACTGCCTATGGTCGTTGCAAAAGTTTGCGACACATCCCTAGCGAGCACCTCCAAAGGATCTTGAATTCACAATGATCATTTATTCCACATTTTGATCATTACCTTGACAGTAGTAGAACTCGCCTCTGCGAACCAATCCAGTCAGCTCTTTGATTTGTTTGGCGACGAGATCGATCTATCCCGGTCTCGTCAAAGGGCTAGCCCAGATGGTTGCCAATCTGGTCGATCAGTTTTTGAGCCTCATCAACTGAAATTTCCCGCCCGCGTATCCTGAGGCGGAGTTCCCCAGATGTCACCTCGGCCTGAATTGTGCCGCCTGTGGGAAGGACAATCGGTGTCAATCGTTGCACCTGCTGCGGGCGCCCGCCTCGCGATTTAGCTTTTTCCGCGTCCGGCACGCTCTTGATCGCAGCTTCAAGCAGACCCCATTCGGATTTGGAATCCAACGGGCCGGCGCCAGCCAATGCCTGACGCAATCTGGTTTGTGCCCCGTCCCGCAATGCCGAAGCAAGCTTGAGTCCGGCCTTTTCTGACAACGACACGGGATGCTGCAGCAAATCCCCCAACGCTTCATGCACCATAGCAAAGCTACGGACCTTGGACCGTTTGGCTTTGGACGCTGCGGCAAAAAGCACATCGACAGCGGCCTCGGTTGAAGCAAAAACCCCCTGCCCTGCCGCCAGAACCGCGACGCGCCCGCGTTCATAAGGGCTGAGGTTTGAGCGCAACTCATTCTCTTCCACCATCGAGACGTAAGCGCCCTGCCCTGTTCCAGCCTCACGGACAAATGCAGGAATCTCGGTGAACCGAGCATCACTTTGGGACAGCCGCTTGAAGGCCTCCAGGCGCCGATAGCCCGAGATCAGGCCAAAACTGTCACCGACCCGGCTCACCTCGATTGGCGTTCTCAAGCCGTGAACGCGCAACGATTCCAACAGTTCCGCCATGGCTTCTTCGTCTTCAACCATCCGGTCACGGCGGATAAAATCAGGATCAATCTGATCCAGCGGTATTTTTTCCGCAATCAAACCGGCGGTCTGTGCATCGCGCCATCGAGCTGCATCACCTTGGTCCTGGGCCAAAGCGACCCTGTCTGTCACGGACGCCATGCCACCCAAAGTGGCGGCCTCCGCCGCAACCTGAGCTATTGGAGGTGCTGACGAGCTTACTTCAAACGGGCTGATCGACGGTTTCGCGGCGAAACCCGCTTCAAGCTGTTCGAGCTCTGTTGTATCCGGTGCGGTCAGTCTTCTGCGTTTAGCCATCTGCTTCTCCTCCCATCTGAGCGTCGCGCCACCAGCAACCGATCAGAACCTCTTTGAATTCTGCGTAAGTCCGGTCAAATGTTTCCCGACCCCGAACATATGTGTCGCGGTTAAAATCACGGTAGTCGGCTTCGTAGATCCCATTCACCTGCTCACCAGCCTGCCCGACCAAAGCAGTATAGTCCTGCCGGTAGGCATTCATGAAATCCCCGAAATAGGCCTGAATTACGTTCGCCATGTCTGTTTGCTGACTGGCATCAAACCGGGTGATGATTGCGCGTACAACATCCCATTCGAACTTGAGCTCAGGCAAGCCAGCTGCGCGTTGTGCCGTGTTTTCACCATCCTCGATACTGGCGAAGGTCGTATAGAGCATGTCAAAGAACCGACCCGTTGAATCAAACTCCAGAAACGAAGCTCCAAGCGGAACCAGAAGGATATCTGCAGCAGCCAGTGCATTGATCGTAAGGTACCCAAGTGCAGGAGGCGTATCGAGAAAGACGATGTCATAATCGTTGAGGATACCTTCATCCTCGAGGAAATTGGTCAGGCCGTCCCACAAAGGCCAACTTCTCAGCCCCATCCTCCACACTGGGATCTGGAACTCGGCCCAGTAAAGGTTCAACTGCGCGCCTATCAGATCAATATTTGGCCAATGGGTGTTCTGAATTACATCGCCAGGGGTCGTTTTAAGCGCTTCTTGCAAGGTCTCATCCAATGGAATTTCAGGTTGACCTGCCGCATTGCGCACGCGGTTTTCCTCGTGTACCGCCCTAGCATAGTCCTTTGCGATCAAGGGGAACACAGTTTGCCATTCATCTGCGACGGACCCGCCAAGGATCGACGTCATGGATCCTTGGCTGTCGAGGTCGATTACCAGAACTTTGTACCCGTCCAAGGCGGCGGACATGGCCAGATGGGCGGCGGTCGAGGTTTTTCCAACACCGCCTTTGAAATTTGCAACGGAAACAACCTTTGCCGGAAGCCCTTCAGGCCGGTAGGGAAGATACTCCTTCGTGCTGACGCCTTCAGCCGCAAAATGCTGGCGCAAGCTCAGGACCTCTTCCAAAGTGAACCATTTTGAACCAGCTTCTCCTTCGCCTTGAGGAAGATCAGGATTTGCTTTGAGGACACGGCGGAGATGCGCAGGTGCAACCGGAATTAGGTACTTAGTTATTTCCCAGATTGAAAACCTACGTAGCCGCTTTTCCCCATCAGGGGCATAACCTCGGCGGGCAAGATCCTCACGGCCTTTGGCGCAGAATGCCGCTGCTTTTGCGAATCGAGAGGTGCCTATAGGATCAGGTAACTTCCCGGCCGCTGTTGCGGGATCAAGATTCAGATATGGCGGTAGCGGAGGTTGGTTTGATTTGTTCACTGTCGTTGCCTCAGAGGATGTTCGCCTTAGCGGCGTATATTTAGGAATGTAGCGAACATTATCTTCTAAAGCTATCCTGCTATCGGAAGTTTTCCACAGTTTTTGCGCGCAAGGCTGGGTTTCGCCACGAAACTCTAGAAAAATGATAGAACACGCCAACAAAGAGTTTATTATTTATAGAGTCTTTAAGAGATTTAGATTAAGAATATGATAATTATAACAACAAGTTAGACCACATTAGGGACCCATTTACAGTTCCTGGGGTATCCGATTCCGGGATCAAAGGTGCCCAGATACGGGACCAAAGGAACCATTCGACAGGAACAAGGGCACCGATTCGCAGGGACGTGGATCTTCGACGCTATTAGACACTTACAAAGCCGTTTCCAGTACGTTCGATCCTGTCTGAGTCGTTCTTATGACGGGCTCGCGATGATAGGTCTGGGGATAAGTTTAGGTATATCTGTTTAGGGTACCCGTTTTCGGGATGAGCCTGATCCTGTATTTGGGCACCTAATAGAAGTTGATTGATAGGTACCTTTCATGGCAGAAATACAAAAAAGAGCAGTCAGGCAGAATCATGCCGGAAACACAAATAGACATGGATCACCTATCCGGAGCCTTGCGAAGGGAAACGGTGAAAAAGAACGTCGCCGCGATTCACATCAGCGGTAAGTTGACATTGCTTCAGCGAAAGCTGTCGAATGTCCTGCTTCTCAATGCCTATGATGCGCTGACATCTGCACAGACCCATACCATCGATGCACGAACTCTGGCGATGATGGTTGGCTATAACTCGAACGATTTTGATACCTTGCGTGCAAGCCTGCGCGCCCTGGCCGAGACTGTCGCTGAATGGGACATGTTGGATGAGCAGGGGCGTCAGGAATGGGGTGTTTCCTCTCTGCTGAGTTTTGCCAAGCTCAAGAATGGTGTTTGTGAATATGCCTACTCACCGGCGCTGGCGCAGAAGCTGTATGATCCCAAAATCTATGCGCTGATCAACGTTCAGATTCAGCGCAACTTTAGTTCTGGGCACGGATTGGCACTGTATGAAAACTGCTATCGCTTTGTGCGCATCGGGTCGACAGGTTGGTTGGCCTTGGACGTTTTTCGAAAGCTCATGGGGGTAGATGGCAGCGACTATTATACCAGCTTCAAACATCTCAACGCCAAGATCATCAAACCGGCGGTTGCCGAGGTGAACAAAAGCTCGGACATTCTGATCGAACCCGAGTTCCAAAAGAAAGGCCGGACGGTCACCGATATTCGCTTTCGGATTAAGGGAAACCCGCAAAAGGCGATGTTCGAAATTGATGACAGTGACGGTGCTCGGAATATGCAGGTGTACACGAAGCTACGTGATCAAGGGGTCTCGGATCGTTTGGCCCGACAGTGGATTTCCGAACATGGTGAAGACTACGTCGCGCAGAAACTTGATTACGTAAGGCAAAAGGGCGGAGTGAAATCCACATTGGGCTATCTGTCGGCTGCATTGCGCGATGACTATCAGCCACCTGAACCGGAACAGCCAGCGAAGCCCAGCCCCGAAGCACTGGAAGAAGCGCAGGCGAGGCAGGCCCAAGTGGCGGTTGAAGACAAAGCCTATGCCGAACGGGTAGCCGAGCGGGAGGAGCGGGCGCGGAAACTCTCGATCGTAGAAGAGCTGGTTTCGCGGCGAAACCCGACACAGAGGGACGCAGATAAAAGACTGTTTCTTGCCGGTCTAGACAACGACCTGGACCGCGAGCATTTCCGAGCGCATGCGTGGCGCTCGGGGCTGAACGCAACCGCAATCTTCGAATTCTGGCAAGAGCTAGAGCCAGACGCTTTCGACTGATCGCGGTAAGGGCAGGGGGGTGCATACCCTTTAGCAGATTATTGTTTCTTGAACGCAGATTTCAGCGCATCTGCAAGTGCCCCCTGCTGCGCATTATTGCCGTTTTTTGCGCGTTGTGTTTCTTTTTGTTTTGTATGGCTTTGCCGCGATTGGTCGCTGCTTTGAACGCGCTTTTGCCGGGTTTCAATGCCACCATCCTTGCGCATCGTCAGACCGATGCGTTTTCGCGGCGCATCCACCTCGACGACCCGTACCTTAACTACCTGGCCGGTTTTGACGACATCATGGGGATTTTTGACAAACCGATCTGCCAGTTGGCTGATATGCACCAACCCGTCCTGATGAACACCGATATCAACAAAAGCGCCGAATGCCGCGACATTGGTTACTGTGCCCTCCAGGGTCATTCCAGGTTTCAAATCACTGATCTCTTCCACGCCATCAGCGAACGAGGCTGTTTTGAAATCTGGCCGGGGATCACGACCGGGTTTTTCAAGCTCGGAGAATATGTCCTGAACCGTGGGCAGGCCAAAACTGTCGTTAACAAACTGTTCGGCGCGCAGGCCGTTCAGGGCCCCTTCATTCCCCATGATTTGCCGAATGTCCCGCCCACATGCGGCAACAACGCGCCGGGCCACGGAATAAGCTTCGGGGTGGACCGAGGACGCATCAAGGGGCTCGGCCCCATCGCGTATCCGCAGAAAGCCTGCGCATTGTTCGAATGCGCGGGGGCCAAGGCGCGCAACCTTCAGTAGCTCTGCACGAGATTGAAAGGCACCATTCATGTCGCGGTGCAACACGATGGATTCTGCCAGCCCCGGGCCTAACCCGGACACATGCGACAGCAATGGGGCAGAAGCAGTATTCAGATCAACCCCAACGGCGTTCACAACGTCTTCGATGACAGATGCCAGTGATTGCGAAAGCTTAAATTGATCGACATCGTGCTGATATTGCCCGACCCCAATGGATTTTGGTTCGATCTTCACCAGCTCGGCCAGAGGGTCTTGCAAGCGACGGGCGATTGAAACCGCTCCGCGAAGGGAAACGTCCAGATCCGGGAACTCTCGGGCGGCCAGTTCGGATGCGGAATAGACTGACGCTCCGGCTTCCGAGACGACAACTTTGGTGGGGGTTTTGACAGTCTTGGGCAAATCCTTGAGCGTATCACCAACCAGCTTTTCGGTTTCGCGGCTGGCTGTTCCGTTGCCGATTGCAACAAGCTCAATGCCGTGCTGGGCGATCAGGCGCAGGATTGTGGCCTGCGCGCCTCGAAGGTCATTCTTGGGTTGGAATGGATAAATAGTTTCAGTTGCAACCACTTTGCCAGTTGCATCGACAACCGCTGCTTTGACACCTGTTCGTATTCCAGGGTCCAGCCCCAAGGTTGGGCGGGCGCCAGCTGGCGCAGAGAAAAGTAAATCTTTGAGATTGCGAGAGAAAACAGAAATCGCCTCGTCCTGGGCACGGCTGCGGAGGTCGGCCATCAGGTCAACCATCATCGTCAGCGAGAGCTTTACCCTCCAGGTCCAACCGGCCACCTTGCGTAACCAAGTATCGGCAGTTGAATCCGTGCGGGTTAGTAGATGTGATGCGACGATCGCTTCCGCCCGAGCAGCGCCGGTCTCGGGGTCCGGCGCGATGTCCAATGTCACGATGCCCTCTTTTGACGCGCGAAGCATCGCCAAAGCCCGATGAGACGGCGTTTTGGCCCACAGCTCGGAATGGTCGAAATAGTCGCTGAATTTCGCGCCATCCTGTTGTTTGCCATCAATCACCTTTGAGGTCAGCAGCGCCTCGCGCTGCATGAAGCTGCGCAGTTCGCCTAACAGGGTGGCGTTTTCGGTTAGTCGTTCGGTGACAATGTCGCGGGCACCGTTCAGGGCATCCTTGCTGGTCGGAACAGCCTCGGACAGGTAGGATTGGGCAAGGGTATCGGGATCGACAGACCGGTCTGCAAGAATTGCGTCAGCCAGAGGTTCCAACCCGTTCTCGCGTGCGATCATTGCCTTGGTGCGCCGCTTGGGTTTGTAGGGAAGGTAGATGTCTTCCAACTGTGCTTTGGTGCCAGCCAGCGCAATGGATTTTGCAAGATCATCTGTCAGCTTGCCTTGATCCTTGATCGAATTCAGGATGGTTGTGCGCCGGGCGTCCAATTCGCGCAGATAGGTCAGGCGTTCTGACAGGGTGCGCAGTTGGGTATCGTCCAAACCGCCTGTCGCTTCTTTGCGGTAGCGCGCAACAAAGGGCACAGTCGCGCCTTCGTCCAGCAATTTTACTGCGGCCCCTACCTGATCGGGTTGGGCGTTGATCTCGGTGGCGATGGTGCGGGCGATGCGGTCCAATGGGGCCTCCTGACAGTCGTTCGGAGAGACTTCTTAGCCAGCTGCTTTGCTGAGGGGAAGGGGGCTAAATCCGTTGGGCCAACTCTTGCAGATCGTCATAGAGGGTTTTGGCAATCTTTACATATCCGCGTTCCGTGTTACGGGCCCGGGCGGCAAACCGGCGTTGGGATGGCAGGCGCGCGCCCTGATCGGTGATGTCAGCGAACAGGCGTTCTGCCCTTGCATCGTTCGGGTCTATTCGGCCACCACTGAAATGCCCCGGATCGAAGGCCAGAAGGATTTCACCATGATAGGGGGCGCCGCCTGAGTTGCCGGCAAACTCCATGCTTTCCAGGCTGGTCAGGTCGTCGATCAGCGGACCGGCCAAGAGTTCGATCATGATGGACAGGGCCGAACCCTTGTAGCTGCCGAAGGTCAACATCGCACCCTCCATCGCAGCCTGCGGGTCGTTGGTTGGGTTGCCGTCCTTATCGATTGCTACGCCATCGGGTAGGGGCTTGCCTGCGCGGCGATAGAGTTCGATTTCGCCACGGGCAAAGGCGCTTGTTGCGAAGTCAAAGGTGAAGGGATCCTTGCCCTGTCGCGGCCAGCTGAATGCCAGCGGGTTGGTGCCCAACGAACCGCGGGTGCCGCCGGCTGGGGCAACCCAGGAATGGCTTGGTACCATCGCCATCGCCGCAAGGCCGGCAGCAGATAGCCGCTCCACTTCGGGCCAGAGCGCAGAGAAATGAAAACAGCGATTGATGGCCATGGCTGCAATACCATGGGTTCGGGTTTTCTCGATCAGAATTGGAAGTGCCTCATGAAATGCCAGCAGGGACATACCTCCGCGAGCATCGACCCGAACGATGGCGTTATCCGATTGGGTAATGGCTGGCGCGACATTTCCGTCAATCTTGCCTGCCTTCATGGTGTCATTGCACATGAACAGTCGGAACAGGCCGTGCGACTGGCAATCATCAATTTGACAGGTGACCAGCATATCCGCGATGGCCGCTGCATGGTCCGGCCCGTATCCGGATCCGGACAGAATGGTCAGGCTTAGGTTTCGTATCTCATCCAGTGTCAGCTTGACCGCTTCGCTCATCTGCCATGTCTCCCATTGCGTTGGCAGAAGAAGGCATAGCTTGGTCTGGCTGGCAAGGAGAACCCTTTGCAATTTGCCACTCATTTATGGTTAATGCCGTATTGGATTGGTCTAATAATGCAATATGTGAATAAGTTAACAGAAGTTCCCAGACCTTTTGTACTCAATCGAAAGTTGTGGTGGCGGCTCAGCGACTCAAGTTGATTTTTCAGATCAGCAGAGGTCGCACTCTGCGTGGCGCCCTACAAAATTTTCAGAAGTTTTTTGGATGGGGAATTTTATGCATAGTCCTTATGATCGTGACCGAGTGATCTGCTTGGAGTTTACACCGCGCCTTTTGTCCGAATTTCGCAGCATAGTTGAAAGGTCTATGGGATACCGCGTGTCGAACGATGCAGAAAGCACAGGCATTTCTCACCATGAAAAAGCAATCGTTGTACGTCAGTGCCTGAAGCGTTTTGTGCCGGCCAATGCCCCAAAACCTGCCGGGTCGCATAAGCGCCAGCACAGTTTTGCACTGATCAACCTGGGTTTGTCGACGGCGCGTGCCGAAGTATATTCGCAAGGATACAGCGACTATATTGCCTATCCATTTGTCACCAGCGAAATCCAGCACAGATTCAGTGCGGCGCGAGCATTGATGAAACAGAATGTCTCTGCCGAGTACTTTTCAAAAGATACGTTGGTCAATGCTGCTTGTAATTTCCTTTCTACCGAGCCCGAATTTACAGGCGGCATTGACGCCTTGGCGCAAGTGGTCGGGTCAAACCGGAACACCTTGTCCAAGCGGTTCAAGGAAGAGTTCGGCGTTGGCCCCATGGCTTGGTTTCGGCGCTACAGGTTGAACTATGCAGCGGCCCTGGTTCTTGAGGGGCAGCACAGCATTCAGGACATCGCCTTCAAAGTTGGCTACGAGGATGCGAATAACTTTTCGACCGCGTTCAAACGGGAATTCGACGTCTCGCCGTCAGAGTATCGGCGCTATCGCAATTCGATGAACTAAGCATCACCCAAAACACGTCCTGGATGAGCATGCTCCTGCGCGCGCGAGGCTGGCCAAAGTGTGCACCGGTTACCGCGGGCAGGGGTCTAACAGTGCAAAGATCAAAGGAAATGAT
The DNA here is from genome assembly GCF_059610845.1 of Ruegeria sp. CDSC021. Classification (NCBI taxonomy): domain Bacteria; kingdom Pseudomonadati; phylum Pseudomonadota; class Alphaproteobacteria; order Rhodobacterales; family Roseobacteraceae; genus Ruegeria; species Ruegeria sp. CDSC021. The sequence goes on from NZ_JBXWOK010000003.1 coordinate 364,161, forward strand.
GATTCCTGCAAAGATCGAATTACAGAGTTCTCAGCTAGCATTGATTCACGATTTCGTCGTTCTCGACAAGAACCGCTAATGGAAGGAATCTGAAATTGGTTACCGAAAATATTCAACTCAGATTGGTCAATCACTCGGATGATGCCAATAATTCATCGATCGTTATTTTCCAGCAAAACGTGGCCGAAGATTTCGGCGAACTCGCTATCGCGTGGAAAGTCATCAAAAACCTGGGGCGTCTGGATTATCACCCCTTCAAATACCCGCTGAAGTTTCAGGTTTCGGCCTCGGACAGCTATGGGAACTATACGCCGCAGATGACGGCCTATGACGGTCAGGCCTACGAAATGGTCAAAGACACCAGCGGGGATATCTTGCGCCTGGCCAAGACCCCGGCAACGTCGCCGAATGAGGTCGAGCTGCGCAACAACCTGACCATGGGATCGATCAACGCGAATATCTATCGCGAAGGCAAACTTCTGGCCGCCAAGACCAACCTTGCACCGGGGCAGAAGGGCGTCTTTCAGTTCCACCCGACCATCTATATCGGCGTGGTGTCGCAGATCGAAGAGGGCCAGGTCATGGACTCGGCGATCATCAGTCAGATCAACACCGAGATCAATCTGTTCGGCATCCAAAGCGCTGATATCGTGATGTCGGGCGGCGGGCCTGGCAAAAACTCTACCCCTTTTGATTTCCAGCTGGCAAACATCAATGCGTAAACGCGCCCTGCGGCGGATTACTAGCCGCAGGATGCACACCGCTTGACGGAGCTATGGAAAGAGGAGGTGTGTCATGACCAAAACTGCCGACACAACAATCGCCCTAAAACGCAAACGGTCTGAGGGCGACGAAGACAGCGATCAGAAGGCTGCCGCTGATACCCCGACGCCGGTAAAGCCCGCGAATCCCAAAAAGCCGGATTCGAAACCCAAGGATGACGCGGACAAGAAAGACAGTTTGAAGCCCATCAAACAGGTTTGGCAATCTGGCGATTTCCATAAGACCGGGCGCAACAAGCCCCCCTATAACGGGCTTCAGATTTCGGTCCAGTACAAGGTGGACGATGCCGGGAAATTTGAGGACGTAACCGTCACCTTCACTGACTACACATATTCTAAGGACGGGGTTTCATCCAAAATTCAGGCTCTTGCGGTCAGTGATGGCTGGGTTGAAGTTCCCAAACCGGCCAAACCCAAGTCCAGCAGTGATACCAAAGCGTCAACTTCCAAGGGCGATAAGGGAAAAACAGATTTCACAGTGGTCGGCCACGTCAAAATCAGTGGCGAGCCGGATGGAAAGTTCTTGAGGTTGCGTCTGAAATCCGGCCTGGAGCCGGGGTTTCAACAGCTTGGTTTTATCATGAGGCTGTCGCCGCCGCCGTCGAGTTCATAACACAGATTCGTCAGGGTGGCGCGATGACAACCCAACTCGTATTTGAGAACCGATCATTAAACCCCAATGTGCGCAGGGTTGGCCTGTTCTGGGACTGTTTGGATCACGACCAGCACATCAGGCCATTAACCTGGCAGGTTGTTCTGCAATGCCCGTATCGCTGGTACCGAAGCTTTCAGATTGATCTGACCCTGTCGGTCAGGTTCGTCACCTGCGAGGGCAATATCTCGCCCGATGTTCTGGTGGATCGCAAAGTTGTCTGTGGCGAGGCAACGATCGAACCCCGGCGCAAAGGCGACGGGATTGACCTGACCATCACGGTTCCAAAAGGGCATCGGTTGCACAAGGTGCAGGTCGTGCGCTGCGGCTTTCCCCTGACCGAAACCCGCCTGCCTTTGCAGGGAGAATGCGTGCTCCGGGCTCCGGACCGGCTGAACTTTGCGGCCGATATGACAACGCGGCAGGGTTTTCGGATCGACCGCCGGGAAATAGGTCCGGGTGTGGCCAGTTTTGATCTGCACCAGGTCCAGGCAATGCGCGTCGCCATGTATGGCGGCACGCCGGGTCCGAATTCCGATCCGATCAATTTTGTTGGTTACGACATTCAATATTCATGACGCCCCAAGCGGGCGAAACTTTGGAGGAGTGAATTGATGGCTTACAGACGTACATCCGGAATCCTGACCAACGGCGGTGCTGATCCCAAGCTTGAAGCGGACTATATCGTTGCCGCCGCCATCGTAGGTCATTCGATCGAACAGATCCGAGCCAATGTCGATGTGCAGTTTTCAATGGAACCTTCTGACGAGATGCCCAGGTCCGACAAATGGTCCCGCGAATGGGATCAGCTTCAGCAAGCCGCCCAGAAAATCGGACAGCTGGCCGCTTTGGAAATCGACATGCAGGGTCATTCTGTTAGGGCAGGGACGGCCGTCGATCATAAAACCGGCGCTGTGATCGTTGGGGTTTATGGTTTGGCCGGGCATGAGCCTCCGACCGAGGGCGATATCCGCCACCCCGAACACCACCTCAGTGACAAGGGGCAGGTGCTATATGATGAGATCAAGCAAAGGGATCGCGACCCCGCTTATCAGTATATCGGGCTGGGGGCCTATACCGGGTTTGTCGATAACGGAAATGTCGAAGGCGACACCGATCCGGTCGGTCCGATGCCAAGCGCGCGGTTCCATATCCCTGATCTGGATGCGGGCGATCATGACGACAATATTTTCGAGGGATGGTACCCTCGGTGGTTGCCGCCCGAGGATTCTGCCCTGTGGAACCCGCGCGTTCGTCGCGATACCCATGACCATGACTGCGTTGGTTGGGGCATCATTGGCGGCGATCTGGCGCAGGATGCTCCGAAGGAAGGGGAACCCGATCACGGGGCGACAAACCGGTCGGACCAGATCACCAATATTATGCGCTTTGATCAGGGTATGAATTTCGTCGATGAAAGCGGGGACGAAGGCGTTAAGGGCTATACCCACGGTATGATCCAGGCGATCTACAAGGCCTATCATCTGGGCCCGCATTGCACGCCTTATGAAATTACGGTTGGTGACTGTACCACCAAGCTGGCCTCGTGTTTTGGCTGTACGATGTTCATGACCGCCAATGGCTATCCGCCCACCTCGACCCATCTGGGGCGCGCCGAAAGCTGGGTGCCACTTTACGAACCGTACAAGCCGTCGACCTCACCTAAAACCGAGCGGATCGTGATCAACGACCTGAACGCCAGCTTTGCCGCCTATTGCGACAAGGTTCTGCGTACTGGGATGCGCGCGCTGAGCGTCGACAATATCGCGGATGCCTATGACCACTGCCCGGCTGCGCTGGAGCATGTTCTGGGCGGGCAGTATTCTGCGGATAACCGGGTTGCGGTCTCTCTGTTTCTGGATGCTCTGACGGTTCATGACCGCGAGCTGAGCCGCGTCCGTCGCGTATTGGGTTTGGACTAAGTCACCGACAGCCCGAATTAACATATCGGAGGAGAAGACATATGGCCTTTCAGGTTTATGCACTCGTACATACCCGCTCTGGTCGGTTTCTGATGTTTCGCCGACCCATCCTGACCTATTTCCAACGCGGAAACGGCGGGCAGATTTTCCCTGAAGGTCAGAAATTACAGGGTGGTGGGCGCTATGCTTTGCCATACGCAAAGGTTGATCCTGAAATCGCGATTGAGCTTTGGGAGGATGATAATTTCATTGCCGAAGCCGGCCAGCAAATTCTGATTGATTGTTGCGGTGCGCTGATCGAGTTTCTTCCCTCAGAAGCGGCAGACAAGGGGCCCGTGTCAATCGAGGGCGAGCATGAGATATTGCTCGCCCCGGCGACCGAAGTCGTGACCCGTTTCGACGAAGATGGCACGCGATCCGCGGTTTATTTCGCAGAAGTGTCCGACGCGGATCTGGACCGCATTCGCGACTATATGGTTGAGGTGTTGGCCGAGGCTCGCGCCGCGATGTTGGCCGTGATTCAGGACAACCTGTATGAATACACCGAGATCGAGGCATTCTTTCCGCACGCGCCTTTTGACAATATCCATACCGGTGTTGATGTCTGGCAACTGGATATCGAGCGTCTGGAAATCAGTGGCCTGAAATCCAGCAAGCTGACTAAGGGTTCACTGCAGGCGATCAGCGAGCTTGAGGTCGTGTTGGCGGTGGAAGACGCTTAACGGGCATGACCAGCCAGGACCCCAAACTCATTTGGATGGATGCGCCGTTCGAGGATCTGCGTAACCAGTTGGTGGCCAATTTCGAAACCCATCCGCATGGTGCCGATCCCCCGGAATTCGTGACCGTCCAGTTCTTTTTCACCAAGACACCGGGCAAGGCCGTGCGCGGCCCTGTTCTGAGGTACAAGGAAAGAACGCCGCTGAATGTGCTGTTCGAAACCGGTGAGCGGTTGACCGGTACCCTGACCTGGCAAAGCGGATTGAGTACGCCGTTGTCTCAGCAGGTCCTTGGGGCTTTGGCTCTGCAAGAACCCGAGACCGGTCGTGTCTGGCGCTTTCAGGGTTTCATGTCTGAATTTGGCAAGCCAAGCCATATTCCATCGCCCGATTCCGGAGCAGGGGGCGGGGCCGATGATGGTGGGAACTCTGGCACCGGGCAAAACGGTTCCGGTGGACATGACGGGCATGACCCAGATCAGTCAAGCCACAATCACGCCGGAGATGGCAGTGATCCCTTCAGCGATGATCCAGATTCCGAAGGGCTGAGCCCGATCACCCAAGGGGCCAACCTGCACTGGGATGAGCTGTTCCCCTTCATCTATATGAAACACTGGCCGTCGATAGCGCCGGGCGCGCTGGATGCGGGTTTCATGGAAGTTCCGCAAAAGATCCTGGCGAACAGCGTGTTCCTGCAAAGCCTTGTTTCAAAATCCGGGGACAGGTCAGGGCAGGAGGCTTTGGCGGTTACTTACGTGGATCCAAGCTCGAACACCGACAATACACCAGGTGGGGATAGTTCGCCCCATCCGGCATCGGATGCGGGGCAATCCGGCAAGGCTCAGCCTGCGGCCGAACCGGGCAAACCCAAAGGGTTCATCTCCTCGATTGAATCGCTTGGCCCGCCATTCAGTTCATATCCTGAATTGTGGCCGGCTCTGCGAGAGCTGCCGGATTTTTCGCTGGCCCAGATCACAGATCTGATCAAGGCCCGTCTGGGCGGATGGGCCGCATTCAAGGTTCTGGCAAATGCACCGGATGCGCAAAAGGAACTGGCCCGCATCTGGGAAAGCATCGTTGCGCTGAACCTTTTGGCTGGCTGGCAAAAAAACGAACTTGCAGTTCTGATTCAGGTGTTGACTACCCATCACGTTCTGACCCGTGCGCTGGCTGCAACCGAAGGAGGGCAGGCCAGCTTGATGACCGATCCGGTCACCGGACAACAGATCAAAGCTTGGATGCATGCGACGCTGGTTTTGCCTGGCTCCATATTCGAGCCGAAAAAACCTGCGCCGGTTGCAGCAAAGGATACAGATCATCAGATCCCTCTGAAATTGACAAAGCCCGGCTGGGTGCGCGCCTATTCATACGGGCTTGCCCGTTCGATCCGGTATCAGCCGCTTGGGTATGAATTGGGCGACGTGCAGCGTATCGAAAATGTCCTGCGCGGTGAAATGCGCGAGACGCGAAACCGGAGATTGCAGCGCCGCGAAAGCCATGAGGCACATTCCGATGTGACCACCAAAATTGCCCGGCGGGACGAGGATACCTCGGTTTCGGACCTGATCAATCAGGTGCGAAAGACGTTGGCCGACCATGTCTCGACCACGCATGTCAACTCCTACGACACCCAGTACGGAATGCCGACAGATGGCAATAAGATGAGTGTTACCGGGAATTGGTGGGTGCAAGAGCAGCCAGCCGGAGGCTTTGCGAAAAACGACCTGAAATTTGCCCGCGACATCGTCGAGAAAACGGTGCGAAACCTGTCACGCGAAATGCGCCATACGCGCGAGTTATCCGAAGTTGAAGAAACCGAATACTCGGATGTGACGCGCTTTGACAATCGGCGGAACGGCACGGATATCCGCGGCATCTATCGTTGGGTGAACAGAAGCTTTCGCTTGCGCACGAAAAGTCTGGGCGAGGTTTTGATTTTTGAGATCATGGTCCCCAGCCCGGGTGAGAATCTTGTCCGGCATATTCGCCGGTCCTGGCAGCTTGATCTGCGCCCACCGAAGTCTCCAGGTGAGTTTGGGATAAGCGGGTTTCAGGATTTGACCGATGACACTGGCAAGACAGACGATGGCAAGATCTTTTATCTCGATGCGTTTCAGGAATTTGGCGTGGAAGAGACCCGAATGGCCCCGCCATCCCAGCTTGTGGTCAGCCAAACGGTGCAAAGCCACACGCCAGTGGCCGAAGGCGCCGTCCTGATCCCCAGAGGCTTTGTGCCCATCAAAGCAACAGCAACGGTGATGAGTGTCGGAACCCCCGCAGAAACCCATGTCATCGTGGGGTCGGTCGCCCTGCAACCTCAGCAAGCAGGGGGCAAATCCGCCCCGCCCGGTTCAAACGGCCATGCGGACAAGTCACCGCAGCCACTGCGCCTGCCTGTCAGCCAAGCCTCGGGCGCGCAGGTGCTGAGTGCCCAGCTGGATAAAGGGTTCGGAACCGGAACCTCTCCGGCGGATGAAGGCCATCCGCTTGGGTTCACCATTCTGTGCAGCCTCAAGCAAACCGCAGCCACACAATCGTCCGAGCCCAACTCTCCGCCGGATATGCCGGTTCCCGATCCTGCACCAATGCATCTGCAATCCGAATTGACCGGTTTCTTTGCGGCAACTCTTGAAGTGATGTGCCAACGGACGGCGCAGACTTATTCCGATTGGCAATTCGAAACCTATAGGCTGATCAAGGAAGCGTATGCGCGGCAGCTAGAGGGATACCGTCGCAAACTGGAACAACAGGTGGCTGCGATTGAGGCTCAGAACCCTGCGTTCCTGAACAAGGCGGTGACGACGGAAATCCTGTCCGCGGCCCAGGAGCAAATCTTGACCCTCAGCGGGTCCGAGAAGGATGCCGTGGCCCCGGATTATGCCAAGCCGCGTATCCGGCACTATTTGCAACAAACGGTCGGGTGGTCCGACATCGCCACATTCATGGATATCGAGGACGAAGTCAGTGATCTGACAGGCGACCCCGCGGATCTTGCCCTGCGCGAGACCGTACCCGACCTGCGGTTCCGGGATTTTCTGCGCGCTGACCGTGTGCGCATTCTGGCGCCGGTCGACAGAAAGCACGCGCGCAGTTTCCTGTATTTCCTGCGCACCGGCCGGATCTGGCCGGATGCAGACCATCTTGCCCCTTGCTTGCCCGAAGACGCCGAAATTGTGGCCCGGATTAAATCGGAACATACACAAGACGATGAAGGCAATGCGCAATCCTGGACGGTTCAGGTGCCCACGCATATGTGCATGCTGAGTGCGGATGGTGATCTGCCAGGTCAGACGGATTCAGAATGAGACCGCCAGGCTTTCCGACCCCGCCCCGACCAAACGCCCCCGGCGGACCGCTTGAACCACAACAAGGCTGGGGTCCGTCTCCGGGCCGGGTATTGGGAATGCCGGTTGGCGCGGTGATCGCTTTTTCCGGGGAGCTTCTGGGACAATCCAAAAAGCTGGCGGGCGGGACCACTGATCTGCAACATTATGGCTGGAAGGTTTGCGACGGCTCACCTCTGTTGATTTCCGCTTATCCGGAATTGTTTGCCGCCATCGGATATCTGTTTGGTAAAGGCAAGGACGGAGAGTTTCGACTGCCTGATTACCAGGGCTATTTTCTGCGCGGCGTCGACCCCGGCGGGAAAGTCGATAAGGATCAGGACCAGAGGTACCGAACCGACAAAAAGAACCAGAAATATGACAGCGTAGGGTCGCTGCAACTGTCTGCGCTCCAGCAACACCAACATGTGCTGGAACAAAGCGACAGCACGGTATCAAACGGAGTGTTAGGCCCGGAACCGGTTATCGCCCCCACACCCCAATCCAATTCGGGCAACGTCGTTAAAGGGTCGGCCCTGACCAGCGAGACCGAGACCCGCGCAATCAACATCTCGGTCTATTGGCTTATCAAATGTCGGTTGGATGCGGTGTTATGACAGATAGAAAAGGCCGATCTGATGGCATGTAGGCTGGGCAAAATTGTAAGGTCGTTTCGCAAACCATCAGGACAGATTCTCAAGGCGGCGCCAGATAAGGCGCAGGCAAAAGGAATAGATGTCAGTGATCATCAGCGGGATATCAACTGGCCGCAAGTCGCAGCCTCGGGTGTTTCTTTTGCGCTGATAAAGGCGACCGAAAGCGTCAGCATCAAGGATGCCTATTTTCAGCCAAATGTACTGGGCGCGAATGAGGTGGGTATCCTGTGCGGCGCCTATCACCTGCTTCACGTCAGCCACCCGGCCAAGCCACAGGTCACGAATTTTGTCGATGCAGTGCAGGCTGTTCTTTCGAAAGGCCCGGTTGGAAAATCCGGCCTTCTGCACCTGCCATTTACACTCGATCTTGAAGGCGTCCCGACGGCACAGGGGGCCGCCTATCGAAGCCTCGCGCTGGAATGGCTTACCAGCGTTCAGAGGGCTTTCGGAACGGTGCCGATGGTATATGCCAATCTGAACACCTGGGAGACTGAGCTGACTTCGGGTTTCGGGAACTACCCGGTCTGGCTGGCAGAATACGCAGCCAGACCCGCACCGGATGCTCCGCAATGGGAGTTTTGGCAGCACTCTACGAACGAGCGAGTGTCCGGTATTGCCCCAGAGGTTGATTTGGACGTGTATTGCGGATCGGTTCAGCAACTGAAGGCGCAGTACGGGGTGCAAAGCCGAAACTTATAATTGTCACAGTTCGATTCACCAAAATGATCAGTTGCTAACTTGGGCAAACCCAAAAAACGGTAGTGCAACTCAGCAAAGAATTTGAGTGATCCCGTTGAGCAGCCTCATCTGACTGGTTCAATTTGATTGTTAGTGCATCATTGGCCTGTGATCCATTGAGATGATGGTTT